>NZ_JAUXVR010000045.1 GCF_030680395.1 Methylobacter sp. | reverse complement strand
GCTGCCGTTCTCGTTGGCATCCGGCACGAAGCGCAGTTTATTGGCGGCGATGTCGGCGGCGCTGATTTCCTGGTTCAGGGTCACCGCAATCCAGTCGGTGCCGTTGTAATATTCCAGGCTGCCGTCGCTTTCCAGCGTGGTGATTTTGACCGACGCAATGGCGGTGTTTTCGGTGTCGCTGTAACTGCCGAAATCGGTCAGGGCCAGCAGTTTGGCGGTGTCTTCGTTAGTGGTGACGCTGTCGTCGCTGCTGGTCGGTGCATCGTTGACCGCCGTCACGTTCAACGTCACCGTAGCGGCGCTGGCAGACTCGCCGGTGCCGTCGCTTACCGTGTAAGTGAAGCTGTCGCCGGTGGTGCTGTTCAGCGCAGGATTGTACTCGGTGCTGCCGTCCTGCTTGATGAACAGGGTGCCGTTGGTCAGGCTGACTTGCTTCCAGCCGTCGACCGCCAAGTGATCGGCGTCGGTGCCGCCGGTCAGGCTGGCCCAGGCGGTGCCGCCGACTTTGGCGATGGTCAGGGACGCGGTGGCGGTCTCGACATCGCTGTCGGCGCCTGCCGTGGCGTCATTATCGGTGATGATGTTCTTGCCGGTCAGCAAGGTGTCTTCGGTCGCGGTGTAGTTGTTATTCTTGGCTAACGGCACATCGTTGACGGCGGTGACCGTCAGTGTCAAAGTCGCCGTGGTGGTGGCGGTGCCGTCGCTGAGCGTGTAAGTGGCGACCGGAACGCTGCCGTTGTAATTAGCCGCCGGGGTGAACACATAGCTGCCGTTGCTGTTGATGGTCAGGCTGCCTTTACCGGCAATGGTGGCGGTTTGCCCGGCGGTATAAACGGTGGCGTCTCCGGCCACGGTGAATTGGGTGATGCTCAAGCTATCGCCGACGTCGGCATCGCTGTCGATGCCGCCGGATACCAAAGTACTGGTGATCAGGCCATTGGCGGCGCTGACCGTCAAGGTGGTGTCTTCGGCGGTGCTGCCGGTGTCGTTCTGCGCTACAGGAGTATGATTCGAGGGTGAATCATTATCTGTAATAGTGGCGGTGCCGATAACTGCCGTGCTGCTGGTAAGAGTGCCGGTGACCGTTCCTGTAGACAGAGTAAAAGTCTCCGAACTCTCTATAGCCGTGTCGTCTGTGATCGCTAAGCGTAGTTGCACCGAGGTCTGGCCTGCGGCAATGGTTACCGCGCCGCTAACAGTGCTCCATGAGGTGCCGCCGTTGGTGGAGACTTCCAATGTATTGGCTGCGGCCGTGTCGGTAGCAAGTGTGGCCGTAACATTACTAAGGCTGGGCGTGAAGCTGATATTTGTGGTTGAGGCATGATCGATGCTGACAGTAAAGACCGCGTAGCCGTCGCCTTCAGATACTGTCGGGCTGGAAACCGTGAGCGTCGGGGTATCGTTGTCCAAGCTACTGTTGTTGCTGGTAGGCGTACCTGAGGTAATGGTGCCGTCGTATTTGCTTCCGGTGCCGTTGTCTATGATGGTGCTTGTCGCGTATGCGGATTGGGTTAAGGTTGTACCTGTCGCGATCGTGGTAGCGATTAAGTCAAAAGTTTCAGCTCCTTCATGGATTGTGTCGGTCTCGCTGGCAATGGTGACGCGGACATAGAACGTGCCGTTACCCGGGCTGCCGGGAGCTGTCGGTTTGTTACCCTCTGTACCATCCCATGTATAAACCGTCCAGTTTGAACCGTCATCCGAATATTCGATTTTTGCGTAATTGCTCTGAGTGCTATCGAGCTCCAATGCTGTGCTGCGGTTATTCAACGACAGCTCCAGCGGCACGCCGGCCGTTCCGGTCACTGTGAACATCGCGAAGGTCGAGCCTTCATTGACCGGGCCGAATGCGGTAACCGATACCGCTGAGTCGTAGTCCAGGCCTGTTGGGCTGGGATCTTTGGTGCCGGTCGTGTTATTTGGATAAATATCACCTGTTCCATCATCGAGAATAACCGCTGTTCCAGAGAAGCTGCGGCCACCGACATTAGTTGCCACCAGGCCGAATGTTTCGGCGCCCTCGTAAACCGGTGTTACTGTGTCATTGTTAATGGTGGTGCGCACCAAGAGTTTGCCGGTGCCGTCCAGTGTGATCGAGGGCGAATAGGCTGTCCAGGTACCAGTACCACTATTGAAATATTCGAATGAGGTTCCATAATCGGAACCGCCCTGAGCCGTGCCATCAACCAAGGCCAGGGATGCAACCTTTTGCCCCGCTACACCGGTCACCTCAAACACCGCATAAGCCGAAGCTTCATTGACGGTGATGTTGTTGACGGCTAGAGGCCGGTCGTCATCCTTGGTGGCGCCATTGTCGGTAGCGCCTGTGGTATTGTCGGGATAGATATCCCCTTGGCCATCATCGCGAATTGTAGCGATTCCGCCGGTCGCATTGGCAACTCCGGCGGTATTGGCGGCGGTTAATTTAAACGTTTCGGAACCTTCGTTCACGGTATCTTGCAGGATCGGGGTGCGTACCAGCAATACCGTGCCGCCGACAGGAATGGCGACCGGCGCGCCGGTGTAAGCCGTCCAGCTTGTGCCGTTGAAATATTCCAGGCTTGGCAAGAAGTCGCTGCCGCTGACCGCATAGCCAGTGCCGGTGCCTGTTATATCAAGCGCTAAAAACACTTTTTGCCCGGTGGCGCCGCTCACGCTGAAAACCGCGTAAGGCGAGGCTTCGTTGACGGTTGGGCTGGACACTGTCAGCGCCCGGTTGTCTGCATTGACCGTGATCGCTACGTAATCGGTATCGCTTAGTCCGCCGGCATCGGTTGTTACCATGCGCAGTGTGTCGGCGCCGGAAAAACCACCGTCCGGCGTGTACACCAGCGACGCAAGCATGGCGTTGATTTCGGCCTTGGTGCCGGTCAAAACAAGCGGACTGCCTGCCGTACCGCCGCCGCTTTTCCCGCCCGTGCCATTCTGGTTGTCGAGCGTGGTACTCAGAGTACCGTTGGCAACCGAAAGATTGACTGTCAGGCTGGCGTCATCAATATCCGCGACGGACAGGCCGCTGGTGAATGTCAGGGTTTGGTAATCGGAGAGCGTTTGTGCTCCAGGTACGGTGTTAATCGGCGCATCGTTGACTGGCGTAACATTGAGGGTCAGCGTGTAGGCGCCGGTACTGTAGTCCGTGCCGTCGCTGACCTTGAAGCCCACGGTGGTGTAAGGGCTGCCGTTAGCATCGGCAGCCGGAACAAAGCGAAGCTTGCCGGCGCTGATGTCGGCAACGGAGATTTCCTGGTCCTGCGTGACCGGAACCCAGCTGGTGCCGTTGTTATATTCAAGTGATCCGCTGGTTTCCAGCGTGGTGATTTTGATCGTCGCCAGCGCCGTATTTTCAATGTCGCTGTAGGCGCCGAAATCCGACAATGCAAGAATAACGGTCGTATCTTCCAGCGTAGTGACCGTGTCGTCAGTTGCTGTTGGGGCGTCGTTGGCAGGAGTGATGCTAATGGATAGCGTGGCCGATGCCGCATAAGTGCCGTCGGTGGCTGTATAGGTGACTGAAGGGACTGTGCCTGTATAGTTGTCCTCAGGATTAAAACTGAATGTCCCGTTCGAGTTAACTGTTAATACGCCAATACCGGAGACAGTGATGCTGTTGCCGGCCGTTGCCGTTTGCCCATTCCAGGAAAAGCCGGTGATGGATGTTGCATTGGTATCGTTGGTCAGAAGATTGGACGCCCCGATGATGTAGGTGCCGCTATCTTCGGCGACGGTAACGCTGTCATCCGCCAATGTCGTGGTGGTCGTACCGCTGACCGTAATATAAAGGACAGCGTCGTCTGTAGCGCCTCCGGTATCGCTCAGCCGGTAACTGAACTGCTCGGTGAAGGATTGGCCGTCATTCAGTGCGTTGCTGGTCAAGTTGTAAGTGTACGAACCGGTGGAACTCAACGTCAGCGTGCCGTAACGCCCGGTCAGGGTTGTTGAAGCCGGCGCGCTGAAGGTCAGGTTGGCGGCGCTCCAGGCAACCGCGGTATTGACGGTGATCTGGGTAATATTGCCGCTGCCGTCGTAAGTTACGCCGGTCACTGTTCTGGTATCGGTGCCGTTGGTGACGGACATGCCGATGCTGATGGTGTTTGTGATGTTGCTGACGCCGATGGTTGTTGATGACGGTGCTTCCGTACTATTGATTGTTGCTGTTTTATAGCCTCCGGAAGGTGGATTATTGCCGCTGAAGCCCAATATACTTCCTGAGACCAGTGTTACACCTTGATCGTTTTGTGTTAAAGCGCTTTGATTGGATAGAGTGATACCGCTAGCAGTCTTTGTAGCCGTTATAGCTATACCATTGACAGTTAGTATTTGAGGCGTGGCCCCATCTATATAGACATAATCGCCAGTGCTAACGGATGCAAGGCCGTTTCCTGTGAAGGTAACAGTCACACTACCGTTCGATGATCCGGTAGCTATTGCGTAAGAACCGCTGACCGTTTTGCTATCGCCGGCGTCCACGTCGGTATCGTTCGGCAATACATTGCCGGAGGTGGAGCCGTAATTGCCTCCGCTCAGCGCTGTTTCCTGAAGCGTATCGTAATCGTTCACAGCGACCGGGGCATCGTTCGAACCTTTGATGACCACGGTCAGCGTACTGCTTGCGGTTGCGCCGGAAGCGTCGGCCATCGTGTAGGTGAACGTTTCGGTCAGCGTGTTTGCCGTGGTGCGTAGCGCCTGAACCGTCGCGTTGTTGTTGTCGACTTCGTAGATATAACTGCCGTCGGCGCCGATTTTCAGCGTACCGTACAGTCCGGCGATGCCGGCAGGCGAGGAGCTCGAGGTTGTGCCGCTGGCGACTGCTCCGGAGGTGTTGGCGCCGGCATTGCCCGCCAAGGTAACTTTATGGGTGGTTCCTGCCGTGATGGCGGTATCGGCGTCGCTGTCATTGCTCAGCACATTGCCAGCGGGATTGGTGCCGGTGATGTTATAGCCGGCTTCCACGGCATCCGGCGCGGTATCGGCATTGGCGACCGGCGCTGCGTTGCCTGCATTGACGTTGACTGTCAGGGTGTAGGCGCCGGCGCTGTATGCGCTGCCATCGCTGACCTTGAAGCCGATAGTGGTATAAGAAGCGCCGCTTTCGCCCGAAGCCGGCGTATAACGAAGCTTGCCGGCGTTGATATCGGCGGCGGTGATTTCCTGGTTCAAAGGCACATCTACCCAGCTCGAGCCGTTGTAGTATTGTAGCGCTCCTTTGGTTTCTAAGGTTGTGATTTGAATTTTAGCCAGCGGTGAGCTTTCTACATCACTGTAGCTGCCGAAATCGGAGATGCCCAGAATAACCGGAGTATCTTTAGTTGTAGTTACCGAATCGTCCGTGCCGGTCGGCGCATCGTTGACCGGCGTGATACTGATGGACAGCGTGGCGGTGCTCGTTGCGCTGCCGTCGGAGACGGTATAGGTTATCAAAGGAACCGGGCCGGCATAGTTGGCGGCAGGGGTGAAGGTATAACTGCCGTTGCTGTTCAGGGTCAGGCTGCCAACGCCGGAAATAGCGTAAGGAGTCCCTGTAACGAAAGGGCCTGCCGATCCGGCGATCGTAAATGCGCTGACGGCCAAGCTATCGAGGTTTACATCCGAGTCATTGGTTAGCACATTGCCGGTGATTGAACTATCTTCGCTTACTGTCGCAATATCGTTGTTTGCCACCGGCGCGCTGTTCGGAACGATGAGGGCGTTCATCTTGGTATCGACCGGGTCGCTACTGGTGCTGTAATAAGAATGTCCGTCGGTGAATTTGCTCGGATCGATACAGAGTATGTATGAAGTTTCAGCGGCATCGGTAGCGCCGTCGCCAATCGTTGTCGTATTGCCCCAGGCATAGAAGAACAAGCCTTCGACAGTGTTGCCGGTCTTGAACAAACGGCTGACCACCCCGTCAACGGATTGGCTTGCCCCCAAGTTGTCGGTATAAGTCAATGTTCCTGAAACGTTATTACCGGAAAAATACGGAGCGTTCGGGTCGAGGGAGGTAAACTTGAAATTGCTGCCGCTAACGGTGGCTACGTTCTGGATTTGCTGGGCCTCTTGGCTCCACGAGCTTGGCGTGCCTTTATAGACGGCTGAAAAGGTGAGCGCGGCGTCTTCAACTTCATAGATTTGCCCATCCAGGTAGACAGTCGAGCGATCGTCTTCGGCGGCGATCCGGGCCCGGTCGGCATCGCTCAGATCGGAATGCAGCACCGACGCGGCAAAAGCTTCGCCCTCGTCGCCGGCAGTATCGCGGCTTCCGTTCAGCGCATGGTCCAGGCTGTGACCAAGCTCTTCAATCAGGACGCGGCTGACAGTTTCCCGGCTTGGGCTTCTATCCAGCCAATCCCGGTTGATGAAGATCGTAGCTTCGCCGCTCGGGCCTTGCCCGCTATAGGCTGCGAATATGCCGCCGATCTGCGCATTGCCGATTGTTTCAACGCGAACCGTGTAGCGCCCATCCACAATATCCTGGGACAGGGATTGGGCGGTATCGAGCCATTCCTGGGAAGCGACGTCTTGTTGGCCGCCGAACAAGGTGAAAAGCTGATTCTGTGCATCAGGCTGTTGCAGGAATTCGGATATGAGCCGTAAAGCCTCGGTCTGGGCGTCAGCCAATGAAAAGGCCGGCGAGGTCTCCGGCAGGGTCTGTGATTCGGCGGCTTGCGCTTCAATCGGAAGCGATGCGTCGGAACTCGCATCAGGCGCGGGGTCGGCGGCAGCCTGGGCGTCAATGACGTTAGCGACTGAACCATCGAATACCATGCGTGGTTCCAAGACTAAGCGCAAGGAACGTGACGATTTTTGGCGTGCTTTTGACCAGGAGCGCGGGCTGTGTTTCATGTTATTGACCCTTAAGGTTAAGAGAATCAGCGATAATTATATACGTAGTTGTACGTATATAATTACGCATTTTCCATAATACTTATAGGAAATGTCAAATAACGAGGCATACCGAAAGCTCACAAAAACTAACAAAATGTCACAATTTGTTACCACGCATGACCAATTTGAATTTCAGCAGAGGGCGCGGGTTATAATTGGTTGAAGTAAGGTATGTCTACGTAAAGGTCGGAATTTGACAAAGCAAAAGCGGCTTTAGCCGAGCCGGAACCCGATTTGGCAGCTAATTTAGAGTATATCTTCATGTTGGCGGGATGCGGCCAACATGGGCTAATTGTTCGACTTAACGGGACGGATAAAACAATGAAGATGACTAAAGATATGAGCAAATGAAAAAGCAGCGGAGCTATCCATTTTGGATACAGGCCTTACTGGTCGGCTGCTGGCTTTTGTCCGGCCTCAGTTATGCGCCGGCTGCGGCTTGCGATGATTCGGCGCGGTTGCAGCAGGTGATGCTGGCCGAGGATGTATCGGCCAGAGCGGGGCTTGATGAGGTTTTAGCCGGGCAATTGCCGTTTCACCCTATCAATGCGGAGTTGCCGGTCAACTTGGGGTCTACCGACTCGGCGTTTTGGCTGCGCATTCGCTTGGAAAATCCCGGAGATCAAACTGTTACACGCTGGCTGGCGATAGGGCCGGCGAGGTTGCGTCATGTCGACCTGTTTGAGCCCAAAGACGGACGGTGGCAGGAAACCCGAGGCGGCATGGCGGAACCGTTTTCAAAACGCGCAATTCCAACCTTGAGCCAAACCTTTGAGCTTGATTTGCCGCCGCATTCGACGCGGGAGGTGCTGGCACGGGTGACCAGTGAAACGACGATAATGATCAAGCCCGGCTTGTGGAAAGCTGAACAGTTTATGCTGATGGAACAAAAAGATCAGCAAGTAACCTATTTTATTTCCGGAATGACGCTGCTGATGTTAGTGCTCGGGCTGCTATTGGCTTTGTTCGCACACGAGTCGGCCTTTCTTGTATTTGGCCTGTTGGCACAATGCTATACGCTGTTTTTCTGGAGCTTCAGCGGTTTGGCCTATCGTGAGCTGTGGCCGGATTCTCCGGAATGGGCACTGCATTCGATCGGCTTTTTCGAGACGCTCAGTGCAGCTCTACTGTTGGTTTTGCACCGCATATTGCTGAAAACGCCGCGTTATCTGCCGCGTCTGGATCGTCTCGTCGTGCTGCTGACCGCTTGGTTTTTGTTGCTGGCGGCATTGATGGTACTTACCCCTTATTATAGAATTTTGGTGTTGCTGATGAAGTTGGCCGGGCTTGCGATAGCTATCGGCAGCCCGGTGCTGGGCTATTATGCTTCGCGGCAGGGGGTGCCGCTCCGCGGTTATGGCTATGCTATATATACGCTGCCTTGGCAGGTGACCTCGATGTATTATTTTGCTTCGATCAATTGGTTGCCGCCGCTTCCTCGATGGCCAGGTCTTTACGGAGTGCCCTTTGCGCTGCTGCTGAGCACAGTATTCATACTCTACGGTCTGGCGGATCAGCTGAACCGGGCGCGGCGCGCGCATGAACTCATGGAACAGCGGCAGCGGGAAGTGCTTGAGGGTTTGGTTATGGAGCGCACAATTGAACTGCAGCAGGCCAAAACCTTGGCGGAACACACTCTGGAAGAGCAGCGCCAATTTCTGGCTATGGTGTCGCATGAGGTGCGCACGCCTCTTGCGAATATCAAGACAGCGGCACAATTACTTGAGCTGCGCGCCAAAGATGAGGAATCCATAGATATTCTGGGGCGTATTCTGCGCGGCGCTCATCGGTTGGCGCAATTTTTCGATAATTATCTTACTTTTGATCGGCTAAATACCCGGCAATGGGTTTTATCCGAGACGCGTGTCGATTTACCGGCACGATTGCAAACCCTGTGCGATCATTATGCCCGGATTGCGACTCACCAAGTCTATCTTTCATTGGCCCCCGAAGTGATCAAACAGCGCTGGCTATGCGCGGACGCGCAACTGCTGTCGGTGCTGCTGGATAACCTGTTTGAAAATGCGCTCAAATATTCACCTGCGGGCAGCACTATCGTACTGTCGGCGTACATCGGCGAAGATAATGATTTACGGTTAGCCGTGTCCGATCAAGGTATAGGGATTGCCACGGATGAACTGGATTTGGTGTTTAATAAATTTTTCCGCAGCACTCAGGTAGGCCGCGTGGTTGGCGCCGGGCTGGGGTTGTATCTGGTCAGGCGAATTGCCCGGCTGCATGGCGGCTCCATTAAGCTGGAAAGCCGGCCGGGGAAAGGGACCACGGCTGTTCTTAGATTGCCGCAACGACGGTGGATATATGAGTGATGAAGTTAATATAACAATGCCGCGAATCGCCATTGTCGAGGATGAGGATGATTTACGCCTTTCAATGATGGGCTATCTTGCTTCCAGCGGTTATGCTGTGTGGGGCGCGGATAGTGCGGAGGGCTTTTATAAGCAACTGCTGGCGGCGCCCGTGGAGGTGGTTATTCTGGATGTCGGACTGCCGGGGGAAAGCGGATTGCAAGTGGCTCGTCATTTGCGCAAATTTGGCGGTATCGAAATTATTATTTTGAGCGGGCGCGGTTCGGTGGATGACCGTGTGGAAGGCTTGAATCAAGGCGCGAGCCGCTATCTGGTAAAACCGGTCGATATGCGTGAACTGGTTGCCAATATCCAGTCCGCTACTCGCGTTCGGCAACAGCTTGCCGTAACAGCGAGCAGCGCCAACGCGGCAAGCTGGGTCTTGTTTCGCGCCGATTGGATGCTGCAAACTCCGGATGGCGCACAAATCACTTTAACTACCCGCGAGTTTACGTTTATGGACTGCCTGCTAAAGAGCGAACGGCAGGCGGCGAGCCGGGGTGAACTGGCGTTGGCCTTGACTGGCGGGAATCTGGATGGCTTTGATTTCCATCGTATCGATATGGTGGTGACCCGATTGCGCCAGAAAATTGCGGCTGTGACCCGTATAAAAGTACCGATCAAGACTGAGCAGGGCATCGGTTTTGTCTTTACTGCGGAATGCCGGATACAGTAAGGATTGGATTACCGAAAAATATGATTAAATAAGTGCCTGAGTATAAGTTTCCAGTTTTTCCTGTCGCCGGAGTGCAGGCTACGCCTGCTTTGCAAGCGGAGCTTGCACTCCAAGGCGCCTGAAAACTTTAGCCGGATTGCTTAATTGTTGCGATGCCGGATTTGCGGCAAAACCCTTAAAAAACCAGACAAAGAGATTGAATGTTTAACAACCCTTTTATTAAACAACTGTTCAGTAGCTTTTTAGACTTGGCGCCTATCCTCGCGGTTGTTCTGGTATTCCAGGTTTTTATTATCCGACAGCCTATTCCCGATGTCGGCGGTCTAATCGCAGGCACTCTTTTCGTTGTGCTCGGTCTTACCCTGTTTGTTCAGGGGTTGGAACAAAGCCTGTTTCCGATTGGCGAGGCGATGGCTTATGCGTTTGCTCGCAAAGGCAGTTTGTTCTGGCTGCTGACCTTTGCCTTTTGTCTGGGCTTTGGCACTACGGTGGCGGAACCCGCGCTGATTGCCGTTGCCCAGGAAGCGGCGAACATTGCCGGTAAGGCCGGTATTATCGAACCCAGCGATGACGCTAAAGACAGTTATGCGTTGGGTTTACGCATCACTGTCGCGCTGTCGGTCGGTTTTGCTATTTTGGTCGGCGTGTTGCGGATTATCCGGGGTTGGCCTTTGTACTACCTGATTATCGGCGGCTATTGCGGAGTGATTGCCATAACGCCGTTTGCACCGCCTGAAATCATCGGCATCGCCTACGATTCCGGCGGCGTCACCACGTCGACGATTACCGTTCCGCTGGTGACTGCGTTGGGCGTCGGTCTGGCGACAGCCATTAAAGGGCGTAATCCGATGACTGACGGTTTCGGGCTGATTGCCTTTGCGTCATTAACGCCGATAGTTTTCGTCATGGTCTACGGGGTGCTGAGATAATGGATTGGATCAGCCAATTTGGTTTGGTTCTGCTGGCTACCTGCCGGGATATTTTGCCGATTGCTGCGATTATCATCGGCTTTCAGTTGCTGGTTATCCGCAAACCCCTGGCGCATCCGAAAAAAATGCTGATCGGGTTTATCTACGTTTTGCTCGGCATTGCATTTTTTCTGAAAGGCCTGGAAATGGCGCTGTTCCCGTTGGGGAAGCTGATGGCGGCCCAGTTGACTACGCCGGAGTTTCTGGGTATTGATCCCGCCGCACAAAACGTAAGTTGGCGAGCCTATTGTTGGGTGTATGTGTTTGCCGCCAGCATCGGTTTTGCGACCACATTGGCCGAACCGTCTTTACTGGCGGTTGCAATGAAAGCCCAGCAGATTTCCGGAGGTACTATTCATGCGCTGGGACTGCGCATCGCGGTTTCCATCGGCGTCGCTTTCGGCATTGCGCTGGGCGCTTACCGGATTGTGACCGGAACGGAGCTTTATTATTTTATCGTCACAGGGTATATCGTCGTGCTGATTCAAACCCTGTTTGCCCCCAAACAGATCATTGGTTTGGCTTATGATTCGGGTGGGGTAACGACTTCAACGGTCACTGTGCCGTTGGTTACTGCGTTGGGCCTGGGATTGGCCTCTACCGTCCCCGGTCGCAACCCGTTATTGGATGGCTTCGGTTTGATCGCCTTTGCCAGTCTATTTCCCATCATCGCTGTCCTGGGCTACGCGCAAATCGCACAATGGCTTAGCAAAGGCAGTCTTTCATCCAAACCTTGAGGAACACCATGCATTTCAAATTAATTATCGCATTTGTCGAAGACGACAAGACCGACCAGGTGCTTGAGACTGCGCGTAAAAACGGTGCTAAGGGCGCAACCGTGGTCAGTAATGCGCGCGGCGAAGGCATGAAGCAATCGAAAACTTTTTTCGGGCTGACGCTGGAAACTCAACGCGATGTGCTGATGTTGCTGGTCGAAGAACACCTTAGCCGCCACATTCTGGAAGCCATTGCCAAGGTCGCGCAATTCGACAGCAAGCCCGGTACCGGTATTGCCATTCAGATTGATGTTGAAGACGCCGTCGGCGTTATGCATCAGGTTGAACAATTAACCCACGAACTTGAGGACAAAATATGATTGCGCCACGCATTGTAATTCGTGTCAGAGATGTGATGAAAGCCGATTTCGGCACCATCGACGGCATTGCTACCGTAGAAGATGCCCTGAAAAAGATGAAAGCGCTTAAAACCTCAGTGCTTATCGTTAATAAACGTCATCAAGACGACGAATACGGCATGATTAATTCCGGCGACATCGCGCGCCATGTATTGGCGAAAGACCGTGCACCGGATCGGGTCAATGTTTATGAGGTCATGAGTAAACCGGTAATTTCGGTGCATCCCGATATGGACATCCGCTATTGCTCGCGCTTATTCGCCAACTATAATCTGGTCAGGGCGCCGGTCATTGAAAATGGCAAGATTATAGGTATGGTCAGCCCGAATTCATTAGTTCTGGATGGAATGTACAGGGCTTGTAAATAAACTAAAGGCGAAGGGTGAAGGGTGAAGGGCTACTCGATCATCAAATTTTATCCTCCGTCCTTCCTTGTTCCCACGTAGGCGCTCGTCGTTATACACATCTCGACGTAGGCCGGAATAAGCCGGTTCGAGCGATAGCAAGAACTGGCGTTTCCGGCACTCCGATTGCCGGAAACGCGTCGCCGGGCGGGCTTATTCCCGCCTACATCCTAACCTTCTCCCAGAGGGAGAAGGGACTGTCCACCCATTAACTTAATGGCAGTGACGTAGGCGTGGGAACGAGAAAAACTAGAAATAAACTTTTTAAAAGGCGGTTGGTCATGTTGGAATTGGTAAGATTTAATTCGAGAATCTGGTTTTTTCTGGGCTTTCTCGGTTGTGTTTTTTTGTTGTCGATGGGCGCTTATTTTCAATTTGTTCAAGGCTTGGATCCTTGCCCCTTGTGCATTTCCCAACGCATTGCAATTTTGCTGACCGGTCTGGTTTTTTTAAGCGCCGCTATCCACAATCCCGGACAGACCGGTGTGACGGCCTATGCCATCGCAGGCGCGGTAACGGCTTTGTGCGGCGCGGCGATTTCAACCCGGCATGTCTGGATACAGCATTTGCCTGCCGATAAGGTGCCGGAATGCGGCCCCGGCCTGGAATATGTGTTGCAAAACTTCCCATTGTTAGAAACGGTCAAGTTAATGCTCAGCGGTACCGGGGATTGCGCCAAGGTGGATTGGACACTGCTGGGTTTCAGTATGCCTGCATGGACATTGCTGGCCTTTTTAATGCTGGCAACTTTAAGTTTGCTGCAAATCTGGAATTATAAACAGGCTGAGCGGTAAGATATTAACTCAACATATCGTATTTTATAGCAGTAAACAGGACGTTGGCAGTTTTAAGTCATGCTAACAATCCACCTCTCATCCTACTCCTGACACATGCAAGCACTGATTGACCTTTTCGATATTAAAGACCTTATTCCGCATGGCTATTGCCTGTCATGGAGCCCGATATTACTGTGGCTGCACGTCGTTTCAGATCTGCTGATCACGTTATCCTACTATGCCATTCCGCCGATTTTGCTCTACTTTATCCGGCAGCGTAAAGATTTCCCCTATCCGCGACTGGTTGCCCTGTTTGCCGGATTTATTGTCGCCTGCGGTACTACGCATTTACTGTCGGCTATCACGGTCTGGATCCCTTTATATTGGTTGGACGGCTTGCTTAAGGGTTTTACGGCTATCCTTTCGGTCGCCGCTGCCGCGTTGACGCTATGGGTTGTTCTTCGCGTCCTGTCTTTGCCCAGTACCGCACAACTGCAAGCCGAGATACAACAAAGAAAAACAGCAGAGGAAGCGTTGCGTGTTGCCATTGCTGAGTTACAGAAAAATAGCGCACGTACCCAGTTATTGCTGGGCTCAGCGCTGGATGGGATTATCAGCATGGATCATAACGGCAAGGTAATAGGCTGGAATGCCCAAGCCGAACATATCTTCGGTTACTCCAGCGAACAGGCAATAGGATGCGAATTGGCCGATTTAATCATTCCGCCGGCTTATCGGGAAAGACATCGGCAAGGTTTATCACGATTTATGGTCACGGGCACATCAAATATTATTATCGGCGCACGTTTGGAGATTATCGGTTTGCGCGCCGATGCTTCGGAAGTTCCGGTCGAACTGGCTGTCGATGCTCTGGGGCACGAGGACGGCTATTTTTTTAACGCCTATATTCGCGATATTACCGAGCGCAAACAGATGGAGGCAAAGCTTCGGGACAGCGAAAACAGACTGAATACCATACTGGATAGCGTCGAAGCCTATATCTACATCAAGGATTGCAATTATCAATATCAGTACGCCAACAAGCCGGTGCGGCAACTGTTCGGTCAGGAATTGGAAGACATCATCGGTAAAACGGATAGTGATTTTTTTAACGAGAGTACCGCAGCAACACTACGTGAAAATGATCGTCATATCATCGAACTGGGACAGCGCATAGCGACCGAGGAGATTAATATCGACAAGATCAACACCGTTGCCAACACCTATCTTTCCGTTAAGCAGCCGCTACGCCGCGAAGACGGCAGCATTTACGGCTTGTGCGGCATCTCAACCGACATCAGCGAACGCAAACAGATGGAGAATGCGCTACGTGAAAGCGAATTTCGCTGGAAATTTGCTGTCGAAGGCTCAGGTGATGGTCTTTGGGATTGGAATGTAGCCGAAGGCACAGTATTTTTCTCCAGACGCTGGAAAGAAATGCTGGGTTTTACTAAAGATGAGATCGGCAACGGTCTGGATGAATGGAAGAAACGTATTCACCCTGATGACAAAACGGACACACTTGCCGTAGTACAGGCGCATTTCGACGACGAAACTCCTGTTTATACCAGCGAACATCGGGTCAGTTGCAAGGATGGCAGCTGGAAATGGATACTCGACCGCGGCATAGTGGTCAGTCGCGATGCTGAAGGCAATCCTTTACGGGTGATTGGAACGCATACCGATATTAGCGAACGCAAGCAGATGGAGGAAAAACTGCGCGACAGCGACGCCTTTAACATCAGCATACTGAACTCGCTGGCTTCGCAAATTGCAGTGCTGGATGCGCAGGGGGTTATTGTTGCCGTCAACAACGCATGGCGGCAGTTTGCCAAAGAAAATCATTTATCGGAATCCAGCCAGAATTTTCTGGGATTTAATTATCTGGACGCCTGTGAAAATCCATTTGATCTACCTTATGGCGATGAGGCAAATGCTGCGCAAGACGGCATTGCAGCGGTGCTGGCCGGCTATCAGGAAACATTTCATCTGGAGTATCCGTGCCACTCGCCCACTCAGCAGCGGTGGTTTCACATGAATGTCTCGCCATTGCAGGGTTCGCGTCGCGGGGTCGTGGTCAGTCATCAAGACATTACCGAGCGCAAACTCATGGAAGATGAGCTAAAAGCCAGCGAGGTAAAGTTCCGTTCGATTATTGAGGCTTCTCCGGTGCCAATGGCGATGAATAATGACCAGTTGAATATCACGTTCCTGAATCCGGCGTTTGTGCAAACTTTTGGGTACAGCATGGATGATATTCCGACGTTGGCAGACTGGTGGCCGAAAGCCTATCCCGATCTCGATTATCGGCAATGGGTGGTCGAGACGTGGCAAGCCGAACTTGGACAATCCGAGCGTGAACACCAGCCATTTCAGCCGATGGAGCTTAACATTTGCAGCAAGGACGGCGCACTAAAAACGGTATTAGGGAGTGCTGCGCTCATTTCAGAGTCTTTTAAGGATGAGCATTTGGTGGTGTTGTATGACATTACCGAACGCAAACAGGCAGAGCTGGCAAAACGTAATAGCGAGGAACAGTTACGGGCATTTTACGAATTGGATCTTGTGGGTTTAGCGGTTACCTCACTTGAAAAAGGCTGGGTTCGTATTAATGAATGTCTGTGCAGAATGCTCGAATATTCAGAACAAGATTTACATGAAATGACCTGGGCGGAGTTGACGCATCCCGAAGATTTAGCCTCCGATACTGAGCAATTTGAAAAGTTGCTGGCTCATGAGATTAATGGTTATGCCTTGGAAAAGCGCTTTATCAGTCGCACCGGCAAAATTATCCCTGCCAAACTGGTGGTGCGTGGTGTGCGTAAAACCGGCGGAGAACTTGATTATGTCATGGCAATGGTTGAAGACATCACCGAATACAAACGAGCTGAGTCCGAGCTGAAACGCTCCAATGCCGATCTGGAGCAATTCGCCTATGCGATATCCCACGATATGCGCCAGCCGCTACGCATGGTGACCAGTTATTTGTCGCTGATTGAAAGCGCATTGACCGGGCAACTGAATGAAGAAACGCAACAGTTTATCGATTTTGCGGCTAACGGCGCAAAGCGCATGGATGCGATGATTTTATCGCTGCTGGATTATTCGCGGGTAGGCCGTAAATATGAAGCCAAAACCCGGATTTGCAGCAAGGCCTCTTTAGATGAGGCGCTGGCTTTTCTGGGGCCTGAACTCAATGCTTGCGGCGGCGAAATCAAAGCGACCGGGGCTTGGCCCGAATTGTTCGCCAGCCGTGATGAATTAACACGGCTGCTGCAAAACCTGATCGGCAATGCGCTTAAATATCACGAAGAAAATCAGCCGCCGCAGGTTGATGTTCATGGACGGGTCAGCGGCGAATTATTTCGGGTAGAAGTGCGAGATCACGGTATCGGTATCGAGCCGAGCCAAATGGATCGGCTGTTTAAAGTTTTCTCACGATTACAGGCGCGCAGCCGCTTTGACGGCACCGGCGTCGGCTTGGCCTTGTGCCGTAAAATTGTCGAACATCACAACGGAACCATTGGCGTAGAATCGGCGGGCGAGGGACAAGGTTGTATGTTCTGGTTTGAATTGCCTGTTTTAAATAATGCTAACTTGGAATAATGGAAATGCCGTCAATCATGCCCTACAGCGTTTCCTTTAACGCAAATCGGGAGCTTGGAAACAAGCGCAAGAAACAATAATGAAACTATTTGCCAAACGTTATCTGCGATCCATGTTGCCCCGGTTAGCGTTAATAATGGGGCTGCTTGGCACGGGGTTTGCCGCCTATTCGGTGAAACTCGACACAGAACGGGATGAGTACCGTCAGTTTACATTCCATTGCGATGAAGCCCGGTTAAAAATAGTGGCAAGGCTCGACGCGCATAAGCAGACATTGTTAAGTGCCGCCGCGATGTTTGATGCATCAGAAACTGTGACGCGTCAGGAATGGCATCGTTTCGCGCAGCGTTTGCTCAATGACGAACATTTTAACGGCATTCAAGGCTTGGGTTTTTCAGCCCGGATTCCGGCTGAGCAATTGACCGCACACCAGACACAGCTGCGCACTGAAGGTTTTCCTGACTATACGGTGCGTCCCGAAGGTAAACGTGACGCTTATACCGCTATCATTTTTCTGGAACCGTTTAGTGGGCTTAACTTACGCGCCTTTGGTTATGACATGTATTCCGAACCTGTGCGTCGTGCGGCCATGGAACAGGCACGGGATGAAAATAAAGCCAGCCTGTCGGGCAAGGTGACTCTGGTACAGGAAGCGGCTAAAGAAAAGCAGGCGGGCACTTTGATGTATACGCCTGTTTATCAAAAAAACCGGCCTGTCGATACCGTTGAACAGCGTCGCGCCGCATTATTGGGCTGGGTGTACAGCCCGTTTCGGATGGGTGATTTGCTCAATAAACTGATGCCTGATTCTGAAGACGCTACAGCGGCTCATGTGCATCTGCGCGTTTATGACGGGCGCACCGCGCAAGCGGAAAAGCTGCTCTACAACAGCGCAGAGCCATCTTATGCCGGAACAGCCGCTCCCTTGTCTATTGTCGAGATAGTGACCGATTTTAACGGCACGGTGTGGACATTGCAGTTCGAGCAGATTGCCGGTATGCAGGGCGGTATCGATTACAGCAAAATGTGGATCATTCTGGGGGCGGGAGTTCTGAGTAGTCTCCTGCTGTTTTTACTGTTGCGCTCCTACCTTAATATGACTATCAACGCCATTAAAATGGCTCATGAACTGACCACGCAGCTGCGCGCGAGTGAACAACGTTTCCGGCTGTTGGCGGATTCGGCGCCGGTGCTGATCTGGCAGTCGGGTACCGATAAGCTGTGTTACTACTTCAATAAAGTTTGGCTGGAATTTACCGGCCGTACTCTGGAGCAGGAACAGGGCAGCGGTTGGGCAGACTGCGTACATCCCGATGATTATCAGCACTGTCTGGACACCTATGTGACGGCATTCGACCTGCGTGCAAGCTTTTCGATGGAATACCGTTTGCGTCGCCATGACGGTGAATATCGCTGGCTGATGGATGTCGGCGTTCCCCGCTACACCGATAATGAAACCTTTCTCGGCTATATCGGTTCATGCGTGGACATCACTGAACGGAAGCAAATTGAGGATAAGTTGGCGCGCGCCCATGCTGAACTGCAACAGTTTACTCACATTGCCGCGCACCATTTGCAGGAACCGGCGCGGCGTCTGGTGAGTTTTGTGCAACGCTTGCAATCACACATGCCAACAGAACAGCTAAACGAGGACGCTACAGCCTCGTTGCATTTTATTGAACAAGGCGCAGCACGGCAAAGCGCCCTGGTGCGCGATATCCAATTGTATCTTGCTGCTGACCAGCCACGCAGCACGATCGGGAAGATTGCCGTTTCGGAGGTTATTGCCAACCTGCTGAAGCAGAAGGCATCGCTAATGCGTGAAACGGGTGCGCTGGTCGATTACAATGGCATTCCTTCGGTTTATATCGACCGTCCCCGCCTGAAAGATATTTTCAGTATTTTGCTGGACAATGCCCTGAGCTATCGTCATCCTGAGCTTACGCCACATATACTGATCAGTGGTGAGTTGAAAGCGGGACGGGTGATTTATCGCGTTGCGGATAATGGCATCGGCATTCCGGCAGAATACCGGGTGCGCGTTTTTGGGGTATTTGAGCGTTTGCAGGTGCATGAGGATCAAAATTCTACCGGCATCGGCTTGGCTATTGTCCGGCGCATTATTGAAAGTTGCGGCGGTTCGGTAACGTTACAGGAAACACCGGGCGGCGGCACCACCGTTTTATTTGATTTGCCTGGATAAATGTCGGGTTACGCTATTGCCCGGCAATTGCTCATGCATAACCCACATGGACAAGGGGAAAGCTTTTGCTCCTGCTCACAGCCCTTATCTACATGGATGTATAAGGGCTGTGAGCAGGAGCAAATATCTGTCTATACAGTCGTAACCCAACTTAAACAAGAGATTTAACGATGAGCGAAACCGGTAACCCTCACTTTGTCGAGATTTTACTGTTGGAAGATGAACCTTCGGATGCGTATTTGGTAAAAATGGCGTTAAAAGAAGGCAAGGTACTGGCCCACTTGCATCATGTGGTTGACGGGCGCGAGGGACTGGATTTTTTAAACAAAACGGAAAAATATATCAATGCGCCGCGTCCTGATTTGATTTTCCTCGACCTTAACATGCCGCGGATGAACGGCTGCGAGTTTCTGACCGCCATCAAGGCCGATGAACGATATAAAGGCATTCCTGTAGTGGTGCTGACGACTTCGGATGTTGAAAAAGACGTGGCCTGTTCTTATCAGCTCGGCGCGACCAGTTTTATTACCAAGCCTGTGGATATGCCGCAGTTTATTGAAGCCATTAAGCAGATTGGCGAATATTGGTTTAGCTTGGTACGGTTGCCGCAAGGCAGCAAGTCATGAACCGAGTCGAAGCAATTCGGGTGTTGCTGGTAGAGGACGAGGCCGGCGATGCGCATCTGGTGAAATTGAAGTTGAGACGTGCTCAGAGCGAGCATTTTGATGTGGTCTGGGTTCAATCACTCATTGAAGCACAACGATGTTTGGCGGCTTCTGCTTTTGATGTGATGCTGCTGGACTTGTCATTACCCGACTCAGAAGGCTTGGCGACCGTTCACAGTGCGCGAGATATGGCTATGGGTATTCCTATTGTAGTGCTCAGCGGACGCGGCGATACCGATTTTGCGCTAACTGTACTGGAGGCGGGGGCTGTGGATTACATGGTCAAGGGTGATTTTGGCTATGATGGTTTGGCGCGGGTGATTCGTTACGCATTGCTGCGAACCGAAATGGAGACGCGGAACAATCTGCTGATAGCCGCATTAGAAGCGGCAGCAAATGGTATTGTTATTACCGATAAAGATGCAACTGTTATATGGGCTAATTCCGCTTTCGGTCGATTAACCGGTTATAGCCCGGAAGAAGCCGTGGGCAGGAAGCCGAGTGAACTGGTCAAGTCAGGCTTGCAGAATGGAAGCTTTTACCAGGATATGTGGGCAAATCTTCTGGTGGGTCAGCATTGGCGCGGCGAATTGGTCAATAAACGCAAAAACGGCAGTTTGTATCACGAAGAACTTAACATTGCGCCGGTAAAAAACAGCGCTGGAGAAATTACTCATTTTATTGGCATTAAAGAAGATATTACCGAGCGCAAGGAGATGGAAGCGCAATTACAAAGACTTGCCAGTACCGATCCATTGACCGGATTATTTAACCGCCGTGTATTTTTGGAGCAACTGGAGCTGGAAAGAGCCAAGGTGGCGCGTTTACCTCATTATTCGGCGGTGTTGTTAATGTTGGATTTGGATTTTTTTAAACGGGTCAATGACGCATACGGCCATGCCACTGGCGATATAGTGTTAAAGGCGTTCGCCGAAATCGCGCGCAATACTTCGCGTGCCATTGATATATCTGCGCGTCTGGGCGGCGAGGAGTTTGCTATTTTATTGTCCGGGGCTGACAAGAATGATGCCCTGATAATGGCAGAACGCTTGCGCGAGCAAGTTGCGGCGACCGTTATCGATCATGACGCAGGGCCGGTGCAGATTACCGTCAGCATTGGCGCTACTATGTTATCGGCTGCGGATATTAATGCTGAAGCGGTGCTGCATCGCGCAGATGTGGCTTTGTATGAAGCTAAAGACCGGGGCCGGAATCAAACGTGCTGGTTTGATTCTTAGCGCGGTAGGGCCGGGCTTGATTGCCCACACGGAACTTAACGGGGAGCGCAGTCATTGACGCGTACAGTCTCTCTACAAAAATACTCATTGGACTAAATAATATGAAAAATATTTTATTGGCGCTTTTGCTGGCAAGCAGTTTTTCATCGTCGTATGCTGCAGAAAAACCAAGTGCTTTACATCAGGCCATCGACGGAAAGCAGCGCTCTGCCGAGCATAAGAATCGGGATAAATATCGGCATCCGCAACAAACGTTGGAATTTTTTGACGTTAAGCGCAACATGACGGTCGTCGAAGTCTGGCCGGGCGAAGGCTGGTACACGGAAATTCTGGCTCCTTATTTAAAAAACCACGGCAAACTGTATGCCGCGCATTTTTCAGCCGATGCCGACGAGCCTTATTTTAAAAAGAACCTGCACGGGTTTACTAAAAAGGTAAAAGCTCAGCCGAAAGTTTACGACAAAGTTGAGTTAAGCGTATTGCAGCCGCCCAAAGTTTTTCAAATAGCGCCGGATGGCTCCGCTGACAGGGTTTTAACATTTCGCAATGTGCATAACTGGATGAAAAGCGATCAGGCCGCAGCGGTATTTAATGCCATGTACAAGGCATTAAAGCCGGGCGGTATTTTAGGAGTCGTGGAACATAGAAATTCAATGTTAAAGCAGCAGGATACCAAAGCTGTATCCGGGTACGTCAGCGAGGATTATGTGATTGCGCTGGCCAGAAATGCGGGCTTTGAGTTTTTGGATAAATCTGAAATCAATGCCAATAGGAATGATACCAAGGATTATCCTGAAGGCGTCTGGACTTTACCGCCTGCTTTAAAACTTAAGGATAAAGACAGAAAGAAATATCAGGCTATTGGCGAAAGTGACCGGATGACGATTAAATTCATCAAGCCTAAGTAAATACAGACCACCTGTTTCTGATCAACGTATATTTAAAATTTGTGGAGTAATCCCCAAATTGGGCCGGCGTTAAGTAAAATCAAAATGCAAGCTACAAAATAGCTAATATTTACAGTATAAAAAATAATAAGCGGTTGAAAAATAAGAAAAACAAGCTGGTGCATAAAAAGTGTTCAAATTAAGAAAACTTTAATAAAAACCGCTAGTAAGAGGTGTTAAAAACTATCTTTCCACAGAGTTATCCACAGATTCTGTGGGTAACTCAAATAGTCTAAATCGTATAGTGACTTAGCTTTAAAACATCAAAAATAATGCAGACATTATGGTCAAGTTGCAAAGCGGGAATGAGTTGATTTTTAGGGTTGCCGTTGCGGTTCCTGTTTATCGATTATTTGATTATCTCGCCCCTGAACAGTTCGAGCTGGCCAATATCAAACCGGGCATTCGCCTGGAAGTGCCTTTTGGGAAAGCTAAAAAAATCGCCATTCTGGTCGAGTGCGTTCAACATAGCGATGTAGACATCGGTAAATTAAAACGCATCGAACGGATACTGGACGAAAAACCGCTACTCTCAACAAAAGATCTGGCGCTGCTGCACTGGGCCGCCCGTTATTATCACCATCCGTTGGGCGAAGTTTTCAGCGCTGCTTTCCCGGTGGCGCTACGCCAGGGAAAATCAGCGGTTATTCAAGCAGAAAAACGCTATGCGTTGACTGACTCGGGCAAAGCTATTGATAGCGAGCTGTTAAAGCGGACGCCCAAACAAAAAAGCGTACTGGAAAAATTTCAGGCACATAAAAGCAGTTTGTCCGAAGCGGAACTGTCCGCATGGAATGAAAACTGGCGCACTGCAGTAAAGCAGCTGGTAGACAGGCAATTGTTACAGCTTGCGGTATCTGAATTCGGGGCAAGTTTTATCTTGAGCGCAGCCGAAGCCGGTCCTGAGCACTGTCGAAAGGGGAGTAGCGACCCGATAATCAGGAACAACGCCCTGCAATGCAATCCGCAGCAGCAAGCGGCAATAACTGCGGTATGCGACAGTCTGGGGCAGTTTGGCGTTTTTTTACTGGAGGGGGTGACCGGCAGCGGCAAAACCGAAGTGTATATGCAAATTATTCGCGCTGTGCTGGAACGCGGTCAGCAGGTTTTGGTGTTGTTGCCGGAAATTACCCTGACACCTCAGCTTGAGGAGCGGTTCAGGCAGCGATTTACCGTAAGCATTGCCATTTCACATTCCAAATTAACCGACCGGCAGCGGGCTTGTGCCTGGCTTAAAATGCAGCGCGGTGAATGTTCCATTTTACTGGGTACCCGATCCGCCCTGTTTACGCCGTTAAAAAATCCCGGCTTGATTATTCTCGATGAGGAGCATGATGCCTCGTTCAAGCAGCAGGAGGGCTTTCGGTTTTCCGCTCGCGATGTCGCCGTGGTGCGCGGCAAGCTGTTAAATATTCCGGTATTGTTGGGTTCCGCGACGCCCGCGCTGGAAAGTCTGCATAATGTCGATAACAAGCGTTACCGCTTGCTGCATCTGCCGGAAAGAGCGGGAAATGCAACTGCACCGGTCTTGCAGTTGTTGGACATCAGGAACAAAAGGATGCAGGAGGGACTGTCCGAAGCGCTTATTGCGGAGATGCGCCTTACGCTGGCAAAAAACGAACAGGTATTATTGTTCTTAAACCGGCGAGGCTTTGCACCGACCCTGATATGTCATGGGTGCGGCTGGGTTGCGCGTTGCGGGCGTTGCGACGCCAACCTGGTGATTCATTATGATGAAGGGATATTGCGTTGTCATCATTGCGGACAGGAACAACGCCTGATTAAGCATTGCCCCGCCTGCAAAACCGGGGAATTGACGCCATTGGGACTGGGTACCGAACGGGTGGAAAAAGTGTTGGCGGAATTATTTGCCGGTAAAACGATTGTGCGCCTGGATCGGGATTCCACCCAACGCAAAGGCTCATTGGAAGATTATTTACAGCAAATCAATCAGGGTTTGGTGGATATTATTTTGGGTACGCAAATGTTGGCGAAAGGCCATCATTTCCCCAATGTGACGCTGGTGGCGATACTGGATGTGGACAGCGGCCTGTTCAGCATTGATTTTCATGCACCGGAAAAACTGGCGCAAATGATCGTGCAGGTTTCAGGCCGCGCCGGGCGTGCGGAAAAGCCCGGTCGAGTCATCATGCAAACCCGGCAGCCGGAACATCCTTTATTAACAACGCTGATCAGTCAGGGTTACAACAGTTTTGCCAAAAGCGCGTTGGCGGAGCGCAAAGAGGCGTCATTGCCGCCGTTTAGTTATCAGGCCTTATTAAGGGTACAGGCCTTGGATGCCCAAATGCCCAAGCTGTTTCTGCATGCGGTTGCTGACTTGGCGAGAGAGCATAGCAAGGGACATACCCACATTTTGGGGCCGGTTGCCGCGCCCATGGCCAGACGGGCGGGGCTTTACCGCTACCAATTACTGTTTCAGAGCAGCAAGCGGCCGGAGTTGCACGCGTTGCTCAATGTACTGATGCCGAAAATTGAAAAACTCAAGCAGGCAAAAAAAGTTCGCTGGTCTCTGGATGTCGATCCGGTGGATTTGTATTGAGATTTAAGGCAAAAGGCGAAAGGCAAAAAAAACTTGCATTGAGGTTTAACAAGTTTTCCAATTTTTAGCCTTTAGCCCTTCCTATTTTTCCAAACCGATAAAATCCCAAACCTTGTGCGAAAAGGTTGAATCTTTATGTTCGGGTACCGGCGGGCCATTCGGGTAGTTTAACTCATAGACTCGGGTGGTATCCTTGACAAGATCCGGCAGTTCAAGTTTGGCGTAGGCCTCCTGCATGATTTGCAACGCAAAAGGAACCGCAGGCGTGCGTTGGTATTTGTCAACGACGGTAGATGCCCTGTTGATGGCGGCAACATAAGCTTTGCGTTTCATGTAAAAGCGGGCGACGTGGACTTCATACATCGCCAGATTATTTTTAAGCGCAATCATGCGTAGTTGGGCATCGGGTACATATTTGCTGTTTGGGAATCTACGGATCAGTTCGGCAAAATTGTCATAGGCATCGCGAGCGTTTCCGGGGTCGCGTTGTGAAGTATCGGTAGGCAGGAAGCGATCAATAAAACCTATGCCGCGATTGTAATTAACCAGACCTTTTAAATAATAAGCATAATCGACGCTGGAGCTGCGCGGGTTGATTTTGATAAAGCGGTCGGCGGCGGCGATTGCGGCCTCAGGATCACCGTTTTTGTAGTACGCGTAAGCAACATCGAGCTGTGTTTGAGCGGATTCATCGCCAAAAGGATAACGCGATTCAAGCGCTTCGTAGAGTTTGATGGCTTTGTCGTAACTGCCGCTATCCAGCGCCGTTTTGGCCTGACTGCGAAACTTTTCGGCATTCCAGTCGGCATATTCGTCTTCGGTGTCAGAATCACCGGATGCAAGGCTTTTAAGCGTCTCACAGCCTTGCAGAGACAGGCCTAAACAACAGATAAATAAAAATTTAATTAAAATTAATCGCATAGTGCTAACGACACGCTGTAATATAAGGGGTTTTTCTCGCTGGAATTTAACTGCGATACTTGGGATGGCTTGGGTATCCAGCGAGTATAACTTAACAATGGGTTAATCAGAAGAACTTGTTATGACAAGATTAACGGAAGAAGTGCCATTTGAAATGGCCGGCATGCGATTAGATCAGGTGCTTGCGGAACTGTTTGCAGATTATTCGCGTAGTAAACTGCAAAGCTGGATTAAATCCGGACGAGTACAGGTCAACGGACTGACGCTCAAGCCCAGAGATAAACTGGTCGGGGGGGAAACGATAGCCCTGGATGCCGAGGCGGAAATAGTAATAACCGCCGAGCCGGAGCCAATCCCGCTGGAAATCATTTTTGAAGATGAAAGTCTGCTAATTGTGGATAAACCGGCAGGCTTGGTTGTCCATCCGGCGATAGGAAACTGGAACGGTACGTTGTTAAACGCTTTGCTGAATCATGATTCCAGTCTGGAAACCTTGCCAAGAGCTGGCATTGTGCACAGGATTGATAAGGAAACCAGCGGGTTGTTGATGATTGCAAAAACTTTGCAAGCCCATAACAGTCTGACGCAGCAGTTGCAGGACCGGGACATCACCCGTGAATATCTGGCGATTACCCGCGGCCGTATGACGGCAGGAGGTACTGTGGATGAACCGATCGGCAGGCATCCTACCGATCGTAAGCGCTATGCAGTCAGGGAGAATGGCAAGCATGCCGTGACCCATTATCGGGTTGGTCAGCGTTTTACCCGGCATACTTTGGTTCAGGTGAAGCTGGAAACAGGTCGTACCCATCAGATCAGGGTACATATGGCGCATATTCGTTTTCCGCTGCTGGGTGATCCGGTCTATGGCGGGCGCTTTCAAATGCCGGCAGATTGCGGTGAACGCCTGGAAAAAGAATTACGCAGTTTCAAGCGCCAGGCCTTGCATGCGGCAAAATTGGGTTTGCAGCATCCCGTTACCGATGAGTATCTTGAATGGGAACAACCGATGCCGGAAGATATGACCCGGTTACTGGAAGCGTTGGCGGAAAATGAGAGGGATTAACCACTGGTTAACCCCGGACTGGCCTGCACCGGCTAATATTCACGCGGCGACTTTATTGCGTACCGGCGGGGTCAGTTGCGGCCCTTATGCCAGTCTTAATCCGGCCATGCATGTCGGCGATGATGCTGAATTGGTTAAGCAAAACCGGCAGGTTATTAAAGAATTATTGAATTTGCCTGGCGATCCGGTTTGGCTGGATCAGATCCACAGTAATCGAGCTGTTCAGGCAGATCTCTCTTTTGCAAAGGAGGGCAGAGGGGGTCTGCAACAAGCCGATGCCAGTTATACGGCTGAGTCCGCGGTCGTGTGTGCGGTGATGACGGCGGACTGCCTGCCGCTGCTGGTGTGTGCGGCTGACGGAAGTCAAGTGGCTGCCATTCATGCGGGTTGGCGGGGCTTGCTGGCAGGGGTGATCGGCAATACGATCACCTCAATGCAATCCTCCCTGCCCCCCCTTTGCAAAAGGGGGGGCAGGGAGGATTTTCTGGTATGGCTGGGACCTGCAATTGGGCCGGACTGCTTTGAGGTAGGCGCTGAGGTGCGGAATGCTTTTCTGGAGAAATCGGCCGCATTCATAAAGGCTTTTAAAGAACAAAATAACGGTCAGTGGCTGGCAGATATTTACCAGCTGGCCCGGATTGATCTGGCTATGTTGGGTATAGATAAGGTTTACGGAGGCGGTTTTTGTACCGTCACCGAACATGAACGTTTTTATTCTTATCGTCGGGATAAACAAACAGGGCGAATGGCTACGCTAATATGGAGAGCATAACAGAGTGAGTTTACTGATATTAATTATCATCTTTACGGCGGTTGGCGGCGTGTTAAGCGTAATGGCGGCGGCAGTTTTTCTATTGTTGCCGGATCATCGGAGGGCGGCGGTGTTGCCGCATGGGATCAGTTTTGCCATTGGCGCATTATTGGCGGTTGCCTTTTGGGGACTGATTCCCGAGGCATTTTCAGCCATTAAACCGGAGCAGTTTCAATCGTTATCAGGGACAATTTTAGCGGGCGTGCTCGGTTTTTTCGTGCTGGAAAAGCTACTGATCTGGCGGCATTGCCATTCCGGAAATTGCGAAGCGCATGGCGATGAAGATGATCACGACCATGATCACGGCCATAGCCACAGTCATGGTGCAGCTAAGTCGGCTGGCGCGTTGATTATTCTCGGCGACGGCATCCACAATTTTGTCGATGGCGTTTTAATCGCGGCCGCGTTTTTGACTGATGTGCATTTGGGCATAGTCACCAGTTTGGCCGTTGCCGCACACGAAATCCCCCAGGAAGTCGGTGATTTTGCAATTTTGCTGCACAGTGGCTATTCCAAAAGCAAAGCGCTTTTCTACAACATGCTTGCCAGTTTAACCACGGTTTTGGGCGGTGTTTTGGCGTATTTCGGGCTGGAAGATTTGCATGACAGTCTGCCGTATTTTCTGGCGCTGGCAGCCTCGAGCTTTATTTATATCGCGGTAGCCGATTTGATACCGTCGTTACACAAAAAGACCGACATGAAAACATCATTGCAGCAGATTGCATTGATTGCTATGGGGGTGTTGCTGATCTGCTCATTGCACGGTATTGCCCATGGTATGGAGGGTTAAGTAATTGCGGGTTCTTGTGTAAGTTATTGTAATATAAAATTAAGTTACGTATTTTAAGGTAGGCGTGCAACACCGCCTTGTTTGCAACAAGCGACCAAAATAAGGCAGATTGAAAATTTTTTACACTATGCTTTATGGTTACTTAGCCAATTTTATTATCGCCGGTTCCCGCTTTCCGTTTCGACGGATATTTTGCTCAATGTAAATAACATCATCACTGATCTTCATAATCATGCCGGTATTTTCACCCATATAATCTCCAACACTGAGTTGATGAACAATGTCTCTCTCATCTTTGATTAGCACATATTCCTTACTATCTTTTCGAATTGATCCTACATAGGTCAGGCAATCGAGTGTAACTGTATCCTGCAACTGATCAAACGAACCCGGTCCGTCAAATTCAGGGGCATTTAAAGGTTTTGCAGTAGTGTCATAGCGGACGCACGCACCATAGGCGACGGCCATAAATACAAACATAACAATAGAAAGCAATGTTCTCATTTGTTATGTTGTAACTGGTTAATTTGGTTTTGAACCTTGTCTATATTGTTTGCACTCTCACCCCGATGACGGATACAGGATTGAATATGCTCTTCTAAAGAAGCTATTTCTTTTTGCAGGGGCTGGATTTTTGTATCCAGATCATCCAGCGTAGCTTTATCAACCAAGGCTGCTTGTATGCTCAACTCCTGCTTCCGGTGAAGATAAAAGCCAAGCGCCGAGCCTTTCATATCTATTTCCTGACGGGCATATTGGATAAACGCGTCACAGTACTTATTACGCATTTTTAAAGATTCGATTTGTTGTCGGGCACCATTAATCCGAATAGCATGTTCTTCGGCCGTATTCGGCTGAGAGACTGCTGCCGTATCAGCGAATGCCCCGTTAATCACTATAAGAAGGCCAAATTGGATCATGGCTTTGGTTATTATAGTTTGCATCGTAGCCGGTAATTTTTTTTGAGTTCGGATGACACGGGACCAAAACGGTTGCAACACAATCTGCATTTTTTCATTCTACCGAAGGTAATCAGTAGTAAGTCGGCCGCGGCTCGCTATTTCCGGTCTGTGACCTGATGTTGTCCAGGGTCTCGTTGAGACGCCGGACTTCGTCGTGAAGGTACTGGATTTCTTGAGCCATTTTTTCTCGGTCGTCCCCAATGATTTTGATTTGGCGTTGTTGCTGCTCACAGGGTTTTGCTGGGCTAATTTCTTCTGACGCGGTCTCAGGGTTGGCGGCTTGGGCAAAAAATGGTTGGAGTGAAAAAATAAAAATTACTGTCTGGAATAGTTTTTTGGTCATGGTGGTATTTCTTTATTTAACGGGTTGTGGTGCAAGTGATTGTGCTGATAGAACTTCTACTCGTTTTCGGTAGTCCTCTCCCTCTTTCTTAAACGCAGGGTAGCCTTGGTAAGCAAGTACAAGAGTTATTGCCAGCATTATGCCGCCTGTAATACGGGGCTTTTTGGAGCCAAATAATGTTGGGATTATCGCAAGAGCGGCAGCAACTATGCATGATAGAAATTGAGCTCCGGGTGACATAACACTGAGGCCAAGAATAGTTACAAATGCTGCGGCCCAGATCAGGGTAGAGGCTGATTTAGGATTCATATTCTTGCACATTGCCGATTAAAGCAGCGGCGCGGTATATGTCCATGAGTCCGCTGTCTTTGCTGGTTAAAACTAGTCAAGGTATATCCATTCTTTGCGATCAAAGACATAAGTCGGCCTGCCGAAGGGTGGTATAGCATGATAAAAGAGTGAAACACTTCCTTCATCATTAATGTACTTAAAGCTATTGAAGCTTAAAGTGTACTTTGCCTGTGGTACCTTTGGAAGATACAAAGGTACCAGGTTGTTTAAAGTTTTAGGATAATCTCCGGTAACTTGATGGAAGTTCTCGATAATCAAGACGAGGTCATTTGCTCGGTTTTGGGCAATCTTGTTATTAATGCTATTTGACGTAAAAACCGCGATTACAATGAAACCGTAAATCAAAATCTTGGTAAGTTCTTCCTTCGGACTTTGTTTGGTATATTTTTTAAAGGCGGACTTTGGCAGCCACCATAAAATAATGGTAAAAATCAGAAATAATGAGATAGCTCCTTGATTTATAACAAGCGCATCTAGAATAAAAAAAATTGCACCCGTAATGATGGGCTTTTTCATTGTATTAGGTTGATGTTCCATATTGTGTTCAATAAAAGGCTTGATTTAATCCGTCCGGCAATCAGGGGTTAGTTTGATAATGTCTTGCTTGGCGGCGGCAGTAATAGTTAAACACAGGTTGATTTTACGAGTTATGAGTGGCTCGGGTGACTTACGCTTCAAGATCAACTTCAGCGGCTTTGATACTTAGATTCAATACGGCAATCTTGTTTTGTAATGCGCTATCCCCAAAATATTTTATATATCGATCCGATTACTCCCAACAGTAACAACAGCACGAAGATTAGAATAGCAATATCCAGTTGGGTTCCCTGAAAATGTTTTGGTGAAGCCTCTTTCAGCGGCGTATTGACTACCTCGGGATGCTTGGGCTTGTTGCGGAATAACAAATTTGCGAGGATAGGCACGACCGTTACAAGTAGTCCCAAGGACAGCAAAAAAGCCACAACCGGCGTGTCGATTAGAAACTGGATGAATGTCATTTCACCGCCTTTTTTGATATGTTTATCTAATATTGACACATGGAATACATCCTGCGGTTATTCGTATTTTAACCAGACTATGCGCCAGAAATTATATCGATGAACTTATACTCCCCAATACTTTTCATGTTGTGCGCTCTTTTCATCGCACCGAGCAAATCGGCAGAGGGGAGTTAATTCATCACTAATAACGGTATAGAAAAGGAGTATTTCGATCATTTCTGAGCGTTTCTTGATAGCAGAAAGCTGCCGCCTTGATGTCGAGCTAACACCTATATGCCTTAATTTCATAATCTGCAAATTTGTTGCTATGACAATATACCGGAGCTCAAAGCTTGTTTTGCAGCTGAAAAATCACGTTTTGTGAGGTGTTTAAGGCGAAAGGTGCAATATTTACCTTTCGCCGTCTTTCATGTGCTTTTAAGTGACCACATCAGGCTCAATCCTGCCTGTACGTTTTTTAATTTCACAAAACTGTTCGGCAAGGCTGATTAACTCCGCTAATGCCACTTGGGCATCCTGAGCATGTTTGGATGCGTCCGCTTCAAAACGTTCCAGATAAATTCTTAAGGTTGCTCCTACTGTTCCCGTCCCCGATAAACGAAAAATAATCCGGGAACCGTTGTCAAAGCCGATGCGTATGCCCTGTTTGCTGCTGATGCTGCCGTCTATTGAGTCCTCATAACTGAATTCATCTGCATATTGAACCGTATATTCGCCGAAAGTTTGCCCCGGCAATACGGGTAATTGATTTAACAGGTGCTCAACAATGCCGTTGGCAATATCCATTTCTACGGCTTCATAGTCATGCCTGCAATAAATATCGCGGCCGAATTTTTGCCAGTGCTCATGCACGATGTCGGCAACAGACTGGCGTTTTCTGGCGATTAAATTCAGCCAGAATAATACCGCCCATAGACCGTCTTTTTCTCGTACATGATCCGAACCGGTGCCAAAACTTTCTTCGCCGCACAAAGTGATTTTTCCTGCATCCAGAAGGTTGCCGAAAAATTTCCAGCCGGTCGGCGTTTCGTAGCAGGGGATGTTGTAACAGGCGGCGACACGGTCAACTGCCTGGCTGGTAGGCATAGAGCGGGCTACGCCGCACAAGCCTTGCGCATAAGCCGGAATTAAATGCGCGTTGGCGGCCATAATGGCCAAGCTGTCGCTGGGGGTTACGAAAATGTTGCTGCCGGTAATCATGTTGCGGTCGCCGTCGCCGTCGGATGCTGCACCGAAAACTGGCGCTGCCGGGCTGAACATGCGTTCGGCCAATTCTTGGGCGTGCGCCAAATTGGGATCGGGGTGATGGCCGCCGAAATCTTCCAGTGGTTCTGCATTAATGACTGAATCAGGTGTTGCGCCCAAGATGTCTATCAGTATTCTTTTTGCATAAGGGCCGGTAATGGCATGCATCGCATCAAAGAGCAGGGTGATGTAACCTGAGCTGATGCTTTGCTTGAGCAAATTGAAATCGAAAATAGACTGCATGAGTTCCGCATAATCGGCCACCGGGTCGATGATAGTGATGCTAAGGCCGTCTATTTGTAGGGTACCTATGCGATCCAGGTTTATGTCTTCGAGTTGGGCTGTTTTATAGCTGTCGATTGTTAAGCTGCGCTGATAAAATGCGTTGGTATATTTTTCCGGGGCAGGGCCGCCATTGCCGACATTGTATTTAATGCCGAAATCTTCGTCAGGACCGCCGGGATTGTGGCTGGCGGAAAGAATCAGTCCCCCGAATGCGTTATTTTTTCTGATAATATGTGATGCCGCCGGGGTAGACAGCAGCCCGCCTTGACCTATAATAAGTTTACCGAAACCGTTGGCTGCCGCCATCTTGATGATGATTTGTATGGCCGGTCTGTTAAAATATCGCCCGTCTCCACCCAGTACCAGCGTTTTTCCGGTAAAGTCCTGTAACGAGTCGAAAATTGACTGAACAAAATTTTCCAGATAACCGGGCTGTTGAAATACTTTAACTTTTTTTCTGAGTCCGGAGGTTCCTGGATTTTGGTCGTTGTATGGATGCGTTGTGATGGTTTCTATTTGCATGCTGGATCCTTAATTCGGCAATTAACTTGGTGACTAAAGTACACCAAAATTCTTATCTAGTGTAGAGCATTTATGTTGCGAATTTATTTATTGCTGTGCTGTAGTTTTTTTTCTTTTGCTGTAATTGCGGATGATGATGTCTGGCTCTTAGTGGACACGAAAGCGCTCACCATTGAGGTAAAAAAAGGCATGCAGACGCTTGAGACCATAAATGATATTGCCATTGGTCGAGGAGGTGCCGGGTTTAAAAGCCATCAGGGTGACAACGTCACGCCTTTTGGAAGTTACAGGATAGGCTGGGTTGGCGAGAGCAGTTCTTTTCGAAAGTTTTTCGGTTTAACGTATCCGTCCGCAGAAGATGCCCAAAAGGCTTTGGAAGAGGGCGTTATTAATCAAGTAGCTTATAACAATATTATAACTGCCCATCGGTTTCATCAAGTGCCGCCGCAAAATACCCCTTTAGGTGGGCGAATCGGCATTCATGGCTTGGGACGAGCGGATGAAAAAATTCATAAATCAATGAATTGGACTCATGGATGCATTGCGCTAACTAACGGCCAGATTGATCATTTAAGCCATTGGCTAGACAAAGGAACCGTCGTAAAAATAAAATAAAACTGGAAAATAATTTAAAAACAGTGCAGAATTAAAGCTAGTAAGCGTTTTTTTGTTGTAATAACTTTAAGAAGGGAAAATAATATGAAAAAAGTAATGAAATTATCAATGGTTGCTCTGGTTGCTAGTTTGGTTGTTGGTTGTGCAAGCACTTCAGATATCGAAAACTTACAGTCACAAGTTGATGGCTTGAAAACTTCGGTTGCACAAGCATCTGCTGATGCAGCTAGTGCAAAAAGCGCTGCTGATTCTGCTTCTTCACAAGCTGCTTCTGCTGAAGCTGCTGCTAACCGTGCAGCACAATATGCTCAAGACACAAACAGCAAACTGGACAGCATGTTCAAAAAATCAATGATGAAATAAATCATCGCTGATTTGGACAAAAAAAGCCCGGTGGGATTCCACCGGGCTTTTTTTTTGAGTACATAATTCGATTTTATGATTTGAATCCAAGTAATGCTTACACATGGTAGAATAAAGCTTTTTAGTTCACCATATTCATGCGTCTAATTAGAGGATTATCTCATTTAGAACCGTTAAAAAACGGTTGTGTACTTACGATTGGAAATTTTGACGGCCTGCATTTGGGGCATAGGGCCGTGATAAAAAAGCTGGCTGAGCGAGGTGAGGCATTAGCTTTGCCCGTCGTTGCGATGACCTTTGAGCCGCAGCCGCTGGAGTATTTTCTGGGAGAAAATGCGCCATCACGGTTGATGCGCTTGCGGGAAAAAGTAATCCGGTTTTCTGAATTGCCCGTTGATGATTTATTGATATTGCGATTTAATCAATATTTTGCCGATTGTGATGCCGAGCAGTTTATTGAAGATGTTTTAGTAAAAAAATTAAATATAAAGCATTTGGTCGTCGGGGATGATTTTCATTTTGGTAAGGCCAGGCGCGGAAATTTTGCGATGCTCAAGGACAAGGGCAAGCAATTCGGTTTTGATGTCGAAGACACCGGGTCTTATCAAATAGCCGGGCTTCGGGTCAGCAGTACCCTGATCAGGGACGCATTGGGCGGTGGTGATTTGGCCTTGGCTGAAAAATTGCTCGGTTGCTGTTATTCTGTTTGCGGACGTGTGGCGCATGGCGACAAACGAGGGCGAACCATTGGCTATCCCACCGCCAATATACTGATGTTTAGAAAAAATACCCCTGTTAACGGCGTGTTTGCGGTAACCATGACCGGGATTGATGGGCGCGAATTTGAAGGTGTGGCCAATGTAGGTACCCGGCCCACGGTTGATGGTGGATCAAAAGTTATTCTGGAAGCGCATTTATTTGATTTTGATAGAGAAATTTACGGGCGTTATGTGGAAGTGCATTTCAAACAAAAGATCAGAAATGAAATGCGTTTTCAGTCATTGGATGAGCTTAAAGCCCAGATTGTAAAAGATGTGGCTGAGGCCAAAAAGATTTTTGCCGAGTTTAATTGTTATGACGATGGATTATAAAAAAACACTGAATTTACCCAACACTGCCTTTCCGATGAAAGGCAACCTGGCCCAACGTGAGCCGGAACGTCTAAAAAAATGGAACGAAGCGGGCTTGTATAACAAAATCAGGCAGGAATTTGCCGGAAGGCCCAAGTTTATCCTGCATGATGGCCCTCCGTATGCCAATGGTGAAATTCATATCGGTCATGCGGTCAATAAGGTATTAAAAGATATCATCGTTAAATCAAAATCATTAAGCGGTTTTGACGCGCCTTATGTACCGGGCTGGGATTGCCACGGTTTGCCGATTGAATTACAGGTAGAAAAAAAAATCGGTAAAGCGGGCGTTAAAGTTTCTCCTGCCGTTTTCCGTAAAGCCTGCCGCGAATATGCCGGAAAACAGGTCAACATACAAAAAGAGGCCTTTATCCGGCTGGGTATTTTAGGCGACTGGGAGCATCCGTATTTAACGATGGATTTTGCCTTTGAAGCCGACATCGTGCGCTCGTTGGGCAAAATCAGCCAAAACGGTCATATAGCAAAAGGTGCAAAGCCTGTGCACTGGTGTACCGATTGCGGTTCGGCGCTGGCTGAAGCGGAAGTCGAGTATGAAGATAAGCATTCGCCTGCGGTCGATGTGCGTTTTCAGGTCGTTGATGAAGCCGGGTTTTTGAGCCTGTGCCACCATGTGCCTGAGCATGAAGGAACGGGGCCATTGTCAGTCGTCATCTGGACAACCACGCCGTGGACGTTACCGGCAAATCAGGGCGTTGCGTTAAATCCCGACCTTGAATACGCTGTGGTGCAATGTGAAAAAGATGGTAACAAAGAGCGTTTGGTTGTTGCAGAAGCTCTGCTTAAAGATGCGATGTTGCGATATGACATCGAAAATTACCATGTGATTGCTTACTGCAAAGGCGCGGCGCTGGAGCATCAGTTATTGCAACATCCTTTTTATGACAGGCAAGTGCCGATCATTTTGGGTGACCATGTCACTATCGAGGCCGGTACCGGCGCGGTGCACACGGCACCCGGACACGGTCAGGACGATTATGTCGTCGGCTTGAAATACGGCTTGCCGGTCGATAATCCGGTCGGTAATGACGGCGTTTTTCTGCCCAACACGGAGATTTTTGCCGGCGAGCATGTGTTCAATGCCAATGCCCATGTCTTGGAAGTGCTGGAACAACAAGGCAAGTTGCTGCATCACGTCGCGATACTGCACAGCTATCCGCATTGTTGGCGACATAAAACCCCGATTATTTTCAGGGCTACGCCGCAGTGGTTTATCTCAATGGATAAAAATAAGTTGCGCGAACAGGCGCTTAATGAAGTCAAGCGCGTCGCATGGATTCCTGAATGGGGTCAGGCGCGTATTGAAAGTATGATGGAAGGCCGTCCTGACTGGTGCATCTCCCGTCAGCGCACTTGGGGCGTACCGATCACTTTTTTTGTCCATAAAGAAACCGGCGAATTGCATCCGCGTACGGCTGAATTGATTGAACAGGTGGCTCAGCGCATCGAACAGCAAGGTATAGAAGCCTGGTTTGAACTGGAAGCAGCTGAATTATTAGGCGATGAAGCCGAGCATTACGAAAAAATGACCGACACCTTGGATGTCTGGTTCGACTCCGGCGTAACCCACGCTTGCGTATTGGAAAAACGCGAACAGCTGAATTTTCCGGCCGATTTGTATCTGGAAGGTTCCGATCAGCATCGCGGCTGGTTCCAGTCCTCATTGCTCACATCGGTTGCGATGAATGAGGTTGCACCCTATAAGGCCGTGTTGACTCATGGATTTACCGTCGATGCCGATGGCAAGAAAATGTCCAAATCAAAGGGCAATGTGGTTGCTCCGCAATCGGTCATGAAGGATCTGGGGGCAGATGTGTTGCGTTTATGGGTTGCAGCGACAGATTATCGGGGCGAGATGAGCGTATCGGACGAAATTCTAAGACGCACTTCAGACGGCTACCGACGCTTGAGAAATACCGCGCGGTTTTTGCTGTCCAACCTGGATGATTTTGATCCGGCGCAACATGCGGTCGATAGCAAGGATTTGCTGGCGCTGGATCGTTGGGTTTTGGATAGGGCGTTGGCGTTGCAGGAAGAAGTCAAAACTGCCTATGAAACGTATCAATTCCAGCATATCTACCAGAAAGTGCATCATTTTTGCGTGATTGATCTGGGGGGATTTTACCTGGATATCATCAAGGATCGTCAATACACTGCAAAAGCCGACGGTTTGGCGCGGCGCTCGGCGCAAACCGCCATGTATCATGTGCTTGAAGCCTTGACGCGCTGGCTGGCGCCGATCATCAGTTACACCGCCGATGAAATCTGGCAACATCTGCCGGGTGAGCGTAGTGAGTCGGTATTTTTGGAAACCTGGTATCAGGGACTGGTCAAGCTGGATGACGGTTCGGCGTTGAATCGCGAGTTCTGGCAAAAAGTAATGACAGTTCGGGCCGCTGTCGGTAAGGAACTGGAAAAAAGCAGAGCCAAAGGTGAAATCGGTTCCTCGCTGAATGCAGAAATCGAACTGTACTGCAATACCGAATTTTTGGATGCGTTAAGCCAATTGTCGGATGAATTGCGTTTTATCTTCATTACCTCCAACGCCTCGGCCATGGCTGAACAAAATGCATCTGAAGAGGCCATTCAGACTGAAATTGACGGCGTGAAATTAAAAGTCGTCGTATCCGACCATCAAAAATGTGTGCGCTGCTGGCATCAACGGCCTGAGGTGGGCAAAGTAACGGAACATCCAGAACTGTGTGGCCGTTGCGTGGAAAACGTAGCAGGCGATGGCGAACATAGGCACTATGCGTGATTTTATTATGTTGAAATGGCTATGGCTGTCGTTGCTGGCGGTGGTTTTGGATCAAGGAAGCAAGCTAGCTATAGCGGCCTCCATGCAACTTTATGAATCCATTCAGATCATGCCTTTTTTTAAGTTGACCTATGTACATAATACCGGTGCGGCATTCAGTTTCTTAAGCGAAGCCGGCGGTTGGCAACGCTGGTTTTTTGCCGGGTTGGCTTTGGCGATTAGTATCGTTATAGCGGTTTGGCTGACCCGGTTGAAAAGACATGAGACCTTGCTGGCGGTGGCTTTGGCATTGGTTCTGGGCGGCGCCATCGGTAATTTGATTGACCGGCTGGCTTACGGTTATGTGATCGACTTTCTTGATGTTTATTACGAGTCCTGGCACTGGCCCGCTTTTAATATCGCAGACTCCGCCATTACCTTGGGGGTGATTTTGATGTTGGCGGAATCGTTCGGCTTGGGGCATTCGAAAGAGCCGGTTTAAAAATTTAACGTCACGAACGGCTGCACGGGCAGATATTTTGCTTCGTGCAAAATCTGCATTGCCTACATGGATGCAAGAGGTACGCCCCCACGGATGGGGAGGTAGAGAGCAACGCATGGAGCAGTTGCCGAGGCTCGAAGAAATAAACTTCGTGCTTTCTTGGTGAATAAAAATCGCTTGGGGTTATTTCAACAGCTCTGAAAGTCTTTGCCAGTCAAAAGATGCGCCCGGATCGGTTTTTCGTCCAGGCGCAATATCGCTATGCCCTGTAATGCGTTGTGTCGATAGCGTAGGGTAAGTTTCAAGCAAAGTGCGAATCACTGTAGCGAGTTGCACATATTGCCGGTCGGTATAATCGACCAATTCGGTACCTTCAAGTTCTATACCAATAGAAAAATTATTACACTGTCCCCGGCCTTCATATACCGACTTCCCTGCGTGCCACGCGCGTTTGTCAAATGGTACATACTGAACAGGCATCCCATCGCGCTTAATCAGTAAATGTGCAGATACGGTAAGTTGATAAATCTCTTTAAAATAGGGGTGTTCGACAGGATCAAGCTGATTGCAAAACAGCCGGTCTATATAATGATTATCAAATTCGCCGGGCGGAAGACTGATGCAGTGAATAACCAGTAATGAAATATCCGCAGGGTCAGGCCTGTCGTCGAAGTTGGGCGAAGGAGTTCGGGTAATGTCTGTTAACCAGTGCTGGTTTATTTTCATGGGCTAGTTAAGAAGTAAAAAACGGAAATAAAGCACAGTATTCAGGATAAATACACATATTATTAGTCAAAATACCACTGGAGTACTAGGCTATGACTAATTTATCTTTAAATAACAGCACATATATCGCAATGGACAACCGGCAGCAAATAAATTCGGGTATAAATAAAGTGAATCGGACTGAGATATTAGGCAAAATTAAGCCGATTTTCTTTCAGTATTTCGAGCAGGCAGTTGATGATTGTTGTATGCATATTGATCTTGAATTTGGTTTGCAGTTGAGCAGGAATCGAGAAAAAATCAGTAAGGAGCAATACATAAAGTTGCTGGAATATCTTCGTTCAGTTCGGAAAGATATCGGGCAAAATTATTTATTCAAAATTAACGAAATTTTCGACGGCAGTTACCAGAAAATTGCAAATAACCAGAGAGAGCAATTAGATTTTTCTAAGGTCTCGCTAGTTAATGATGATACGGTGAGAGAAAATCATGCGGTTACAGTGATTATTCGTCAGTGTGAACAATCATTTTATGAAGAACTGACTAGTCTGAATAAATACCTCGCAATCCAGCAGGGCAAGCGAACTATTGCAGACAGTCAAAATCCGGTATTCCCGGAAAAATTGGTTCGTGCTTTGGTTGAAGTCGTTAATCCGCTGAAATTAAATACAGATGGTCGGATTGCGCTGTATAAAACGTTTGAAGCTAATGTATTTAGTCAGTTGGGGTTTATTTACCGTGAATTAATCAAGCGGTGCGAAACCGTTTGCCCGGCCTCACTGCACGCAGTGGCAGATATCAAGGAAATGGCTGGGCTAGCTTATACACGCGCTGAACAGCCAAGTGTAGCGTTTGAGTTATTACAGAAAAAGCTGGAGTTATGGCGGCTGGCTCATTTTCCTTCTGCTTACGATTCAATTTCAGTTGCGGGAAACGCATTTTACGAACATTCTGAAATAAAAAATGCATTGGAAGGTCTTCAAGTGGTTAGCGATGGCTCAGGTCCTGGAGAAAAAAAGCAGCTGTTAAAACGGCAGATACTTAAAAAATTGGAAGAGCTAAGTTTTAGTATTGACGCCAAAATATTGGCCAAGCATGATGAAGACGTACTTGATTTAATAGCTTTGATTTTTAGCGAAATAGAACAGGATAAATTGCTCGACGAAGCTGTAAAAACAGCTGTTTTACGGTTGGAAATTCCACTGGCAGCAGCCTCTTTGGGACAATGCAGTATTTTTACAAGCGAAGATAATCCCGTCAGGCAGTTGCTCGATGATTTGTTTGCAGCCGGATTGTTTTTAAATGCGGATGAGCATGATGACCGGTTAATTCAGGAGCGCATTGCAAGTGCAGTTAAAAAGATGACCAAGGACAGTGGATTTGAACTATCCGGCTGGAGGGCCGTGGCGGGTGAATTTTCGGATTATCTGAACAAACAAAAACAGCGTACTCAGAATATCGAGGAGAATGCCAAGCGGTTTATGATAAATAAACAAGCATTGGACTCGAGCAAAAGAATAGTCCTTAAGGCCATTGAAAACAGCACGATGGGCAAAGCGCTGCCGATAGCGATAGGCGAATTTCTACGTGATGTTTGGTCAGATGTCTTACTGGACGCTTATACACATAAAGATGAACAGCCGGAACAGTGGAAAAAATCGGTGCAGGCCATGGATGAACTGATTATAAGCGTCATGCCTCCGGCAGGTGATAATGAAAGAAAGCAGATATTAAAGCTGTTGCCTGGGCTGATTGCGGAATTAAGGAACGGTTTGAAGAAAATTTCATACGATAGATCAGCACAGTCGCGTTTTTTTAAAGATCTTGCCGTATGGCATATCATCTTGATGGATAAAAAGGAAAAAACAGCAGGAGATAGTGGTAAAGGCGGTGCGGTACCTGTTGAGGACAAGAGAATAAAAGCTGAAGCGATAGTGGATGACCGCTCGGAGCAGGCCGGAAATCTTGCCGAGGGAAGTTGGGTTGCATTCATTTCGGAAGCTGAAAGGCAATGGGGCAAGCTGCTTTGGAAAGATGCCGCGACAGAAGCTATGCTCTTTGTCGGGAAAAACGGGGCAAAAATATTTGAGATCCAAGCGGACGAGTTGGCAAAAAAGCTGCGCAAAGGTCAGGCCGCAATTGTTAATATTGATGAAAAAACGATCACCGAACGAGTGTTTGCAAAATTGATGGGCTTATGACAGAAGAACAATTGAAAATGGTAGAAATAAAACCCTTCCTCGAAGAAGACATCGGTTCCGGCGATATAACCGCAGCCATCATTCCTGAATCTATGGCAGCTGAGGCTGAAGTTGTTACGCGGGAAGACATGGTGCTTTGCGGTCAGGCTTGGTTTGATGCAGTATTTAAATCTCTGGATGCAAGCATTAATATCGAATGGTTGGCGGCTGAAGGCGAGTCGGTCGTTAAAAATACGCTTTTATGCAAGCTCAGTGGTTCGGCTAGAGGTTTACTGACCGGTGAGCGCACCGCGCTGAATTTGCTGCAAACCTTGTCTGCGACGGCTACGGTTGCCCGGCAATATGCCGATGCGGTTTCCGGCACAGACTGTAAAGTGCTGGATACACGAAAAACCATTCCGGGTCTGAGGAATGCACAAAAATATGCAGTAGTCTGTGGCGGTTGTTATAACCATCGGATCGGTTTATATGACGGGGTTTTAATTAAGGAAAACCACATAATAGCGGCAGGTTCGATAGCCAACGCAATCCGGGCGGCGAGGGAATTGACTTCGGTTCCAGTGGAAGTGGAGGTCGAATCGATGAAGGAATTTCTGGAGGCTATTGCGGCAAAGCCTGATAGGATCATGCTTGATAATTTTAGTTTTGAAGACATGGTCGCGGCGGTAAAATTAAATGCCGGAGCCATAGAGCTTGAAGCTTCAGGCAATATCGATCTGGACAATATTAGGGTAATTGCCGAGACCGGTGTCGGTTATATTTCCATAGGTGCATTAACCAAACATATCAGAGCGGTTGATTTATCGATGCGCATTAAGCTGGTGCATTAACATGATTGAAAATGCTGAAACATTGGTTAAACAGATTAGTCACGGCGTTTATGTGATCGGCGTCGGTGTTGGCGAGCGTCAAAATGCCTTTACTGCGGCCTGGGTGATGCAGGTGTCTTTCGATCCTTTGTTGTTGGCGATCAGTATTAATCCCGAGCATTATTCCTATCAATTGTTGGAGGAAAGCGGTGTTTGTACGGTTAATGTTCTGGGGCGGGATCGGTATGCGCTAGCGGAGCATTTTGGCCGATCTGCTCCAGACAAGATGGCCGGTTTTTATTGGCAGCAAGCCAAAACCGGCGCTCCCGTTTTATCCGAAAGTTTGGCTTATTTTGACTGTCAGGTGAGTCATTATGCCGATGCGGGCGATCACAAGATTGTCGTTTGCCAAGTGGTTGCAGCGGCAACGCTTAATCAGGGACGGCCATTGCTGTATAGCGAGACCGGCGACATGGACGGCAGCAGCGAGTTATATGGATAAACTGTGCGTATTCAGGTCTGTTATTCACCACGAAGACACGAAGAGCACGAAGAAAAAAACATAAACTTCGTGTCCTTCGTGTCTCGGCAATTGCTCCTGCATTGCTCTACCTCCTGCATCCATGCAGTTGTTCGTGGTAAAAATTATTAAACCAGCGGAAACATCTTATCGGGATTGAGTATGCCGTTCGGATCGAATTGGCGCTTGATGTCCCTCATCAGTTCCAAAGAATTTACATCCAGTTCCCGATCGACAAAGTCTCTCTTTTCCAGGCCGACCCCATGTTCGCCGGACAGTGTGCCGTTTAGCTCCAGCACCAACGAAAAGATTTCATCCAGGCACGCGTGGGCTTTTTTGCCTTGTTCGGGCTGATCAGGATCGAGCAATAAATTAACATGGATATTGCCGTTGCCCGCATGACCGAAGTTAATGATGGGTAGGTCGTATTTTTTCGAAAGTTCGCCTAATCCCGCTATTAGCGCCGGCATTTCGGTAACCGGCACCACTACATCTTCATTGATTTTTTTCGGAGCCACTTTGCGCAACGCCGGAGACAGCGCTTTTCGGGTTTGCCAAAGGGCTTTAACTTCGGCGTCGGTCTGAGCCAGTCTAATATCCAAAAGGCCATCGTTTTTGGCGGCGGCAGCCACTTTTTCAGCCGCCGTGTCCAAACCTTCGCGTTGTCCATCGACTTCGATCATTAGCATAGCGCCTGCATGTTCGGGCAGATCGGTTTCTGAATACTGCCGGATCATGTTGATGGCATTGCCGTCGATAAACTCCAGCGCACAGGGAATGACCGGTTGCGACATGATCGCGGAAACGGCTTTGGCCGCATCAAAAACGGAATTGTATATGGCTCTGAGCGTTTTGGTCGCTTCCGGCAGCGGTGTCAGTTTTAATGTGGCTTGGGTAATAATCGCCAGTGTGCCTTCCGAGCCGAGTATCAGCCGGGTCAGGTCATAACCGACCACGCCTTTGCTGGTATGAACGCCAACGCGGATTTCCTTGCCCGCGCCGGTCACAGCGCGCAAGCCCAGCGTATTTTCTCTGGGGGTGCCGTATTTTACTGCTCTGGGTCCTGCGGAGTTATAGGCCAGATTGCCGCCAACGCTACAGAAGGCTGCGCTGGTCGGGTCGGGTGGCCAAAAAAAGCCTTTTTCTTTGGCGATGTCCTGCACCTGCTGGTTGGTCATGCCCGGCTCTACAATGATGTAGCGATTATCGGGAGAAAATTCGACCAGTTTGTTCATGCGTTCCAGTGACACAATCAGTCCGCCTTTAAGTGGAACAGTCGCGCCGGTGGTGCCGGTGCCGCGGCCTCTGGCGGTCAGTGCAACGTTGAAGCGGTTACAGGCATTAACGACGCTGACGACTTGTTCATGCGTAGTCGGAAAAACCACGGCTTGAGGCAGCACATGGCGACGGCTGTTGTCATAGCCGTAAGTCCAGCAGTCTTCAGGAGCAGTTAAAATGGCATCACGAGAAAAAAACTCAGCCAGCAGGCTTAAGAATGCAGCAGGTAAAGGGGCGATATTAGTCAATGTATTCAAAAACCGTAATGATTTGATTTACGTCGGATTGGTGTCTGGCCGCTTCTATGGCAGCAGCACCTTCGTTTCTATGCACTAGCCCCATCAGGTAAACCGTGCTTTTTTCAGTAATGACTTTTACCCAGGAGGCATCGAATCCGGGTATTTGAGTGAGTGCGGTTTTTACTTTACCGGTAATCAACGCATCATTGGCTCGGAAATTAAAAGGACTGGGCTGGGCAATGGTCAGCTTGTTGTGTACCAGTTTTACATTGGGAATGACGCGGACAATGTCGATAATTCTATTGCGGAACTCATCCTTGGGCGTTTCTCCAGTGACCAGCACGGCGCCGTTGTAAGCGGTGATATTAAAATGGCATTTGTCGCGCAGATCATAATAGGCATTCAACTTGGCGTTGGCATGATTTTCAATCGCCTCGTCAGCCAAAATGGCTTCGCGGCTGCGACGGTCGTTTAATAATGATAAGCCGGTTATTTCCGCGCCGCCCGCAGCAATCGTCGAGCAGCCGGTAATAAAAAAGATCTGCGCCAGCAGCAGTAATAAAAGTTTTTTCATGGTCAGCCGCCAAATAATTGATGGTCAATCAAGTCACACAAGCAATGGGTAATTAATGTGTGTACTTCCTGGATGTGCACGCTGGTATTTGACGGTACGCGAATTTCTATATCGATCTCATTGAGCAAGGGTGCAATCATGCCGCCATTATTGCCGGTCAGGGCGATGACTGTGATGTCTTTATCGTGAGCTGTGGTAATGGCTTTGGCGATATTGGCCGAATTATTGCCATCGGTGTAAGCAATTAATATATCTCCGCTTTGCCCTAATGCCCTGAGTTGTTTGGCGAAGATATCATCAAAATGATAGTCGTTGGCAATGGCGGTGAGAGTGGTCGTGTCGGTGGTTAAGGCAATAGCAGGTAACGAGGGCCGGTCACGTTCGTATTGATTAAGCATGGCCGATGACAGCAACTGGGCGACGGCCCCTGAACGGCCATTGCCGCAAGTGACTATTTTTTTATCGTTAAGCAGGGTGGCGACCAGTCGTTGCGAGGCAAACTCGATCAGTTCGCCGAGATTGCTCATCGTATCCTGCTGGGTTTGGATGCTGTTAGTGAAGTGGTTAATTATGCGATTTTGTAGGCTCATAGTGAGCAATTATAAAGGCTATCATGAGTCTGCGACACTTTTTAAATTCAACGGGTTGAAAGTTTTGCGCGTTCATGTGCGTATTTCCGGCAACACGCAATACCAAATGTATCCATTAAAAGGTGTAGCCATTTAAAATGCATTTTGTATCCAGTCGATATTGCCGTTGCCGGAAATAGCGATCACGTCGAAGCGGATAGGGCTGTCTGACTTGTGCGATGAAAGATAAACATGCGTTGCCGCTATAATGCGGGATTGTTTGGCGCGGGTGATACTCTCAACGGCGCTGCCGTATTTGTCGGTTTTACGGAACCGGACTTCGATGATAACCAGCGTCAGTTTGTCGGTCATTATTAAATCAAGTTCGCCTTGTTTGCAGCGGAAATTCCGGCATACCGGTTTGAGTCCTTTGTCGATGAGGAAATTGTGGGCTTGTTCTTCGGCACTTTCGCCGCGGATTAGATGCACCGCTTTGGTCTTGAGTTTAGTAAACAGCATCGTTGGCCTTGGCCGGGCTTTCCGGTTGTTGTCTTTTATCAGGTATTGAGCCGTTGTTTTCAGTGGTAAGGTCGCTTATTTCGGGTTGCCCGTCCATGAATTTGGCGCATATCAGCTTGCGCTTGATGCGCTGGTCTGTGGTCAGCGATAGATATCCGGTCGCGCCGGGATAGGGATCGGCTTCCATATTATCCAAGTGCGCAACCAGATTATAGGCGTCAATGCCCATCGCAATCAGGCGCAAATAAGAGTTGGGGAATTGCTTCCAGGTTTCTTGCAGCGCATTCATGCTAAGTTCGCCCTGATAGGCTTTGTCGAATAGCCAAGGAGTATCGCAAAAAGTTATTTTATTAAGGTCGGCATCCAGTGATGCGTTGGTTTGTCCTGTGTAAACGGTAGGCATCGCATAAACAGGGATGTCACCCGCCTGATAAAATTGGAACTGGGAATTAATAGAGCGCGCTTCTGCGCTATAGGCACTTAATAATATGGCATCAGCATCCTGGCGTCTTCGAGAAGTATATTTTACGCCAGGTATCAGTGTAAGGATTTTATTGTAACGCTGCTCACTTTCATCCAGGTTGAGCAGTTTTTGAATCGGTGCTGAAAAGTCGGTTTCTTTGGGGTTATAGGTCTGCGTTTCGAGGATAGTGCCCTCCCTGTCTTGCCAATCGTCCGTTAAATAGTTGGCGATGCGTTTGCCTGAGGCGTTTTCAGGAACGAGTAGCAGCGCTTTTTGATGTCCATCCGTCCAAGCTTTATGGGTGATTTGGTCGGCATCATCCAGAGGGCTAAGACTAAACTGGTAGAGCTGGTTTTTTTGCAGGCCTGGAATATGATTTAATGCCAGTACGGGGATGTTAAATGTAACGGTCTCGGCCAAACTTTGGATATGTTCTTTAGCTAGCGGGCCGATGACCAATTGGGCGCCTTCTGCGACAGCTTGGCTGTATAAAGTTGCTGGCGTCGATTGTTCGCTGTCATAAAAATGAATAGTGGGCTTGGAATTATTGTTTGTGTGGTTGTAGGCTGCCATGAATCCAGCGCGGATAGCTTTACCGGCTTGGGCGAAAGTCCCTGAGCCTGGTAGTAATAATGCAATTGATTGGGGTTGAAAGAGCGCATTTTTTAGCGTGTCTGGAGGTTGACCCAGGAAGCTTAAGTCAGCAGGATGTGCCGGAAATGCTGTGCGCCACTGGCTTATTTGGGTATTAAAATCAGGCTGGTTTATATTTTTTAAAATGTTGCTTAAAGACATCCAGCCTGCTAAATCATCTGTTTGGTTGATCTGTATGGAAATGTCGGGCAGCATGCTTAACGATTCAAGAATGGCGGCCTGATTTTTTTCGAGTTCATCAGGAGCAGTTATTAACCGGTGTAGTTCAATTCTCGATTTGGCGCTATCAAGCAGATTTCCTGTTAATGAGTAGGCAAAGGCTTGCGATTGAAAATATTTAATCTGATTGTCCAGATTGAGCTGTTGCGGTTGAACCAGCGACAAGCTTTCAATGGATTGTTCAGCCTCGCCAAAGCTGAGCTGGATCTGGGCATAAAGAAGACGCAGATGGGCATGCTGTTCGGGTGACAGCTCTGCAGGATTAATGGCATCAGCATCATGTTTTGCAGAATTGCCGTCTCCGGACTGAATTAAGGATTCGACGGACTGCAAGCGCTGCTGATTTAGTTCCAGGGACGCTGGCGTTGAGGGATGCTGGTATAATTCAACCATTTGACCAGGCTGGTCGTCCCTTACTAAAGGTTGCGTTACCAGTGCTTCTTGTTTATGCAGAGCGTTATCCGGAAGTCGCTCCTGCATTGCTCTGCCTCCTGCATCCGTGGCGGCTGTGGGGGCGCAACCGGAACAAAACAATAGGCCGGAAAGCAGGGCATACAATAATGGCGGCTTATATTTTGGTCGCATCTTTTTAAGAGTTTTCAAGTGAGTGTATCGAATGTCAAGTGAATGCGGCAAATTATACGTTGTTGCTACTCCGATAGGTAATTTAGCGGATATTAGTTTCAGAGCGGTTGAAATATTAAAACAGGTTGATTTGATTGCTGCGGAAGACACCCGACATGTGAAAATGTTGTTACAGCATTATGGCATTAGCAATAAACTGATTTCGTTGCATCAACATAATGAAGACAAAGCTTCAGCAGGGTTGCTGGAAAAGCTCCGGGAGGGTTTATCTATTGCGTTGGTTTCCGATGCCGGAACGCCGCTTTTAAGTGATCCGGGTATGCCGCTGGTGAAAATGGTGAAGGATGCGGGGGTCGATGTTGTGCCTGTGCCGGGCGCCTGCGCGTTGATTGCGGCATTGTCTGCCGCGGGATTGCCAGTCACCCAGTTTGTATTTGAAGGCTTTTCGCCGAGAACCTCTTCGGCGCGAAAAGCGTTTTTTAGCGAAAGATTAGCATGTCCGATAACGTGGGTATTTTATGAGTCCAGTCACCGGATTTTGGCTTCATTGAAAGATATGGCGGAGATATTGCCAATGAATCGGCAGATCGTTATTGCCAGGGAATTGACCAAGTTGCACGAAACTATCGTGAAAACCAGTTTGGGCGAGGCGCTTAAGTTAGTTGAAGGCGATGCCAATATGAGGAGAGGTGAGTTTGTGGTTATTGTCGATGGCGCTACTATCGATAAAAAAGAGCAGATTATTACGCCTGAGCAGGAAAAGATATTGAAAGTGTTGATGGGCGAATGTTCGATTAAAACCGCAGTTGCATTGGCTGCGGAAATTACCGGAGTTAGGAAGAAGCTGTTCTATCAAGCCGCATTAGATATGGAGAAAGATAAGGACGCTTAGTATTTCCGTTAATGCTGATTGAAGGGCATTTCTGGTCTGGTTTTTGCTTATTATTTAAAGCTATCGCATATCGCATTAACATAAATGTGTGATACACTAAACGCTGAAAGAGTCGGCTGAGCAGTCGCTGTTTTATCGCAAGATAAGATGGAGGAAAGTCCGGGCTCCATTGGGCAGGGTGCCAGGTAACGCCTGGGAGGCGTGAGCCTACGGAAAGTGCCGCAGAAAATATACCGCCTGTCACTTGTGACCGGTAAGGGTGAAAAGGTGCGGTAAGAGCGCACCGCGCAACTGGTAACAGAAGTGGCATGGTAAACCCCACCCGGAGCAAGATCAAATAGAGGGACAGACGCGTGGCCCGCGCGGTTCCTGGGTAGATTGCTTGAGCTGCAGGGTGACTTGCAGCCTAGATGAATGACTGTTCTCGACAGAACCCGGCTTATAGGCCGGCTCTTTCTCCTTTTTCCGAGTACTTCTGCTCGGTATTCATGGCGCCGCTAAATGCGCAAAAAAATGCCCGATAATTATTGCGGCAGTATCTTTGATCCAGTCCTCATTTCCATCAAAAAATATAGAAAATTTCGATAGTTTTATACTTAAAGTGATTTCTCATTAAGATTAATTAACTTTTTGATAAAGAATAGGAATTATTTTGTCATATGCTATGTGATTATGCTCTATCCAGATTGCGATGTAAGTCATTGTCGAAAAAGAAAGAATCTAAATGAAATCATCCTTGACTAGGGGGTATTTGAAATCTATAGTGGACACAAGTGGGGAAAAGTGGAAAAAAAGGGTTTTTTGGGAATCCATCCGGGGTAAATTTTGTTTCGAGGCATTAGTTCAATCAATTTAGACGGTAAAGGACGTCTTGCGATTCCTACCCGTTACCGGGAAGAGTTACAGGAATGTTGCGAGTGCCAAATGGTTGTGACGGTTGCTGTAAATGAGCGATGTGTTGGAGAGAATGGTTGCTTGTGGCTTTATCCGATGCCTGAGTGGGAAAAGCTTGAACAAACGATCAGCAAATTGCCTACGTTAAATAAAATGGCCGGTAAGTTAAGGCGGTTTGTTATCGGCAATGCGTCTGAATGTGAAATGGATGGGCAGGGTCGTTTGTTGTTGCCGGAAAAGTTGAGAACATTTGCAAATATGGATAAGAAAATTGTCTTGGTTGGTCAGCTCAATAAGTTTGAACTCTGGAATGAAGAAGCCTGGGTAACAAAAGAAAATGAATGGCTGGATGGTGACGATAATGAAGGGTTGGAAGATTTAGGTTCATTATCCTTTTAATGCGGGAGATTTGTTAGTGGAACATTTGCCCGTTATGTTTGCAGAAGCTTTGCAGCAGTTGGCTCTTAAAGAAGACGGCGTTTACCTGGATTGTACTTTTGGTCGGGGCGGTCATAGTCAGGGGATTTTAAATCTACTGGGTCCAGCCGGACGATTGCTGGCTTTTGATCGGGACTTGGATGCGATTAACTCTGATTACGCGCAGGCAATGCTGGAAGATAAGCGGTTTAAGCTCAGACATACACATTTTTCTGAGTTGGAAAATATAGTCGCAAGTGAAGGTTTGGCTGGAAAGGTTGACGGTATATTAATGGACTTGGGGGTATCGTCGCCTCAGCTGGATAATCCTGAAAGAGGTTTTAGCTTTTTACGCGACGGGCCCTTGGATATGCGGATGGATGGCAATGCAGGTGTTACGGCAGAGCAGTGGCTGGCCAGTGTTGATGAAAAAGAGCTGGTTAAGGTTTTATTTGAATATGGCGAGGAGCGGTTCGCACGGCGCATAGCTCGAGCAATTGTTGAAAAAAGAGTCGTATCGCCAATTACAACAACCAGAGAGTTGGCAAAGTTAATTGAAGACGTAGTGCCGGGCAAAGAGAAGCACAAGCATCCGGCAACCCGCAGTTTTCAAGCAATCCGCATAGAAATTAATAGCGAATTGGATGAGTTAAAGGCTGTTTTGCAGCAGTCCGCCAGGATTTTGAAATCGGGTGGTGGGCGCTTGGTGGTTATTTCTTTCCACTCATTGGAAGACCGCATCGTTAAACGCTTTATCAGGGCTGAGTCCGGGGCTAAATATAATCCCGGAAAACTACCAATTAAAGAAATCGATATTACTAAAGGTATCTTGAAGAAAATAGGTAAAGCCCTGAAAGCAGAGCAGCAGGAAATCGCACAGAATCCGAGGGCACGAAGCGCAGTCATGCGCGTAGCCGAGAGAGTTTAAGTGGCAGTAAGTCGTTATTTAGCGGTGGGCGCACTGATATTGGCGTTGCTGATATCGGCTCTGGCCGTAATTTACAGTAAATACCAGTCGCGATTAATTTTTATTGAGATCCAAAAGCAGGAGAGAGCTCTGGATCAGTATGAAGTGGAATGGGGGCAGCTGCAATTGGAGCTGACAACCTTGGCAGAGCAAAATCGGGTAGAGCAAGTGGCGCGGGAACAATTGAAACTGGTTATGCCGTTGCGGGAAAAAATTATTTATATAAAACCGTAAATGATACATTTTCAAGGCAGAAATAGGACAAATAAGCCGGCTGACAATTTTTCAGGACGAAGGAAAATAGTAGTCGTTTTTATAATGGCCTGTATGGCGGTGCTGGTTGGTCGAGCTGTCGATTTGCAGGTGCTGAATAAGCAGTTTCTTAAAGATCAGGGAGATATGCGCCATGTCAGTGATGTGCCGGTTTCGGCATACAGAGGCATGATAAAGGATAGAAATGGTGCGCCGTTGGCAATCAGTACGCCCGTCGAGTCCATTTGGATGAATCCGCAAGAGCTTGAACCGGCAAAAGAAAACGAAATCAGGCAAATCGAAAAGTTGTTAAATTTGCCGAAAGGAAAAATCAGTGAACTGGTTAAGGCTGATGCGCACAGGCAGTTTGCTTATATTGCCCGCCAGGTGAGTCCGGTGGTTGCCGACCAGGTCAAGGCATTGAAGCTTGCGGGCATTTATTTCGAGCGGGAATTCAAGCGTTTTTATCCTGCCGGAGAGGTTTCCGCGCATTTGGTCGGTTTTACCGATATTGACGATGTGGGTCAGGCCGGACTTGAATCGGGATATGAAAAATCATTAAAGGGAATTCCAGGCAGCAAACGGGTTATCAGGGATGGGCAGCGTCGAATTATTGAAGATGTAGAAAATATAAAAGAGCCGGTTGCAGGCAGGAGTCTGGAGCTAAGTATTGATCAACGCATCCAGTACTTGGCGTATCGGGAGTTGCAGTTGGCAGTTAACCTTAACAAGGCGAAATCAGCGGCGCTGGTGGTATTGGATGCAAAGAGCGGGGAAATTCTGGCGGCAGTGAATCAGCCGTCATTTAACCCGAATAGCAGAAAGAGCTTAAAGGAAAGCTTATACAGGAATAGATCGTTAACCGATGTATTCGAGCCTGGGTCAACGGTCAAGCCATTTGTTGTCGCAGCTGCCCTGGACGGGGGGTATGCCAAACCAAATGAGATTTTTGAAACTCACGGATTTTATCAGGTCGGGAAGCATCTGGTTAAGGATGTACACAATTATGGAGCCCTGGATCTGACAGGAGTGCTGAAAAAATCCAGCAATGTTGCGGTAAGTCAGATGGCATTGCGCATGCCGCCGGAATATTTTTGGGGAATTTACAATAAACTGGGTTTTGGTGTGGCTGCGGGCTCCGGCTTTCCCGGAGAAGCCAGTGGAAGCTTGCTTGATTATCAAAGCTGGCATGAATTCGACAGGGCGACTTTGTCATTCGGCTATGGTGTAAGTACCTCTGCACTTCAATTGGCAAGAGCCTATACGGCATTGGCAGACGACGGCATTTTACACTCGGTTAGCTTGTTTAGACGGGATGAAGATGTTGATCAACAGCGGGTGTTTTCAGCTAAGACAGCCAAGAGAGTTAGAGCCATGCTGGAAACAGTGCTTATGAAAGACGGCACTGCTTACGAGGGCAGAGTCGATGGCTACAGCGTAGCCGGTAAAACCGGAACGGTAAAAAAAGCCGGTGCTGGCGGATATGTCGAGAAAAGTTATTTTTCTGTTTTTGCGGGCATGGCGCCGGCCAAGAATCCACGATTGATTATCGTAGTCATGGTTGATGAGCCTTCTGCGGGCCAATACTACGGTGGGATAGTCTCAGCACCGGTGTTTTCCAAAGTAATGGCGGGAGCCTTGAGGATGTTGGAGGTCGCACCTGATCAGCAGGATAATATGCCTATTTTATTGACGCGAAAAGGCCCATAACATGATAACTGCCATGGATGCAGGAGGTAGAGTAATGCAGGAGCAATTACCGAGACTGAAAGATTTATTAAGTGGACTGACCTCGTTTCCGGATCAGGGCGATATGCCGGTTTTGACACTCCTGACCTCCATGGCTGGAGGAAATACCGAGGACAGCCGGGAGCAGTCTCTGCCACAATCCCTGGAGGTCGCAGGTTTGGCTTTGGATAGTCGGGAAGTGGTTAGCGGAGATGTATTTGTTGCTTTGGCTGGAGCCAAACAGCATGGTTTAGTGCATGTTGAACAGGCTATTAATAACGGAGCCTGTGCGGTAATTTTTGATCCGTCCGGGAATGGTCGGCAGCTGGTAGAGGCCTTGCAATGTAACATCGCTACTCTTGTGCCGATGATCGCAGTGGAAAATCTGGGCTTAAAGTTGGGCGAACTGGCCGCGCGTTTTTATGGCGATCCGTCCCGATTTATGACGGTTATCGGCATTACCGGCACTAACGGCAAAACGTCTTGCAGTCAGTTTTTGAGCCAGATGTTGGACGACTGCGGGATTATAGGGACACTCGGCTGGGGAGAGTGGGGCAATCTCAGCAAGACGTTGAATACCACGCCCGATGCACTGGCAATTCAGAAAATACTGGCTGAATTGGTAAAAAATGGAATCCGCACCGTAGCGATGGAAGTTTCCTCGCATGGCTTGGAGCAAGGCCGCGTAAACGGCGTTGTGTTCAAAGGCGCGGTATTTACTAATATCAGTCGTGATCACTTGGATTATCACGGCACGATGGGCGCTTATGTACAGGCCAAGCTGGAGTTATTGAAAAAACCGGGTTTGGCTTTCGCAGTAGTGAATATGGATGATGCTTACAGTGAGCAGATTATTGCCGCAGTACCCGAATCGGTAAAGCTGTGGCGCTTTAGTGCCAAGGGCAAAACATTAGATTCAGGCGAATGTATTAGTGCGGAAAAAATACTGCATAAAGCGGATGGAATTGAATTTGATGCGCGCTATAAGGGGCAAATTCAGCGAGTGAAATTGCCCCTTTATGGCGATTTTAATGTAGAGAATGTCTTGGCCGTTTTGACCGTAATGTTGGCTATGGGTATTTCGTTGAATGAAACCGCTAAAAAACTTGCCGGTATCAAGCCGGTTATTGGCCGTATGGAGCGTTTTGGGGCGGAGGCCGATCCATTGATTTTTGTCGATTATGCTCACACCCCCGATGCCTTGGACAAAGTTTTATCCAGTCTACGCAAGCATTGCAAGCAGGCTTTATGGGTGGTTTTCGGCTGTGGCGGCAATAGAGATGCGGGTAAACGTTCGCAAATGGGAAAAATTGCAGAACAATGGGCAGATCATGTGGTTATTACCGATGACAACCCGCGTTATGAAAACGGACTGGATATAGTCAATGATATTTTGACTGGTTGCAGTTCGACTGCCAGGGATGGGGGAAGTGTCGCAAATGGTAGGGAACCGGTGCGACCGGCTAAGGTCGAAGTGATTCAAAACAGAGAGCAGGCAATACAAAAAGTGGTGGTAAGTGCGGCTAAAAATGATTGCATTGTGATTGCGGGCAAAGGCCATGAGCAATATCAGGAAAGCAATGGCATGTGTGTACCTTTCAGCGACAGGCAGGTTGTGATTGATGCGTTACGCAGGCGCAATGTTCAAGGTGAACAAAGTAAATGAATATGATGCTGAGTGAGATTGCGGCGTGTGTGCAGGGGAAGTTGATCGGGGAAGATACTGCCATCTCAGCGGTCAGTATAGATACCAGAGCGATAAAGCCGGGACAGCTTTACGTTGCGATTAAAGGTCATAACTTCGATGGCAATGAATTTGTGGTCGAGGCGGAGCAATCCGGGGCTAGCGCAGCAATCGTGCATCAAGGTATTACAGCAACGATACCGTATGTCATTGTTGATGATACGCGACTGGCATTGGCTGAACTGGCGGGAGCTTGGCGAAAAAAAGCGTCAGTTTCGGTAGTCGGCATTACCGGCAGTAACGGCAAAACCACGGTCAAGGAAATGGTAGCGGCAATATTGAGCGCTTCTGATCCAACACATGGTAATACGCTGTTTACACAAGGTAATCTAAATAATGATATTGGTGTGCCCTTGACTTTGTTGCGCTTGAACGAGCAACACCGGCATGCAGTTATCGAGATGGGCGCAAACCATCCTGGCGAGATTGAATACACCAGTCAATATGCGCAGGCTGATGTTGCGATCATAACTAATGTAGGGCCAGCGCATATAGAGGGTTTCGGCAGTATCGACGGAATTGCCAAAGCGAAAGGGGAAATAATTGAGACGCTAAAGCAGGACGGCGTGGCGGTTCTTAATCGCGATGATGCCTATTTTGACTACTGGAAATCGCTAGCCGGAACAAGAAAGGTCATATCGTTTGGGATAGATGAACTGGCAGGGGTGACGACGCATTCCGTTAAAACGGAAATTATAGATCATGCATTCGCCACGACCTTTGATTTGGTGACCGCAAAAGGCGAGGTGACTGTAAAACTAAGGCTGGCGGGTCGACATAATGTCGTGAACGCATTGGCGGCCGCTGCGGCATGTCTGGCGCTGGGTACGGATCTGCAACAGATTAAACAGGGGCTGGAAAGTGTAAATCCAGTCACAGGACGGTTGCAGCCGCTGGTCAGCCGGTTAGGCAATATCGTCATCGATGATACTTATAACGCCAATTCCGCGTCACTTAAAGCGGGACTGGATGTGTTGGCTAACTGCGACGGGAAACGTTGGCTGGTTTTAGGGGCTTTTGGTGAGCAGGGCTCTGAAAGCCCAAAAATACATGAACAAATGGGCGAACTAATTAAATCATGTGGTGTCGTGCGTCTCCTGGCTGTAGGCTCCGATGCCCGAAATACGGTAAAGGTTTTTGGCGAAGGAGCCACTTTTTTTGACAGCCAAAATGATTTAATTGAAGTGTTAAAGCAAGAACTCAAAGGTGATGAAGCGATTTTGATCAAGGGGTCAAGGGCTCAGCGCATGGAGAATGTAGCTGCCGCACTGGTTGAGAACTTCAGGATATAAATAATGTTACTTTATTTTGCAGATTATTTGATGACCTTTGATGGCGGCTTCAGGGTATTTCATTACCTGACTTTTCGCGCCATTCTTGGTGCACTAACCTCGCTAGTCATTTCTTTTATTATCGGGCCGATCATGATCAGGAAACTGAGCAGGAACAAAATCGGGCAAAGTATCCGTACGTTGGGTCCTCAATCGCATTACGAGAAGGCCGGTACGCCTACCATGGGCGGAACCTTGATACTGGTCGCAATAGCATTCAGCACGTTATTGTGGGCAGATCTGGGCAACCGCTATATATGGGTTATTTTGTTGGTGACTCTGGGTTATGGCATTATCGGTTTTGTCGATGATTACAGAAAAGTGATCAAGGGCAACAGTGACGGTTTGTCGGCTAAAGCCAAATATTCCTGGCAATCGGTTATTGGTCTGATGGCCGCTGTTTTTCTGTATAAAACCGCAATACTGCCGGTAGAAACGCAATTGATTGTCCCGTTCTTTAAAGACGTCATGCTGGATATGGGCTGGATATATATAGTCCTGACCTATTTTGTGATTGTCGGAACCAGCAACGCAGTCAACTTGACCGATGGACTGGACGGGCTGGCGATTATGCCGACCGTCATGGTCGCTACCGGCCTGGGGATTTTTGCCTATTTATCGGGCCATGTGACTTTCTCGCAATATCTGGCAATACCCTATTTGCCTAATGCCGGGGAACTCATCGTATTTTGTGCAGCTTTGGTCGGTGCCGGATTGGGTTTTTTGTGGTTTAACGCTTATCCCGCGATGGTGTTCATGGGCGATGTCGGCGCGCTGGCGTTGGGTGCGGCTTTAGGCGTGTTGGCTGTGCTGGTCAGACAGGAAATCGTACTGGTGATTATGGGCGGTGTATTCGTCATGGAAACGGTGTCGGTGATTATTCAGGTGGCCTCTTTCAAAATGACTGGAAAACGCGTTTTTCGTATGGCGCCGATACATCATCATTTTGAATTGAAAGGCTGGCCGGAACCTCGGGTTATCGTGCGATTCTGGATTATTACCGTCATTCTGGTGCTGATCGGTCTGGCTACCTTGAAGCTGAGATAAGCAATGAATAAAGTCCACGCCTCTGTCCATGATTCTGTAAGCAATGCAGCTATTACCGCATTGTTAAAAAAGAATTTTGCTTTGGACCCGGAAACGGCCAAGGTTTTGGTTGTGGGTCTTGGCAATACGGGAATTTCGGTCGCGCATTATTTGCAAAGCTTAAACTTTAACTTTGCCATTATTGATAGTCGCAGCAAGCCGCCTATGATGGAAGAGTTTTTTCAGCAAATGCCCGATACGCCTGTGTTTACCGGAGGTTTTGATGAGGCCGCGTTTAAGGTCGCGACGCATCTGGTTGTCAGTCCCGGCGTGTCACTGAATGAGCAGGCGATAATGAAAGCCATTGCCAACGGCTCGAAAGTAGTCAGTGATATTGACCTGTTTGCCTGTTCTGTCGATGTGCCCATTGTCGCCATCAGTGGCTCCAATGGTAAAAGCACGGTGACTACCATGTTGGGCGAAATGGCAAAAGCGACGGGGATGAAAGTGGGCGTAGGTGGGAATCTGGGAACACCAGCCTTGGATTTACTGGAGTTAAATGCGCAACTATACGTGCTGGAATTGTCAAGTTTTCAACTGGAGCGAACTTCAGCCTTGGATGCTGTCGCAGCAACAGTGCTCAATGTCAGCGCTGATCATCTGGACAGACATGTTGATATGGCCGAATACGCGCGAGAAAAACAAAGAGTCTTTAGAGGCGATGGTGTCATGGTTATCAATGCCGATGATCCTGTGGTCTTTGCTATGCGGGATGACTACAGAAAAGTATTTACTTTCTCGATTAGCAAAAAAGCCGATTTCTATCTTGGACACAAGGACGATACAGAATATCTGATGCACAATGAATCGTGCCTGATGCCGCTGGCTGAATTGCCGCTTGAAGGCAGACATAACGTGGCCAATGCCTTGGCGGCATTGGCTTTAGGCGTATCCATGGGCTTAGATGAACAAATTATGTGTGACGCCTTGCGGAAATTTAAAGGGCTAAGTCACAGGATGCAGCGTGTTGCGGAAATACGTGGCGTTACCTGGGTTAATGATTCAAAAGCCACCAACATCGGGGCTTGCGTTGCCGCTTTGCAGGGCTATGCGCGCAAGGTGATTCTTATTGCCGGTGGTGACGCGAAAGGCGCCGACATGAACGAATTGACGCCCGCGATAAAAGAAAAAGCAAAAAGCGTGGTGTTGATGGGTAAGGATGCAGGCCTGATAAAGCAGGCCTTGAATGGTTGCGTCCCTGTTTATTCAGCAGGCAATATGGCAGAAGCGGTACAGATTGCAGCAGGTCTTGCCGATGTCGGCGAAAGCGTTTTACTGTCTCCTGCATGCGCGAGTCTTGATCAATATAAAAATTACCAGGATAGAGGCGAGAAATTCACCAAAGCAGTGTTGGCGTTAGTTGACCGCTCCGGCGGTTTTCCGCCATCCGTGGCGGCCATATGAGTAAGCCGTTATTTGGAGGTTGGTCGCATCTGTTACTTACAGATTGTGATATTTCCACTTTTCTTGGTGGTCGGTCACACTTGTTCCTTACAAATTGTGACACTTCCACCTTCCTTGGTGGTCGGTCACATTTGTTCCTTACAAATTGTGACACTTCCACCTTCCTTGGTGGTCGGTCACATTTGTTCCAGACAAATTGTGACACTTCCTCCCTCCCTGGAGGTCGTAAATGAGATTATCGCGAATACGGATTGGTCGATTTCATTTAGATCCGGTATTGCTGATCGTGAGTACCAGTTTATTGTTGATCGGCTATGTGATGGTGGCATCCGCATCATTGCATCTGGGTATAAAAATGACGGGTAGCGGTTTGTATTATCCTCTGAGGCAGCTGCTGCACATAGGTTTGGGGCTGCTTTTCGGGGGTATCGTGGCGGCCGTTCCAATGCGGGTCTGGGAAGAGAATGGTCCCCAGTTGTTTATAGCGGGATTGCTGTTACTGGTTATTGTGCTGATTCCCGGTCTTGGCGTAAAGGTTAACGGCAGTGTGCGCTGGCTATCGATAGGCGGAATGAGGATACAAGTATCTGAAGTGGTCAAATTTTTTTCCGTCATCTATATGGCCGGGTATGTAACTCGGTATCAGGAGTCAGTGCAGAACGCGGCTTTCGGGTTGCTCAAACCGCTGGGACTGTTTTCGGTGGCCAGTTTGCTGTTGTTGTTGGAGCCGGATTTCGGTTCAGCCGTAGTTATTATAATGATAGCCATGGGTATCATGTTTTTAGCCGGAGCGAGATTATCTCAATTTATAGTGCTGCTGTTGGTAATTGGCGTGCTGGCAATGTTACTGGTTTATTTTTCGCCTTACCGTTTGGTTCGGGTCACAAGCTTTATGGATCCATGGGCTGACCCTTTGAAAACCGGCTTTCAATTAGTCCAGGCGCTCATTTCGTTCGGGCGTGGGGAATGGTTGGGCGTGGGTTTGGGTAGCGGCGTACAAAAACTATTTTATTTGCCCGAAGCACATACTGATTTTTTGTTTTCAGTGATCGCGGAAGAATTGGGTTTGTTGGGCGTGGTTACGGTGATTGTTTTATTTTCGGTGTTGGTATGGCGCACTTTTGCAATAGCTGCGGCTGCGGAACAGGCGGGCCTACGATTTTCCGCATTTATTGCCTATGGATTGGGGATTTGGTTCGGTTTTCAGTCATTCGTCAACATGGGCGTCAATATGGGGATTTTACCAACCAAAGGTCTGACATTGCCATTGATGAGTTATGGCGGCGGCAGCATGATGATCATGTGCTGTGCGGTTGCATTGTTGTTTCGGGTACAAAGTGAAGTCGCCGAAATAAATGCCGGTACGCCAAAGAGAAGCCGACATGGGTAAGCGCATCGTTATTATGGCTGGAGGAACCGGCGGGCATGTGTTTCCTGCGTTGGCAGTGGCTCAAACGTTAATCGAAAAAGGCTGGCAGGTCAGTTGGCTGGGTACGCAGAAGGGTCTGGAAGGCCGGGTGATTCCTGAACAGGATATAGAGATCGACTGGTTGTCGGTTGCCGGTGTACGTGGCAAAGGCTGGCTGTCGAAAATAACGGCCGTATTGCTGTTAATAAAGGCGTGCATCCAGGCATTGAAAATATTGCGAAAGCGCAAACCCGATGTGGTGTTGGGGATGGGCGGATTTGTAGCAGGGCCTGGCGGACTCATGGCAAAGCTATTAGGTATACCTCTGATCATTCATGAACAAAATCGAGTGCCCGGTACCACTAACCGGTTGTTGGCTGGTATAGCTAGCCAGGTATTGGAAGCATTTCCAGGAAGTTTTAATAAAAAGCTGAATGCCAGATTTACCGGAAACCCGTTAAGAAAACAGTTTATAGGATGTGCTGAACGCAAAGAAATGCATTCGGGCGTTAATATATTAGTCGTAGGCGGCAGTCAGGGCGCCCAGATATTGAATGAAGTTGTACCCGATGCACTTGCAGCTTTGGATTCCAATATGGCTAATGGAAATACAGTACAAATAAAGCATCAAACCGGTACGGCAATGCAGGGGCAAGTTGACAGTCGGTATAAAGAACTAGGCATGAACGCGGAAGTGAATGCCTTTATTGATGATATGGTGTCGGCCTATCAGTGGGCGGATCTGGTGATTTGCAGGTCCGGTGCAATGACTGTCAGCGAAGTGGCCGCAGCAGGGATCCCGGCCATATTTATACCGTTGCCTAGCGCAATTGACGATCATCAAACAGCTAATGCCCGATATTTAACCGATGCCGGTGCGGGGCTGATATTGATGCAAAAAGATTTGAATACAGTAACGCTGGTAGAACATATAACAAAGGTAGTTAAGCAATTGGATGTAATGAGTAAAACAGCAAAAAAATATGCACGATTGGATGCGACGGATGTTGTTGCAGGGGTCTGCATGGTCGAGGCTGAACTATGACAACTCGGCAGGAAAGACGATTTGCACGGTGCAATTGTCCAAAGGGTACGCAATGAAGAATTTTCCTAATAGTCAGATGCCCACTCAAGTATTAGGTAGCATCGACAGGATACATTTTGTCGGCATAGGCGGAACCGGTATGAGCGGCATTGCCGAGGTGCTGTCGAATCTTGGTTATCAAGTCTCTGGCTCGGACATCAAGGAAAGCGCGGTAACAGAAAGACTGGCCAGCTTGGGCGTGACCATCAATATCGGGCATAAGCGGGAAAATATAGCAGAGGTCGATGTCGTGGTGGCTTCCAGCGCGATTGACCGCAGTAATGAAGAAATTGACGAGGCTTATATTCAACGAATACCGGTCATTCCGCGTGCGGAAATGCTGGCCGAGTTGATGCGTTTCAGGTTTGGCATTGCCGTTGCCGGAACCCATGGCAAAACCACAACCACCAGTTTGACTGCAAGTATTCTGGCCGAGGGCGGCCTTGATCCTACTTTTGTGATCGGCGGACGCTTAAACAGCGCAGGCAGCAACGCAAAATTAGGTTTAGGGCATTATCTGGTTGCCGAAGCCGATGAAAGCGACGCTTCATTTTTATATTTGCAGCCGATGATGGCCATAGTCACCAATATTGATCAAGATCATATGGCGACCTATGAAGGCAGTTTTCAGCGGTTAAAAGACACGTTTAAAGAGTTTTTACATCATCTGCCTTTTTACGGGCTAGCGGTGATGTGTCTGGATGATGAAGGCGTCAGGGCCATCCTGCCGGAAATATCCAAGCCGGTAACGACTTATGGTGTCCATGAAGATGCCGATGTACGTGCGGTCAATATTAAACAGAAGGGTATGCATACCTCTTTTGAGGTGATACGAAGAGGCGATTATCCGCCGTTACAGATTACGTTGAATATGCCGGGTTGGCATAACATGCTCAATGCGCTGGCGGCGATTAGCGTCGCAACCAAGCTGGCGGTCGATGATGAAGCCATTATCAAGAGTTTGGGGGCTTTTAAAGGCGTAGGCAGACGCTTTCAACTTAACGGTGATTTACCGATGGGTGAGGGCAAACTGACGCTGGTTGATGATTATGGACATCATCCGCGCGAGATTGCCGCGACGCTTGAAGCCTTGCGTCAGGCTTGGCCGGATCGTCGTTCAGTAATTATTTTCCAGCCTCACCGGTATACCCGAACCAGAGACTTATTCGAAGATTTCGTGCAAGTACTGTCAACCGTTGATGTACTGATTCTGATGGACGTTTATGCGGCAGGTGAAACGACGATTCCAGGTGCGGACGGCCGGGCATTGAGCAGGGCAATCCGTATACGCGGACAAGTTGATCCGGTCTTTGTCGAAAATTGGGAAGAATTGCCGCAAATATTGGCGGGCATCGTAAAACCCGAGGATGTGATATTGACCATGGGTGCAGGCAATGTCGGGCAGATTGCTGCACAGTTACCGCAGTTGTTGGTAGCAACTCTCGCTATGGAATGTTAAATACTGATCTAGGGATTGATTTTTTAGGTCATAAGGCTTTGTTTTTTAAAGCTTATCATTGATATGTCGGCATGGCCTAAGTGGTTTTGCGTATGTATTTCCACTAATTAATGCCGTACATTAATCGCTGATTCATTAAAATGGGCGATTTATCGCCGTACATTATTGGATAGTTATCAATTAAATCAATTATTTAATAAATTATGCAAGTACTGGCAAATTATTGTTCTGAAATGATATTTAATGGAATGTCGACTATGCCTTATACAGACGTTGCAGAGCAAGGCCTCTACAAGAAATGACAATTGAAATGACGACTGCATCGACACAGGACGACTGCATGGATGCAGGAGGTAGAGTAATGCAGGAGCAATTACCGAAAGGCCGTTTGCTAAAGCATGAAAAGCTGGCGAAGTACACCAGTTGGCGAGTTGGCGGACCGGCCGATCAACTGTATATACCGCAAGACCGGCTGGATCTGATCGAATACATAAAAACGCTGCCCGATGCCGAGCCGGTATTCTGGATGGGCCTGGGCAGTAATTTATTAGTCAGGGATGGCGGTATACGCGGCACAGTGATTAATACTAAAGGACGATTAAAAGAAATGAGCTTGACCGATGAGGGCTCAGTTTATGTTGAAGCAGGTGTTCCTTGTGCACATGTGGCGCGTTTTTGTGGAGAACAGGGCTTAATCGGGGCGGAATTTTTGGCAGGTATACCCGGCACCATGGGCGGAGCCTTGAAAATGAATGCAGGAGCCTTTGACGGAGAAACCTGGACTATCGTTAAAAGTGTAGAAATGCTGGATACAGTGGGTAATGTAACTCATAGAATGCCACAGGATTTTAAGGTGAGTTATCGGTCTGTAAAGGGCTTTGAAAACGAATGGTTTCTGGCTTGCCTATTGACTTTACAGCAAGGCGATACGATAGCGAGCCAGCAGAAAATCAAAGGTTTATTGGAAAAACGAGGGGCAACACAACCGACCAATCAACCCAGTTGCGGATCGGTATTTAAAAATCCAGAAGGCGATTATGCGGCGCGGCTGATAGAACAAACCGGTTTAAAAGGCTACGCGATTGGCGGTGCTTGTGTGTCGGAAAAACATGCGAATTTTATTGTCAATATCGGTAATGCAACAGCAGCCGATATCGAAGATCTAATACATTATGTGCAGGATAAAGTTAAACAACAGCAGGGGGTAGTTTTGCAGACGGAGGTTTGTATGGTAGGTGAATCACTATGAAAGCATTGGCCTTAAGCAAGCCGGAGCAATTCGGCCGTGTCGCGGTAATGATGGGCGGTTCGGCGGCGGAAAGGGAAGTCTCGTTGAGAAGCGGAGCGGCCGTTTACGAAGCTTTGAAACGTAAAGGCGTCGACGCTGTTGCCATTGATGTAACGGATAGCCCGATTGAAGCGTTGGCAGGACAGAAGTTTGACCGGGTATTTAACATTATTCACGGACGCGGCGGCGAAGATGGCGTACTGCAAGGCGTGCTGGAAGTGCTGGGTATCCCTTATACCGGTAGCGGTGTGATGGCATCGGCGTTAAGTATGGATAAACTTCGAACCAAGCTGTGTTGGCAGGGTTACGGCCTGGTTACGCCCAAATGGTGTTTGTTGCAAGACAAATCCGATCTTGACGGCTGCATTGAAAAACTGGGTTTCCCGGTTATCGTCAAACCGGCACAGGAAGGTTCCAGCATCGGCATGAGCAAGGCAACCAACCGGGATGAATTGTTGACGGCTCTGAGCGTTGCGGCGAAATATCGCTGTGATGTCTATGCGGAGGCCTGGGTTACCGGTAAAGAATATACCGTTGCGGTACTGGATGGCGAGGCGTTGCCGGTTATTCGTCTGGAAACGCCCAATACATTTTATGATTACGAAGCAAAATATCAGGCAACAACAACGCAATATCATTGTCCTTGCGGTCTGAGTCAGGATCAGGAGCAGTTTATAAGGGACTTGGCGGTAACGGCCTGCAAGATAGTTGGCGTTAAAGGTTGGGGGCGAGTAGATGTATTTATCGATGACTTGGGACAGTACCAGTTGATTGAGGTTAATACCGTCCCCGGCATGACTGACCACAGCTTGGTGCCAATGGCGGCCAGGCAGGCGGGTATGGATTTTGAAGAGTTGGTTTGGCGTATTTTGGAAACCAGTTGCAGGTAATGAGTCATGCATAGCTATCCCTGCCATACACGGGCAAGTGCAAATCAGTTCCAGGCAGATTTGTGATGGCCGTTGTAAAAGTCATGATAACCGTATTGTTGTTGACAGCTCTGGTCTGGATGGCGGGTTACGGCATTAAGCGTATCCCGATTAAATATGTAAGGACCGAAGGCGTTTTTCAATATCTCAGTAAGGACGAGATAAAGACGGCTTTGCAGCCTTTGGTGATGATCAGTTTTTTTGATGCAGATATGCAGGCCATTCATCAGGCTGTTTCGCAATTGACCTGGGTCGATACCGTTACGGTTAAACGAGTCTGGCCCGATGCGATTGACATAAAAATACGCGAAAAGAAGCCCTATGTGCGGTGGGGACAACAAAGTCTGGTCAGTGCGCGGGGGGAGATCATTACACCAAAGAATATAGATCAGTTTAATACCTTGCCCATATTGCAAGGCCCTGAGCAGCAACAGTTGAAGACGCTGGAGATAATGAAAGGCGTTAACACGGCATTAGCTGATCAGTCGATGAAAATGGCGGAGTTTACTATTAACGATCGGTGGGCATGGAAGATTAAATTAACAACGGGCTTGGAGATACTGTTGGGACGAAATGAACAGTTAAAGAAATTACAACGGTTTTTGAAAACGCTGGAAGTATTAGGACAAGAGCAGGTTGAGAAAATAGCAATAGTCGATTTGAGATATCCCAACGGATATGCGGTTTCATGGAAACCCGACACTGAAGAAATTGACTGGAAGAAAATCGCCAATCCGCAACATGAAATAGATGGCTAATCTTATAAAAGTGACACAGAGTAAACAAAATGGCGAAAAAAACAGAGCGTAATTTAATAGTCGGACTGGACATCGGTACGTCAAAGGTTGCCGCTATTGTTGGTGAAATTACCAGTGATGGCAATATAGAAATCATAGGTATTGGATCAACACCATCGCGCGGCTTGAAAAAAGGAGTTGTGGTTAATCTGGAATCGACTGTGCAATCCATCCAGCGCGCTATTGAAGAAGCTGAATTAATGGCCGGATGCCAGATCAGATCGGTTTACGCGGGTATTGCGGGCAGTCATATCAGAAGTCTCAATTCTCACGGCATCGTGGCCATTAAAGATAAGGAAGTGACCCAGTACGATATAGACAGGGTAATAGATTCCGCTCGCGCTGTGGCAATTCCTGCGGATCAGAAAATTTTACATATTTTGCCACAAGAATTTGTGATCGACCTCCAGGAAGGCATCAAGGAGCCTATCGGGATGTCGGGCATTCGTTTGGAGGCCAAGGTTCATATGGTTACCGGAAGTGTCAGCGCTTCGCAAAATATCGTCAAATGTATTCGGCGCTGTGGCCTGGAAGTTGATGATATTGTGCTGGAACAATTGGCATCCTGTAATTCGGTACTGACGGATGATGAAAAAGAATTGGGTGTTTGCCTGATTGATATTGGCGGCGGCACCACGGATATTGCGATTTTTGTAGAGGGAGCGATAAAACATACAGCAGTGATCCCCATCGCCGGCGATCAGGTGACCAATGATATAGCTGTTGCGCTACGTACCCCGACGCTCAATGCCGAAGATATTAAACGAAAATATGCCTGTGCCTTAACGCAGCTGGCAAATGTGGATGAAATTATCGAGGTGCCCAGTATCGGAGATAGAGCGCCGCGCAAGATTTCAACGCAAAACCTGGCAGAGATTATTGAGCCTCGCTATGAAGAATTAATGCTGTTGGTTCAGTCAGAATTAAGACGAAGCGGGTATGAAGAGTTAATTGCCGCCGGAATAGTGTTAACGGGCGGCAGTTCGAAAGTAATGGGGCTGATCGATTTGGCGGAAGAGATTTTCCATATGCCGGTGCGTATGGGCGGGCCTCAAAATGTGACAGGGTTAACCGAGGTGGTAAAAAACCCGATTCACTCTACAGGGGTCGGGTTATTAATGTACGGAAAAGAACACCAGGGCGTTGGCAGGAGTATTGATTCTGACGGCCCCAGTGTGTTCTCAAGAATGAAGAATTGGTTTCAAGGTAATTTTTAATAGTTTTGTAAATAATTTAAGGGGCAGCGGCAATGGCAATGAAATATGAGTTAATGGATATGAGCAATGAACATGCGGTCATCAAAGTTATTGGTGTCGGCGGGGGCGGTGGCAATGCGGTTAACCACATGGTTGGGAGTCTTGTCGAGGGCGTTGAATTTATCTGTGCAAATACCGATGCGCAGGCATTAAGAAAGTTAAATATTGATACGATTATCCAGTTAGGCGTTGAATTAACCAAGGGTTTGGGCGCAGGCACCAATCCTGAAGTTGGAAGAATGGCCGCCGACGAAAACAAAGAGCGTATCAGGGAAGTTTTACAGGGCGCCGATATGGTTTTCCTGACGGCAGGTATGGGCGGCGGTACGGGTACCGGTGCGATTCCTGTTATTGCCGAAATTGCCAGAGGCATGGGTATTTTGACGGTTGCCGTGGTGACCAAGCCGTTTTCATTTGAAGGCAAAAAGAAATTGGCAACTGCGGAGCTGGGTATAGCGGAGCTTGAAAGGTTTGTTGACTCATTGATTATCATTCCAAATCAAAAACTATTGCCGGTACTAGGCAACGATGTGTCGTTGGTGAATGCATTTAAAGCGGCTAACGATGTATTATTGGATGCCGTGCAGGGAATTACCGAACTTATCGTTCATCCCGGTATGATTAACGTCGATTTTGCCGATGTCAGAACGGTAATGTCCGGTATGGGTGCCGCAATTATGGGTACAGGCTCGGCAAAAGGGGAGTATCGGGCTCGCGAAGCGGCTGAGAAAGCCATCGCCTGTCCATTACTGGAGGACATTAATTTACAAGGTGCGCGCGGCATTTTGGTTAATATTTCTGCCGCTGATATGGGCATTGCAGAGTTCGATGAGGTGGGTAATATTGTCCACGAGTTTGCTTCGGAGGATGCTGTTATCAAAATCGGCATGTCTATCAATCCCGAGTTAGGCGATGAGATTAAAGTGACTGTTGTTGCTACAGGAATGGGGCTGCCGTCTCGCGTGGTTAAACTGGCGCCAAAATCGACAGCTGGATACATTAATCAAAATGTGGCCGGTGAAGTCAATTATGAAGGACTGGATAAACCCACGGTCATGCGTCAAAACAAAACTGAAGGCAGAGAAACCCGTTTTGGAGCTCAACCTAAAAAAGATATGGATTTAGATTATTTGGATATTCCTGCTTTTTTAAGGCGTCAAGCTGACTAGCGAGTGCGTTTAACAATGGAATCAGTCTCCATTTTGGAGGCTGATTGTGATAATATTTGCCCTTTTTGCCCTCTTTACTTAGCGTTATTGATTTTATGATTAAACAGAGAACTTTAAAAAACACAATCAGGGCAACAGGTGTAGGGCTACATACCGGCGATAAAGTCTATTTAACTTTGCGTCCGGCTGAAGCGAATACCGGGATCAGATTTCGCAGAGTCGATTTGGATGCTCCGGTGACTATTGCAGCAACACCTGAAAATGTTGGCGAAACCATGCTCTCGACAACCTTGGTTGCGGGCGATGTGAAAATATCAACCATAGAGCATTTGCTTTCGGCTTTTGCCGGATTAGGCATAGACAATGCAATTATCGATGTCAGTGCCGCAGAGGTTCCGATTATGGATGGTAGTGCCGGGCCTTTCGTATTTTTGCTACAGTCTGCGGGGGTTGAAGAACAGGACAGCCCGAAGCAGTATATCCGTATAAGGCGCAGCATAAGGGTTGAGGATGGTGATAAATGGGCTGCTTTTGAGCCATTTGAAGGATTCAAGGTTACTTTTACGATTGATTTTGAACATCCGGCTTTTGAAGAGCATGTGAAAACTGCCACCATGGATTTTTCATCAACTACTTTTGTCAAAGAAGTGAGTCGAGCCAGAACTTTCGGCTTCATGAAAGACATTGAAATGCTACGACAAAATAACCTGGCTTTGGGCGGAAGCCTTGATAATGCCATTGTCGTCGATGATGATAAAGTTATCAATGAAGACGGTCTGCGTTATGCTGATGAATTTGTTAAGCATAAAATTCTTGATGCCATAGGCGACCTATATCTTCTGGGACATAGCTTGATTGGCGAGTTTACCGGCTATAAATCGGGTCATGGTTTAAACAATAAATTACTACGTGCTTTATTAAATGATAAAGAGGCTTGGGAAATGGTTACTTTTGATGATGAAGAAAACGCCCCGATTTCTTTTATGCGTTCTGCAGAGTCGCCGAGACCTGCTGCATAAGGCTGCCGCGAGCGTCAAGCCCCTGCCTGGTTTATCAGACAGGGGCTTGACGCTTCGACAGTTTTGCAAGCGTTGCACTTAATCTCAGCAGCGCCAGCTTCAATTGTTCATCCGAGACAGTGAGACTGTGGTTGTGGATGAACTCTATTTTTTCTGCCGAAGGAATATTCGGTTTTCTGCCGGAAGACATTGCCTGCAAGGCTCTCTCTCCTGCTAGCGTCCCTCGCCTAAGTCCTGTAGGCGACGCTTCTACCCATATTTTAATCTGCATAATCGAGACCGATTCCCTGGTTACCGGAGCGATAGCTGAGAGAATCGCGCTGTTATAAAAGCGCAGCTGCGATGCCCATGCAGCCGTGTCGGTATAAATCAGCAATTTCTTGCCATTGACAACGCAGTGCAGTGCATGCTCGGCTATCGTTGCCGGTAACACATCATGAATACGCTGTAAAACCTGTTGTTGTTGCTCAATCCGGCTGTACAAGTAAGCGATAGTGTTGTTTGGGAATGACAATGCGGCTTTAAAAGAAGTTAATTTTTTTCTCATGGGTATTTGTCTGTCAATTAGCGACGGAAAGTCTTTTTACCGGATTATTGGTTTATTTAAGATAGTGGGATATAGTTAGTTTATGTAAGGGAATAAGCAACTCTAAGTGTAATAATTCGCTAGTATCATATCCACAAACGTCCAGAAAGATAAAGCTAGGGAGATAAAGTGAGACAATTTATTCAGGGTATCGCAGAAAACAGCCACTATCAGGCAACGCATTTGTTGCACATTCTAAGACAGATCCAATCCCATTATCATTATATACCGGAGGCAGCGATAGAGCAGTTGTCCGGTTTGTTAAACATTCCCCGGACGCAAATCATCAGCGTCGTTGAATTCTACAGTTTTTTTCATCTGGCCCCCAGAGGGCAATATGAGCTCTTGATCAGCGATTCCATAACTGATCATATGTTGGGCAAAAAAGATATGCTCGACTATCTGACAAAGACATTAGGTGTTGCAGTTGGCGAGCTTAGAGACGATGGCTTGGTCAGCCTGGATAATACGTCATGTACCGGCATGTGCGATCAGGGGCCGGCCGGTTTGGTTAACGGCTATGCATTGACCCGGTTGGATCGCTCCTCGATTGATAAAATCGCAGAGCTGATTAATCAACAAAAACCGCTGAACGAATGGCCGATCGAGTTATTTCAGGTAGATGACAATATTTATAAGTCCGGCTTACTGCTGAATCAACAGATTGAGCAAGGCGCGGCGCTTAGATCGACCTTTAAACGAGGTATCAAGGAAACGCTGAAGGAAATCGATAACTCGGGTTTACGCGGTCGGGGCGGTGCCGGATTTAAAACAGCGATTAAATGGCAATTCTGTTCGGAAGAGCAGCAGACTGAGCGCTATGTGGTTTGCAATGCCGACGAAGGCGAACCCGGCACATTTAAGGACAGAGTGCTGTTAAATTCCTATGCGGATCAGGTTCTTGAAGGCATGGCGGTGTGCGCTACGATTATCGGAGCCAAACAGGGCTTTTTATATTTGCGCGGCGAGTATTTGCACCTTCACGATAAGTTGCAAAGTGTTTTGGATCGGCGCCGTCAGAACGGTTTGTTGGGCAGCAACATTCTGGGTTCAGGCTTGGATTTCGATATTGAAATCTGTCTGGGTGCAGGTGCTTATATTTGCGGTGAAGAATCCGCGCTGATCGAGTCACTGGAAGGCAAAGCCGGTATTCCTCGCAATCGTCCGCCTTATCCGGTCACCCAAGGCTATTTGGGTAAACCGACCGTCGTTAATAATGTAGAAACGTTTCTGGCGGCGGCAAGCATTGCGATCAATGGCGGCGACTGGTTTGCAAATATCGGCACCGAAAAATCAAAGGGCACAAAAATACTCAGTATCAGCGGCGATTGTGCGCGTCCCGGTACCTATGAATATCCTTTTGGAGTAACCGTCCAGACTATTTTAAATGGCTGCGGAGCGGTCGATGTGCAGGGCATTCAGGTCGGAGGGCCGTCGGGAGTTTTTATTTCCAACCAGGAATTTGATCGTAAGCTGGCTTTTGAGGATTTAGCCACCGGCGGATCATTCATTATTTTCAATTCCAGCCGTAATATTCTCGATGCGGTGCATAACTTCACCCATTTTTTTGCCCATGAAAGCTGCGGATTTTGTACGCCCTGTCGGGTCGGCACCTCGCTATTAAAAAAACAGATCGATAAGATTGTCGAAGGTCATGGCTCGGCGGGCGATGTTGTTGCGCTTGAAGAACTGTGCCAGCTGGTTAAAAGCTATAGCCACTGCGGTCTCGGACAAACAGCTGCGAATCCGATATTAACAACGCTGGAACGCTACCCTGATTTGTACCAAAGTCGGTTAAAAGAAATCAGTTTTGAACCCGGATTTGATTTGGATGGCGCACTGGAAACAGCGCGGCGCATGGCAAATCGGTATGATACCGGTGCGCACTTGTCTCAGACGGAGAGCGAACATGAGTAAAACAATTACCCTTGATGGAAAAATCATTCCTTTTGAAGACGGCCAAACCATTATGGATGCAGCAATGGCTGCCGGAGTATATATCCCGCATTTATGCCATCAGCCCGAGTTTACCCCCCACGGCAGCTGCAAGCTATGTACGGTGAAAGTAAACGGGCGCAACTGTTCCGCCTGCACCTTTCCGGCAATGGACGGTCAGGATGTGCTGAGTGAAACCGAAGAACTGATCAACGACCGGAAGAAGATCACCCAGATGCTGTTTGTGGAAGGCAATCATTTGTGCCCGGGTTGCGAAAAAACCGGTAACTGTCAGCTGCAAGCCGTTGCCTACCATTTGAATATGCTCGACAACCATTTTCCGTTGTTTTACCCGAATCGGGAAGTGGACGCCTCTCATGCTGATGTCATGATTGACCAGAGTCGTTGCATTCTTTGCACATTGTGCGTTCGTGCCAGCCAGCAAAAAGACGGTAAAGACGTGTTTGCGGTCAGTGGACGCGGCATCAACAAGCATTTGATCGTTAATGCTCAAAGCGGATTGTTAAAAGATACCGATCTGGAAGCGACGGACCATGCTGCACATATTTGTCCTACCGGCGCTATTTTAATTAAACGTACCGGTTATCGGGTGCCGATAGGTGAGCGTATTTACGATCATAAAGAAATCGATCAAGTCAGTCTGGAAACGGAGCATGTCAAACATGGCGAATAAAATTAGAGTAGCGACAACATCGCTGGCAGGCTGCTTCGGTTGTCACATGTCGTTTTTAGATATAGACGAGCGGATGTTGCAATTGGTTGAAGTTGTTGAGTTCGACCGTTCGCCGCTTACCGATATAGAGCACTGCACCAACTGCGATATAGGCCTGATTGAAGGCGGCGTATGCAATTCCGAAAACGTTCATGTATTGCGGGAGTTCCGTAAAAACTGCAAAATTTTGGTTGCGGTCGGGGCCTGTGCGATTAACGGCGGATTGCCCGCTTTGCGCAATCATATCCCGCTCGAAGAATGCCTGAATGAATCCTATATAGACGGAATCGGCGTAGAAAACCCCAAGATTCCCAGCGATATAGAATTACCCTTGCTGTTGGATCAGGTGCACCCGATTCATGAAGTCGTAAAAATAGATTATTACCTGCCCGGCTGTCCGCCGTCAGCGGACGTATTCTGGAAATTTCTGACCGATTTGATTGAAGGGCGCGAGCCTTCGTTGCCTTATGAATTGGTTCATTACGATTAAGTTCCGTAGTTTCGTAGGTCGGATTGCGTTAGCGTAATCCGACAAACCCTATCGATAAAATGCCGGGTTGCTAACCCGACTTACAATACGAGAAAAATCATGTACGAATATTTAGAAACAGCTGAAAACCGGGAAAGTTTAAAACGCGTTGTCGTCGATCCGGTGTCGCGCGTTGAAGGTCACGGCAAAGTTACTTTATTACTGGACGAAAATAATAAAGTCCAACAAGCCAGATTGCATATCGTTGAGTTTCGCGGTTTTGAGCGTTTTATTCAAGGCCGTCCCTATTGGGAGCTGCCGGTTTTGGTGCAGCGTTTGTGCGGTATCTGTCCGGTCAGTCATCATTTGGCCGCAGCTAAAGCTATCGATCAATTGGTTGGCATCGATCCCGAGAACTTACCTGTTTCAGCGGATAAATTAAGACGCTTGCTCCATTTCGGGCAAGTGCTGCAATCCCATGCCCTGCATTTCTTTCATTTATCCAGCCCGGATTTACTGTTCGGTTTTGAAAGCGATATCAGCAAGCGTTCAGTTGTCGCGGTATTGGCCGAGTATCCCGAAATCGGCGTACAGGGCGTAAAGCTGCGCAAATACGGCCAGGAAGTTATTCGTATGGTATCGGGCAAACGTATTCACGGTACCGGTGCGATTCCCGGCGGCATGAATAAATCATTAAGCAAAGCCGAACGCGACTATCTGCTGGAGGATATAGACCAGATGATAGATTGGGCAGCAGGCTCAGTTGCGCTGATAAAGAAAGTGCATTGCTCCAATCTGCCTTATTACGATGATTTTGCCACTATACGCACTAATTATTTGGGATTAACCAAACCTGATGGCGCGCTGGAACTTTATCATGGCGGTATTCGCGCTAAAAATGAGCACGGCGAAACCATTATGGATCACATCGATTATTGCAAATATAACGATTATATCCATGAAGAAGTCCGCTCGTGGACGTACATGAAATTTCCTTACCTGTTGTCGTTGGGACAGGAACAAGGCTGGTATCGGGTAGGGCCTTTGGCGCGGGTCAATAACTGCGACTATATAAACACACCGTTGGCGGAAGCTGCCCGTGTCGAGTTTAAAGCGCATAGCGGCGAAGCGATGGTACACAGCACTCTGGCATTTCACTGGACGCGCTTGATTGAAGTCCTGCATTGCGCCGAAAGCATTAAAGAGTTGCTGAATGACCCGGACATCATGGGTCATGATTTGGTCGCACAAGGCGAAAAACGTTATGAGGGCATAGGCGTAATTGAAGCGCCGCGCGGTACCTTGTTTCATCACTATCAAGTCGATGAAAACGACATCGTCACCAAAGCCAACCTAATCGTTTCGACCACCAGCAACAACATGGCGATGAATGAATCGGTGCGGCAAGTGGCGGCGGAATATTTGTCCGGTCGGGAGCTGACCGAGCCTTTGTTGAATAATCTGGAAGTGGCGATTCGCGCTTATGATCCCTGTTTGTCCTGCGCGACTCATGCTGTAGGAAAAATGCCCCTGCAACTTGAGTTGGTCGATATTGAAGGCAAGCTGATCGATAAATTGATTAAGCACAGCGACGGTCACATTGAGCGGGATAATGCTTAAACCTGTTTTGCTGTTCGGCTACGGTAATCTCAGTCGCGGCGACGATGCGCTGGGGCCGTTACTGCTGGAATACGTTGAAATTCATTGTAGCTTGGATGCGATTGAAATATTGTCCGACTTCCAATTACAAATCGAACATGCGCTGGACCTGGAAAACAGGCGTTTGGTGTTGTTTGTCGATGCATCCGTAGCTTGTGTCAATGCGTTTGACTTTACCGTGCTGGAACCCGCCAGGGATAAGAGCTACACGACTCACGCGATGAGTCCTGCGGCGGTTTTAGATGTGTATCAATCGATAAAAAACCAAACGCCGCCGCCGTGTTTTCTGCTGAGCATTAAAGCCGATAAGTTTGAACTGGGCGATGGATTGAGCGCCAACGCTGAAACTAATTTAGTAGAAGCGTGCTCATTTGCAGAGCACTTGCTTCGCAATCCCGATCTTGATTTCTGGCTGAAACAGGCAAATCATGCATAGAAAATTGGTGCGAAGCAGATTTTCACAGGTCCGAAGGCTGCATGGCAAGAATAGCCATGCATGACAAATCTGTCAGGAGCAGATTTGCACTTGCCCGAAGGGTGCAGAAGGGATAGCCATGCATGAACTCTCCCTCCTGGAAAACGTCAGGGAAATTCTGGAAAATCATGCGGTGAGCCAGAAGTTCAGCAAGGTCACCAAAGTAACACTGGAAATCGGCAAACTTTCCAGCGTGGAGCCGGAGGCATTGCGGTTCGGTTTCGACGTAGTGATGAAAGGTTCACTGGCGGAAAATGCCGAATTGATTATTTCCGATATAGCAGGGCTGGGCGTTTGTCAGCAATGCAGTCTGCAAGTCGAGATGGAAACTTCGCATGAGCCATGCTCCCATTGCGGAAGCCCTTTTGTTAAAGTCATTCAGGGCGCTGAAATGAAAATTAAAGACTTGATTGTTATTTAAGCAACAATCTTAAGATATATCACCACGAAGGCACGAAGTTAACGAAGGAAAAACGATAAAAAACTTCGTGCTCTTCGTGCCTTCGTGGTGAATAAAAATACCTACACTATTACAGGTCACCATTTATGTGCGGAATATGCGGTTGCAGCCAACCCGGCAAAATTAACAACAGACTCCAGCCTGTAAACGGGCGAGTTCATCAGCATGACAATGACCACGGTCATCAACATCATGATCATGAAGCAGAGCGCCTGGTTAAAGTCGAGCAGGATTTGCTCAGTAAAAATAATACTTATGCAGAGCAAAACAGGGCTTATTTTCAGCAGCATAATATTTTTACGCTGAATCTGGTTTCCAGCCCCGGCGCCGGTAAAACCACCTTGTTGGTAGAAACCATTAAAGTCTTGAAAGACCGTTTCCCAATTGCAGTCATCGAAGGCGACCAGCAGACCGAACATGATGCGGATCGGATCAGGGCTACCGGTGTGCCCGCGTTGCAAATAAACACCGGCCGAGCCTGTCATCTCGATGCGCACGGCATTGGCCATGCGATCATGGAGCTGGGCATAAAAGCCAACAGCCTGCTGGCCATAGAAAATGTAGGTAACCTGGTCTGTCCGTCGTCATTCGATTTGGGCGAAGCGCATAAAGTCGTGGTGCTATCAGTGACTGAAGGCGACGATAAACCGCTCAAATATCCGGATATGTTTCATGCTGCGGACTTAATGCTGATCAATAAAACCGACTTGCTGCCTTATGTCGATTTTGATGTGGAGCGATGTATTAACTATGCCAGACAGGTTAATCCCGACATCCAAATCATTCAGCTGTCATCTACCAAAGGCGATAATTTTTCAGTCTGGACAGACTGGTTGGCTGCACATGTTAAGCTGGAATCTCACGTTTAGGTATATGAAACGGTTCGAAAAATGGCCGTTTCATATAAGCAAGTTAAATTAAGTACGGTAAAGCATTGTAATGTGCAGCATCCCTACCAAAGAGCTCTTTCAGTATTACTAATTTTTTAATTTTCTGATATTAATCATTCTAAATGAATAATAAGCGCTCATTCATAAATATTTAGGTGCCAATAATAATTAACTTGCTGTTTTTTTAAGGTATTGTTCGTGCCAGTGCTGGAAAAAATACCGGGTTAATTTTGAACGGGTACTTAAAGCTTTTTGTTTCTAGAGATCGGATTATGCCTCGCTTAAAACATTAAGCTATTAAGCGCTATAAATTATTTTTTATAGTGAAAAACAATAAAAATTAATAGGCTGTGGTGTCGTCACTTTTAAGTCCCACTGCCTCCCTCCTGGGCTGCCGTTCACGATGCTGGCGAATACTCTCTTGCTCTTGCTGTTGTTGCAGATAACTTCTCGTTTCTTGTTGCTGTTGTTGTTGTCGTTGTAGCATTTGCTGTTGATGGAAATTTCTCATTTCTATCAGTTGCTGATTCATGTATGCAAGATCAGCCATAATTGCTGGAGACACTGACAAAAGTAACGCTATAAGTAAATATTTCATAATCTTAGTCCTATTTAAAAAATAGCCCAATTCACTTAACTGGAAAACGGTAACCCTTTTTTAATTTACTGGTTATTTCCTTTCCTTGAGCAAGTCCCGAATTTCGATCAATAGCTGTTCTTCTCTGGAGAGCTCTGGAGCGACTGTAGGAACCGCAGCTTCTTTTTTCTTAAGTCTATTGATGAACTTTACAGCCATAAAAATAACAAAGGCAATAATGGTGAAATCAACCAGGGTTTGAATAAAATTGCCATAATTAAGCGTCACTGCAGGCGTGTTTCCAACTGCTTCTTTTAGGGTAAATGCCAGCTTGGTAAAGTCTACGCCACCGATTAATACGCCAATCGGCGGCATGAATACATCGGCAACAAGAGATGAAATAACTTTACCGAAAGCGGCGCCCACAATGATGCCCACAGCCATATCAATAGCATTGCCCTTGACGGCGAATTCTTTAAATTCTTGCAACATGCTCATAACCGCTATCCTTTATTTTTGTTGTATTCACAAGGCTGATGGCTTGCTTGCGTCCTCAGGCAGAAAGCCCTGGACGAATGGGGGGCCGTCACGGGTTAAAGTTCCCTGTCTGTTCGGCCTTGAAAGTTATAGTTTCCGGGACTCGCCTTCCTGATATATTTACTTCTTATGTTCTTGCATCTTTTGTTGGCGGTGTTGCATCATTTGAGCATGGTGCGATTTCATGAGCTCCAATTGCTGATTTTTTAACGCTTCTTTTTTGGTGGCGTCTTTCTCTGACAAGATCTGATTTGAGAGATCATGCATCGTCAACATGTGTTCCTGCATAGTGCGCATATGTTGCGTTTTTTGTTCTTCAGTCATGCCGCCCATCATGCCCATACCCTGCTGATGCGTGCCCATTTCCTTCATGGGTTCGCCGGCTTTTTGCGGTTCTGCAGCGGAACTTGTCATGCTTATGGGTAATAACAGCAATAGGACGGCAGTGGATTTATATAAATGTTTCATCGGGATCACCTTTGTTGGGTTGGGGGGCAATTGTATGTGCAAAATCCAAGTTCTGCAGAGGAAAAAGCTTGTCCTGGGCGGACGGACAAACAATATAAGTTATTTTAGATTTATTTGATTGTACTTCAATAAGTTAAAACACCTAGAAAAACGGTCTTAACGGAATTTTATTATTGCATAAGATCCATTTTTTATAAAAAAGCGGTTTGCCAAAGTAAATTACAGCCAGTGAATCAAACTGAAAAAGATAGAGGTATCATCGCGGTCAAAATCGTGTTGCACCCTAAAGCTGGATTCAATGTTATCAATGCGCTTGTGATAACCCAACAGGCCGCTGACGCCATTTTGCCCCGGATTCGGGCTGGTACGCCGATACCCACAAACAGGGCGTTGGCCAGGCTGTCGGTTCCGAGCAACTGGCCGGGATAAATGGCGGTTTCCAAGGTTTCTTCACGACCGGTATTCGGCAAGGTTTTGTGAATAAAGCGGAAATTGACAAAATCGCCGACTTCCCACGCGGTAAGACGTCGATTGAAGTTAGGGTTCAGATAGCCTAGCGGATTGGCAAACTCCACGCCGGTCGGTCCCATGGCGCGGCCCAGCCGGGATTTATGTCCCAAAAAACCTTTTCGAAATCCCAGGCTGCCGGTCACCATCATATCTTTGGAGCCGTTAACTTGACCGATCGTGTTATCAACATAAAATATTTCGATGGCCGGTCGCAGTTTGTTTGCCCCTTGGTCGGGCGCAACATAACCTAAGGTACTGCGCCATTGTTCGCCATCGCTGCCCCAGCTTGCCATCAATTGTTTGTTGTACAGGGCGAGGTAGCCGCCGGAGTGATCTTGTTCTTGAAAACGCTGCCATTGGGCAGATACGATATATTTAATAGATTGCCACTCATTCCGGTAGGAAATCTTGGCGAATTTAATATCCTGATCGCTGAGGTTTCTATCGACAAATCCACCGCCAAAACCCAGGCCGGACGGCAAGCGATATTCGCCTTGCATCTCGGTTTGTTTACGGTCTCCCTGCAGAACTTGTTGTGCGCCCAGAATTAAATCGCCGAGTTCGGGGCGGGTCAGCAAGGCGCGCGCAAAGCCGCCGAAGTAGTTAATGTCCTGTCCGCCTGTTTCAGATACCTGTATACCGTGACCGCCTTTAAAAATCGGGCTCCATAAGATACTGTTGACTTGAAAATCGCCGTTATCCTTGCGGTCGTAGAAGGCGTCAATTTTGCCGCCTTTCAAGTAGGGGGAATTGGTGTCGCCTGCGTAAATACACGGTTGAATGGCCGCCAACAAAGCAAAAAGTAGGATCTTGAACGACACGGCAAAGATTTTCCTTGCGCTGAATTGAATAATATTATGCGGTTGACGCTCTACCTGGACAGATCTGTCGTCTGAAACACCTACTTTTGGTGCTCTACTACACGTCATCCATGGCGTTATGCAGTGATAATTTTCCCATCTGTCCCGCCAACAGGTTTTGTTTGAATATATCCGCCGGAACAGGCCTGCCGAATAAATACCCCTGAAATACCAGGCACCCGTAGCTTGCCAGATATTCGCGTTGGATCTCCGTTTCTACGCCTTCGGCAATGACGTTAAGAGCAAGATTTTTTCCCAATGCCAGAATGGTTCGGATGATAGCCGAGTCATGGTTGTTAAAAGCCATATTCCTGACGAACGATTGGTCTATTTTTAACTGTTCTAAAGGTAGTTTTTGCAGGTAAGACAGTGAGGAATAACCGGTACCGAAATCATCCATCGAAAAATTGACCCCCAACTCCCTGACTGCATGCATTTTAGCAATAGTGTCTTCCACATTATCCAGAATCACGGACTCGGTAATTTCCAATTTGAGCAAAGTGGGGTTAGCGCCGGTTTCCGCTAATATCGCATACACTTGCTCCACAAAATCAGCCTGACTAAGTTGTCGACTGCTGATATTTACCGCTAATTTCAGCTTGTGGGTTTCAGGGTATTTTGCCCAGTCAACCAAAGTTTCGCAGCCTTGTTTTAATATCCAATGACCGATGGGCAGAATCAGGCCGGTTTCTTCTGCGAGTGGAATAAAATCGGATGGAGGAATCATGCCGTGCTCGGCCTGATTCCAGCGAATCAGTGCCTCCGCACCTACCGGCTGTCCTGAGGCATTTACCTGTATCTGATAATGTAAACTCAATTCGTTGCGATCCAGCGCATTGCGTAAATCGGTTTCCAAAGAGGCCCGCAAATTTAAAGCTTCCTGCATTTCGGGAACAAAAGCGCGTATCACATTTCGTCCGGCTTGTTTGGCCTGGTACATGGCTACATCGGCGCGTTTAAGCAGTTCTTCGCTGCTGGTTTCGTGGCCCATAAACAATACAAAACCAATGCTGCCGGTGGAATAATGTTCGACAAAAGGTTGTAGTATATTGTCGATATTGCTTTTCAGTAGATAGAATTCGGCCAGATTACTGCGAATTTTTTCGGCAACTGCGTGAGCCTGGATGGCAGCCTCAATCTCCTGTTCATCAAGAAACTCCAGCATGATCACAAACTCATCACCGCCCAGTCTGGCTACGGTATCAACTTCCCGAACGCAACTTTGCAAGCGTCGTCCCACTTCAATCAGCAATTGATCGCCCCGATCATGGCCCAGGGTATCGTTAAGCGTTTTGAAATTGTCAAGATCGAGGAACATTAATGCGCCGTGAGTCTTGTTACGATTGCTGGAGTTAAGCGCCAGATTGAGTCGGTCGAACAGTAACGTGCGGTTGGGGAGTTTGGTCAGGGAGTCGTAGTAAGCCAGATCCCTGATACGCTCTTCATCGGCTTTGCGCTGGCTAATGTCGGTGAAGGTGCCGACATAGTTGGTAATCACCCCTTCAGGATTGGTAATCGCGGTTATGCACAGCCATTCAGGGTAGATGACGCCATTTTTTCTCTTGTTCCAGATTTCGCCTTGCCAGTATTTATCGCGGTTAATGCTCGCCCACATGGACGCATAAAACTCACTGTCTTGCTGACCGGATTTGAGTATACCGGCGGGTTTGCCGATAATTTCATCGGCACTGTATCCGGTTAGCTCGATAAACGACTTGTTAACGCGCAGGATATTGTTGTCGGCATCAGTGACAATGATGCCTTCCTGGGATTCGAATGCAGCAGCAGCAATGCGCAGTTCATGCTCGGCCTTGAGGCGCAATTTTTCGCGGTCGAAGTTGTCCAGCGCATAGGAAATATCGTCTGTCAGTCCACGCATCAGATCAATCAGATCGGGGGTAAAGTAGTCTGGTTCAGCTGAGTAAACCGCAATAGCTCCGATACAGCGGCCGCCACGCATGAGCGGAAATGCCGCCGATGCTTGAATGTTTTCTGCAGCAGCCATAGGTTGCCAGAGCAGCGTACTGGGTTCATTAAGTAAGTTATTAAGAATTTTCGGCGCGCCTTCCCGAATTGCCGTTCCCATCGGTCCGCGGCCTTCCGGCAATGTCTCATCCACCGAGACTTTGATATTCCGGAGGAGATGAGAATCGGGATGACTGGCCGCTACTGCATACACCCAGTTATCTGATCCGGTCATACCCACCCAGACCAGTTTGAACGCGACATGACTGGCTATGATCCGGCAGACCTCATTCAGCAACTTAACTTCGTCCGACTCGCGCACAATAACATCGGCGCTCTGGGTCCATGCCGCATATAAGTGGTTGATTCGTTCCCGCTGCCGTTCGGAATTGGACAGGGCGTCCAGCATTTGATTGAAACCGTGCGCCAGTATACCAACCTCATCCTTGCCTGAGATATGTGCGCGCACGTTAAGGCTCCCTTTCTCGACCTCGGCAGCTACCCGCATCAGGTGATGCAATCTTCTTGTAAGTCTTCGTGCCAGAAGTATTGCAGCAGTCACTACTGCAAGCGCCGCAAACACTATAAAATTGACGCCCGTGAGCACAACGGAGCGAAGATTCGCATTGACCCCGATCATGGACATTTCCACTCGCGCCCATCCCACATGGCGCAGTCCCGCCATCACGGGGGCGGCAACATCAATTTGATGGGTATTGAACAGCAGTACTTGAGTTGTCGGCGGGGAGCTTAACAGTTTTTGATTTTGCGCATCGGTAACGAATAGCCCGGCTTCTTCAGATCGTGTGGAGCTCAGTACTTCGCCGCGCAACGATAAGATATAGGCCCGTTCGAGATCGGGTAAGCCGACAAAGCCCTGTAACACTTCTTTTAGTCCGGCAATATCGTTGGCTAATACCCATGATGCGCTGCTGCCGGCTAGCGATGAAGTCAGCGACTTACCCTGCTGCATGGCGGCGCTATAAAGAAAACTACGTTGCTGATCGAATAACAGGCCTGCCAGTCCTATCATCATAATTAGCGCAACACTGCCCAATGACCATGCCAATTGATGCCGAATGGAGCCGTTAAAAAAAGTCCGTTGCGTTTTGTTTTGATTACGATCCGTTGTCATTATGTCCATTTACTCTAAATTTAGTCTAAAGGTCGCACTGTTTTGATGAAGGTCGTAATAAAGGCCTGAACCGGCCCATAGCTGTCATCATTGGCCGGTTCAAAGCGGGTGACCGGGATATGCGCCAACATTTCCCGGCCTTGTTCATGCCGGTCAAGATTAAACAACAAGGCGGCAAGCTTAGTTGCTATCTCCGTCGGCACGTCTTTACGCACTACCCAGCCGTTGTTTTGCAACGGCTCTGTTTTCCATTTGACTTCGAGCTGGGCTGCTAACTGGGGGTTTTCCCTGCTGAATGTTTTCCATGGCACCGGCCAAGTTGCTCCGGCCGCGACATGTCCGCGCAGCACGTTGATGATAGAGGATTCCTGCGAACCGACATAGCGGTTTTCGATGTCGCGGTTAATATCAATGCCGTGGGTATGCAGATAATATTGGGGCATCATGGTTGCTGCCAGCGCAGTCGGCGCAGGGTAGGATACGGCTTTGCCCTTGAGGTCGGTGACGCTGTTAATGCCGCTGTCGCGACGCACCAGAATAATACCGCGAAAATCATCGTCATCGGCCATCTTGCCGAACACGCGATAGCCATGCTTAAGCGTGTTGACGGTTTGATAAGGATTGGGCATCGCAAAGTCAAAGTGTCCGCTGTAGAGCTTCCGGTCAAATTCTTCATAATTGCGCGATGCTTCCAAGACAAGATCTGCTTCCGGTATGTTTGCGTTAAGAAAATCGACAATGGGACCGTAAACTTCAAACAGCCGTTTGGGATTATGCAAAGGATGAATGCCGATTATATATTTGGGTAGTTTGGATTTGCTTTGAGCGCTGAAACTGGGCTCATAAATGTCATCGGACTGCTTGTTCCAGCCGGCAAGCAACGGTAAATCCAATAATAATTTCCACCATTTCGTGATGGCAGCTTCCTGGTGTTCAGAACCCTCTTTCGATGTTTGGGTGGTTTTGGCTTTGTCCGTTACCGATTGCAAGGAGGCGTCGGCGGAAACAGTGAAGTTAAAGATCAACAGCAGCGTTATTAGACTATATCGGCGTAAAATTTCAATCATTATATAAAGTTGAAGCTCTGCGGTAGCGGTTATCGAGTTACGCGACGTTAATCTGCAAAATAGGTATTAATACGTAGGTGAGATGAACGAAATGATACTCGTAATAAATAAGTTTTGGAATTTTTTTGGGCCTCTTTTGTGAGGTGGTTTTAACTTCATATAACAATAAGCAAATCCTGATTGTCATAAAAAGGTAATATGTAATTTGTTAAAATGTACCGTTTACTCTTATCTTAATTTAATTATGCCTAATTTAAATATTCTCGTTGTTGAAGATGAAGATGCTATCAGAGAGATGTTGATAATGGTACTTGAGCAGGCCGGCTTTAGGTCGATTGCTGCTGCGGATGCGGAAGACGGGCAAAAAAACCTGGATGCGGCCTTGCCCGATCTGATTCTGCTGGACTGGATGTTACCGGGAGTCAGCGGTGTTGAATGGGCCAGACGCTTAAAGAAAGATCCCATGTATCGGGAACTGCCTATTATTTTGCTGACGGCGCGAGGTGAGGAAGAGGATAAAGTTAGAGGTCTGGAAATCGGCGCTGACGATTATATGACCAAACCTTTTTCACCCAAAGAGCTGGTGGCGCGTATCCGTGCAGTTTTGCGCAGAAGCGGAAAAATAAACGATCTGGCGCAAATCGCCTTGGGCGATCTGATACTGGATACCGAACAGCACCGGCTCAGCATCGGTGATAAACAACTGGAAGTGAGTCCGACCGAGTTCCGTTTAATGCAGTTTTTTATGACCCATCCTGATAAAGTATTCAATCGCACCCAGCTACTGGATCAAGTCTGGGGGCGTAGCGTATACATCGAAGAACGTACCGTTGACGTGCATATACGAAGGTTACGGAAAATTCTGGGTGAACACGGACGGGAGGATTTGGTTCAAACCGTGCGCGGTTTCGGCTACCGGTTTTCAGTAACGGATCCGTCAACCGCTTCTGCATCAGCGCCGCTATAAGTAATATGGACGTTTGGCAAAAAGAACTCGTTACCGCATTGCTGCTGTTTTTAGCGGTGTCGATAGTGGGTGGAATGACCGGGCTTTTTATGCCCTTGGCGCTGTTGCTGACGCTGGGCATTTTAATGCGCCAGCTATTCCAGATTAACCGGTTTGAAAAATGGATACGAACAGGGGGCAGAGCCAAATATCCCAAGACGACCGGCATTTGGGAAGAGATTTATTATCATGTCTACCGCATCAAAAAGAACGAGAAAAAACGCAAAAAGAAACTGGGAAAAATGGTCGACCAGTTTCGTCAGTCTACCGAAGCGTTACCGGATGCAGCCGTCGTTTTGGGCGCCAACGACGAGATTGAGTGGGCGAATAAAGCGGCCAGAGAAGTGTTCGGCTTGCAACAATCGGATAAAGGTCAACGTATTCCCAATCTTATTCGATTCCCTGAATTTATCCGCTACCTTAAATCCGGAAATTATAACGAGGCTGTGATATTACCCTCTCCGGTTAACCATCGCATAACCCTGGCGGTGCGGATTATCACTTATGGCGCAGGCCTGCGTCTGCTATTGGCTCAGGACGTTACGCAGCTGAAAAAAATGGAAAGGATGCGCAAGGATTTTGTGGCGAATGTGTCGCATGAACTCAGAACGCCTTTGACAGTATTAAAAGGTTATCTGGAAACCTTGCAGGACATGGATGACGGCGAATCGCCCTTATTGACCACCTCGTTTCAGCAGATGCAGGGACAGACTGAGCGTATGCAGCATCTAGTCGACGATTTGCTATTGCTGACGCGCCTGGAAACCCAACAGAAGAAAACCGAGTGCGTTAATATCCCCGTTTTATTAATCCAGATTTGTAAGGAAGCAGAGACCTTGAACGGCAGCGATCCTGCCCGGATCAAATTAAGCCTGGAAACAGATGCGCATATCGTTGGTGAAGAGCAGGAATTGCGTAGTGCCTTTACCAATCTGCTGGGCAATGCACTTAAGTATTCGCCGGATGATTCCGTAGTAAAAGTGCGCTGGTATCGGTCCAACGGCAGCATCGTGCTGGATGTTGAGGATCAAGGCGAAGGTATTGCAGCGACCGATATTCCCCGCGTGACCGAACGATTTTACCGGTCTGAAGTTAAGCGTGTTAAAAAAGTGGGCGGTACCGGGCTGGGCTTGGCTATCGTCAAGCATGTGCTGATGCGGCATGATGCCAAGTTAAATATAGTCAGTGAATTGGGCAAGGGCAGTTGTTTCAGTTGTCATTTTCCGGCTAAGCGGGCTTGTAATTAAATCATAGATGACTTTTTGCAGGGTCCCTGCGCCTATCGTGCTCAGGATTTGACCTGAGACTTTTGGCGGCTTATTTTTCTGAAAAATTCTGGATTCGCATAATACCTAAGTAAGTTAACCTACTGAATATAAAATATTTTTTATATTTATTATCTTGACTTGAGCGGCCTGATGTTTTACTTTTGAACATGCTTAAAATATCTTGGGCAACGGTATGACCGCTATACCAATGGGTAAGATACGACATCTGTTTAACCTCCAATCGGAGACTGAAAAATGGATAATGAGACTGACACTAAGATATACAAAATTTTATCGCTTGATGGCGGCGGATCATGGGCGTTGATTCAAGCTATTGCTTTGGCCGATATTTACGGCTTGGATACCAAAGGCCGGGACATTCTAAAGCACTTTGACTTGGCTATCGCCAACTCCGGCGGAAGCATTGTTCTGGCAGGCTTAATAATGGATATGTCGCCGCGAAAAATATTTGACCGGTTTAATGATGAATCCATGCGCAACGATATTTTTGTTGATAAATGGATCAATGTGCTTGATTTTCGCAAATACAGTACTAAAGCCAAATTGGCAGGGCTGACAAAAGCTTTTGAAGGCTACCCGATTGATTGCAAAATTTCGGACATTGCTGGCGAGTTTAAAATCAGCACGGAAATTGTAATTTGCGCGTTCAATTATGATCGGGAGCGGGCTACATTTTTCCGCTCTAATGCCAAGTCCTTGACAGCCTCCCTTGGCGGTTCAGGCCTCAAGAACTTAACCCTCCTCCAAGCCATACACGCATCATCCACTGCACCTGTTAAGTATTTCGACGATCCGGCATTAATTCATGATAACAAACCTGAGGCCGACAAAGTCCGTTTTTGGGATGGGGCTGTCGGCGGCTACAACAACCCGGTAATGGCTGGCTTAGTGGAGGTATTGGCGAAGAATCCAAAGCCTAAAAATATTCGAGCGCTGAGCATCGGCACCGGCAATGTTTTTTTACCGCTAGGAACTGAAGGAAACAACAGTTTCGGCTTATATAAGATGCCCGAAAAACCATGTTTGATAAACGATATTAACCTGCTCGCAGGCGCCATTATCAGTGATCCGCCGGATGCCGCTTCTTTTACGGCGCATGTGGTGCTGGGAGGAAGCTTGCCCTTAACCGCTGACCCGGTTACAGACGGTCCGGTAGTTCGCATGAATCCCTTGGTACAGCCAATCAAGGCTGCTGCCGGAGCTCCGTTTCCATGGGATCTTCCTGGATTTAGTGTTAATGAGTTTATACGTCTCAGCGAATTAGGCTTGGATGCCGTTGATCAATACGACGTGAATTTGATCAAAAAACTGACGCATCATTGGCTGGCTGGCGTTGCCAACAATCAACCCGTACGCATGAATGGTAAAACTCTGGCGTGTGAGATAGGCCACAACAAGTATTCCAAGGCTGTAGCACAGTGGCGAAGTTACGATACAAGCGCACCTCCTCATAGCGACAATAATCGGCAAAAAATTACCGATATACTTTGATTAATCAGAGGCAATGGATTGTCCTCCTGAGGAATGAGGATTTACGGCGGGCGGTAAAGTCACCAAATTGATGCAGTAGCGCGTACCCATCTACATCGCTTGAATAATAAAGAAGACCACTTTTATACGTCTTGTTATTTCTCTTGCCAGACTAACTTGCTTGAAAACAGTCGGGCTATCCCCCATGTTAGCACTAACTTAAAAACTCTTATATGAGGCGAATATTATGCGGATGGACAAATTAACCAGCATGTTTCAAACGGCATTGGCGGATGCACAGAGTATGGCCTTGGGCAAAGACCATCAATTCATCGAGCCGACCCATGTGCTGTTGGCCTTGCTGGATCAGCAGGGCGGCAGCATCAGGCCGATGCTGGCCCAGATGGGCATCAACACGCAGTTGCTGCGCACCGAGCTGATTAGGGAGCTGGATCGCCTGGCAACGGTTAGCGGTTCCGGCGGCGACGTGCAGATTTCCAATGAATTATCGCGCTTGCTGAATTTAACCGACAAACTGGCGCAAAAGCGCAATGACAAATTCATCTCCAGCGAACTGTTCTTGTTGGCGGCTTTTGAAGAAAAAGGGCTGCTTCAGGACTTGCTTAAAAAAGCCGGGATCACTAAACAAGCGGTGGAAAAAGCCATCGATACGATGCGCGGCGGTCAGGCGGTGGATGATCCCAATGCCGAAGATCAGCGCCAGGCCTTGAAAAAATACACCATCAACCTGACCGAGCGAGCCGAACAAGGCAAACTGGACCCTGTGATCGGACGGGATGACGAGATACGCCGGACGATTCAGGTTTTACAGCGGCGCACCAAAAACAACCCGGTGTTGATCGGCGAGCCGGGGGTCGGCAAGACTGCGATTGTTGAAGGCTTGGCGCAGCGCATCGTCAACGGCGAAGTGCCGGAAGGCATCAAGGGCAAACAGGTGTTGGCGCTGGATATGGCGGCGCTGATTGCCGGAGCCAAGTTTCGCGGCGAATTCGAAGAGCGTCTGAAAGCGGTTTTAAACGATCTTGCCAAACAGGAAGGGCAGGTGATTTTGTTTATCGACGAGCTGCACACCATGGTCGGCGCGGGCAAGGCCGAAGGCGCAATGGATGCGGGCAATATGCTGAAACCGGCTCTGGCGCGCGGCGAACTACATTGCGTGGGCGCAACGACGCTGGATGAATACCGCAAATATGTCGAAAAAGATGCGGCCCTGGAACGCCGTTTTCAAAAGGTATTGGTTGACGAGCCGTCCGTTGAAGATACGGTGGCGATTTTGCGCGGCCTGAAAGAAAAATACGAGGTGCATCATGGCGTTGATATTACCGACCCGGCCATCATTGCGGCGGCCAATCTGTCCTATCGCTACATCTCCGACCGGCAGTTGCCGGATAAGGCCATCGACCTGATTGATGAAGCGGCCAGCCGTATCCGCATGGAAATCGATTCCAAACCGGAGGAAATGGACAAGCTGTACCGGCGTTTGATTCAGTTAAAAATCGAGCAGGTCGCGCTTAAAAAGGAAGCCGATGCCGCGTCTAAAAAACGTCTGGAAATCCTGGAAGAGGAAATCGACGATCTGGAAAAAGAATATTCCGATCTGGAAGAAATCTGGAAGGCGGAAAAAGCCTCGTTACAGGGTTCGGCATCGATTAAAGAAAAACTGGAGCAGGCCAGAACCGAACTGGACGCCGCCAGCCGCGCCGGTGATCTGGCGAAGATGTCCGAGTTGCAATACGGTATTATTCCCGCGCTGGAAAAGCAATTGCATTCAGACGTGCCGGCTGAAGCACAGAAAATGACCTTATTGCGCAACAAAGTCACCGAAGAAGAAATCGCCGAAGTGGTGTCGAAATGGACCGGTATTCCTGTATCTAAAATGATGGAAGGCGAACGCGACAAACTGTTGCGCATGGAAGAGCAGCTCAGCAAGCGGGTGGTCGGTCAGGAAGAGGCGCTGAAAGCGGTCAGTAATGCGATCCGCCGTTCCAGAGCCGGGTTATCCGATCCTAATCGTCCGAATGGTTCATTCCTGTTTTTGGGGCCGACCGGCGTCGGTAAAACCGAGCTGTGCAAGGCGCTGGCCGAGTTTATGTTCGATACGCCCGATGCGATGGTGCGCATCGATATGTCCGAGTTTATGGAAAAGCATTCGGTGGCGCGGCTGATCGGTGCGCCTCCGGGCTACGTCGGTTATGAAGAAGGCGGTTATCTAACAGAGTTGGTAAGGCGTAAGCCGTATTCGGTCATATTGATGGATGAAATTGAGAAAGCCCATCCCGATGTGTTCAATATCCTGTTGCAGGTGCTGGACGATGGCCGCTTGACCGACGGGCAGGGCAGAACGGTTGATTTCAGGAATACCATCATCGTAATGACCTCCAACCTGGGTTCGGATATTATTCAATCGCTGTCGGGCGAGGCGCTTTATTCGGTGATGAAAACGGCAGTGATGGACCAAGTCAGCACTAAGTTTCGCCCCGAATTCATCAACCGGATTGATGAAGCAGTGGTGTTTCATTCCTTGGGTCGCGGGCAAATCCGCGCTATTTCCGGAATTCAAATCGAATACTTGCGTAAACGTTTGCAGGATCGCGAAATCGGCTTTGAAATTTCAGAACAAGCGCTGGATTTGTTAGGCGAGGCGGGATTCGATCCTGTTTACGGCGCAAGGCCGATGAAACGGGCTATTCAGCAACAGCTTGAAAACCCGCTGGCTCAGCAGATACTGGCAGGCGACTTCGTTGCCGGGGACACCATAAAAGTCGATGTTGACCATGAAACGTTGCGGTTTTCGAAGGGTTGAGGCGTAGGTTAGATAACTCAATTCATTCTAAGCCGGACGGGGCATGTTGCCCCGTCCGAAACGTTTTGAGTTAATTAACGGTAACCATTTCGCTTAGACACTGCGAAAACGTTAGGAGCGGGGTTGCAAACCCCGCCCCGCTCGGGAATTTAAACCGGTTTAAATGATTTTTAAGACAATGAAAACCCTTTGCCCTGAAATAAAAAACCTACCGTAGCGCTAAAATGTCAGGCAACGAACTGTTTGCCAGACCAACTATTTTGTGCGATAGATGCGTTTAAAATTAACCCTATCTTTAAATATCTTTCTAAGCAACAAGCTTCCAGCGACGAAACAACCTACTCCAACAACCCAAGATAAGAATGACAAACTTTCAGGGACAGCCCCCGATGTTTTGACCCCCAAAACCGCGCTTACTATCGCCACAAAAAGGATTGCGAAGGTGGGCGCGCCATACTCAACTTCTGCTTGGCAACCACGGCAAACTGATGCACCCCGTGGAACTGTTCCTCGGCAGTGAGGACAGGCTAAATCACTCATATTTTTCTCTCCTTTGCTGTTTTCACTAAATAGAACCATAAACCGTCAGTAGTGATCTTAAGGAAGCCCTCATGATGCCCAACGTATTTTAGGTGGATGAAAAATAAAGCATCAGGCGGTCTGAGTCAAGATAAAAAGCATGAAAACACTTTATATTCAGTAAGTTAATGCTTACGCGCGTATTCTCCCAAGCCGGACGGGGCATGTTGCCCCGTCCGAAACGTTTTGCGTTGATTAAGTGTAACCACTTTGCTTAGGTATTGCGGAAACGTTAGGAGCGGGGTTACAAACCCCGCCCCGCTTAGCTGCAAATTTATAGTCAGGCAAGGTGGGCAAAACACCTACACCAACATCAACCCCTGCAATATCTTAATCTCATCCCTGATCTTAGCCGCCTGCTCGAATTCGAGATTTTTCGCATGCTGGTACATCTCGTCTTCCAGTTGTTTCAGTTTCTTGCCCGCCTGCTTGGGCGTCATGGTCGCCTTATAGTCGGCCGGAAATTCCGCCACTTTGCTCAACAGCTTATTGGCGCTGGTCATGCCTGCACCGGGTATCGATACCTGTAGAATATCGGTTACCGATTTAAAAATGGTCTTCGGTTCGATATGATGCTCGATATTAAACTGGTGCTGCTTCTCACGGCGACGGTCGGTTTCATCGATCGCCTGCTGCATTGATTTTGTGATTTTATCGCCGTACAAAATCGCTTTGCCGTTGACGTTTCTCGCCGCACGGCCGATGGTTTGCACCAGCGACACGACTGAACGCAGGAAGCCTTCCTTGTCGGCATCCAGTATCGCAACCAAGGACACTTCCGGTATATCCAGGCCTTCGCGCAACAGGTTGATGCCGACCAGTACATCGAACTGCCCCAGCCGTAAATCGCGGATGATCTCGACGCGTTCCACGGTGTCGATATCGGAATGCAGATATCGCACCCGCACTCCGTGCTCCATCAAATATTCGGTCAAGTCTTCCGACATCCGTTTGGTTAACGTAGTCACCAGCACCCGCTCTTTTACGACAACGCGTTTGTTGATTTCCGATAACAAATCATCAATTTGCGTGGTTGCCGGGCGCACTTCGACGACCGGATCGAGCAAGCCGGTCGGCCTGACCACCTGTTCGGCAAACACGCCTGAATGCTCCCGTTCGTAGGGCCCCGGCGTTGCCGACACATAAATCCGTTGCGGCGCTTTCAACTCAAACTCATCGAACATCAACGGGCGGTTATCCAGCGCGGAAGGCAACCTGAAGCCGTATTCGACCAGCGTTTCCTTGCGCGACCGGTCGCCCTTGTACATAGCGCCGATCTGCGGCACGGCGACGTGGCTTTCGTCGATAATCACCAGCGCATTGTCGCGCAAGTAATCGAACATCGTCGGCGGCGATTCGCCGGCGCTTCTGCCGGACAGGTAGCGGGAATAGTTTTCGATGCCGGAGCAATAGCCGACTTCCAGAATCATCTCAATATCGAACAGCGTCCGCTGTTCCAGCCGTTGCGCTTCAACCAGTTTATCCAATGAGCGCAATTGTTCCAGGCGCTCTTTGAGTTCCACCTTGATTGCTTCAACCGCCTCCAACAACTGTTCTCGCGGCGTCACATAATGGCTTTTCGGATAAATCGTATAACGCGCCAGTCGCCGGATGATCTCGCCGGTCAGCGGATCGAATAACGACAAGCGTTCCACTTCGTCATCGAACAACTCTATCCTTAATGCCTCGCTGTCCGACTCGGCCGGGAACACATCGATCACCTCGCCGCGCACCCGGTAGGTCGCACGGCGCAGGTCGATGTCGTTGCGGGTATATTGCATTTCCGCCAGCCGCCGCAGGATGTCGCGCTGGTTAATCATGTCGCCTTTGACCAAATGCAATACCATTTTGAAGTACGATTCCGGCTCGCCCAAACCGTAAATCGCCGAAACCGTGGCGACGACTATGGTATCGTCCCGTTCGATTAACGCCTTGGTCGCCGATAAGCGCATCTGTTCGATATGCTCGTTGATCGCCGCATCTTTATCGATGAAGGTATCGGAGGCCGGAACGTAAGCTTCGGGCTGGTAATAGTCGTAATACGAAACAAAATACTCGACGCTATTTTCCGGAAAAAACTCCTTCATCTCGCCGTAGAGTTGCGCGGCCAGGGTTTTATTAGGCGCCATAATCATCGCCGGGCGCTGCACCTGATTTATTACATTGGCGATGGTGAAGGTTTTGCCGGAACCGGTCACGCCCAGCAAGGTCTGATGCACTTCACCGTCACTCAAGCCCTCGACCAATGCTTGTATCGCGGTAGGCTGATCACCTGCTGGCTGAAAACGGCTGTGGAGTTTAAACTTCTTTTTCACTTGGATTTCTCAATGAACATAACTACTTTAATTGTTCCCATGCCGGAGCGTCACTGGCTGTATTACCGCAGCGAGGCGTGAAACCGAGGTAATTCACAAAAAATGGGTTAAAAAAACTTAAAAGATTATCACCACGAAGATACGAAGGACACGAAGAAATAAAACTTCGTGTCCTTCGTATCTTCGTGGTGAATAAAAAACTTTTAACGCCGGATTGTTAGTAAGCCATTATACATAGGGTATAATCCGCTTCACCTTTGACATTGATTTTACACGGGGAAACATGAGCATCAAACTTTCTAACAGAGTCCAGGCAGTTAAACCATCACCGACTTTGGCGATTACCGCCAGAGCTGCTCAAATGCGTGCTGCGGGCAAAGACATTATCGGCCTTGGCGCCGGTGAGCCGGATTTTGACACCCCGGATCATATCAAGGCTGCGGCGGTTAAGGCTATTGAAAATGGTCACACCAAGTACACCGCAGTTGACGGCATACCCAGCTTAAAAAAAGCCATTATCGCAAAATACAAGAACGATAACGGCCTTGACTACCAAGCTAACCAGGTTTTGGTTTCCTGTGGCGGCAAGCAAAGCTCGTTTAACCTGACTCAAGCCCTGCTTAACGCGGGTGATGAAGTTATCATTCCCGCGCCATTCTGGGTTTCCTATCCTGACATGGTGTTATTGGCCGACGGCGTGCCGGTTATTATCGAAACCACGCAGGCGCAAAACTTTAAAATATCGCCGGAACAATTGCGCTCCGCCATCACCGATAAAACCCGGTTAATCTTTATCAACAGCCCGTCCAACCCGTCCGGTGTCGCATATAACCTGGAAGAGCTTAAAGCCTTGGGCGACGTGCTCAAGGATTTCCCGAATGTCATCATCGCCACCGATGATATGTACGAGCACATACTTTGGAACAAAGGCACGTTTGTTAATATTTTAAATGCGCATCCTGAGTTTTATGACCGCACGGTAGTTATGAACGGCGTATCCAAAGCCTATTCGATGACCGGCTGGCGTATCGGTTATGCCGCAGGTCCTGCGGATTTGATCGAGGCGATGACTACCATCCAGTCACAAAGCACCTCCAACCCGACGTCAATTTCGCAACATGCCGCCGAAGCCGCGTTAACCGGCGACCAAAGCTTTATTGACGATATGTGCGTTGAATTTAAAAAGCGCCATGATTATGTCGTTGCCGAACTGAACAGCATTGACGGCGTTGAATGCCTTGAAACCGACGGCACCTTTTATGTGTTCCCTAACGTGGAAAAGCTGATTGCCAGACTGGATAACATCAATGACGATCTTGATTTTTCCGAATATTTGATCGAGGAAGCGGGTGTTGCGTTGGTTCCGGGTTCCGCATTCGGCACGCCGGGGCATATCAGAATTTCGATAGCCACCAGTATGGCGAATCTGCAAAACGCTATGGAGCGGATTAAGAAAGCGATTTAATTTTTTGTTGGGTGGGGCAGCTTTTTTCTCCACCTTTTATAACTACGCTATTTCATCTCTCACAAATAAAGGTTAATATATAAATTAACTGCAGGATGATCTTGTTTATGCAAAATTACAAAGGAAGTAAATTTCACATTATCCATTGTGAAGGCGCTGTGGAAAGTTTTAATCATGCAATAGCTAAGCATCCCAAAAACAGGCGCATTCAATATAAGGCTCAAATGACGGCAATCATAAAGAGGCTAGGCGATGGTGGCAGGATGTCTAATGAGAATTTTCCCCAGGAAGGGGAGTTACCAGATAAATCCCACTTTAGAGCATTAAAAAAAATACCCATAAGGGCGTATATTTGGTTGTCTAAAAATATATCAAATACCTATTACATAAGTCATTACATCTATAAAGATTTCGATAAATTGAAAAAGTCAGATATTGACAAGGTATGCAATAACTGGAGAAAAATAGAGGAATAATATGATGAACAACGAAGAAAGGGTCTATGCGCGTGAAAGCCTTATCATGAACGTTACTGAAGATATTCTTGTCGCAATGGAAGATGAAAATATCTCTAAGGTAAGATTGGCAAGATTGCTAAATAAATCAAAATCGTTTGTTACCCAGATGCTTGGAGGTTCTAGGAATATGACGCTTAGATCATTGTCAGACATTGCATTTGCGCTGGATGTGGAAGTGTCTATTAAATTTACGCCCAAGAAAAAAGCTGTCGATTATGGCACTGATTCTTGTCAGTGGGAAAACTCAACTGTGGTTTTGCTTCCTTCGTGTTATCAAATTGTGAGTAAAGCCGAGCCTATTGCAGAAGATTATCCAGATTGGCAAAAAGCAGAAGCGGCATGAATAAGGAGTTAGTTCAACAAGCACACAAAGGGTTAGTCATACAGGATATATTTCTTCATTCTGGGGAAATAAAAACTAAAGATGATTTTTGTCCTTTAGCAGAAGTAACGCCGATTGAAATTCAATTCAAACATTTCATTAAAGATTCAAGAACAATCTCTAGAGAAAGTGTTGACCATGAACACATGAATTTAATTGTTTTTCGCTATGTAGCAGGCTTTAGAGCCTTACCGAAAGGATTGCCTGATGACGAAAAAGAAAGCAGCACTGTCGTTGAAGTAATTGCAACATTTTCTGCTTGTTATGCAATGGTTGAAGAATTGCCTGATGAAGCAATTACTGAGTTTGCAAATTACAATGTGGGTTTTAACGTATGGCCTTATTGGCGAGAATATGCGTCATCAACAGCAAAACGTTTAGGCTTACCGTCATTTGCAATTCCTTTGTATCGCTTGCCTTTATAACGGGTAACGTAGAAACGATATAACCTTAACTCACTAATTTTTCGTTTTTACAGTCTTGTTGGGCATGCTGTTTATGTCCAACATTTCCATGCTTCAATATGGCTGCGTATTTCGTATTTGACTGTCGCAGTGTTCCATTACAACCTTAGCGGCGTCTAACATGGCATTGGTTTTATCGATGTGTTGCTGAGCGGCAATATCCTGCTCGCTAGTGGCATCCAAACGGTTGAAATCCACTCTACCTTCAGGTAGCGATGCCGGATTTTCTGGAGCAATGCTTATTTTTACTGTTTTCATGGTGATTCATTCCACATTGATTAGCCTTGCTCATTTGAGAGCGCGCAATTTGCGCGTAACGTTTTTTTCATTTTCTACATTAACAATACTTACGGCGCTATCGCTTTCAACATATTCAAAATTGACTTTTTTTGGCGGAAAGTTTGGCTGTTATGCTTGGCTTCTTCCAAGGATTTCTCTTGGCTTTATATAAGTCCAATGCATTTTGAATGTCATCACCCTTATCAAAATCCTTGTCAAATTCATTAGCTTTCATATAAGGCTACCTCTTCTTTTCGTGATCTGCGGACAGATATAATTCTAATGCACGTTCTTCGGTGGACTCATGACAAAGGCCATGAGTCGCTTAGGCTCTTACCAAGTCCCCGTATTCTCCATAGCCAGCCATTTCTCCGAAGGTAGCAGCGGCGCATCTTTTTGTAAAAGCTCGATAGAAATCTGATCCGGTGAACGTATAAACGCCATATTTCCGTCACGCGGCGGGCGATTAATGACTACCCCGGCATCCATCAATTTCTGGCAGGTTTCATAAATATTATCGACTTCAAAAGCCAGATGGCCGAAGTTGCGACCGCCCTGGTAATCTTCGGTATCCCAGTTATAAGTCAGCTCCAGCAACGGTGCATGCATTTTGTCAGCCTGATAGGTATCCTCCGGCGCATACAGATAGACCAGCGTATAACGGCCTTCTTCGCTGTCTATTCTGTTGTGTTCGATCAGGCCCAGTTTGTTGCAATAAAAATCGAGCGATTCATTCAGGTCATGAACCCGAACCATGGTATGTAAATAACGCATAGTGTTTCTCCTTATGAATACTTGGTTTTAATTTCGGCATGACGGTAACAATCGATGGTGTGATCGTTGACCATGCCGGTCGCTTGCATGTAAGCATAACAAATGGTGCTGCCGACAAACTTGAAGCCGCGCTTTTTAAGATCCTTGCTCATCAACTCGGAGGTTGGCGTGGAAGCCGGAATATCGGCGTGGCTTTTCCAGGCATTGTGCAGCGGTTTACCCTCGACAAATTGCCAGATATAGTCATCAAAACCGCCAAAAGCCTGCTGAAATTTCAAAAAAGCCTGGGCATTGATGACCGCCGCATTGACCTTCAGTTTATTTCTTACTATATCCGGATTAGCCAACAGTGCATTGATTTTTTTATCATCGTAACCTGCAATCCTGTCAGCATCAAAATTATCGAAAGCTAAGCGGTAGCCGTCGCGTTTGTTCAAAATAGTTGACCAGCTTAAACCTGCCTGTGCGCCTTCAAGAATAAGAAACTCAAACAGCAGCCGGTCATCATGCACCGGCACACCCCATTCAAGATCGTGATATTGTTCTTCAGAGGGGCTGGACAGCGCCCATGTGCATTTTTTCATTGGTACTCCCGGCTTAAAAATATTCTTAATTACTGTTTGACGTATAACAGGAGTGCAGGCCATAAACAACGCGTTGCATTATTCGCAGGCAAAGCCTGCACTCCATTCTCAAGTTGATGCTTGACGGGTTGACAATGTTCACCTCAAACCGCATCATCGATCCAGTTTATCTACCAGCCATTTTATTCCATGAGTAATGACAACCTGCAAATCCGTCGTATCGCTATCGATACCTATCATGAAAACGTCGCTTATATGCACCGCGAGTGCGGCATTTACCGGGCTGAGGGTTTTCAGGCACTGTCTAAAATCCTGGTTAGCGCCAACGGGTCCAAGGTGCTCGCAGTCCTTAACGTGGTTGATGATAGTTCCATCGTTCAGCCGGGCGAGTTGGGCCTGTCCGAACAGGCATTCCAACAGCTGAATGTCGCCGAAGGCAGTCTGGTCACGGTCAATCATGCGGAAGCGCCAAAGTCTATGGATGCGGTGCGTCGCAAAATCAACGGCGAACGTCTCAGTCAGGACGATTTTAACAGTATAACCAATGATATCGTTGAAGCGCGCTATTCAAAAATGGAAATGGCTGCATTTCTGGTTGCGACCGGGCAAAACAATCTTGATCGCGATGAGCTGTTTTTTCTTACCCGCGCCATGTTGCAATCCGGCGATACCATGAACTGGCATGAATCGCTGGTCGCCGATAAGCATTGTATCGGCGGCATCCCCGGTAATCGCACGTCGATGTTGGTCGTGCCTATTGTGGCCGCGCACGGCATGTTGATACCGAAAACCTCCAGTCGCGCAATCACCTCGCCTGCGGGTACGGCCGACACCATGGAAGTATTGGCCGAGGTTAATCTGACGCCGGATCAACTGCACGATATCGTGCGTCAGGAGCGCGGTTGTCTGGCTTGGGGCGGGACCGCCAAACTCGCGCCGGTCGATGACATGCTGATTTCTGTTGAACGCCCGCTGGGTATCGATTCGCAAGGACAAATGGTGGCGTCGATTCTGTCCAAAAAACTGGCCGCCGGTTCCACGCATTTGATTATCGATATTCCGGTCGGCCCCACCGCCAAGGTGCGACACATGAATCAGGCGTTGGCCTTGCGCAAACTGTTTGAGTTTGTCGGCGACCGGCTCAACATTCATCTGGAAGTGATGATTACCGACGGCCGCCAACCGGTAGGGCGGGGTATAGGCCCGGTACTGGAAGCCCGGGATATTATGCAAGTGCTGCAAAACGATCCTGAGGCGCCTTTCGATTTACGCCAGAAGTCTTTGCAGTTGGCCGGTAGAATCATTGAGTTCGATCCCGATGTACGCGGCGGCCAAGGCTATGCCATTGCCCGCGACATACTCGAATCGGGCCGGGCCGGAGCTAAAATGAATGCATTGATTCAGGCGCAAGGTGCCAAAATAATCGACCTGCATCCCGGCAGTCTTTGTCATGAGGTTCTTGCCGATAGTGCCGGAATAGTCACCAGCATCGACAACTTTCAAATGGCAAAAATAGCCCGGCTTGCCGGTGCGCCGAAGATAAAAAAAGCGGGTGTCGATTTATTCAAAAAAGTGGGCAGTCCGGTAGAAAAAGGCGAGGCTTTATATTGCATTTATGCCGAGTTTCCGACTGATTTTAAATTCGCTCAGGAGGCGGCGATTCAAAACAGCGGCTATACGATAGGCACCGAAGAGCAAATTATCAAATCGTTAATTGCCTTTTAACCCGCAATAATTTCAGCCCATGATGATACTTGCCTTTCCCGATTACTTAAGCCAGGCACAACGTCTGGCGGCACGGCTTGACGTACCGCTGGCGGAGGTGGTTTTGCATCATTTTCCTGACGGCGAAAGCTTGATCCGCTTGCCGCCGTCATTGCCTGAGCACGTTATTGTTTGCCGCAGCCTTAATCAACCCAACGATAAATTGATCGAACTATTGCTGTGCGCCACCACCGCGCGGGAATTAGGCGCCAAGCGCCTCACGCTGGTTACGCCTTATTTAAGCTACATGCGCCAGGACATCGCCAACCAGCCCGGCGAGGCGGTGAGCCAGCGCATCGTCGGCAAACTGCTTGCAGAGCTGTTTGACGATGTACTAACCGTAGACCCGCATTTGCACCGTATCTCGTCATTAACTCAAGCGATTCCGATTAAAAACGCGATCAGCCTTACCGCCGCTGATGAAATCGGGGTTTTTCTAAAACGACAATTCAAGCATGCGCTGCTGTTAGGGCCGGACAGCGAATCGAAACAATGGGTTGCCGCTATCGCCGAAAACATCGGTTTTGATTACGCCATTGCCCAAAAAAACAGGCTCGGCGACAAACAGGTCGAAATGACTTTGCCGGATGGCGATTTTTGCAGCAAATCGGTGATCATCATCGACGATATGGCCAGCACCGGCAGGACAATTGCTAAAGCGGCCGGACTGCTGCAAGCCGCGGGCAGCAAAGACATCTACGCGGTCGTCACTCATGCCCTGTTTTGCGGCGATGCTTATGCCCATATCCTTAAGTCCGGCGTCAAAACTATTTGGAGTACCGACAGCATCGACCATCCGAGTTCCTGCATCAAGCTCGACGCTTTGCTGGTGGATGCGATTAGGGCCATTACTCGATAAAGCGTTGACAGACCTAAGGCCAGTTAATAGACTGAGATCTTTTTTACAGCAACGATAGACTGCAAACTTGCCGAACATTATTCACCCCGATTTAACAATTTTAACAGGACTCATTTATGCGCATTAAAAACTGGCTGATTGCCGCCTTATTTCTCGTATCGCCCTCGCTCTATGCACATACCGGAGCACATATCGAACACAGCTTGATGAGCGGCTTACTGCATCCTTTAACCGGAATCGATCATTTGCTGGTATTGCTGGCGGTCGGCTTGATTGCGGCCAAACAGGGCGGCAAAGCGGTGCTTGCATTCCCTGCTGTTTTTCTGGCATTGATGGCTGCCGGCGCTTTGCTAAACGCTGTAGCCGTGCAAATTCCGTTTGTTGAATCATTAATCGCCTTATCGTTGGTAGTGTTTGGTTTGCTGGTCACTATCAGTCAAAAACAACGCTCTAAAATGCTCTTTCTGGGCGTATCGTTTTTCGCCATATTCCACGGCTATGCGCACGCTGCAGAAATTCCGGCCGATTCCAGCGCCGTATTGTATTTCTCGTCGTTAATGTTGATGAGTCTGGTCATTTGCCTTGGCGGATGCCTCATTGGGCTGAGCACTGGCAAGCGTATGAACTCTCTGTTTTCATTGGTCTGCTTAAGCAGCGGCTTGTATTATTTAGCCGCCGGTTAGTCAGTTATAACAAGATAGAACTCCGCTAAATTCCACTCAATAAAGAATCCTTTAAAATAGCCAATCCGATAAAAGCTATTTTTCCAAATACAGTCGAAAAACCGACACCGCATAAAACGGGGCTACTTGTATGCCCCGCCATTTCCTAAAATAGGATAAGTAACATTGTGTAACACCAATAAAGAAGCTGCCCCGGTAAGAATCGATTATATTGATGTCTGGCGGTTTCTGGCCGTTGTCATGGTCATTCAGTCGCATATTTTTGTCTATAGCGGTTTAAAGGTAACGCTCTTGGCACCTTATTTAGATCAACTCGACAGGCTGGGTGAACTGGGGGTTTTGGTCTTTTTTGTGATCAGCGGTTTTGTGATTTGTTCCGGTCTTGTTGCAGAAAAAAGCAGAACCGGCACGATTTGTTTACCCGCATTTTATGTGCGCCGTTTTTATCGAATTATTCCGCCACTTTGGCTGTATCTATCCTGTCTTTTGCTGCTTGATGCAACGGACATTATTGAAATATCGCTACAACAAGCGCTCACCTCAGCCTCGTTTTTATGCAATATGCCGTTTCCTGACGGTTGTTCGTGGTTTGCAGGACATACCTGGACGCTGGCTTACGAGGAGCAGTTCTACCTGATTTTTCCGTTGCTGATGCTGTTTGCAGCGCTGATCAATAACAGTTTGCGTTTTGGGATTGCAATAGGCATTCTGACTATCGCTTCGGTGTTATTGATCAGGACGGGGCATCTGTTTATTGGCGAATATTCGATGTATTTTATTTTTCTACTGACCGGTTGTTGCGGTGCGCTGTTACCCGAAAAGATCATCAGCCGTATTCGCCGGATGCACGTTGCCGTTTGGCTAATCGTTATTGCGCTGTTGCTGATTGGTATCGGCTATACGCCGGTTGGAATTGAAAAACAGGTTAAGGTGGTTTGTTACCCTGTGCTGATTCTGTTCATGGTGCTGGGTACGCCCACACAGATTAAAGCGATTGCCCTTGTTTTTAAAAACAGACAGTTATGCTATTTAGGGAAAATTTCTTATACGGTGTATTTGTGGCAGGAATTGGTAACGGGGAATTACGTCGGTTGGCTAACCTTCTTTTATATTGCTGTTGTTTTTGCGTTCGCAATGATCTCGTATCGGTATCTTGAGTTGCCGTTTCAAAAAATGGCCACGGTGATGTCCAATGACTTGAAGGCAGCTGCTGTCGCCGCATCGTTAGCCGGCTATAAACAAGATCGACAACATTAAACCCTCGCCCGGAAAGGCCGAGGGTTTTATGCGCTTAACTATTCCGCTTGGGCCGCAAAGCTATGCACCCACACCAGACTGTCGGCTTCCCAGGTCATCCCTGCATGCATTTTCAAGATAATATCCCGGTACATATCAAGGCTGGGATAGCCTTCGGCCTTGGCATCGGCATCGGTCATGTCGCCTAAGCGCTGACGTTTTAAATCGGTAACCACAAAAGTCATCCCGTCCAGGTCGAAAGTTTCGCCGGGCCAGCCGTATACGCCATCACGACGTTGCTGCGTTTTCATTCCCGCTTTTGTCGCTTCTACCAATTTCGCATGCGTGACCAGGCGGTCTATCGAACAGGTTTTGTCTGGGTAAGCTTCCATTGTTGATCCTAAATCTAATAAAAAGATCTATTGTACACCAAGCAATCCCGTCCTGTAGTTGCTGCCGAGAGCCATTTTTTGTGTCATCTAAACTAATTTCGCTGTCAGCCGATAACGGCATGTGAACAAATTTTATCTTAGGGGGCAATGCTAATGATCATAAAAAGTTCAGCCATTCAATTAAACAGCAGACATCAATTTTTAAAAAGCTCTCAAGAATCCGAGTCGCTACGGTTCTGGAACACTCAAAAAGAACAGCTGGCGGATACGTTCAGCTTAAGCAATTCGGCTCAAACACTTAAAATCGAAAAACAATCGTTGGATCTTGGCGAAACGCTTGACGCCAGCCAAAGCATTAAGTTGCTCGTTGTAAAACACATGGTTAAAGCAATAACCGGTTACGAGCTAAAACTGTTTTCTCCGAGTGAATTGGCTGCCGCTACCGGTGCCGTAAATGTTGAGATAACAACAACGCGGCCTGTCAGTCAGCCGCCCTCTGCGGGTTCTGGCCTTATTTACGAACACCATGCTGTCTATCAGGAATCTGAACGTGTCAGCTTTTCGGCTGTTGGTTCGATCAAAACACAAGCAGGACAAAGCATCGAGTTTTCAGTTAAATTGAATATGAGCCGAGAGTTCCGTATGGAGACAAATTTTTCCCTCACGGCCGGCGATCCGGAAAAGAAAATCGATCCTCTCGTTATCAACTTTGACGGCACTGCGACGGAATTGTCACAAACACGCTTTGAGTTCGATATCGATGCCAACGGCACGACTGAGCAAATCACCATATTAAAACCGGGCAGCGGTTTTCTGGCGCTGGATAAAAATCAGGACGGCGTTATCAACAATGGCTCTGAACTGTTTGGCCCGAATTCCGGCAACGGATTTCCAGAGCTGGCCAAATATGACAGCGACAACAATGGTTTTATTGACGAAGCCGACCCGATCTATAACCGTTTAAGAATCTGGCAGCGACATGAGGACGGCAGTCAGCAGCTTATTGCATTGGGCGATAAAAACATCGGCGCTATTTATCTGGGGCACGCCACCACACCCTTTCAATTACGCACCGCCGATAACCGGTCGTTGGGAGAAATTACCGATACCGGCGTTTATTTAACTGAAGACGGCAAAACCGGGACCCTTCAGCAAATTAATTTGAGCGTATGAAAAAGAGCCGCCGCAGAGAACGTCAATATAAGTGTTTATACGAATAAACTCAGTCCGTATATTTTGTTAATCTATAAATGACAAGAATGGCAGGATGTCATGTTTGTCATATTATCTCTCTTACAAAGACCGCCCGGGGTCTACCCCCTGTTCTCTCTGGGGTGGTCTTTTTTTTGATTGGTATTGCAATCATCCTGATCTGGATGACACTCGACTGCATCATTCCTGAAAATCCTTAACGACCTGATCCTGTTGATGGCGGCAGCCAGCTCATATTTGCGCGGCATGGAAAGAGTGCCCGCATAATCAGGCTTCAAGACGGCTAACCCGTGTTTGCTTATTTCTCCCTCCAACCGGTCTATCCAGAAACGGATAGTTTCAGGTTTATCGCCCGATTGTTTTAGTTGAGTTCGTAGTGCCAACAGGCAATAGCCGATGGTTAGAACCTGCGGCGCTTCCGCAATTTGCGCCACCGCATCCAGGTTGATTAGGTCCATGCCGTATTCCAGCTGCTTAGGTGCGTTGCGCAAATCTTTTATGCGTTTTGAAAGCGTCTTGTTCAAACGCTGATTGATATAAACAGGATCGAAATTATCGGTTGCCAGACGGCGCGATGCAGAAAAATCGGGGAGCTGCGTATCCTCCTCCGCTATCGGTCCAAGCCTGTCACGCACTTTGGCGGTAATATCATCGCAACGGTAATTGTCCATCAACAGGCAGGTGTCGGCTTTCTGTAAAAAATAACCCAGGCCGCCGACCACAAAAATCATCGAGACATGATGTTTTTTCCACAGCGAGCGCACCATTGAATAAAGCGGCTTGATTGGCTCTTGCGTCGCATCTAGGATTTTTTTGATCAGCTCATCGCGCACCAGGAAATTGGTTGCGCAGGTATCTTCATCAAACAGCAGCAAGCGACTGCCGCTCTCAATGGCTTCGACAATATTGGCCGCTTGCGAGGTGCTGCCGCTGGCGTTATCGGATGAAAAGCAATCGGTTTTAAGGCCGCTCGGCAGGTCGCCGATAAAAGCGCTGATGTCGACATCCCGAATGCTGCGTCCCTCTTCAGCCCGGATAAAAAAAGCATCCTCACGAGTTACCGCATATTCCCGTCCGTCTCCCGGAATATGCGCGTAAACCCCGGCTAAAATCGCCTGCATCAAGGTCGATTTGCCATGATAGCCGCCGCCGGTAATGCAGGTGATGCCTTCTTTAATGCCCATACCGGTTATGTTGCGGCCATCCGATAAGGGAATTTCTACGTGTAACGATGCAGGGGATTGAAACGTTTTAACTGATTCGGACATAGACGGCCGGTCATCGACGCCGCTATGCCGTGGCAGTCTGGCATCATTGGCAAGAAAAACAACCAGATCATGTTGTCGCATAAACTCAATGATCTCGGCGCGTATTTTTTGCACATCCACAAACTGCTGGAGCCGCGTTCTGGATTGCTCGTCGTAGTGTCGATAAAAAAATGTAGCCTCAACAATTGCCGTCAGTTCCTGATCGAACATGATCCAAGCCTGTTCGGCATCAAAAACACCGCCTTGCCCTTTAGCCGGAAGGCTGATCATAAAGCGCAAATAAACGGCATCGTCAGCCAACAAAACGCTATCCCGGATCAGCATTTTCTGACTCAAGGCGATGGTGTTAAAAGAGCCGCTGCCGTCTTTGCCGCGGTTTTGCTGAGCGAAGCGATCAATGCCGTGACGAAAGCGCCGAATTAAAAAATCGGCCACCGCCAGTCTGCATTCGGCGGTCTGGAAAAATTCCTGAGGGATTTTACTGTCGGATAACGCTATTTTTATCGAGGCAATCGAAGCAGGGTTAGCGCCGGGGCTACCCTGCATTTTGATCAAGCTGAGATGAAATCGGGGGAAACAATAAGAACCGCGTAATTTGTGGATGTTCTGAAAAGACTGGTCGGCGATAGAAGTCAGTAATGGTTGTAATCTATTCACATCCCCACCCGCCTTGCCGTTAAAAAACGAAGAAATTAGCTTCCTGTCACCTCGTTTCCGTAAAAGTCCATTTCAGCAACCGACTTCATTTTTACCAACTTGTCATCAATGCCTAATGTTTTAAAAGCAGTTTTTATGCTCATGGCTTTTACGGCATCGACAGAACCGAACCTAAGACCAAACAGCCTGTTTCTCTTGCCCTCAGGAAAACTGCGCATTATTTCATTAATGCGATCATCAATAAGCGTGCTTGCTTTGATCAGCTCCGTAGCGACTTCCGGTTTCAAGAAGGTTAACAACTGCTTGCCCGGCAATGGCGCGACATCAACCGGTAACTCAGGTTGCAGCCTTTTGCGCATATCAGCCAATTTTTTACTTTGACCGTGAGCCACCAGCAGACTGCGCTCAGTAATACAAACTTTTGGCCGGTCTGCTCCGGGATTATCTGATATTTTTCCCATAAATTAAAACGGTTAAGTTCACCCGGTAGTTATTTTGTAAAAGAAATTTGAATATAACAGTTTGATTTAAAAGTATTCTAAATAAAATAACACGACTTTGTTTTTATATGCGCGATGCTCAACCTTCTAAATGAAGGAAGTTGGCATGACAACCTCGTCTGCCGTAAAACATACGATAGCGGGAGCTGTGTCATGCTCATAAAAGACTTTATCACTTATGTTTAGTGTTGTGTAGCGGATATTTATCCTCAAGAGGTCGATGTTCCACTCCGACGCCGAGGTTTTGAGCCCAAGTTGACGGATAGTGAGGCGATTGCGATGGAAACCGTAGGCGAGTTTTTGGGTCAAGATAATGACAAGGGAATTTGGGAATATTTCAGGAATCATTGGCTACCGTGGTTTCCCCATTTGGGATCGCAGTATAACTTTGCCAAGTACTGCACTAACATCATAAACGTAGCAAATATCAACCTGCAACAGCTACTGATCGGATATGCTCGATAGGAGACCCGCTTCATTTGATTTACGGCGAAAATTGCCGGCAATCCTCATTGATTATTTCGCCTATTTCTCCATGCTATACTGCTGTGAAATCATCTGAGTGACTCTGAATCCTGCCCATGACAAGAAAATGCCATCGTCTCCTTGAATGCCCGCTAAACCCGGTTGAGGAAGGCCCGGAATTCGAACTGGTACTGACCTGCTGCCGTCCCAAGCCCACCGAGGCGCATTATTTGCGTCAGCAGCAGTTGGCCGCTACCGAACTGGATAGCGGTAAAGTCCTGGCGTATGCATACAGACACGATGTTTCATCGTTGCTGTACTGCAATTTACGCAGTCATCCGGTCGGCACATTTCCGAACGAGTTGCTGGACAAGCTGGCCATGAGGCACAAACGCAATATACAGCGTGCATCACAAGCCTTGCTGGCAATACATGAATTGATGCTTGCCGGTCCGGGCCTGAATTTGCTTGTAATGAAAGGGCTCGATGTTGCTGCACGGGCTTATGGCGATCTGGCCGCTCGTGGTATAGGCGATATAGATATCCTGGTTAATCCCGAACAACTCGATGCAGCCCTAACGAAACTGAAGGAGCTAGGATGGAATATTGATGAACCTGAAATTTTGTTTACTGAAACTAGAAATATTTTGCTCCGAAACCAAAACCACTGTCTCTTGATCAGGAAAGGATTTCCGCATATGGAGTTGCATTGGCGGGCCACCCATAACCCATTTGAATTCCCGATGGATGATTGGCCAGCTTTGTCGGTCTCGAAAAAGTCAAATATAGGCATTCCCGGTTTAGCTAATGAAGACCTGATGATTTACCTGTGTCTGCACGGCGCCAAGCATGGATGGGGGCGCTTGAAATGGCTTTTCGATCTGCCCAATATATTGGCTACGCACGACTTGGACTGGCCGAAGTTGTGGCAACGCGCTCACCAACTCGGTGCAGGGCTGGCGCTACAGCAGGGGCTGTTACTGGCTCAAAAATATTGCCGCATAGACCTGAGTCGGGAGATTAAACGCGGGTTCATGTACAGCATCAATCTATCCCAATGGCAGAGTATTTACACCCTTCAGCAAGGTCCTGAACAGTGGATGGAACATCTCCCCGTTCGATTAAAATTGCAGCAATGGATAAACCGTATTCTAACCGCCCGTAAAATAAAAGTCCTAGGGTGGTATTGTGCCATGATGTTTTACCCGAATGTCGACGACTATCGACTGCTCAAACTCCCATCCTGGCTGCAACTGCTCTATTTTCCGCTACGCCCGGTATTATGGAGCATACGGCAAGTCCAAATCCGGCAAGTGCGCAAGCTAAAAACGGGGAATGCCGGTCAATAATAGGCCTTAAATTCGCAGTGAGCATACCCTTTAGCCATCAACAGACGATACGGTGAGGATTGGACGCCGATACCAACAATTTATGGCAAAACGGGATTGTCCGAATGAACCGGATGGGCAAGATATTGGCATAACCTCATGGGGAACCCAAGCCGGAAACAAAACAAGTCGATCGCACTCCGGTTCTATATCGACGAAACTCACTGCCGAAGGAGATAAAGGATACAATCTAAGCTGTCCGCCACTAAAACCTTTAGGAGCTGAGTAAAAATAAAGCACTCCGGTCATTACCCGCTGGGATTTTTGATCATGCATGCCGGTTTTCGTATCAATATGGCGCTTGAAGAAAGCACCGTCTTCATGCGCCACCAGCTCAATTTCACAGCGAGCCAGTTCGAAAGGAAATAAGCCGAGATCAAGAATGGCCTGTGATATTACCGCTTTGAACTTCGCATCTATTTCCGTGCTCAACTCGCCTAAATTCCGTAATACACGTGAAACACGCATTTCCGTATGTAATTGATGATCGCTGACTTTTGCCGAAGTAAATTCGCTCTCGTGTGTTTTCGCATGCGTCAGCAAACGCTCGATCAAATCGCCCCCCAGAAAATTGTGTACGATGCAGTAAGGAGGGGTACGGTCAAACGCATTGATTGGTTCTTTGAGAGTCATGGATATATTCGGATTTTTGAGGGTTCTGTCGCAAAGTTTAACCGAATGTAGATAGGGCGTCATGAGGGCTGGCGATAAATCTGGAGACGCCATTGATTCATAGTTTCCGGACCTAGTGATGAAGACGCTGCTACAGCCTTCTTCAAGCAAGCTACCAACGCTAATGGGTTCCCAGCTGTGCAAACTATGCCGGATATTGGCGGCTGTTAATTTTCTGCTGATGTTGGCAGGCTTGATCGGTTTTGTTGAGATGGCTTCCTAACTTCTCATTAGGCACAGGTAAATTATTTTTCAATGAGTTAGCGACATGGAGATTCATTGATATGCGCTTTTTATCGGTGAAGGCTATTGATTTATAATATTATTTAAGGTAATGAGAAGTTGCTGTTTTTGTTTAAAAATGAACTCCGAAATTTGAGTTAACATTCTATTAGATTGATGCCCATGTCCTCAATGCACTATTTTGATTGTTGCGACTTCACCATCGCTTCAGAAATCGCTTGGCCAGTTAGTTTTCCTGCATCGAGGGAGCCTGAAGTCGAAATTCGCTATCGAAATCTGCCAACAGATTTAGGTGAAGGCGGCGAACGCGGATTCCGCTTCCATGCCAAGCCAAACGAGCTTTTGATTTGCGTCGACGGAGTAGCTCGTTATTTAATACGTGGCGGCAAGGAAATATGGATTGAACCCTTTCCGCACGCGGATGAAGATTCGATTGTCGCCTTTTTACAGTCATCGGTCTTGGGAGTGCTGTTACTGCAACGCCGCTTTCTGGTGCTAAATGGCGGCGTATTCAATGTAGATGGTGAAGGGATCGCACTGGTGGGTTGTTCAAGAGCCGGTAAATCAACACTCGCAGCAGCATTTCAGCGCATCGGGGCGTCACTTTTTTCCGATGAGCTTTGTGCTATTAAACAAGACAGTTCCGGGCGCATGATGGCATGGCCCGTTCTGCCAGCCCTATCACTTTGGGAAAATACCCTCATTCAACAAGGGGGCGATGTAACAAAGCTGCGCCCGATACGCCCAAGTATAAGAAAATACCTTGTTCCCACCCACGCCAAGAGCTTATCTCCGGTTCCCTTGACCCAGGTGGTTGAACTGAAAGATTATCACGGGGACTTATTATGGAAGACTGTCGATGTGAAAGAGGCTATAACCCTTGTACTCGGAAATACCTATCGGCACCGTTTTCTGATTGGCATGGCATTAAAAGATGCGCACTTTTTACAATCCACGGCATTAATTCAGCAATCACGTTTTTATATTGCGCAAAGGCATTTAACGGTAACGTCCGAGGATGCTTTTTTCCATTTTGTCAGAACGAACCTGGCGCTATGAAATCCATCGTTTGGCTGGCTTCCTATCCAAAATCAGGAAATACATGGCTGCGGATATTCCTTGAAAATTTATTTTTCGCAACAGACGAGCCCTGTGACATCAATAATCTTCGCTCAAGTTTTATGAGTTGTTCGCTGGATCTTTTTGATCATGAGTGCGGTTGGGATGTTTCGTTGTTGAGCCATGACGAGATCGATAGACTAAGGCCGGAAATATATACGTATATCGATTCGCAATGGGAAAACGTCAAGTACTTCAAAACCCACTGCGCTTACAGTTTTACCGGCAGCGGAGAAGCGTTTTTTCCGGATGAAGCGACTAAAGCGGCCATTTACCTGATTCGTAATCCCCTGGACGTTTGCATTTCCTATGCCCATCACCGAGGTTATTCCGATTACGACCGCATCATTGCCGAGATGGCGGACGCGGCGAGTTGTCTTTGTTCCGACACAGACCAGCCATTTTGGCAGGCCCGCCAAAAAATTCTCAGTTGGAGTCTAAACGTCGAAAGCTGGCTCTCAGTCGAGGGATTTCCTGTGTTGTTTTTGCGCTATGAAGACATGAAAAACAATCCCTATGAGGCTTTCTCCCGAGTAGCGGCGCATTTGGGGGTAAACAAGAGTGAGCTTGAGATCCGTCAAGCCATAAAGAATTCTTCGTTTGAAGAGCTCCAAAAACAGGAGTCTCTAAACTCGTTTAAGGAAAAACCGTCCAGATCTAAAAAATTTTTTAGATCTGGACAAAACGGAATGGGGTACGCTATGCTCTCGCGCTCGCAAGTGGCGAGCATCATCGCGAATCATGGACAGATCATGGCGCAGTTCGGCTATCTGTAACCCTCTGAAAAATTAGGTAACTTTCAATGACAACTTCTACAATTTCTCCGGAACTGAAAATGGATGCTGAAAATAAAGCTACGTGGCAAACACCCAAGCTTGAAGCTGTTTTCATATCTGAGGCCACTAAAAACACCCCTGCTTGCGGAACGGTAGATAGCCCCTGTACCAAACAATCCAGCTTTGGGCCGGAAGACTGCGGAACCTGCTAGTTTTTGAGCCGTATTTTGTTATTAAGACCATACCCGCGAAACGATTTCAGTCATTAGAGCCCGCCAGCCATGCTGCAAACTCACCCATCGTAATCGCCCTCATGGCATATCGCGCCGCGTCGCAACCTTGTTTGGCCGGCGCATCAAGCATGGTCTGCAGCTGCTCATAATCCAGAAAATCCAGACGATTCGCCGCTTTGATGCGTTGAAACCTCAAGTGCATGCCTTCCCTGACCTCGTCAACGCGCTCAACTAAATCAGGTTCGCGCAGCCCAAAGGATGCGCGGTTGAGGATCTGTTCAGGCAGGTACGGTTTCATCGCATTGCGCAATAAGAATCGATTTGCCCCCTTGCGCAAAAACTGTTCCATCGGTATGGACAAGCAAAACTCGACCAATCTTTGGTCTGAGGCAGGGTCCCGCTCATCGATTTGCCAGGAAGCTCGCGTCGCAGGCCATAAGTCGGCCACATTGTTCTGAATACCGTCAATGAACATGCGCTCCCGTGCAAAATTTGGATTCATGCGCATGGTAATATTTTTAAAGTAGCCCAAGGCATCCTTGAAAGCCGGGCTCTTAGCGCCGTAGTAATATTCCGGTTTTATCCCGTAGGTTTGGCGAACATGGGCCCGTTTGTCAGGAAAGAAAGCATTGATCAGTAAGTCAAGCGTCTGCGGATAAAAAGGGCTGAGCAACAGTCTAAAGAACAGCTGTCTGAATGAGTTTCGATGAAGCGGCTGTAGCGCTCGAATGCCTTCAAAAGCGCTCAGCCAACGGCCTTTGACAAACAAAGGGAAAATAGAATCGAGGCCGGAGTAAGACAGGGTGGCGTTGCCGTTATAGCCGTTCAGTAAAACGCGAATTCCGCGAGACTGAACTTCCGGAAAAAGCGTACGATGCCGACGTTGAAAAAGCACGCTGTGGGGCATTATGCCGGCCGCTTCAAAATCGGCGTCCAGTTCATCCAGCAAGCGCTGATCCTTTCCCGTCAGATAAACCGCCTCAAGATTCGCATACCTGGCTTTCATCGCCTCGACAAATGCATATTCCGGATCGATCCGTTCCGTGCGAATATTCGGATCGAAACTTCGCCGGTGAACCAGCGTGAAAGCGGTAAGTTTTTGGTTCTTCTTAGCCAGCTCAGTTGCCGCAAGCGCACCCACCGAAGCGGAATCCAGGCCGCCGCTCATCGATATGCCCACCGGCCCAATCGCACGCAGTCTGGAATGCACGGCCTTGGTGAACAGTTCCATAAAGGCTTCGCGATAAGCCTCATCATTGGGAAGGCGGATCTCCTTTCTGCCCTCCAAAAACCAGTAGCGTTTAAGCTGGCGTCGCCCGGCAGTGGCAAAAAAAGTATAGCCGGCCGGAACCCTTTCAATACCTTCAAATAAAGTATGACCAATAGCCAGTGGGCGTAATGCCAAATAATCAATCAGCGCAGTCCGGTCTGCGGTTCTAGGTATCTGCGGCAAGGCGTGCAATCCCCTCAATAGCGTAGACACCGCTAAAAATGGCGGTTTCCAGTAAAACAGCAAGGTCCGCGAACCCATCGGGTCGCAGGCGCAAAACAGGCTCTTTTCCAAGCAATCCCATACCAGGAAAGCAAAATCGCCCTGGAGTTTTTGAGGTGAATCATGGCCCCACCGGCAAAACGCTTCCATCACCAAGCTACCGTCGGCTACCGATGAAGCTGTAGCGGCGGCGATTCCAAACTCCTTCAGCAATTCATCGCGGTTGTCCAGTCGAGCGTCTGCAAGCAGCCAATAACGTCCACTCGGATCGGTGTAAGGCTGGCGTTCGAATAAATCTTCGGGTGTAAAGGGATTGAGTTGGTGGGCCATGGCAAAAGCCCCGTTCAGCTTAATGCGCGGCTCATATTTTCTGGATACAATCAGTGCCTGCGACATACGTTCAATATCGGTGCGAGCAACAGGCCGACCATCGAAATAGAGCAACGCCCCAAAAGTACTCATTGCGAAGCTCCTTCAAAGCTTAGCTTGATCTGCTGGATAAAATCCGCTTCATCTACCGGTTCGAAGGGCCGGTAAACAATGCGGAATTCTGCTTGCCGAATTAGGGCAAGGCAGTGTTGTAGATGATGCATCCTTTTTTCAGGCCCTATATCGTTTAGAAAACTCCGAAGATAAGTATTTCTCAGTAGCATGGCCAGCTTTTCATTATCTTTAGGCATTTGCCAATATAAGCCGGCTGGAGATTTACGCAATGCGGTCAGTCGGGTCAACGGGATTGGTTTTTCAGCATAATGATCAGCAAAAATCCGGAACTTATCCAGTGTAGGTTGAGCATTATGCCGATCTATGCCTTGACGCAAAACGGCATCCTCGCAAAGTGCTATAACTTGAGACACGGGCCAGACACACATCCGGCCCAGTTCGTCGGGATGAACGACGCAGAGTTCGTCAGAAAATGCGGCGACACCCTGACGTTGCAAGAACGAAACAAGGCTGGATTTGCCCATCCCTGAATCTCCCAATAGCGCCATGCCCTGACCTTCGAAATCAACCACGCCGCCATGCAACACAAGAAATCCGCGCTGCTGCAAAAGCGCAGCTAAAACGATTACCATCAAGGGGCCGCGAATAGCTTGTTCGTCCGCGCCTGCGAAAGGATCGATGAGGATCTCGCAGCCGTTGCGCACCTGGTATCGCGCAATGCCGTTGGCCCTCAGGTCAAAAGTGTCGGCCGTGGCTCGCCCCCACAAACCCTGACCACCCCGCTCGCCGACCAGGGAAGGGTTGTAGTCGAAACGTTGAAAACGAATCCAGACATCCGGATTTCTTGTACTTGTTGCCGCACAGGGAAAAGCGATTTCAGAGGCAATCGTAAAATTGAATAAATTATATAGGCTAAGCAATTGGGCGCATTCTCGCTCTCGGTCGTTTCGTGCAGAAAAAATAAACGCAGATAAAGCTCGGCATTATCCCTTAGTCCTCCGCAAAAACGGCAAAAAATCTATAATAATGCTTAACGCAAGGTGCGATTTCCGGGGGCTTGAGCTTTTTTTCTTATCAATCTCTCTACCCACTCAAATAACACAAGGCCAAGTTCATCAAGTCGACTTAAACGTACGGCATTGGGGTAATAGCGGTGGATATTATAGTTTAAGCCGATCGCTGCCAGTTCAATCGGGGTTTTAGCGATGTTGGCAATGACATTGTGAAGATGGGCTTCAAGATAGCCATCCGAATGGTTTTGGGCCGTATTGCGATCAAGTGGCGCACCGTCGGAGATGACGAGCAAAATTTTGCGCGGTTCGGATCGCAATAACAACCGTGAAGCCGCCCAGGCCAGCGCCTCGCCATCGAGATTTTCCTTGAGCCATGACGGTTCAAAAAGCGCGCCCAGTCGATGGCGCGCACGACGCCAAGGTTCATGTTCGCTTTTGAATAACAAATGCACTGTTTCATTGAGTCTGCCGGCTTGTGGCGGCGACTCCGCCTGCTGCCAGCGCATTAAAGCCGGACCTTCTCCGCGCGACCCTGTTGTAAAGCCCAAAAGCTCCACTGTCAGATTTGCCCGTTCGAGGACTCGAATTAACCCGTCGGTGCAATGGGCGGCAATGTGCATCGGTTTGCCTTTCATTGAGCCGGAACAATCCAGCAAGATGCTAAAGGCGATGCGGGGATGGACTGATTCGCTTTCACGCTGGAAGACTCGATCAAAACCTGGGCTTGTGATCAGTCGGAACAACGCGTTGGGGTCTGGCCAGCCGTCTTCCTGCTCAGGTTCAATACTGTGAAGGTTGAGTCCAAGCAGATAGCGTCTCAGCTTGGCCGCATAACGGGCAGTATTATCGGGCTGGGGGGGCTTGCCAAACTCGCGCCAAAGCGTTTCCATCCGCTGTGGCGCAACCAGCTTTTCCGGACGAAGAATGCGGTCGCCGCCACTCCAGAACACGCGATAGTCCTCTGAATAGGATAGGGCTTTCGCTAGCGCAGCTCCGCGTTGCAACTCAAGATGGGAAGCGCCAGAGGAGTCCTGTTTGTAAGTATCGCTATCGCTGTGTTCAGCCTTATCTTCATCTTGACAGGATTCCGTGCCGGGCGTGATGTTCGGCTGGATGATGCGGGCTTGAGACTCGGTTTGTTCTGAAGGAAAATCGGCTGCAAATTCCGCCTCGGGCTTTTCTTTCACTGCACGGATGGTGCCTGCTGATGTGAACAGCAAACTACCGGCGCACGTACGCGCAAGCTCTATCAAAAGTTCGGCAAAGCGGCCTTGATCGTTCACTGCTGCCGCTAAGGGGGAGAGCTCTTTAGCCGGTAATAGACAAGCGCTATCAAGGCCGGCGCAAGTGTGCAGAATGAGACTTTCGCACTGAGACGGCGAAAGCATGGCCAACATAAACTTTGCTAAGTTTGCCCGCCGCTCCGTTGCTGTTTGTCCCAACAGTTCGGCCCAGAGTCCAAGCAAGTTGATCGTCACGCCTGCAGCCAGCGACATCGCCAGCCGCTGGCAACGCAAAGGCTCGAACAGTTCAAGCAACTCGCATTCGCTTGCATCTGATGCAGCCAACAAGACACGATGGCGAGATGGATCGTGAAAGCGCAGCAAGGCCATCCGCGCATCAATTCGCCCACGCATTCTGGAATGCTCGTCCATTTCATGGGGCAAAAGCGCTAGTCCGTGTTCAACGGGCCAACGTTGTTCCCAGACAGCCATTGCGGCGTCAACGGCATGGATAAGCCCGTCCTCGCCCGCTTGCCAATTTTCTTCCTTAGCGGCCGCCGCTCCACTCATCGCCCGTCCGGCCGCCATATTAGCCGCTTGCCAATCCAATCCCGCTTCAAGGGCACTCGGCTTGCGCATCGGTCAGATCCGAAGTCCGGGCAACTCAACTCCAAAGGCACGTTGAAAGTATTCTGCAAAAATCGGCCGTTCAGCAGGATCACAACGGTTGAGAAAACTCAGCCGAAACGAAGAAATAAGATCACTCAGAATCAACCAATTCTCCGCCCAACCAATCACGCCACGCGGCGACAATATGGTCGCGACATCGCCTAATTGAAAGCCCTCGCGCGTCAGCCCCGCAAATACCACCATCGCTTCAACCAAGGCGCGGCCCTCGACTGCCGCTAATTCCGGCATCTTTGCCAGCACCAATTCCACCTCGCGCTCAGGTTTTAAGTAACGCAGCTCCGCTACCAGGTTCCAGCGATCTAATTGCCCTTGATTCAAAGGCTGAGTGCCATGATAGATGCCGGTTGCATCGCCCATCCCCAGCGTGTTCGCTGTCGCAAACAAACGAAAACAGGAATGAGGCTGAATCACCCTCGCGCGATCGGGCAACACGAGTTTGCCGTTGTTCTCCAATACCCGTTGAAAAACAAACAAAACATCAGGCCGAGCCGCATCATATTCATCCAAAATCAGCGCTACCGGCCGTTGTAGCGCCCAAGGCAGCACACCGTCCTGGAACTCCGTAATTTGTAGCCCCTCACTCAGCCGAATGCTGTCCTTGCCAATCAAATCCATGCGGGAAATTTGACTGTCCAGGTTCAGGCGTAAACAAGGCCAGCCCAGGCGGGCTGCTATCTGCTCAATATGGGTCGATTTGCCTACGCCATGCAATCCATGCAACAACACGCGCCGGTTGCGTGCAAAACCAATCAACAATGCCGTAGTCGTTTCGGCATCGAAAAAATAGTCGGGGTCTAACTCAGGTACATAGGGCAGCGGATTATCGAATACAGGAATATCGAAGTTCAGCGCTAAGTCGAAACGCGCGCCGGCCGGTACTTTTCGGCTAAAGTTTGTCTCCCTTCCCAATTCACATTGAAAGGTAGTCATATTCTAAACACGCTTAGGCTGGTGCATATGGCGATATGCAACCGCCATTTTTTTGCGGCATGGGCAGGTGATCCAGATAATACAAGCATAGCAATCCAAGCCGGGATAGGCGTTATCTACAGTCGGTTAAACTTTATGAAGGACAAGGGATATTATCCAGAGCAAGCGCATATACATAACAGTTTACCAACGATTATCAGGGCATTTACTGGATATCTTAGTCTTGGCTGAGATTAAACATCCGCATCCCCCTCGTTTTTTGCTGCACCAACCATCAACTTGTTTCGGGCAAGCCTTGCAAATCTTAATTCTTTCTTTGGCTAACCTTGTATTGTTGGCAATAAAAGAGCGAAATCTATTAAGAATTAACTTTAAAACTTTTTTAATAATTAACGTTAAGTGTTTCATTAATTAAAGCACCATAAAATCAATAGGTTATTTTATTGTGGCGACAAAGCACAGGAAAGGTGTTAAACATTGGTTAAATCATGTTCGTGTATGAATCGCTGAATCCGACGGTAGCGCAATTCTATCAGGACGCGTTGTTGGCAGATCCTACTGAAAACCCGGTTCTGTCGTAAGTTTAACAGATTGCGGATGACGCCTATCTGCGGGTAGAGAATGACGTCTTTTGGAAAACGAACGCCTTTAAAATTTATCATCGTGCACTTGGAAAATGCGCGATTTTAGCTCAGGCCGGTAAGCTTTGAGGCAGGACCCGCGGCTGAGTAGTTACCGTGAATGTATAATTAATTGTTCCTCAAGTAATTGTTGAACAAATTCCAGCAGTTCAATGCGACAAGTTTCGGTATCTACGTTATAAATTTCAAGCAATTCGCGATGTAATTCAGTTAACGTAATGGGCTGCTCAATGAGTTTCCAAATACGATTACCAACTGGCCCGGCATGCAGGTACTTGCCGGTTTCGTGGTGTAAAATAATTAAATCGTTGTTAAGTTGACTAGCTAGCAGATCAGAACGCTGCATAATTGAATCAGTCAAATTGATAGTTTCCACAGCAATACTCCTATACAAAGTTGACCCTTGGTCATTCAAATGATCAAGGCATTGCATAACTTCAGCATGGTCGTCAATAATCTGCTCTACTTGCTGAGAAGACAAATATTTACTCCATGAAGCTATTTTCAGCACGAAAGAAAATGTCGGCATCAGTTGAGTAGTCTCTGCAAGTCAGAGCTATTCATTTGACTTTTAAATATATCCTTTAAACAATAACTTGAAGTTGCGGCTTTTTTTCTATAACACATTGATTCGCCGCAGTACCCGTTTAGGTGAATTTGATATTAAGCAATTTGCTGAATTTAAACCCAATTGAGTTGGAGAAGCCGAGTATTACCTAAGAAGTTATTTAAAATCAATGACTCAGCAATAAATAAAACTTAATGCCGAACTAAAACCTTTTTGCGCCGGCCGTCATTGACCTCAATAATTTTTTATTATGCCTTAATTGTGGTTCTGGCGTAAAGTTTGAGGTTCTGTCGCACAGATTACCGGTCTGGGCTAAAATTACACAATTTTCCAATTGCATGATGATAAGTTTTAAATGCACTCGCTTTCTAAAAGATGTGATTCTCTAGGCGGTATTTTTCTATATCCGACATGGCTTTTCTTATCGGGAACTGGAGGAAATATTTGCGACAGAACCGAGAATGTTCCGGCTACGCTTTCAGATCCTGGAAACCCCCCATAAAAATACTACCGAGAAACCCGTGAACAATTCAAAAGAACAATCCTTAATATTCGGTGAATTGCTGAAGAATGACAATACAGAATTTTCACTGAGCAATATTCTTCACATCCTTTTGTTGAGAAAGCGTTTATTGATCAGCGTGACGTTGTCAATTAGCATCGTGTCGGTATTGATGATTTATCAGTTAGTGCCTCGTTATACAGCCACTACACAGTTGTTGACTGGCATCAAAGCCGCCAATGTAGTGGATATTGAAGAAGTGATGACGACGGCTAACTTCAAAGGCGATACGGAGGTGATTGGGGAAATGGAAGTGCTTAAATCCCGTGAACTGGCGCATAAAGTCATTAATGTTTTACATTTGGAACAATACGAAGAGTTTAATTCTAAACCTAAAAAACCAGGTTTTTTTGCGCAATTTAGGCTCAAAAACTTATTACCTATAGCTTGGCAAGAAGCGATGGGATGGGTAAAAATTGATAGTCGTAGTGCTGAAGAAAAGGAAAAATCGCAATTAACGAGATTAACCAATAGTTTTCTCGGTAAACTGAAAGTCTCGCAAGTCAAGCGTTCACAGGTCATTAATGTGGCGTTTGAATTCAAAGATCCCAAATTAGCCGCTAAAATCACCAATGCAATTGCAGATCAATATATCGTCGGGCAACTACAAGCCAAGTTTGATGCCACTAAAAAAGCAACTGACTGGTTATATGGCCAGCTTGGCGAATTAAAACAAAAGGTAGAATCTTCAGAGCGCGCCGTGGAGCAATACCGAAAAACCCATGATTTGCTGGAAGTGCGAAAAGAAGTGGGGCTTACACAACAACAAATGTCGGAAGTCAACAGTCAGTTAATTATCGCCCGCGCCCAGCGGGCGGAAGCTGAAGCCAAATATCAGCAAATAGAAGCCATTGCCAAAAGCGGGCGTGACATTGACAGCGTCTCCGAAGTGTTGAATTCGTCTTTAATATCGAGTTTACGCCAACAA
>NZ_JAUXVR010000005.1 GCF_030680395.1 Methylobacter sp. | reverse complement strand
GTCCAGCGCCTGGATGACGTCCTTATCCTGAACACCGGCGGCGGCTTTTAACAGAATGCGAGCTCGCGTTTGGCTGCGAGCGGCGCTTTTACCTTGATGAACAAAGGCTTCCAACTGAAGTTTTTCTTCGTCGGTCAAATTGACTTTATATTTAATGGCTGGCATGACTAAACCTCACTACACCAAAGTCAATAGCTATATCATAAATTATCGCTTCACTTCAATATGACTGACTACTAGGCATCCTTTTAGGAAATATAAAATACATAGTACTGGGGTTGAAGGATTTTGATTTAAGTTATGCCGGAAGCTTTGCTAAAAAAAATCCCATTCATCAAGCTTTAGCCAGTCTTAACACAGGTGAAAATGTTACGCTAAATCAGTGGGACGGTAAAATTGTGGTACAGCATAACGATTTAATTATCGCTATATTATCAAAGAGTGCTCAGGAACAATGGCAGAGTATGCTCAACAAAGTACAAGCGGTTAGCGTTATCGCTATGATTACTCGCTATAAAACGGATAGTGAAGAGCAATACCAATCGCGCTGTAAAGTAGAGCAATGGGAAGTGCCTATGCTTGAAGTCATGTTAGCGATATAGTTACTAAGAATCTGTTTGGAAATTACCGCTTCAAGCCAAACGATTCACCATGATGCGAGTCATGGCGATGTAAATCCAAGCTTCATCGGTGCGAATCAGTCGTTCATAGGTTTTACTGAGACGACGCGAATGGTTTAACCAACCCAATGTTCGTTCGACGACCCGGCGCCTGGGCAGCAAAGTAAAACCGCGCGTTTCTTTTGGACGCAAGACTACCGTCAGGCAAAATTTAAAACATTCAGCGGTCCATTGAACCAAACGACCACTATAGCCGCCATCCACCCAAATCTTACGTAACTTTTTGCAACTGCCGGGTAGATGCCGTAGCAACAGGCGAGCGCCATCGCGGTCCTGCACACTGGCAACTGTCACCCATGCCACTAACAGCAGGCCCAGCGTATCGACCAATAGGTGGCGCTTGCGTCCATTGACGCTTTTCGCCGCATCGTAGCCCCGTACTCCGGGTGTTGCCGTGCCTTTAACGCTCTGGCTATCCAAGCAACCTGCGGTCGGATGTTTGTGGCGGCCCAGTTTTTGCCGCAATCTTGACCGCAGTAAGTCATGGAGACGTCTCCAGGTGCCATTACATGACCAGCGATAGAAATAATAATAGACTGCCGTCCAGTGGGGAAACTCTCGTGGTAGCTGACGCCACTGACAGCCTGTCTTCAACACATAAAGGATAGCGTTCAACACTTGGCGAAGACTCAATTGCCGTGGCCTGCCTACCAGTGACTCAGGTAAAGGCGGCTTTAAATAACGCCATGCTCCATCACTCAAATTGCTCGGATAACGTTTTTTTGGCTCATACTACGATTTCGTTGTAAAAATTTATAGCTTATGGGCGGAAAAACGAATTTCAAAACAGCTTCTAAGCCATTGCCACACTGGCCACAGGTGCAGGATTCAGGTTCGTGGCGATGGTCAATGCGTGGCAAATGATCGGGTAACGGTTGACGACCGGCGCGAGGGCGTTTGGGGCGAGCCAACGTCTCGCAAGGGCTCTTGTCTTGCAACTGTTCGACTTCGGCCTCAATGGCCAATAGATCGGTAGTCCAGGTTTCCTCAAACACATCCCGCTGCAGCGGGGTCAGGCTTTCGTTCTTGCGACTGAAGCGGATACGCTTGTAATAGGCCAGCTCAAAGGTCAGTGCCTCGATTTTGACGTCTTTGGTTTGGATGGCTTTGGCATCCTGGATCGCTTGATCGAGGAACGCCTGAAGCATCGCCGCCACTTCGGTTTTGGCAGCCGGTTCCAGGTTCAATTGCTCAAGTTTTGTCAGCGGATTCATGGCTGTTATTATACCTAAATCACCGGCTGAAAGCCTTGATATTAATGAGTTTCAGCAGGTTTTTACTGCCTCGTTTTGCCTCTCATTCAAACCCGCCATTCCGCTTGGGGCTGAGCTGATAACCGCTGCCAATTGACACCGGCAACCAACCATTGCCATTGGCTCGACGTCATCGCAAACACCGCATCGCCGACCTTGGGCCACACAAAAGTCCCTTGGTGCAAACTGCGCTGACACAACCAAACGCCATTGCCGTCCCACAACAACAACCGTAAACGGGTGCCAGTACGATTACGAAAGATAAAAGCCGATCCGGCACAGGGCGAATGCCCCAAGCTCTGCTGAACTATGGCCGACAAGCCATGCAAGCCCCGCCGCATATCCACCGGCGCCACCGCTAACCAAATCTGCGCCGGCGTGTCGATCAAGCCAGACATCGTAGCAACTCTGCCACCCAGCCAGCCGACACCGACGGCGAAAGCTCCAGCCGATGACCTTGGACATGGGTAAAGACGATGACCGCTGCCGCAGGTGTAGCCACAGAGACGGACTCAGTCGGCTCAATCTGCACCGGCACTAAAGCAATCGAATCTGCCGCAGGCAGTTTGCGATACTCGCTCAGTCTCGCTGTAAAAGTCCGGACATTGATGCGTTGCTGCACGCAATACTCGGCCTAAGATAAACCGCTGCTTTGCCACCTTTCAATGTACTGACGCCATTTCGATGTAACGGCCATAGCCACCTCCTGATCAAAAAAATCACAGGATGCCGGAGGTGAAAGCTATTTTGTAAATGGGATGGCTGGGCGCTTACGCTGCAGCAATAAATAGTGGCCTCAGTCACCCCTTCGGCATGTTTGCTCGCTACCTTTTTTATCAGGGTGAACTTGGAAAATCGATCCACTATCGTCACTAAGGCGCCTTGATGGTTCTTGCCGATCACGGTATCGATTTCCCAATCGCCGAGACGGGTCTTTTGCGCAACGATCTCAGGGCGTTCGTCGATACTGATACGGTTCCTGATCTGGCCGCGCTTATCCTTTGATCCGTATCGCTTTTTGCGTTTCTTGTTGCTGTGCCGAAGATGCTGATACAAAGTGCCGCCGCACTGCTTATCTGCCCAGATAGGCTGATAAATGCGCTCATGGCTGATTGTGATTTCCAGCTTCCCCGAGACTTGCTCCGGGCTCCAGTCCAAACGGACTTAAGCTTCAATTTCAACGATCACTTCTGCGGTCATTTTTAGTGCTTTTGCAGCTTGAGCCCGTCGCTTATCCGCTTTTATTTGCGCCTGCTGTGGGAAGTAGCCCTTTTTGCCTCGATTGCGTTTCAGCTCCCGGCACACGGTAGATCCCGATAGGCACAATAACTCTGCTATCTCTTTCTGGTTTTTCCCCTCTGTAATTAATATCTTAATCTGGTATCTTTGTGCCTGGCTTAGCTGTTTATAGTTTCTCATGCGCTTTCTCGTCTTTGGTCGGATTGAAAAAAGCGTAAAACTATATCAGCTAACCTTTTTCTTTTCCGATTAGTGCTGATTGCACTTATGAGCTGAATCTAAGTTCGATTTAACTTCCGTTGCCTCCTCCTACCCTAAAGCCAGTCGGTTTGCAGAACTCCAGGCGCTCATCATATGCAGCGGGTTTCTGTTTTTTACGATCCCGTGACGCACTCGCTGTTTTGTCATCGACGCTGATGAGTTCACCCTCAGTTTGTGTATACATACTCTTCGTCCAACTGATAAAGCAGTCTTGGAAGCCTTTGGGCGATAATCTTGAGATAACATACGCTATACAGTTATGGGATGGAACGCCATTCTTTAGCGGAATATAACGCCTGAGCCAATCTAATTGGTTGCGACCAAAATCGGCATATCTTCCCCACCTTCCGCACCACTGGTCACTGCACATATTGTAAGAATAATGATGTCCATTAACTTGCGGAGCTTATTACGCTCTATTCGGGGATCAGGTAATTTTGAAAAATGTTCTACAAAGCATGGATTCATCTGCTTTCTTTGCAAAAAAACAGCACTATAACCCTATAGCATGTTGTTTTTGAATATTTTTATATGCGTTTGCCTTGGGAGGTTTTCTACGTCAATAGACTAATCATCTTAATTTTTGATATAATTAAACAGTTTATCGGAAACCTTAAGGTTATCCGTTTTTGTAAGTTTTCATTTCATCACTCTGGAGAAAATCTATGCCAATTAAAGTTGCAATCAATGGTTATGGCCGTATTGGACGTAATATCGTTCGTGCATTATATGAAGCTGGTCGTACCAATGAAATTCAAATTGTTGCAATCAATGATTTAGGCGACGCTGCAACAAATGCACACCTGACTCAATATGATTCGGTGCATGGAAAATTTCCTTTCGAAGTAAGTGTTGATGGTGACTACATCGTTATCAACGGCGATAAGATTAAGGTTTTCTCGGAAAGAGACCCATCAAAACTGCCATGGGGAGAGTTAGGCATTGACGCCGTTCATGAATGCACCGGTTTATTTACCAGTAAAGCCAAGGCATCCGCGCATATTGCTGCTGGCGCAAAAAAAGTTATTATTTCAGCTCCCGGCGGCAACGATGTAGATGCAACTATAGTTTTCGGCGTAAATCATGATGTTCTCAAAGCATCAGATACCGTCATTTCTAATGCATCTTGTACAACCAACTGTTTATCGCCATTAGTTAAACCCCTGCTCGATACAGTTGGCGTGGTACATGGTTTAATGACTACTATTCATTCTTACACCAACGATCAGGTTCTGACTGACGTTTATCACAGTGATTTACACCGAGCTCGCTCAGCCACGCAATCGATGATTCCTACAAAAACCGGTGCAGCTGCCGCTGTTGGTTTAGTATTGCCTGAGCTGGTTGGGAAAATGGATGGTTTCGCAATGCGCGTACCAACTATTAATGTTTCTGTTGTTGATTTAACCTTTCAAGCGGCCAGAAATACCAGCAAAGAAGAAATCGACCAAATACTGAAAACAGCTTCCGAAGGCTCTTTAAAAGGCATTCTGGAATTCAACAGCTTACCACTGGTTTCAATCGACTTTAATCATAACCCGGCGTCGTCAATTTATGACTCAGCATTGACCAAAGTCATGAATGGTAACCTTGTAAAGGTTCTATCCTGGTATGACAACGAATGGGGCTTCTCAAACCGTATGCTGGATACGACAATTGCTTTAGTCAACGCAAAATAACGGATTTCCCACATAAAATGTTAAGAAGAACCAAAATTTTAGCAACACTGGGTCCTGCTACGGATAAGCCTGGTGTACTTGAAGGCATGTTTGCAGCAGGCCTTGACTTTGTTCGTATGAACTTTTCACATGGCTCTGCTCAAGACCACATCAACAGAGCCAACGCTGTTCGTGAACTTAGCTTAAAAACCGGCAGGCTGGTAGGTATTTTGGCTGATTTGCAAGGGCCTAAAATTCGCATTGCTCGCTTTAAAGATACCAAGGTGTTTTTAAATGAGGGGCAAAAATTTGCTCTGGACATCAATTTTGATCCGATGGCTGGCGACAATACTCAAGTTGGCATTACTTACGAACCATTAGCTTTAGAAGTCAAACCAGGCAGCAGACTGTTATTGGATGATGGACGTATCGTACTTGACGTGGTCAATGTTGAAAATATGCGCGTTAACTGTACCGTTATCGTTGGTGGTGACCTGTCTAATAACAAAGGTATCAACCTGTTAGGCGGTGGCCTTTCTGCGGCTGCATTAACCGACAAGGACAAGGAAGATATCAAAACAATTGCGATAATGAAATGCGATTATGTAGCCATTTCCTTTCCACGCACCGCTGAAGACCTTCATGAGGCGCGTCGTCTGTTGGTTGCTGAAGGTTGTCATGCCGGTATAGTGTCTAAAGTTGAGCGAGCAGAAGCCTTGGATGTTATTGACGAAATCATCCTGGCATCGGATGCCGTCATGGTTGCTCGTGGTGATCTTGGTGTCGAAATTGGTGACGCTAACTTGCCTGCTGTGCAGAAAATGCTGATCAAACGCACTAGAGAACTAAATCGTGTTGCAATTACCGCCACACAAATGATGGAGTCAATGATCGACAACCCGATTCCTACTCGTGCCGAAGTTTTTGATGTTGCCAATGCAGTTTATGACGGCACCGATGTCATTATGCTATCAGCAGAAACTGCGTCTGGTAAACACCCAATTAAAGCGATTGAAGCAATGCATCGCGTTTGTATTGAAGCAGAAAAGCAACCCAAGGTTCGTGTCTCCGGGCATCGTGTTGAGCTTCAATTTGAGCGTGTCGATGAAGCCATTGCAATGTCTGCCATGTATCTGGCTAACCATACCAAAATACATGGTATTGCTGCGTTAACCGAATCAGGCTCTACAACATTATGGATGTCCAGGATCAGTTCGGGTATTCCAATTTTTGCACTTAGCCCTCGACAAGAAACGCTTGGTAAAGTCACTTTGTATCGCGGCGTTTTTCCGGTACTTTTCATCCATGACCTTAGCGATCATGCTGAAGTAAACCGGGCTATCATTGCGGAACTAAAAAGACGTGGAGTTGCTGCGGATGGCGACACATTCATTATCACTCAAGGCGATCTGGAAGGGATACCGGGTGGCACCAATGCTTTAAAAGTTATCACTGTTGGACAAAACTAACTTCTTGAAACTTTAATTGATCACTTGATAGCTCTAGTCTCCAGTCCGAGAGTTATCGTGCAATAAAGATTACACCTTAATAGCCTGAAAGATTTTAATTTTTCAGGCTATTTTTGGGGAATACTTTCAACTGATATGGTTACATTGAGTCACTGTTGAATGCGGTTTATATGTAGTATGCCGGTCAACTGCATTGACTGCGGAGAGAAGAATGGTGCTGCTGGATTTGAGTCAATAACGAGAGTCAGTTACACTGCTGTTCCTCATCGCTAAAAACCGCTCACGGTGGGGCTGGGTATTTGCCAAGGTAAGTTGGAAATACGCATGGCATTCGTTCTCTGCTCAGCTTATTTCCACACTGCTATCTCATGATAGGGGCTCAGCGACTCCTAAAGAGCATTCTAAGTTAAGCCAAATGACAGTAGACGCGAGGCTGAACATAGTTTGATAATTTCTTGCTAATCGCTGATATCGCGTTGCAATTTGGCGGGAATTCAAAAAATCGTTCGACCAAATTCCGTTCTTTATAAACAATTCCGTCAAAGTTTCCCGGTATTTTTCGATTTTTTAGACGTAATCAATTTCTTATTGATTATCAGCCAAATTCGTGTCATCTGTGTGCCGCTTTTCAAGGATTCAAAGCACCGGCAGAAGGTTTGGAAGCGCTGGCTTCCTTTTCTTGAAAACCCAAAATTGTGAGTATATCAAGGCTATCTCATATGTTACCCGCTATTCCAGGCAGAAGACTTAATTCAAAAAACAAGCTGAAAGTGGCAGGTAAGATTAAATATTAAATTTATCTTCTATTTTTTGTTTGTAGTTTAAATAATGAATGGTTTGCAGTTTCTCCGGACTATCGATGCGGAATGCAGAAAGTGGCAGGTCTATGTCAGTAATATGAATCGGATAATTAATCTTACCGTTTCTAAATTGGAGTATATGTTGATAAGCGGCATAAAAGACTTGGTTGCCGTGGTCTAGCGAGGAAAATTCTTTTTCATTACAGTAGATTGAATAGACAATACCCTTGTGAGTATCTTCCCCTGTGATGCGTAAGCTTAATTCCTGGTTTGAGGATGTTGCCTTTAGCTGTACCGGATTATAAGAAAAGATACCGGTAGGGCTTTTCTTGATTTCGTAATACTCAATGGTCAAAAAAGTTTCAAAAAGATTGCGGTTGAGGAGCGATTCTAAAAAAATGGAGTATTGCTTTAGCAGGTGACCAGGGTTTGCCTTGTTGTGCTGCTGCGTATATAAGGCTCCTTTTTCATCAACAATATAGACGCTGATGTCCGCCTTGCTTTCGTAGTAAAAAAGCTGAATTACTTGCGGTCTATTCAGGGAGTAAATAAGATGGATAGGCGTGTTTTCGAGGACGGCTTGGTCAAAATGAATGGTGCTGAACTGTTCCTGAGGGCTGGCTAATTCGTTTAATAGTAGTTTTTTTGTTGTTAGTTCTTTGTAACTTAGGGTTTTATTGGCAGTCTGAAAGACATAAAACGACGTTCCTCCAGGTAAAATATAACGGGGTGAGCGATTATGGTGTTGTTTGGAAAAAAGTTTAACTAAGGTGCTAAATACCGTTTCAACGCGGAGGATAATACCTTTGGCCCGAGCCCGAGTATGGCAAATAAATTTCAGGTCGCTCAGAGACAGCGGTTTTTTGTTGTTATTAATGATGTCCGTTAAACAGTTAAATAGCCCGTCTACACCCTCATCCTGACTGGTTGTGATTTCGCCCCAGCTGGACAGTGAAATCCTGTTTATGGTTTGAATAAAGCATTGACGGCCCATCCCGTAACTTAACGCATCAGAACGCTCACTCATAACGCACAGGCCGTCGTCATCTGATATTCCCATGTTGATAATAATCAGTGAACTCAGCTGCACCTTGAGGGTTTGGTAGGTTTCCAGTGGGGGGTCGTAGTTAAAGTTCCGGGTTAAGAAAAGATTGATCTGAGTCAAGGTTGAATGCAGCTCTTCATTCGGCATTTTGAGTGAATGTGAACTGAACTGGAGCTGTAGCTGTTTGTGATAGAGGCCATTGATGATCAGCCAGCAAAGAATTTCGATTAAAGTCCGGCATTTTTGTATGGGTCCAAAATCTGCGGAGTTGGTCATCTGCACGTTTTTCAGGTACAAAGCCCAGCCATCGTCGCCACCGGGAAGGCGGTTTTCTACGATAGATAATGTATTTTCTTTTGAGTGGACTTCTGAACGCGTAGTAATGATTTCAATCTTACCCGGCTTTTTTTCCAAAAAGGAATGAAGCTTTCTGCCTATCAATCTCAGATCATTGCTGTTTTCCTGGTTTTGGGTTACATGGTCTCTGGCGAATCCCATAATCATACGGTAACAGTGGGTCAGTTGTTGCACAATAACGGCATGTTCCGATGTTGCTTTTTTTATATTCCAGAGTCGCTGATATTTAAAGTTATCAATAGTAGATATGGGCCAATTCCAGTTTGTAGCGATAGATTGCATATATTTTTCCCTGGTGGCTCTGGTCTGAGAGTCCATGGTATTGTCGGATGATCCCATCACTTTTAAATAAAAACATTGACGAGCTAGGGCTAATCTTCCATGGCTATGAGCTTTTTGCAGATATTTTTCGACTTTTTGATAAATGAGCAAATACGGGTCGAGATCGATCGTCATATAGTTGCCCTGATAAACGGATTTTTTTATGTCCTGACACAGCCATTCAGTCTGAGGGTATTCGCTGGCATAGCATTCCATTAATAGCAGTTTCAATAGTGATTTGTGCGGTGAATGCAGGGCTTTATAAAGATGCCAAAGGGTGGCGCTGGTAAACTCTTCAGCCGGAACCGCGTCGAAGCCGCCAAAGTCGATAAGCTCATGCTCGGGAATGAACAGGTTATCTATTAAATGCTTGATATAGCGTGTGTAGTTTCCCTCTTCATGAGGAGGAACCAGCCACCATGCAGGGCTTTTCCCCGCGATATAAATTGCTGTTCTGTAAAATTCTTCAAGCAGTAAATAATGCTGTGTCTGACCGCTACTTTCTGTGGAAATCGGAGTGTTTTGACCGAGCAGGAATTGTTTGCTGTCCATTAGGAAGAAATGCACTTCCAATCCTAGCGATGCAGCCCAATTCTCTATTGCAGTGGCTTTTTTTTGCAGCTCATCAATGGCGCTGGATAACAAATCGGATTGATGGCATAACCAGATATCCATATCGCTGGTTTTTGAAAAAGCGATACTGCCGACACTACCCATTAAGAACAGACCTTCAATAGGGTAAATATGCGAAGCTATACGGGTATAGTTGAAATTTTTTGCAAGTTGTTTGGCTGCATTTATAGTACGGATGCCTGGATTATATTCAGGCATCCCTGCGGGTGTCGTCGAGGAAATGAATCCAGGTAACATAGGAAAATTGCAATGAAAAAGCAACGGCAATAAATCTAAGAATGCTTGTTGACGTGGTTGTAGAAACTCCTGAATACGCTGTTCACGAAGCTGATTCAAACGCTTAAAACGGTGTTTGATTGTTTGGAGGTCTTGGATACTGATTTCTTCGCCGGGCGAACCTAAATGGATGGGGCGCTCTTGGTGTGATTTGATCATAGTGGAAGCGTTTTTTATACTGAAATTATGCTTTGTCGTGCTGTCTGGATGGCGAGCTTGACCGTGTCGGGAGCTGTGCCGCCAATGTGTTTACGAGCCGCGACCGAGCCTTCCAGCGTTAAATAATCAAAAACATCATCGGTAATCAAGTTTGAAAAATGCTGTAGCTCTGGCAGGGACAGCTCGGATAAGTCGCGTTGGCTTTCTAATCCTAAGCGTACGGCTAGGCCCACGACTTCATGGGCATCACGAAAGGCCATGCCTTTGCGTACCAGATAATCGGCAAGATCGGTGGCCGTAGCAAAGCCGCGTTTGGCTGAGCTATACATATTGGCTTTTTTGGCTTCGATGTGGGGGATCATATCGGCGTAAGCCCGCAAACAATTAATTAAAGTATCTGCGGTATCGAAAAGCGGTTCTTTATCTTCCTGATTGTCTTTGTTGTAAGCCAGCGGCTGGCTTTTCATCAGCATCAGCAGTGAAACCAAGTGGCCGGTTACCCTGCCTGACTTGCCACGCACCAGTTCCGGTACGTCGGGATTTTTCTTTTGCGGCATGATTGATGAGCCGGTGCAAAAGGCATCAGGCATCTCGATAAAGTCAAACTGGGCGCTGGACCACAAGATCAGTTCTTCGGAAAAACGCGATAAATGCATCATGATCAAGCTGCCGGCCGCCGTAAACTCAATCGCAAAATCACGGTCACTGACCGAGTCCAGCGAGTTGGCCGAAGGACGGCTAAAACCGAGTAAATCGGAAGTCATCTGGCGGTCTATCGGGTAACTGGTTCCAGCCAATGCCGCAGAGCCTAAAGGCATAATATTGACGCGCTTGCAGCAATCTTGCAGCCTTTCCCTGTCGCGGCTGAGCATTTCAAACCAGGCCATCAGGTGATGGCCGAAAGTAATTGGCTGGGCGACCTGTAAATGCGTAAAGCCCGGCATGATGGTATCGGCGTGTTGCTCCGCCAAATCCAGAATGGCTGTTTGCAAGCGCGTGAGTTGGCCTAAAATCTGGGTGATTTCACTGCGCAGGTAAAGGCGAATATCCGTCGCTACCTGATCATTACGGGAACGTCCGGTATGCAGTTTTTTTCCGGCAATGCCGATTAAATCGGTCAGGCGGGCTTCAATGTTCATGTGAACATCTTCCTGCTTGATCGACCAGACAAATTCGCCATTAATTATTTCCCGGCTGATTTGGGTCAGGCCGTCAATAATAGCGTCGCGTTCTTGTTCGATCAGAATACCGCAAGAGCAAAGCATTTTGGCATGGGCGATTGAGCCCTCAATGTCTTGTTGCGCCATACGTTGGTCAAAATCGACAGAGGCGGTAAATACCTCTACAAAGGCATCGGTTGCCTGGGCAAAACGGGCGCTGGAAAGTTTGTCGGAATTAACGTTGGTCATGGCGGTTTCATTGTAAGTTGACTATTGGGTCAAATTATACAGCGAAAGCTTACACTCCTGCTAACGCTCCTTACTTACATCCTTGTAGGCAAAGCTTCCGTTCTTTACCTGCATTCGTGCGGGTAAGTAATTAAAGTTCGATTAACCGTCATCAACTTACACGGGTTACAATAACGTAATTTATTGTTGAAAATGAATGGTGTTCTTTTGACTGAAAAAATTATTCGTATTGCGACGCGCCGGAGTCCTTTGGCGTTGTGGCAGGCAGAGCACGTTGCAGAGCGTTTGGAGCGGACATTTCCAGGATGCAGGACTGAATTGGTTAAAATGACCACGCAGGGCGACAAGATTCTTGATGCGCCTTTAGCCAAGATTGGCGGCAAGGGATTGTTTGTCAAAGAGTTGGAGCAGGGCATGTTGGAAGGTTTGGCCGATATTGCCGTGCATTCCATGAAAGATGTGCCGGTGGAGTTTCCGGAAGGCCTGCACTTGGCGGCCATTTTAATCCGCGAAGACCCGACCGATGCTTTTGTCTCCAATCATTATGCGACGTTACACGATTTACCGGCTAATGCCAGAATCGGTACGTCCAGCTTGCGCAGACAATGCCAGATTAAAGAGTTTTACCCTGAAGCTGAAATATTGTCGTTAAGAGGTAACGTCAACACCCGCCTGTCCAAGCTGGATAGCGGTGAATACGATGCCATTATTCTGGCTTCGGCCGGTTTGAAAAGACTGGGCATGGCTGAACGCATTACGCAATGCCTGGATACCTCCGTCAGCCTGCCGGCAATTGGCCAGGGCGCTATAGGCATAGAATGTCGGATTGACGATCCGGAAATCAATGAGATGTTGAGTACGTTGCATGATAGCGAAACCGGGCTGTGTGTGATGGCGGAAAGAGCAATGAACGCACGTTTAAATGGCGGCTGCCAGGTACCGATTGCCGGTTTTGCGCAATTGCAGGATGGGCAACTGTTTATGCGCGGCTTGGTCGGCAGTCCTGACGGCAACCTGATTTACCGGGCTGAACGGACAGGCGGCCTGGACAGGGCTGAAGCTATCGGCAAAATGATTGCTGAGGACTTATTAGCCCAAGGTGCAGATGAAATTTTGCAAGCGCTGTTTCATTGAATCCAGGGATGTGAGTAAGGAGCGGAAGCTTTGAATAAAGTGTTGAGCGGCGTACGTGTTTTAGTGACACGACCTGAGCATCAGGCAGAAAATCTGAGCCGTTTAATTGAAGAGCGGGGCGGGATAGCCATTCGGTTTCCCACCTTGGATATCGTTTCTCGGAATGACGACGAGATAAAATATAGCCTGACGAATATGGACAGCTTCCAATGGGTTATTTTTATCAGCGTCAATGCAGTAAATTTTGCTCTAAAGGCGAATAGTGGCAAAATAGGCCGCACGGAGTCTGTACGTTTTGCCGCAGTGGGACGGTCAACGGCGCAAGCCATGAAAGTGGCCGGGTTACCCGTTGATTTAATGCCTGCAGATGGTTATAACAGCGAAGCGTTGCTGGCGATGCCTCAACTACAGCAAGTCGAGGGGCAGAATTTTTTAATCGTTCGCGGTGAAGGCGGACGTGAACAGCTGGCAACTACGTTACGCAGCAGAGGCGCAGAAGTTAATTATCTGGAAGTATATAAAAGAATAATCCCTCGTATTGATAGCTCACCTGTTATCGAGTTGCTTGTGCAGCACCGCTTGGATGTCATTACCGTAACCAGCGCTGAAGCACTGCAAAACTTAAGTTTAATGCTGGGTGAAAATAATAATAAGCTATTGTCATTAATACCCCTGGTGGTAGTTAGCGATAGAATCAGGTGTATAGCTGCCGATATGGGGTTTAAGCGAGTTACTGTGACGGATAGTCCTATCGATACAGCAATTCTTGAGACAGTAATAACGTGTGTGACAGGGGAATAGAGTGACCGAGTTGAGTGAAAAACAAGAACAGCATGTGAGCGAAAATAGCAAAGCTTCCGCTCCTGCTAACGCCCCTCGCCTAAGTCCTGTAGGCGAAGCTCACAGGTCGCGTAGCGGACTCTGGTTTGGCATCATTATGCTGCTCATCATTATCAGTGTGGCGGGTGCTGGTTTTTATCTTTTTCAGCAATTACGCTCTCAACAGGATAATTTAGGCGGGGAAGTTAATAAGGGGGATATGCAGCTAATCGAGTTGTCAAAACAGATTAGCGGTTATCAGACACAACTTGCAGCCATCCAATCCCAACTGGCAACCGTAGAAGCTGATGTTGCCGGGAAAGAAGCCCATTTTGCTAAAACCTTGGCGGATTTTTCCCAGCTTCATACCGAAAAACTGAACAGCACACGAAACGAATTAAATACCGCAATTCAACAGGTACAACGTCAATTAGGCAAAACACGCGGCGATTGGTTAATTGCCGATGCGGAATATCTGTTAAGCATAGCCAATCAGCGTCTATATTTAATGGGCGATATCAATACCACCCGCGAAGCCTTGGAGGCGGCGGATCAGCGTCTCAGAGAAAGCGGTGATGCGGGGGCGTTTAAAATACGCGAACAAATAGCCAAGGATATTGCCGCCATCCGTAATGTGGCAGTGGCCGATATTGTGGGTATGTATGCCTCAATTGAATCGTTGCAAGATCAGGTCGATACCTTAACCTTGTTTTTGCCTTATACAGGAAAAACATTGACTCAGCCCAAACCAGCACAGGAGTTGAGCGATAAGGCCGGTCAAAATTTGCTTGATTCTGCATTGGGACAATTGGAAGGGATAGTGACTCTTAAACACACCGAACATCCCATCAAGGAAATATTAACACCGGAACAAGCCCAGTTTATTCGTGAGCAGTTAAGAGTCAAGCTGGAAATGGTTAAAATCGCCCTAGTTCAGCAGAACGAGGGACTTTATCAGTCCAGTCTAGCCGATGCAAAAAAATGGATCGAACAAAACTTTGCAAAAAATCCAGAGACGAGTAATTTTATTGCCGAGCTGGACAGGTTTAATGCCATTAAAATCCGCAGCCAGTTCCCTGACATCAGCCTATCATTGAAAATGCTTAGGGATATTACCAAACTGAGGCTGGAAGTCGACAAGGCCATGCCGCCTGCTGAAAAAGTCAAATCCGAGCAGGTCGAAAAACCTGTTGAGCCAGCAGAGGCAGTCAGTCCAGCCGAAGCAATAAAGCCAGCCGAGACAGCGCCCCCCGCTGAGCCACCAAAACCGGCTGAAGCAGCACCTGCCGCACAATAATCCAGAGAGTACATAATGAAAAATATAGTGTATTTTTTGGGTTCGCTTCTTATTGCCGTTGCCGCCGCTTTTTTTGCCAATAAATGGTTGGGCGGATTTGAGAGTCCCGGTTATGTTCTGATAGGTATTGGATATTGGTCCATGGAAACATCGTTAATCGTTTTTGCGGTTAGCTTGATCATGGGTTTTTTTGTATTTTACATCTTCTTCAGGTTTTTAGGCTGGCTGCTCAGATTGCCGGGTCAAATCAAAAATCGCGGCAAAAGCATCAAATTTAACCGTTCGCAGGAAGCCTTGATTGCAGGCTTGGTCGATTCTGCGGAAGGTAACTGGGAAAAAGCCGAAAAAGTATTAATCAAACATGCCTCGCACAGTGGCGCTCCGTTAATCCATTATTTGACCGCAGCAAGAGCCGCACAATCCCGTGGCGCGCTTGATAAAAGAGATGAATATTTAAAAAAGGCTGCCGACCAAGCACCGGGTTCCGATGTGGCGATAGGCCTGACTCAGGCAGAATTGCATTTATCAGAAAAACAATTCGAACAAGCCCTGGAAACATTGACACGCTTGCATTCCATCGATCCGACTCATGCCAGCGTTTTAAAATTATTACACCAAGCCTATCAACAAGCTGGTGATTGGGAAGGCGTGCGCAAACTGATCCCGTCATTGAACAACAATAAAGTGTTGATGGAAGCTGAAATAAAACTGCTGGAAACCGAAGCATTCAGCAAATTATTAAAGCAAGCGGCCGAGCGGGGCAGCACTGATGAAATTGAATCACTGTGGTCGGAAATTCCCGATTATATAAGGAACATGAAAGGCGTTTCGGCGATTTATTTTGCCGCAATGATTGATGCCGGAGCAGGCGCAAAAGTAGAAGGCGGATTAGCCAGAGCCTTGTCGACAACTTGGGATCAAACGCTGGTCGTACTGTATGGCAATGTTCAGTCGATTGACATCGCAAGACAGCTTGAAACCGCTGAGCAATGGTTGCCGATGCACCCGCGGGATGCCGTGTTCTTGACCGTTTTGGGCAAGTTGAGCATGAAATGCGGCGACAACCAAAAAGCGACAACATACCTGACCAAAAGCCTATCAATAGAACCCACCGTTTCGGCTTATCAAATACTCGGTGATTTGTTGTTTGCCCAAGGCGATAAAGACAGAGCCAGCGAATGTTATAAGCAAGGTTTGGAGTTGGCGTCCAGCGAGATTGTCAGTCGGATTGATTCAATATCCGGTTAATTGGCTGACGGCTACCAACTTTTAAGGCTGAGCACAGACCCAAAGCTAAACCGTCCACCTTTCGACAGGCTTAGGGCGAACGGTTTAGCCTTAAACTCCGTCTTAAGAGGTTAGCCTAATTTACGAAAGTTCATTTAACCCAAGCAAAGGCAATAATCTTTGCAGAACAGCAGTGAAACAATCTTGGTCAGCGGTCATAATGAATTTAACCTTACGCTCCCGCCATGAAAGCGTTTGCACAATGGATGACGCCACGACAGAGGGTTTATCCAATCCGGATACAGAAACTTCAGAAAGGGTGCCTCTAATACTGGAGCTGAGCGGACAACAAATAACCAGCCCAGTTTGTTTTGCATAGGCTTTAGATGACAGAATTAGTGCAGGCCGGTATTTCCCTGCCTCTTTACCTTTCTGTGGTTCAAAATCCAACCAAACAATATCTCTTCTATCAGGAATATATTGCTGCTCTTTAGCCATATTCAGCTTCTGAAAGGTTGGTAACCACTAGTTCGGCATGATCCGGATTTAGCCCTTTAATGATTTCATCTTCGCTAAAGGGCATGGCTTTTCTTGGTGGTTTAACCTTCCTAACCACAAAACCCTCTTCATTGACCTCGATTTGCACTTCATCACCCGATTGAAAATGCGGTACATCCCGTAATAATCCGGAAACCCGAAGCGCCAAACCATTACCCCATTTCTGAATTTTAGTATTAACAACCATATTGCCTCCTGAAGTAGATACTATGTAGATATAAACTATAGGCTTAAAATTTAAAAAGAGCAATAAGACTCCAGCTTGTTTGTTTAATACGGATGATCATTATGCGTTGTTTTTACAGCTTGATAGCGGGCTAATTTAGGCTAGCCGCCGTGTGTTTCTGGCTTGTCGCGCATTGTTTGAATTGGGACTTTCATTAAGAACACGGCAAATGATTAGCCTTAAATCGGATGGACTCAAGCCACAATCATCTTCAGCTATGTCAATGACAAAACACCTTAGCCCGCTGGGCGCATCTTCCCTAACAGTAATGTCAACTTCTTGCACATAACCATGACGTTTAGAGAATGTTGCCACTTTCTGCTCCATAAAAATATAGCCGGGTAGTCTTTACGGTGCCCTGACGGATATCCTGTGGAATGGAATACTCAATGAAGCTGAACCGATGCCGCTCAAGCGGACATCCGATATGACAGGTTAAGTTTATGCCACAGGCGATGCTCCGGAAATGAAAGGCGATCTAAAAACAACAACGCCCTAGAAAAGCCAAGTCCACTGACAACGGTTCTCAGTTGGAAGGATTTCTGGCGGAAAAATGACCATGTTAAATCGATAATAATGGGGGTTGACTTGCTTATGACAGGGTGGGCAAGCAACTTCATCGTTTGCCTACCCTTTGTCGATTAAAGCGGTGGGCAGAAAAAGCGTTGCCCACCCTACAGACTAAAACAATGTATCCCAGATCTCATCCACTTTCTTGACTACCTCCGGTGACATCACGATAGTTCTGCCCCATTCCCGGTTAGTTTCTCCCGGCCATTTGTTGGTCGCGTCAAATCCCACCTTGGAGCCTAAGCCTGAAACCGGGGAGGCGAAATCAAGATAATCAATCGGCGTGTTTTCCAGTATGGTCAAATCTCTGGCGGGGTCCATGCGGGTGGTCATCGCCCAGATTACATCCTGCCAATTGCGGACGTCGACATCGTCATCGACGACGATTACAAACTTGGTGTACATGAACTGGCGCAGGAACGACCAAGTGCCCAACATCACGCGCTTGGCATGACCGGCATATTGTTTTTTCATGCTGATCACAGCCATGCGATAGGAGCAGCCTTCCGGGGGCAGGTAAAAATCGACGATTTCCGGGAATTGTTTTTGCAAAATAGGTATGAATACCTCGTTTAACGCAACGCCCAGGATGGCCGGTTCGTCGGGCGGTCTGCCGGTATAGGTGCTGTGATAGATCGGTGCCTGGCGCTGGGTGATTCTTTCGATGGTGAATACCGGAAAGTCGGCGACTTCATTGTAATAGCCGGTGTGGTCGCCGTAAGGGCCTTCAGCGGCGAATTCGCCGGGATAGATAAAGCCTTCCAGCACGATTTCAGCGCTGGCCGGAACCTGCAAATCGTTAATCAACGATTTGGCGACTTCGGTTTTGCTGCCGCGTAATAAACCGGCAAACGCGTATTCGGACAGCGAATCCGGAACCGGTGTGACCGCGGCAAGTATGGTTGCAGGATCAGCGCCCAAGGCTACGGAAACAGGAAAGGGCTGGCCGGGATGGGCGGCCTGGAATTCCTTGAAATCCAGTGCGCCGCCCCGATGGGCCAGCCAGCGCATGATGACTTTGTTTTTGCCGATGACCTGCATGCGGTAAATACCCAAGTTCTGCCGATCCTTATTCGGGCCTTTGGTAATCACCAGCGGCCAGGTAATCAAGGGCGCTGCGTCTTCCGGCCAGCAGGTCTGGATAGGGTAGTCGCCGAGGTCAATCTCATCACCTTCCCGAACCAATTCCTGACAAGGTGGGGAGCTGATTAATTTAGGCGCCATATTCAGCACTTGCTTGAAGACCGGGAATTTCTCCCAGGCATCCTTCATGCCTTTGGGCGGCTCGGGTTCTTTTAGGTAAGCGAGTAATTCGCCTATGCCGCGTAATTCGGTGACGGATTCAGCGCCCATGCCCATCGCAACACGGCGCGGCGTACCGAACAGGTTGGCCAGCACCGGAATATTGGCGCCTTTGGGGCTCTCAAACAGCAACGCGGGGCCACCCTGTTTCAGGGTGCGGTCGCAAATTTCGGTCATTTCCAGATAGGGATCGACTTCAACGGTAATGCGCTTTAATTCCCCTTGTTTTTCCAGCTGTTTGATAAAGTCCCGCAGATCTTTGTACTTCATGCCGCGATGCCGTTATGTCTAAGTAATGCATCAATAGTAGGTTTACGGCCGCGGAATTTGATAAATAATTCCATTGCATTTTGACTACCGCCTTTTTCAAGGATGTTGGTCAAAAAGGCTTTGCCGGTTTCCGGGTCAAAGATGCCTTTTTCTTCAAACAGCGAAAAAGCGTCGCTGGACAAGACTTCCGCCCATTTATAGCTGTAATAACCTGCGGCATAACCGCCCGCAAAAATATGCGAGAAGCTGTGTGCAAAGCGGTTGAATTTGGGCGGACGAACAACGGCAACCTGTTCCCTGACTTGTTCCAGGGTTTCATAGATATGGCCGCCTTTTTCAGGGTCGTAGTCCCGGTGTATCCTGAAATCGAACAGGCTGAATTCCAGTTGTCTGACCATGATCATGCCGGCCTGAAAGTTTTTTGCCGCGATCATTTTATCAAACAAGGCAGCCGGCAATTTCTCGTCGGTTTGGTAATGGCCCGACATCAGCGCCAGCGCTTCCTTTTCCCAACACCAGTTTTCCATGAACTGGCTGGGCAGTTCGACTGCATCCCATTCCACGCCGTTAATGCCGGAGACGCCCAGATGATCGACCTGGGTGAGCATGTGGTGCAAGCCGTGGCCGAATTCATGGAACAGCGTGGTAACTTCGTCATGAGTTAGTAGTGCCGGTGTATCGCCGGTCGGCGGGGTGAAGTTGCAGGTCAGGTAGGCAACCGGGGTTTGAACGGTATCGTCGAATTTCTTGCGGCTGACGCAATCATCCATCCAGGCGCCGCCGCGTTTTTTGGCGCGGGCATAAAGGTCAAGATAAAACTGACCGCGCAGTTGGCCGGTCTGGTCATGAATCTGGAAAAAACGCACATCGGGATGCCAGCTGTCAAAATCGCTGATCTCGGCTATTTGCAAGCCGTACAGTTTTTCTACGATCGCAAACAGACCCGGTAACACGCGAGTGATAGGAAAGTAGGTTTTAACTTCTTCTTGCGACAACTGGTAAAAATGCTGGCGCATTTTTTCCGAAAAATAGGCCATATCCCAAGATTGCAGGTCGTTAATGCCGTAGTGTTGTTTGGCGAATTCGCGCAGTTCGGCCAGATCCTTGCGCGCATGTCGCCAAGATCGGTCAGCCAAATCTTCCAGAAAATCGGTGACGTCATTCGGCTTTTCCGCCATTTTGGTCGCCAACGACAGTTCCGCGTAATTGTTGAATCCCAGCAAACGGGCTTTTTCATGGCGTAAGGCCAGGATTTTTTCCATGTTTTCGCTGTTGTCCCACTGTCCGGCATGCGGCCCCTGGTCGGAAGCGCGGGTTGCGAAGGCTTCGTAGTGTTCGCGGCGCAACTCGCGGTTATCGGCGTAAGTCATGACCGAAATATAGGACGGAAATTGCAAAGTGATCATCCAGCCACTTTCGTTATGGCTTTCTGCCGTCTGTTTGGCTTGGGCCAATGCAGATTCAGGCAACCCGGCCAGATCCTGTTCGTCCCTGATGAATTTGCTCCAGGCATTGGTCGCATCAAGCAGGTTTTCTTCATAGTTGCTGGCAAGCGCGGATAATTCCTGACTAATATCCTTGTAACGTTGCTTTTTTTCATTATCCAGGTCGATGCCGGACAATTTGAAATCTCTTAGGGCGTTGCGGATGATTTTTTGCTGGGCGGTGTCGAGCGTCGCAAATTCATCGCTGTCGGCAATAAATCGATAGGCTTTAAACAAGGCTTCGTTTTGCCCCATTTCAGTCGAGTAGGCGCTGAGCTTGGGCAGGCAAGCGTTGTAGGCGTCTCGTAGCTCATCGCTGTTGACTACCGAATTCATGTGGCTGACCGGAGACCAGGCTTTACTAAGCTTATCGTCCACATCTTCCAATGGCTCGATCAGGTTTTTCCACGTGTAATGTTGTGTGGCTTGAAGATGCTGTTCTACCGAGGAGCGGGCTTCGGCCAGTAATTGGTCAATTGCCGGTACGACATGTTCCGGTTTTATTTGGGAAAACATCGGTAGTGTGGAGTTGGTTAATAATGGATTATTCATAATGGTATCAGGAAAGAAAGTTCATGGCTGCGTTGATGCGATGCTTGGCTTTGTTCAGTATATCCAAAGAAAAGTCGGGGGTTAGTTTGCTGTTTTTAAGTTTAGTGTAGGCGGGTATCGAATTCATATACGGTATTTCCTTGGCTCTGTGGGTGCCGAAATAACTGTGTAATTTGGCTAGTATGACTATATCGACCAGATTTAACTTATCGCCGTCGCTTTCATAGAACCAGTCTTCCGCGTACCTGGGGATGCTGGCTAATTCGGGAGTAAAGCCCAAGGTGTGCAGTACCAGAGAACCGACCGGCGGGCTTAAAAACGGAATGGCCGACTCCAATACGTCCAGATTCGGGTATTCATTCGGATTCTGCTCGGCAAAATGCAGTACCGGTATGGTGCCGATGTCACAGACCAGTCCGGCTAATAAAGCATCTTCAGGATTAACGGTGCCGTTTTCCTGTGCAAGTACGAAACTCAAGCTGGAAACATAAAGGCTGTTTTTCCACAAGGTTTGCATTTTTTCCATCAGCTGTTGGTTTTGGCACCGGAATAATTGCTTTAGACTGATGCCCATGACCAGTTTGCGCGTTTGATCCAGACCCAGTCGGGTAACAGCCGCATGGCAGTTTGTAATCGGTGATATGGGTGAGTATAAGGGGCTGTTGGCCAGTTGGATCAGTTTGGCTACGATGGACGCATCTACCCCGATAATTCTTACAGCCTCGGTGATGCCTAAATCTTTCTCCATCGCTTCTTTCAGTTTTAAGGCGACATTAGGTAATGAGGGCAGGCTTAACCTGTTTTCCCGGTAGGCTTCCGAAAAGCTAGTAAAAAAACGGTTGTTGGCAATTTGCTCAGGTAGTTCAATGTCGATAAGCTCAACAGAAACAGGCTGTTGTAGGCTTTTATCCGACCATCGACAGATAAATTCTCCTGAAATCGCCAAGACAGTAATGTCTGTTTTAGCGAATGCCGTTGCTCCGCACAATTTACCGCTATTGAGCGGTAAGTTGGCCAGTGACGATTCTGCCGACAGGGTATAGCAGTTATCGCTATTCGGTTGAAGGTCAACGCTTCCTTCAAGCAGATAAAAAACTGAATTGGTTTTTTGGCCCAACCTGAAAATTACAGAGCCCTGAGTATAGCTTAATGTAGTGTGAGCCAGTTGCTCAACATAGGCATCATCCATGTCTCGAAGTGGAGCCAGTTTTTTTAGGGCTGTCAGTGATAGTTTTTTATATTCGGTGGAAATAGGTTCCGAACAGGTAAGCGTATTATTTGAACTAGTGAGGGGGGAGATGTCTGGTTTTTTTTCCGGGGTGGAGGTTTTGGGGTTCTGGGGGAACAGTTTGGTAAACCAATTCATGATCACATTACGTATTATTATTTGGGGGCTTTATGGCTTGGAGTTTTGTAATGATGTGTATCGTGAGTATCAAAAAAAAGGGCTGTTTGGGATAGATGATCGTGCCAGCTGCGTTGATTTTTATCAATAAGAATCCACAAGAAGCCCAATCCGAAAAAACTCCAGGATATGATGGCTGCCATGAAACGGAACAAAGCCTGTTTCCAGCTAATGGGTTTCATATCCAACGTAAGTACTTTTATTTTCCAAGCTCGCAGGCCCAATGTTTGTCCGCCATGAGTCCAAAACCAGGCATAAAAGAAGAAACTGACCAGCAGCAGATAAATGGGAAAAAAGAATTGTTGGGCAGTGAAAGCTTCGCCTGCATTTAAAGGGAGCAATACTGCAGTTGCGACAAATAAAATAGCGATCAGCAATAGGAGGTCATAAAGTATTACTGTCAGGCGACGCAAAAAACCAGGCTTTGATAGGGGATCATTACCTGGTTTTTGCTGTATATTCTTTGTTGACCCGACCAATTAAATTTTAAATAAAGCTAGTTTTTGACCAAAATACATGCACATCGCCATTAGCGCTCCCAGCATTACGAGAGAAAACAAGAATGGCGGTCTGTGAAACAGAAGAATGAAGAAATCTGTTGCAAAAAGGCTGGTTAACAAAGGTTGGTCAATTAAGCTATTAAGAATCTTTTTGAACATAACAATTCCAGTCAAGCACGCTAATGTTTGTGCGAATGTTTAAAAAATGGTTGTCTGATCTTTTATCTGGTGTGTGCAACGTGATGTAATTAGAATTGCTTGAAAAAATCAGAATGGTGATTCTACTCCATTCAAAAGGGGAATGTAAAAGAAACTTGCGGATTGGGTTAGAATTCATTAGCTAATGATATAATCAAAATAATTAGAAAAATAAACAAGGTGTGAAGACTATTTTAAACTTCTTTAAAAAAATTATTAAATCAGCCAGAAATGAAGCTGAACCGGTCGCGGTCGACGCACGAGTCAAAATATATTCACGTGCGGAGCATAATATTTCACGGTCCCAGATCAGTGAGCATGCACTGAAGGTTTTGTATCGTTTGCAAAAAGAGGGCTTCGATGCTTACCTTGTGGGCGGCTGTGTACGTGATTTATTGTTGGGACGGGAGCCCAAGGATTTTGACGTCGTCACCAATGCCGACCCTGATCAGGTTAGAAAAGTATTCCGTAATTGCCGGTTAATCGGGCGCAGGTTTCGTCTGGCGCATGTGCACTTTGGCCGGGAAATTATTGAAGTCGCGACTTTTAGAGGCGCGGGAGAGGAGCAAAACGACAAGCAGGTGCTCAACAAGGAAGGGCGATTGTTGCGGGACAATGTCTACGGTACGATTGAAGAAGATGTTTGGCGCAGGGATTTTACCGTTAATGCACTCTATTACAATATCAAGGATTTTTCGGTAGTGGATTATGTCGGCGGCATGGCTGACCATAAAACCGGCACACTCAAGCTTATCGGCGATCCTGAAATGCGTTTTCGTGAAGACCCCGTGCGCATGTTAAGGGCGGTGCGTTTTGCCGTTAAACTTGGTTTCAAGCTGGATCGCGCTTGCGAGAAAGCAATACACAACGACGTTCAATTACTGGCCAGCATACCTTCCGCCAGGCTTTATGATGAAGCGTTAAAATTGTTTTTATCCGGTTATGCGCTGCAAACTTTTGAAATGCTCAGGCATTATGGGCTTTTTCAAGTGCTGTTTCCTTCCACTGAGAACAGTTTGGCGGTTGAAGAAAACGGTTTCCCCCGGTTATTGTTGATTAAAGCGTTGGAAAATTCGGATAAGAGGATAGCCGAGGGTAAAACGGTTACAGCTTATTTCTTGTTGGCGGCTTTTTTGTGGGAGCCGGTGCGGATATTGGCTAAAGAAAAAATGGCACAAGGTGAGGTTGAATTTGTTGCCTATCAGGATGCGGCCAGTGAGGTTATTGCCAGGCAGATCAGAAGTACGGCTCTCCCTCGTCATATTAGTATGGCGATGCGTGAGGTTTGGAACATGCAGCCCAAGTTTAATGCGCGTATCGGTTCCAAACCCAGCCGCTTGATCGGTCATCCTCGCTTTAGAGCAGGTTATGATTTTTTGGTATTGCGTGCCGAGACCGGAGGAGCCGATCCCGAATTGGCCGAGTGGTGGACCAAGTATCAGAATGCAAGTGAAAATGAGCAAAGAAAAATGACTCAGCCTCCGCGCAATGCCCAAAATAACAAGTCAGGCCGCAAAAGAAGCTACCCCCGAAAAGGTAAAGATGGTTCTCCAAAAACAGAATCTTAAAGTATTCGATAGCTATGGAAAATTCAAAAGCTGACTTGATAACTGCTTATATAGGCTTGGGCAGTAACCTTGCAAATCCCGCTGAACAAATAAAATCAGCGCGCACTGCAATATCGCAAATAGCCGGAGTACAGGAACTGGCATTTTCCAGTTTGTATCATAGTTCGCCCATGGGGCCGCAGGACCAGCCTGATTACGTTAATGCGGTGATGTGTATCGCAACAGCCTTGCCACCGATAGATTTGTTGCGTTGCCTGCAACGCATCGAAAACGGCCACGGGCGGGTCAGAAAGGCCGAGCGCTGGGGAGCAAGAACGCTGGATTTGGATATGTTGATCTATGGAGACCAGCTCATTGAACAGCCTGATTTAATCGTGCCGCATCCGGGCTTGGCTGAACGGGCTTTTGTCCTGTATCCCTTGCATGAGATCGCGCCGCAGTTGACGGTGCCCGGAAAAGGCAATATTGTCGATCTACTTGCCCGGTGTCCAATGGATGAACTGAAGCGGCTGGATTGATTCTTGCATCAATAAATTCGATATTTCTCTGAATAAAATGAATCAATATTCTTCCACAGCTACGATAAAGCCATTGTCAATTACCGATCTGGCCGTTATGAAGCAACGCGGCGAGAAAATCTCTTGTTTAACTGCCTATGATGCCGGATTTAGCGCATTAATCGACAAGGTGGGTGTCGATATGATGTTGGTGGGGGATTCCCTGGGGATGGTTATCCAGGGACATGATACAACGCTTCCTGTCACCATAAGGGACATGGTTTATCATACCCGGTGCGTCAGCAAGGCCAGACAGCGGGCGTTTATTATCGCTGATTTGCCGTTTATGACTTATACCACGCCGGTTATTGCGGCCAAAAATGCTGCCAAATTAATGCAGCTTGGCGGCGCGCAAATGGTTAAACTGGAAGGCCCGAGACTTGATTGCGTCAGCTTTCTTGTTGATCAGGGCATTCCGGTTTGCGGACATTTGGGCTTGTTGCCGCAATCCATTAATCAATTGGGCCGTTATAAGGTTCAGGGTAAGGAACAGGCGGCTGCCGAAAAAATGCTTGCCGATGCCGATCAATTACAACAGGCGGGCGCCGGTCTGCTGGTATTGGAGTGTGTTCCTGCAACCTTGGCTAAAGAGATCAGCTTGCAGTTAACGATCCCCGTTATAGGCATTGGTGCAGGAGTAGAATGCGATGGACAAGTGTTGGTGCTTTACGACATGCTTAATATCGGTACGATTAAACGCCCGCGTTTTTCCAGAAATTTCATGAGTGACGCAGCGAATATCGAGGAAGCTATCAATGCTTATCATCAAGCGGTTAAGCAGTCCCTGTTTCCAGCAGCTGAACATAGTTTTTAAGGCTTATGCAGATAGTTAACACGGTATCGGAATTACGCAATGCCGTTAGAGCATGGCGTTCGGCGGGGCAGAGCGTTGCATTGGTGCCTACGATGGGCAATTTACACGCGGGACATTTAGCGCTGGTGAATGAAGCTAAAGAAAAAGCAGAGCGGGTGGTAGTCAGTATTTTTGTAAACCCTACCCAGTTTGGTGTTGGCGAAGATTTTGAGACCTATCCCCGTACCGAGCGTGAAGATCATGAAAAGCTCAATGCCTTCGGTACGGATTTGTTGTTTCAACCAGCCGTTTCAGAGGTTTATGCATCGGATGCTAAAACGCTTGTATCGGTAACCGGTCTGTCTGAATGGTATTGTGGAGCGTCCAGGCCGGGGCATTTCGGTGGTGTTGCGACAGTTGTTTGTAAGTTATTCAATATGGTGCAACCGGATGTCGCCTTATTTGGTTTAAAAGATTTTCAGCAACTGACGGTGATACGGACAATGGTCAGGGATCTGAATATTCCTGTTGAAATAGTCGGCGTAGAAACGGTTCGGGAGGCAAGCGGATTGGCGATGAGTTCCAGGAACAGTTACTTAACCGCAGAGGAAAAAGCCGTTGCCGAAAAACTGTATCAATGCTTATGTGTAGCGCGCGATGCTGTTTTGGCGGGGCAGCAATCTTATGAGGAAATAGAGCGCAGGGCGTTGCTGTTTTTGCAGGACTCAGGTTTTCAGCCGGATTATTTTAGTGTGTGCAGGATGAGTGACTTAAAAAAAGCAGGGGCGGATGATGTGGCGCTGGTTTTGCTGACGGCGGCAAGGCTCGGCAAAACTCGGTTAATCGATAATGTTTGCTTTTCCAGATAGGCAATAGCAGAATTTGTACGGTTTGGAAAATGCTAAAAGTTGATGCATTGTTGCTAATAATGGATAATGCGCGGTTCTCAAGGGTATTTATAGTGTTTTATTATGCAAATCACGATGCTTAAAGCGAAATTACATAGGGCCATGGTGACTCATTCAGAATTGGGTTATGAGGGGTCTTGTGCGATTGACAGCAATATTCTCGACTTGTCTGGTATCAGGGAATACGAGCAGATACAGATTTACAATATCAACAATGGTGCGCGTTTTACAACCTATGCCATTCGTGCCGAAGCAGGATCGGGGTTATTTTCAGTTAATGGCGCAGCTGCCCGTCTGGCGTGTCCCGGTGACTTGATTATTGTGTGCGCATTTGCAATATTGGATCAAAAAGAAGCGGAAAATCATAAGCCCACCCTGATTTATTTTAATGAAAAGAACCAGGTTCAGCGTTCGGCCAGCTCCATTCCTGTTCAAGCAGTCTCTGCTTGATGATTGGCTTGTTGCATTATTACCGCCGCTAAAACGCGGCGGTAATAATGCAACTGCATGTTAAGGGAAGCTCTTAATTTATTTTGAAAAATAGGTCTTTATCGATTTCAATAGCTTGCATTCGCTAATATTATGCAGAAAGCTGGTATTAGAGATTTCATTAGTTTCACTACTAATGTCGTCAGCCAGCGTTATGTTTTGGTCTACTTGAATAAGCACTTTTTGCAAGCCTATTCTCTTTGCGCTATTAATCACCAGCGGGGATTTAATGGAGCCTTTAATGGTAGATTGATCGGACGTGTCTTTATGCAGAAGTATCAGAATAAGTGTGTCGGCGACATCTTCAATCCCTAGCGTGGCTTCTTCTGTATCGTTTAGCTCAAAGTTGTAATCGATATTGAAAATAGACGGTTGTGCAACTGAAAAGGCAAGGGATTCATCATCTAGCGATTGCAGCCAGAAAATGAGGGGATTTTCGCCTTCTTGATGAAATAACTTGAAACGGGTTTGATCTTCAAAGCCAGGGATTCCGTTAGGGAAGCTAATGATGGTGCTGGGGTCGATGGTTTGTTCGCCGAAAAAGCTTGATTTAATTTCCATAATGGACTCTGGTAAAGGTGAATGTAAATGCAAATATATAGTCTAAAGCCGTCAGTATAGCAAGACTGGTTTGTAATGAACTCTTTACCAGGATTTCACCCAGTCGCCAACCTTGACCCCCAGTTCTCGGGCGGAGACTTCCAAGCTGCCTATAGAGTAACGTGGAGTAATATTGTGGATGGTTAGTACACCGGCAGGTTGCTTGTCTTTACCTATAAAACTGAGGCCGCCATCAAGATTTAAGTCATTTCCACTCGTACTATAAACCACCAGTTGGTCGCCGATATTAAGTTTTTCCTGCGCACCCGCATCAATAAATACTTTATCACCCTTGATTTCAATAATACGCGATGTAAAAGGATGGCAACTTAATGTCTGGCGAATATCAGTGCTTGCCTGATCTATAATTTGGGCTATTTTTGCACCGGTCGAGGTGGAGTTAAACCGTTCGCTGCCTACCGTGTAAGTTGCGGGGATCCACACGTCGCCGATGACAGTATCAACATAACGCTGCTGGAACAGTAATGCGCCGGTAAATCCGTCATGTACATAAACATCAATTCCAATGCCGCGCCGGGCTACAACTTCGCGGGCCAGGCTTCTCGCGAATGCCAAAGGTCCCGCGCCGCTTATATATTCGGTAGATTCGATTTCCAAATCCCTAATCACGCCTGACAGCACCAATTGCACACCGTTTGACGCGGCTATTTGCATCACTTTTGAGGGACGATAAGCGGTATGGTCTTGTAATTCCGGGGCCAAGTCGGGTCTTGGATATAAATTGATATTGGTGGCGTTAGTGCCGATAAAATCGCCGGACTCGATTAAAAGGTTATTAAGCTCGCGCGGAATGCCGCTATATAAATCCTGTGTTTCGTAGCCACTTACCTGCTCTTGTTTAACTAATGGGAAGGCGGTTGCGATAATGCGTTTGCGATGGTGGGCTGTGCAGGAATTGTCGGCGGATAACTCCACCATTGCGACAACATGATAAATATTATCGGTAGTCCATTCCTTGATGATTTTAGTATTACTCACGTCAGCAGCGGTGCGCATGGAAACAGTGTCGAGTGAAACGTTATTTTGGTTGACCAACGTCTGGCTGTGAATATTAACTGACGATTGCATGGATGCCTGGCGAATGGCATCCTGCAATGCTTGTTTTTTAGCTAATAAGGGCATGCCGTTGTTAATAGCGGCCTGACCTTCAGCAGTTACCGTATTAGCACGAGGTTGAACAGTGGCGCATGATTGACTTAATAAAATTAACGATACCAATACGCATTTGAATAATATTTTTGCCATTCGTTAATCCGGTTTGTTGCGGTGCTTACAGGAGTGTAGGTAAGGAGCGCGAGTGAAAGCTTTGAAGAATTGCGACACTCCTGCATAACCGTTATTAAATGCTATTTATGATAATTTTCAAAGGTAATTGTTCGTGGTAGAAACCGCTTTGTAAGCGCGAGCAGTCATGTAAAAAGTCACCCCACAATAGTTTGGATAATTTTGGCCGGATTATTTATGATTAAACCCCTTGGTGTTAGGATAGCTGTAACCAGAATTAATACTCGATACTTTGGGTGGAGTATATTCTACGCTGGGTGCCGGACTTTCTATGTTTTGTTGAAAGCACTGGTTAATCAATTCGCTTGGACCGTTAATACATTCATAGAATCTTGGCGTCAAATCAAGCTCCACAATCGTTTCAAAAGTATCATCGCCGGCATAGATGTCGCTACCGATAGCAGAGGTTCTTTTTACCCTTGCTCCGCGTAAATAAGCATTAAGATAAACCTGATAATTGTCATGGGTGACCTCCATATCCCCGACCGTAGTCTGCCCCCGCAATTGAATGCCGTTAAGCTGCTCAGCCAAGCTTCTGTAAGCATCCATTTTAGAGGCTCGCATGGCCATTAATTTAATTTGCGCGCGCGAATACCGATCACTTTTTTCGACGGTGCCGTAGCCTGTTGCGCTTATGGTTTTCTGTGGCAGAAACGCAGTTGGCGGTGCTTTGGCAGTTGTGCAAGAGGTCATTAGTAAGCTGATGACTAATCCTGTTATCGCCAGGGATGGTGTGTATGCCGAAGGCCGGTCGGGAACCGGTACGGCGAATGCTGACTTTAAAGATTTAATGTTCACGGTAGTAACTCCTGTATCAGTTTGCCAATATAGCGGCTGATCAGTCGATTACTTAAGTTTTTAGTAAGTTATTTTTGTTGCAGGATATGACTACCATTAGAGTGCATTGCATCAGAAGCCTGTTCTCTGTATCCTGCACCGCATGCAAATAAATCTGATTTCAGTAGGAAACCGTATGCCGGGTTGGGTGCAGCAAGGCTATGATGAGTATGCCAAGCGTTTACCCCGTGAATGCGAGCTGGTCCTTAAGGAAATTGCGCCGGGCAAACGGACCAAGAACAGCGATGTCGCCCGGATTATTAAAGAGGAAGGAGAGCGGATGATCGCGGCAATCCCTCAAGGTACGCATATTGTAACTTTAGACATCCCCGGCAAATCCTGGACGACTCCCGAATTGGCGCAAGCGATGCAACGCTGGCTGGAAAGCGGGCAGCATGTCTCCTTATTAATCGGCGGGCCGGAAGGTTTGGCGGATTCTGTCAAACAACTGGCACGTGAATCATGGAGCTTGTCGAAACTGACATTCCCTCATCCGCTGGTACGTATCGTTGTGGCCGAACAGATTTATCGTGCCTGGAGTATTCTCCATAATCATCCCTATCACCGTTAATGACTGCACAGATTATTCTTGCTTCAGCCTCCCCTCGTCGCAAGGAATTGCTGGATCAGATTAAGGTTTCTTATAGCGTTCATCCGATCGATCTTGACGAGTCACCGCTGTTCAATGAAGCGCCGCTGGACTATGTCCAGCGACTGGCCGCCGAAAAATCTGCGGCCTGTATCGCGCAATTGGGCGACAGCTTACCGGTTTTGGCCGCCGATACTGCCGTGGTTTTGGGTGACTTGATTATGGGAAAGCCTAAAGACCGGGATGATGCGTTTGCCATGTTAAGGCTGTTATCCGGTAAAATGCACCGGGTTTATAGTGCCGTTTCGCTCAGGGGGCAAGAGCATGATCAGGCGGTAAGCATTACCGAGGTGACTTTCAGGTCGTTGACGGAATACGAAATAGAGGCCTACTGGCAAAGCGGCGAACCGGTCGATAAAGCCGGCAGTTATGCGATTCAAGGCTTGGGTGGCGTATTTGTGGAGTCGATTAGCGGCAGTTTTTCCGGCGTGGTCGGTTTGCCGTTATTTGAAACCGCAGAACTTTTATCCAGGCAAGGCATAGGTCTTTTCAAATGAGTGAAGAAATTTTAATCAATGTTACCCCGCCTGAGACGCGCGTTGCAGTTATTGAAAATGGCGTCTTGCAGGAATTGATCATCGAAAGGACCCGGCAGCGGGGCTTGGTCGGTAATATTTATAAAGGTGAAGTGTGCCGGGTCCTGCCCGGTATGCAGGCGGCTTTTGTCGAAATTGGCTTGCCCAGAGCGGCGTTTTTGCATCTTTCCGATTTATGCGCCAAGGATCTGGAAAAAAAAGGTTCGGAAAACATCGAGCATTATCTGCATGAAGGCCAGCATATTATCGTGCAGGTGGTCAAAGACCCTTTGGGCAGCAAAGGCGCACGGTTAACCACAGAAATATCGATTCCGTCGCGGTTTCAGGTCTATATGCCTTATGCGCACAGCTCCGGCGTGTCTCAGCGTATTGAATGCGAGACCGAGCGAATCCGGTTAAGATCCTGTCTTGACGCTTTCAGGTTGGAGCATAAATGCGGCGGTTTTATCGCAAGAACAGCGGCAGAATGTGTTGATGAGACAGTATTGATTGCCGATATGACATTTTTGCTGAAATTGTGGGAGTCAATAGCCGCCAAGATTGCCAGCGCCAAGCCCAAGCAGTTTATCCATAAGGATTTACCGCTGAGCATCAGAACCTTAAGGGATTTATATAGAGAGGGTATTGAAAGAGTTCGGGTGGATTCAAGAGAAACTTATCATCGTTTGGTCGAATTTGCGGAGATTTTTGTGCCGGAAATTGTGCCGGTTATTGAACATTACACGGGTGAGTGCCCAGTATTTGATATTTACAGCGTCGAAGATGAAATTCAAAAAGCGCTGGAGCGTAAAGTCAACCTGAAATCAGGCGGGCATCTGGTGTTCGATCAGACCGAATCGATGACCACTGTCGATGTGAATACCGGCGGCTATGTCGGCGGCCGTAACCTTGAAGAGACTATTTTTAAAACCAATCTTGAAGCGGCGCAGACGATTTCCAGGCAGTTAAGACTCCGAAACCTCGGCGGCATCATTATTATCGATTTTATCGATATGCAAAGTGAGGATCACAAAAAGCAGGTTTTGCAGGCGTTCGAGCGGCACCTTGAAAAGGATCATGCGAAAACCAACATTACTGAAGTTTCGGTATTGGGGTTGGTGGAAATGACTCGCAAAAGAACCCGGGAAAGTCTGGAGCATATACTTTGTGAACCCTGTAGCGCCTGTGGCGGGCGGGGTGTTTTGAAGACTGCGGAATCCATGTGCCTGGAAATATTCCGGGAAATTATTCGCGAAGTCAGGCAGTATAAGGTTCAGAAAATATTGGTTCTGGCATCCAATGAAGTTGTGGAAATGCTGCTTGATGAAGAAGCGGATATGCTGGCTGAATTGGAGGTTTTTTTGAGCGTACGCATCAAGTTCAGGGCCGAGGCTGAATACAATCAGGAGCAGTATGATGTGGTGTTGCTTTAAAGCGAAAGGCTAAATATACATGCAGCAAGACTTTTCTTCACTGGAGCAACGTTTTCAAATTATTAAATGCCTTTTTGTATTCTTCGTCTATGCGGTTTTGTTTTATGTCAAAGATGAAATACCTCTACCATTCTTTAAACATTGAATTTTTAGCCTTGATTCATGAGTCTTTTGCCCTTCATCTTTAGCCTTCCTCAGTGATCCATCATATTAAGCGTGCAACGCGGCATCTCATTTTCTGGTCTTTGGTTGCGACAGCTATCGGCTTGACTGGTGTACGCCTGCTACTGTTGGGGATTGAACACTATAAGTCCGATTTGGCGGCCAATATCAGCGCACTTGTCGGCACACCGGTAACAATAGGTCGCTTGGGCGCAAAAATGCGCGGATTTAATCCTGAACTGGTGTTAAAAGATATCGCTATTTCATCCCGGCCTGTTCCTGCCCATCCCCCTTCGAGCGCTGCAGGCGCAAATCCGCTCCAGGCGGATTTGTCATCCCCTGCCTCAACAGGGAACGAAAAACCCGCTATCCAGTTCAATGAAGTACGCTTGGGTATCGATTTACTGGATATGCTGGTCAACAGGGATTTCTTGTCATCGTCCTGGGTCACGTTAGTGGGCGCCAAGCTTTCCATTAAACGACAACAGGATGGCAGTATTGTTATTGTCGGTTTAAAAGCCAGCAATGGACAACCGCAGTGGCTATTGCAGGGCGGGAAATACGAGGTTTTGCACAGCGAAATTACCTGGCAGGATGAAACGGGCAATGCACGGCCGCTGCTGTTTAATGAAGTAGATCTGGCAATCAGCAATAAGGATGGGCGTCACCGGCTCAATATGTTGATGAAGTTGCCGAAAAAAGTTGGTAATACATTAAGAATATCTATGGATTTTAAAGGCAACGTTTTTGAGCCTTCAACTACTCAGGGGCGCGTTTATATAAATGGACAAGCCGTTTTGTTGCCTGAATTGGGGGTGCTCGGTCAAGCCTTGGTAGGGGATCGAATACATATCAATACCGGTACCGGCGACTTTAAAATCTGGGGCGATTGGCGGCAATCGCAGCTGATGTCGATGGATGTCGACGCACAAATTCAACAGATGGCACTGGTTCGGCAGGATAAACAGGAGTTTTCGGTTAAACAGCTGAAAACCCGCTTTCACTGGAGACTAAATGACGCAAGCAAGCAATGGCAAGTCGATGTAAACGATTTTTCACTGACAACCCAGGATAATCCCAAAGGCGTCGTTAAAAAATGGCCTGCCGCAGTCTTCAGCGTTTCCGGGCAGCGTACTGACGATGCTGCTTTACATAAGCTAGCGCTGTATGTTGAACGAGTGGACTTGCGGGAAGCATCCGAGCTGGCGCAGTTCTTCGCTCCCTTGCCGAATGAACAGGTTAGCACGCTGGCACAAGCCGGATTACAAGGAACCCTGGAGGATTTTTCCCTGTTCGCTGATCCGGATGCAAAGGAGGTTGCCCTGAACGGCAGGTTTGCCAAAATCGGTGTTGGGTCGTTGTCGTCAGTTCCCGGCATAGAAAATTTGACCGGCCAAATAAAGGGTAATGAAAAACAGGGCGTTATTGCGCTTGCGACTAAAGATGCCCGGCTGATAGCGCCGGACCTGTTTCGCGAAGTGTTGCCTGTCAAGCGCCTTCAAGGCAGACTCGACTGGCAGCAGGCGGAAAATGCCTGGTCTGTATCCAGTCCGATGGTTGAGCTGGATTCCTTGAGTTTTCAGAGCAAAACCCGGTTTCGGATAGATATTCCCAAAACAGAGAAACCCGTTTTTATGGATCTGCAAAGCGCATTTGCCGGCGAAGACGCGAGCGAGGTTAAACATTATTTGCCGGTGGGCATTATGGATGAAGAAGTCGTTGCCTGGCTGGATCGTGCCTTTGTTGGCGGCAGCATGACCAACGGCGGCTTGTTGGTCTACGGTAACCTGAATGATTTTCCGTTTAACAGTGCGCCGGGTGTTTTTGAAGCTGTATTTGATGGAGAGCAGTTTGATTTGTCATACGCTCCGGAATGGCCTCATATAACCGGTATGAATGCTGAGGTCCTGTTTTCGCAGGACAATCTTAAGGTGAATGTCCGGCAAGGGAAGTCCGGTAACGTAATCATTAAACAAGCCGAAGTTACTATTCCAAAGTTGAATAAAAGCAAGCATTTGCTGATTCAGGGCGAGGCTGAAAGCGGGATTGATCAGGTTTTAGCCTTTATGCAGCAGACTCCGTTGAGTTCGCCGGTGGATTCGTTGCTGGAAGCCATTAGCCCGCAGGGAAATACTCAGGTAACGCTGGATCTTAAAATCCCTTTGGTTGACGGAGCGCCAACCAAAGTCGATGGCATGGCGCAGTTGAAAGATGCACGATTGATGGTGAAGTCGCTGGATCTACCGGTCACCAAAATTAACGGCGAACTCAAATTCAATGAGCAGGGCGTTTATAGCGACACCATTCACGCGGTGGCCTTGGGTAATCCGATACAAATCAACATTACAAGTTCGGAAAGTCAAACTACCGTTAACGTGGAAGGACGCGCCGGGATTAGCGACCTGCAAGCGCAATTTGATATGCCCTGGTGGGAAATGGCTTTCGGGGCAACAGATTATCGGTTAAAGCTCGAATTGCCTTACGGAGACGCTGATCCGGAGCTTGTTGTGGAGTCGATGCTGTCCGGCGTGTCACTGGATTTGCCGGAGTCATTGGCTAAGACTCGGGAACAAAAAATACCTTTGTCGTTGACATTTAACTTAGGCGATAAACCGTTATTACCGGTGCTGCTAAATTACGACAATAAACTGAAAGCGGCGGTTCAGTTGGACACCAAACAAAAGACCATTTATTCGGGGCATGTCCTGGTGGGGGCTGGTGAGGTCGCCCAGACTCAGGATGCGGGATTAAAGCTGGAAATCAACCGTGGCCGGTTGGCATTGCAAGACTGGTTGGGTTTGGCCGCTGCCCAAGGCGCGGGTGACGGTGTCAGGGAACTGAAGATTCATAGCGACCATGCGTTGTGGAATAAAACCGATATAGGCGCTTTCGACCTGGCTTTGAAGCGTAATGGCAACTTTTGGGCAGGGGCTATAGCCAGCTCGTTCGCAAAGGGGAGCGTCCAAATTCCTGCCGACTTTAAGAGCACTGACAGAATTAGCCTGAACATGGAGTTACTGGATCTTTCTGCATTAAAACAAATAGAATCGAAAGACTCTTCGCGGACTGTTTCTGTTACTCCCCTTTCGGGCGTTTCGGGTGCAAATCCGCTACAGACATTATCGCCGGAACTTGTGCCTTTATTGACGGTCACCAGTCAAAAAACGCTATGGCGATCGATTGATCTGGGGCGGCTATCATTGGAAACCGAACGCATACCGGGCGGCATGGGTTTTAAAGACGTAGAGCTGGCCGGAGAAAATCAGAAGCTGGTCTTGCGGGGTGACTGGCAAGCAAGCGGAGGACAATCGGTAACACATACCCGAGGCCATTTGGAAGTGCCTCGCGCCGGGCAACTGCTTGCGCAGCTGGGCATTACCAAAGATTTGACCGAAACCAGTGCAGTCGTAGATTTCGCGATTGAGTGGGGCGCAGCGCCTTATCAATTCTCGTTGGGGGATTTGGACGGTCAGATGGACATTGATCTCAAAAATGGACGGATTTTAAGTATAGAGCCCGGATTCGGCAGACTATTGGGAATGCTGGCACTGGCACAGTGGATAAAGCGGGCGCAGCTTGATTTTAGTGATATTTATGAGGAAGGTTTGACGTTTAACAGTATTAAAGGGCATTTTGATTTGGCAGGCGGAATCGCATCAACTCATAATTTAGTCGTCGATGCGGTTCCTGCAAAAATCGCCATCAGCGGCGATACCGATCTGGTTAGTCAAACTGTTGATCATATTATCAATGTCACTCCTAAAAGTGCCGATGCCGTGCCTATTGCTGGTACAATTATGGGTAAAGTAGCGGCCTTGGTTGGACGGTCTTTGACGGGCAAGGATCAGGAAGGTTTTTTCTTTGGTTCCCAATATCTGGTAAAAGGTGCCTGGGGGAAAGCAGAAATCATTCCGATGCATAAGAACGATGGATTATTGCAGAAAACCTGGAATGGCATTACCGACTTTCCATGGTTAAGAGAGCAAGAAGAATAAAGGTAAAACTACAGCAGTTAGAAAATATAGAACACAGCTGACGTGGCGGCGCCAGTCAAATTTTTTCGTGTTCTATATAATGTTTGCATCTGCTGAGTAGTCATAAATTAAAGAGAGATAAATATGAATAGATGTGCGGCCATACAAATGGCATCAAGTCCCAATATCAGCGCTAATTTACTGGAAGCCGACAAGCTTATAGCGGAGGCGGTCAAAGCGGGTGCAAAATTGGTGGCTTTGCCGGAAAATTTTGCCCTGATGGGCGATCATGAACTGGACAAAATCAAGGCAAAAGAAGTCGATGGCTCAGGACCTATCCAAAATTTTTTGGCCTCGGTCGCTAAAAAACACGCCATTTGGGTGGTTGGCGGTACCATTCCGATAGTGGGTAACGACGGCAATAAAGTGCGGGCGGCCTGTTTGGTTTATAACGATCAGGGCGAACGGGTTGCACGCTACGATAAAGTACACTTGTTTGATGTCAGCGTTCCTGGCAGCGATGACGTTTACCGCGAATCCGATTCCATTGAACCGGGTACTGAATCTCTGGTGATTGACACGCCTTTTGGCAGACTGGGCATCGCTGTCTGTTACGATCTGCGCTTTCCCGAGTTTTTCCGTAAAATGGGCATGGAAATACTGATTATTCCATCTGCATTTACTGCAGAAACAGGGGCCGCTCACTGGGAGTTGCTGTTGCGTGCGCGAGCCGTGGAAAATCTGTGTTATGTGATTGCGCCGAATCAGGGCGGTTTTCATCTGAATGGGCGTAAAACTTTCGGGCATAGCATGATTATTGACCCGTGGGGTGTGGTGCTGGATTGCTACAAGACGGGCGGTGGCTTCGTCTCTGCGGAAATAGATATCGAACGCCTGGAAAAAGTGCGAGGTGCATTTCCGGCGCTGAACCACCGTCGTTTTTTTTGTGAATAATATGCAAGCAATAGTTAAAAGTTTATTACTGGCCGGTTTTCTGGCTTCCTGCGGAACCACTACCGAAGAAAGTCGGTATCGCGACACTGAAGCCCTTGAACGTCCGCCAATTGTGACTAGCGGCCCGACCAAGGAGCAGCGTATTGTCGACACCAGTTCGATACCGAAGAAAAAAGACCGCACAGGCTTAGGCTCGGATGTCTATCTGAGCACGCCAACGCAATTGACAATCAAGCAGCCTTTTGACGATGCCTGGAATACTTTAGGCCGGGCATTAAAGCAAAGCGGCATTAAAATAACCGATCATGAACGTGATAAAGGCCTATATTACGTTACTCGGGAAACAGCGGATACAAGCGGTTTTTTTGCAAAAGCGAGCTCTTTTTTTAGCGATGATGTAGCCATTTATCTGTTAACCATAAAGCCGGAGAGCGAAGAAACAACGGTGACCGCGACCCTGGCCAATGCATCCGAACAAAGCAGTGCGGCTAAAGACGGTACGCCGCAGCCTTCTGCCGAAGGCCCGGAAGACCTGTTGCAGCTATTGTTTAATATGCTGCGCGACAAGTTGGAAGAAGACTGACGAAGAAGATGAAAGGCGAAAAGCGAAAAGAACATCGTTGTGTATCTTTGTCCCTGTGCCTTTTACCCTAAACCCTTATTATTGATTTATTGATGGAAATACTAAACCTTGCAAGACAAGCTATCTTGATGCCTGCCGGTATTCAGGATGGCGATATTGAAAAGATTATGAACCGGTTGCTCAGCTCACCGGTTGATGCGGCGGATATTTACTTTCAATCCAGCCATTTCGAATCTTGGGTCATGGAAGGCGGCATCATTAAAGAAGGCAGCCATAATATCGAGCAGGGCGCCGGGGTGCGTGCGGTATTCGGCGAAAAAACCGGTTTTGCCTACAGCGACCGGATTGAACTGCCGGTGCTGCTGGAAGCGGCTAATAATGTTAAAGCTATCGTTCGGCAAGGACAGGAGGCAGACCCCTTGCATTGCAAGGTCTCTATAAAAGCAGCCGACTGGTCAAAGCATTACGCGACGCAAAATCCATTAAAATCATTGCCGGATCAGCAGAAAATCGATTTATTGCGCAGGGTTGACAGCGAAACGCGCAAACTGGACAGTCGGATTGAAGAAGTTATTGTCAGTCTGGTCGGCGTACATGAGCACATTCTGGTGGCCAGGCAAGACGGATCTCTGGTTGCCGATGTGCGGCCTTTGGTGCGGATGAACGTAACCGTCATCGTGGAGCAGGACGGTCAGCGCGAGCAGGGCAGCATGGGCGGCGGCGGGCGTAGCGATTACAATTATTTTATCGACCGGGATATCGCGCTGGAATATGGCCGCGAGGCCGTAAGACAGGCTTTAGTTAATCTGGAAGCTGTCGATGCGCCGGCCGGTAACATGACTGTCGTGCTGGGTCCGGGTTGGCCGGGTATTTTGCTGCATGAGGCTATTGGTCACGGCCTGGAAGGCGACTTTAACCGCAAAGGTACCTCGGCATTCAGCGGTCGCGTTGGAGAACGAGTGGCATCGGATTTATGTACGGTAGTCGATGACGGCACCTTACAAGGACGGCGTGGCTCGTTAACTATCGATGATGAAGGAACGCCGACGGAAAAAACCGTATTGATCGAAAACGGCATACTTAAAGGTTATATGCAGGATCAGCTCAATGCCCGGTTAATGAGCGTTAATCCCACGGGTAATGGACGGCGCGAATCCTATGCACATTTGCCGATGCCGCGTATGACCAATACCTACATGCTGCCGGGTCAGCATGATCCCGAAGAAATTATAAAATCGGTAAAAAAAGGCCTGTATGCCAAAAACTTTGGCGGTGGGCAGGTAGATATTACTTCGGGCAAGTTTGTGTTTTCTGCCAGCGAGGCCTACCTGATCGAAAACGGCAAAATAACCCGTGCCGTTAAAGGCGCAACCTTGATCGGCAATGGGCCTGAGGTGTTAACCAAAGTATCCATGGTTGGAACCGACCTGGAGCTGGATAGTGGTGTCGGTAGTTGCGGCAAAGACGGGCAAAGCGTGCCGGTCGGTGTCGGGCAGCCTACATTGAAGATTGACGGGTTGACGGTTGGCGGGACCAGCGTTTAAAAGATTGTAGGTTGGGTTACGGGGTTACGACTGCATGGATGCAGGCGGTAGGGTAATGCAGGGAGCAATTGCCGAGCGTGGCGTAATCCAACAATCGAAGCTTATGCCGGGTTAAGTCACGCTAACTCGACCTACACAGAATTAGAGAAAACAGTGCAAAATCAGGAACAAATTAATCATTTAAAAACTATCGTTCAGAACATTCTGGACGAAGCCGCAAAGCAGGGCGCCAGCGCCGCTGAAGCAGGCTTGAGCCAGGAAAACGGTTTATCCGTATCAGTGCGTCTTGGGGATGTCGAAACCATAGAGCATCACTGCGATCAGGGACTAGGCGTGACCGTCTATTTTGGACAGCGCAAAGGCTCTGCCAGTACTACGGATTTGTCGGCTGCGTCGATCAAGGAAACGGTCAGCGCGGCGTGCAGTATCGCCCGCTACACCAGTGAAGACGAGTATTCAGGATTGCCGGAGCCAGAGCTGTTGGCTACCGAGTTTCCTGACCTTGACCTCAACCACCCGTGGGATATCGGTGTCGATGGAGCCATTACCTTGGCTGTTGAATGCGAAGATGCCGCGCGATCTTATCATGCAGAAATCAGCAATTCCGAAGGTGCTTCGGTTGATACGCATCAGGGCATCCGGGTGATGGGCAATAGCCTTGGGTTTCTTCAGGGCTATGCCTCAACCCGTCACTCTTTGAGCTGTTCGGTATTGGCGCAGCGCGGCGATAGCATGCAGCGCGACTACTGGTACACCGTGGCAAGAAATGCGCGCGATTTGCAATCCGCTGTTGATGTGGGTAACAAAGCGGCCGAACGCACACTTCGGCGCTTGCAGGCTCGCAGCTTAAGCACGCGACAATGTCCGGTGCTGTATTGCGCAGAAACCGCTTCCGGCTTGCTAAGCTCGTTTATCGGCGCAATCAGCGGCGGTAATTTGTACCGAAAATCATCATTTTTGCTGGACGCGTTGGATACCCGGGTCTTTCCCGAATTTGTCCGCATCCATGAGCAGCCCTATTTAAAAGGCGCTTTGGGCAGTGGCGCGTATGACGGTGAAGGCGTTGCGACCCAGGCACGGGATATCGTCAGCGAAGGTATTTTGCGCGGTTATGTGTTGAGCACCTATTCCGCCCGCAAGCTGGGTCTGCACAGCACAGGCAATGCCGGTGGCGTGCATAATTTAACGATTGATCCCGGTAAGTTCGATTATCAGGGAATGTTAAAAGAACTGAATACCGGTTTGCTGGTCACCGAGCTGATGGGGCAGGGAGTCAATATGGTAACCGGCGATTATTCGCGCGGTGCCGCCGGGTTCTGGGTCGAGAACGGCGAGATCCAATATCCGGTTGAGGAAATCACTATTGCCGGTAATCTGAAAGACATGCTTAAAAATATTGTTGCCGTGGGTAATGATGTCGATTATCGCGGCAATATCCGTACCGGTTCGATACTGGTTGAACGGATGTCGATTGCCGGGGAATAACCGGATAAAAAAGCTGGATTGATAAATTCACCACAAAGACATGAAGTTTTTTCTTGGTTTTCTTCGTGAACTTCGTGGTGATAGGTTTTATATCATAAGCTCTTAACAATATCTTCTATCAGCTGCGGACCCCGATAAATAAGCCCGCTGTAAATCTGCACCAGACTCGCTCCCGCTGCTAATTTTTCCTGCGCATCGTCCGCACTCAAAATCCCGCCTGCCGCAATAATCGGAATCTTGCCATTCAGTTCCGCCGCCAATCCCCGCACGACAAACGTAGACTTGTCCTTAACCGGTGCGCCGCTTAAACCGCCTGCTTCATTGGCAAGGGGGTGGTCGGCAATCATGTCGCGGGCAATGGTGGTGTTAGTTGCAATCACGCCGTCAATTTCAAATTCCAACAATAGCTTGGCAATATGGGTTATTTCATCGGCTGTCAGATCGGGAGCAATTTTCAGGGCTAAAGGTACGTAGTTGCCGTGTTCCTGTTGCAGTTTCAGTTGCTCTTCTTTTAAAGCGAAAATCAGGCTTTTGATTTCATCGCCCTGTTGTAACTGGCGTAGGTTCTTGGTGTTCGGCGAAGATATGTTAATGGTGATATAGCTGGCAGCGGTATAGGCCTTGCGTAAACCGATCAAATAATCGTCAGCTGCATTTTCGATCGGCGTGTCGAAATTCTTGCCGATATTAATGCCCAAAATGCCGGAATAACGGCTTTGTTTTGCTTGGGTGAGCAGGTGGTCTATGCCCAAGTTGTTAAAACCCATACGGTTGATGATCGCCTGATGCTCAGGCAGCCTAAACAAGCGCGGTTTCGGGTTGCCCAGTTGCGGCCGCGGTGTGACCGTGCCTATTTCCACAAAGCCGAAGCCCAATGCGGCCAGCGCATTAATATAATCACCGTTTTTATCCAGTCCGGCGGCAAGGCCGACCGGGTTTTTAAAGTCCAGTCCCATGACCTTGACGGATTTGTTATCAATTTCCGGATAGATGAGTTTTGATAGGCCCGAAATATAGGCCGCATTTAACAGTTTAAGCGTCACTTCGTGAGCAGTTTCCGGGTCCAGGGAAAATAACAAAGGGCGTAGCAATGGATAAAGATTCATCTGTGTGACCGTGTTGTTAGGCAAGGTGGCATGGAAAGAACGGCCGACCGACTGGCCGTCCATTAAAAATCAGTGTTCGCTGGTTAGCTTATAAGGCTCCGGAGCTATCGCAGTAGGCCGATCCAAAACAAGATCGACCATCAGCTGCGCCGATGCAGGTCCCATCGCCAAACCGTTTCTAAAATGACCGGCATTAATGTATAAATTTCTGATCTCGCGATGTTTGTCGATATACGGGATACCGTGCTCAGTGCCCGGCCTTAATCCGGCCCAGTGCTTAATCAGTGGGGCATTTTTAAGCGATGGCAACAAATTTAATGCAAATGCATTCAACTGGTCTCGGGCTTGTGTCGTAGTTGTTTTATTAAAATCATCCTGTTCTACCGTACTGCCTGCCAGAATCTTGCCGTCGCGTCGCGGAATAAGATATTGATCGTTATCCAATACCATATAACTCAGCGTTTCCGGCTGGGCATCAAATAACAGCATTTGTCCTTTAACGGGAGCTATTTTCGGGGCATCGTCGATGGCGGCGGGAAAGAACTGCCGGAATAATTGACCTGTCCAGGCGCCCGCAGTAACAATCAATTGATTGACAGCGAACTGACCGGATGAGGTATAGAGAGAGGTAATGCGATTTTTAGTGAGGTTAATGGACATTAACTCACAATGTTCTACTAGCGTAACACCCTTGTTAAGCAGGTCTTGTTTTAACGATTTAACCAGTCTTGGATTGCGCGCCTGGGCAATCTCGGGTAGCCAAAGCGGCTGGTCGGGGACTGTATTAAGCATGTTAAAAAAATCCGCACCCGCGGGTCGGTATGAAATGTCGTTAGCATCGCACCAGTTAACAGCCGCAGTAACATCAGGATTTTTAACAATCAGTAAACCGCAGGGATTCCATTCCGGGTCTATCAGGGTTTCGTCAGTCAGTTGCGAGGCCAAGGCCGGATACAGTTTTAGGCTTTGTAACACCAGACGGGTGATCGCATCCGATTGTCGCCACGGATAAAGCGGCAGCAAAATGCCGCCACCTGCCCAAGATGACTCCTGACCCAGTTCATTTTTTTCAATAATCGTGACGGTAGCGCCAGTCTTAATAAATTCGCGGGCAGTTAGCAAGCCGATAATGCCGCCGCCAATGATGGTAATATCCGGGATTTTGGTCATGTGTATTGGTAAAAATTAATGCAAAAATAAATATTCTTGTTGGTGGGTAGATCTAAAATGTTAATTATAACTAATCGCGGCTATGGCCAACTTTCTATTAGCAAGCTATTTGCCCGGATTCAAATAAATTATTGAAGCCAATATATATGGTTTTGACTTAGTGCGTGAGCTGCGATTAAAAATTGATTGAATCAATAGCTAAGTCGTAATTATTTTGATGTGACCGAATTTTGTCATATTGCTCGGCAATAAATTCATTTTATTTAGCGCAAAGAAGTGCGAAGAATCTTTAACTGTGGTTTGGAGGCATAAGTTGAATAATTTGTTGTTTTTTGCATACAGAAAAATATTTAAGGTTAAAATATCCTTTATACTCATTGAAAAATAAGGATTAATTAATATTAAAAAAATGTCGTTAAAACTTGTAGGGATTTGGTTTAGCTGCTACTATTATCTCCGGAAGATGAGATTTGTTGTATTAAAGCAAATTTATTATAAAATAATAACCTCATGAGGGGGATAAATGATCAATAAAACTAAATTAGCGCTGGGCATTGCGGCGGCAACATTAACAATGACCGGTGCATTGGTTTCTCCGCAAGCTGTTGCGGGCTCAAAGGCGCAGCATCACGCTGACGTAGCGGGTATGAACAATAAAGTTGACGCATTGGAAGCACAACTGCAAGCCATGCAAGCCGAAATAAGCCGCTTAAGAGCGGAAACAAGCCGTCCTCGTTCTAGTGCAGAAGCCGGTAAAGTTCAAGAGCTGGATCAGTGGATGACGTCCGTTAAATCTGCGCCTGCACCGGTAGCAGCAAAAGACCATACGTTCTCTGTTCGTGGCGGCTGGATGCATTTTAATGATAACCGCGGCTCGACTACTGGTGTCGCTGGCTCAGGGCTAGGTACTGATCTTTTAACCAGTGAAACTGATAAGGATGCGTTTTATTACGGTGGTGCTATCGATTTCAATATGAACAATAACTTGTTTGGCTTGATGGATCATACCTCTTTCGGTATCGAACTGGGTCTTGAATATGCGGAAATAACAGACAATAAAGTGAATGGTTTGGGAACAGCCCTTACAGCTCTTCATGGAACCCCATCATTGCAACGCGTGACTGTTAACCAATTAAGAATCAGTGCATCACCAAAAATCAAATTCATGCACGGCAGCAAATTCAGACCTTGGTTGATCCCAGTTGGTTTGGATATGAATATCATCAGTCCTCCATCTGATGCGATCACTGTACTGAACACCGGCATGCAGTTCGGTACTGGTGCAGAATATGAATTATTTAAAGGTATTGTCATTGGTGCGGATGGTCGTTACCATCATTCTTTTGATGATGTTGACGGCGTTGATACCGATGGCTTTACATTGGGCGGTTCTGTAGGTTTCAAATTCTAAGCTTAAATACTTAGCGAAACCCGAAAAGGGCATAAAGGGAGGGTTTCAAACCCCTCCCTTTTTTTATGCTTGGTGAATTAAAAAGAGGTGCAAGGTAAAGGCTCAAGGTAAAATAGCATCATTTCCGGTTCTTGCCGGAAAATCAATCAAATTTGACGCTACAAGACATGAAAATCCTTTATCCTGAGATTGCACCTTATCAAACGTTTTTCCTTGAAACCGGCAGTAAACATGCTGTGTATGTAGAGCAAAGCGGTAATCCTGACGGCATTCCTGTTATTTTTCTGCACGGTGGGCCGTGTTCCGGGACCAAGCCCGATCACCGGCGTTTTTTTAATCCCAAACTTTATCGCATTATTCTGTTCGATCAGCGCGGCTGCGGTTTGTCGTTGCCTTTTGGCGAGCTGGAAAACAATACTACCCAGGATTTAATCGATGATATGGAGCGTATTCGTAATCAGCTGGTTATTGATCAATGGCTGGTGTTTGGCGGTTCGTGGGGCGGAGCGCTGGCTTTACTGTATGCCCAGCAACATAAAACTAAAGTAATGGGTTTAATTATCCGTGCGGTATTTCTGGCGCGGCAGCAGGATTTGGACTGGTTTGCCAAAGATGGCGCAGGTAAAATTTATCCCGAGCAATGGCAGCGGTTGATTGAAAGTATCCCGGAACAAAGTCGGGGCAGTAATCTGGTGCAAGGGCTATGCGATGTATTATGGGGAGAAGACGAGCTGGCGCAAAGGCGAGCTGCCAAGGAATGGATGGCTTGGGGCGCGCAGGTATCATTAGGTAATGATTATCAGCCGGGTCCGAGAGGCGAACATGCAACGGAGGAAATGGTTAAGCAGGTACGAATGGAATTACATTATGCCAATCATCATTATTTTATTGGTGACTGCATGGATACAGGAAGTAGGGCAATGCATGGAGCAGTTGCCGAAGAAAACCGGATTCTGGAAAATTGCGCCTGCTTGGATAAAATTCCAACGGTTATCATTCATGGACGCCATGATTTTGTTTGTCCGGTTGAAGCCGGCTACAGCCTGCATAAAGTATTGCCGAATGCCGAATATGTGGTATTGCCCAATGCCGGGCATATTGCCCAAGGTAAGGAAATGATCAATGCATTAGTTGCTGCAACCGACAGGTTTGCAGGGCACGATGACGATAGTCAGAATTCGCTTTAATTTACATTCAACTGTCCCATAAAGCAGTAAATGCTTTATCATTATGCAGTTATAAGCCTTCTAGGGTAAGCTCGTTTGAAACGCTGAACTTGAGCGGATTAAACATACTTTTATACAGATAAATGAAATTACATGATGAAAAGCTCCGTAAATTGGGCTTAGCTGTTATTCAAGTGGAAACACAGGCGATTGCCGCATTAGCCGATCAAATTAATGATGATTTTGTGGTTGCCTGCAAGTTGATGTTCAATTGCAAGGGTCGTGTTGTGGTTACTGGTATGGGTAAATCAGGACATATTGCCGGTAAAATTGCCGCGACCTTAGCTAGTACTGGAACGCCTGCTTTTTTTGTGCATTCGGGCGAAGCCAGTCACGGTGATTTGGGCATGATTACCCGGCAGGATGTCGTGTTGGCGTTATCAAATTCCGGGGAGACCGAGGAAGTTTTAACGATATTGCCGATTATTAAACGGCTGGGCGTACCGTTAATAGCGATGACCGGAAACCCGACCTCAACGCTGGCCAAATTTGCCTCCACTCATATCAACGTGGCTGTTGAGCAAGAAGCTTGTCCGCTGGGACTCGCGCCTACCTCCAGCACCACCGCGGCATTGGTGATGGGCGATGCATTGGCGGTTTCTTTGCTCGAAGCGCGGGGCTTTACCCGCGATGATTTTGCCTTGTCTCATCCCGGCGGCAGTTTAGGGAAACGACTGTTGTTGATGGTAGGCGATATTATGCATGCCGATGAAAAAGTGCCTATCATTCCGGAGTCTGCGCTTATCAGTCATGCATTGCTGGAAATGACCGAAAAAAAACTGGGCATGACGGCGATTGTCGATGCGGATAATCGCGTTACCGGCATTTTTACCGATGGCGATTTGCGGCGCATGCTGGGCAGAAATCTTGATGTGCATAAGACAGCTATCACCGAGGTTATGACTCCGAATTGTGCGGTTATTTCGGCGGATATTCTGGCGGCTGAAGCCATGCAAATTATGGAGCGGAAAAAGATTAATGCATTAATTGTTGTTGATGGGCAGCAAAGAGCAATAGGCGCTTTGAATATGCATGACCTGATTCGCGCAGGAATCGTGTGATGACCGACATAGGCCACGGCTTGGTCGTTTTGGAAAAAGCCAGGAAACTCAAATTGCTGATTCTCGATGTGGATGGGGTATTGACTGATGGCAGGTTGTTTTTCGATAGTGAGGGCAACGAATACAAGTCGTTTCACGCGAGGGATGGTCACGGTATCAAGTTGTTGCGGCAGACCGGCGTTGAGGTTGCGGTTATTTCCGGGAGAAAATCAAGCTCGGTTGCGCTACGAATGAAAAATCTGGGTATTGAACATGTATATCAGGGCCATGAAAATAAAATCGCTGCGTTTAATGAGATTATTGAGCTTATGGGCATAACGCACGAACAGGCGGCACATGTCGGCGATGATTTGTTGGATTTGCCGATAATGACTAGAGTGGGGCTGTCGATTGCGGTTAATGATGCCAACTTTGCCGTTAAGCAACGCGCCGATTGGTGTACGACATTGCCTGGAGGGCAGGGTGCAGTGAGGGAAGTCTGTGATTTTATTATGCAGGCGCAAGGGAGTTTTGATGAAGTCTTGAACGCATACCTGATATGACTAGACTAAATGGAAACTATAGTTATTTATACCTGATCATTATCGCGGTAATGAGCTGGTGGCTGATTAAATTGACCGGTTCGGATGAGCTTGGTCGTATAGCGGTTCCAGTCCATAGTCCTGATTATTTCAGTAAGGGCTATACGAAATGGGAAATGAGTGAGCTTGGCAGGCCGAAAAGTAAACTGATTGCTGATGAAATGATTCATTACAGCGATGACGGCACTACGCATATGGTAAACCCATTAATGTCTTTTTATAACGAAGAAACACCGCCGTGGATAATTAAGTCAGAAACCGGAGTTTTGTCTGCTGATGGCAAGGATTTGTTGTTAAACGGTAAGGTCTATGTTGACCGGCCTGCTGCTGAGGGTGTCAGGGCGCTTAAAATCCATACTTTTAACTTAAAAGTAAAGCCGGAAATCAGTTATGCGGAAACGGATGCGTGGGCAGAATTGATCAGCTTGCCAAATTGGACTACAGGCGTCGGTATGAAGCTGACTTTTGCGAAACCGATTCATCTGGAATTGCTCTCTAATGTAAAGGGTAACTATGAAACAAAATAAAAACCTTCGCTGCCGCATGTTACGTGGGAGCGGCTACTGTTTACTGTTATTGGCGCTTTATAGTGCGGGTGCTTACGCTTTGGAAAGCGACGGCGATCAGCCGATAATCATCGATTCAAATACGGCGACTTATGATGATGTAAAAGCCACCAGTACTTATACGGGTAATGTGATATCAATTCAGGGCAGTATTCGGGTGAACTCAGATAAGCTGGTGGTTTATTTTGTAGACGGCGAAGCTGATAAAATGGTGTTTACAGGTAATCTTGCAAAATTTAAACAAACGCCTAACGAGGGCGATCAGGATATAACCGGTGAGGCGTTAACAGGCGAATATTACCCTAAAAAGAATTTGTTGATTTTGATCGGCAAAGCTACCGTGTGGCAAGGCAGCGGAGCTTATTCCAGCGACTTTATTGAATACGATTTGAAAACTTCACTGGTTAAAGCAGGAGAAAAAGAATCAGCCAGCAAACGCGTCCATGTTGTATTGCAGCCGAAATCTAAGGAACAATCGCCAGCAGAGGAAAAACCGGCCGCGAAGGACAATGGCAAATGATGGTGCGCAGGGTTGATGGTATGAAGTGCGGGGCGCAACATGCTAAACGATGTTCTTTTTATTTTTCACCTTTTACTCTTTAAACATGACCAGACTAGCCGCAAAACAGCTGATTAAGAGCTACAATAAACGCAATGTGGTTAACGGTGTTTCATTGCATGTTGATACCGGTGAAGTTGTTGGTCTACTGGGACCTAACGGTGCAGGAAAAACCACCAGTTTTTATATGATGGTAGGCCTGATTAAGGCGGATGAGGGTGAAATTACACTGGATTCACAAGTCATTACCCATCATCCGATGCATTTGAGGGCGCAATTAGGGATAGGTTATTTGCCTCAGGAGCCCTCGGTTTTTCGAAAGTTGAGTGTGGCTGATAACTTGCGCGCAGTTTTACAAATCCGTTCTGATTTAACTCAAGGGCAGGCTGAATTGGTGATTGAGGAATTGTTGCAGGAATTTCATATTCTTCATCTACGCGACCAAATTGCCTTGGGCTTGTCGGGCGGTGAACGGCGGCGTGTCGAAATTGCCAGGGCATTGGCGACTAATCCTCAGTTTATATTACTGGATGAGCCTTTTGCAGGTGTTGATCCAATATCGGTAGATGATATAAAAAAAATCATTGAGCATTTGAAATATCGGGGCATTGGCGTATTAATTACCGAACATAATGTCAGGGAAACGCTAGGCATTTGTGATCGGGCGTATATACTTAACGATGGCAGGGTGATTGCCGAAGGCGGCGCGGAGGCTATCGTTGCCAATGAGGAAGTGCGTAAAGTTTATTTAGGCAATAACTTTAGTCTTTAATGTAATTAAGGCGCAAGGTAAAAGGTGCAAGGTAAAAGGTTGAGAAAAAGCTTTTTTAACCTTACGCCTTTAGCCTTGTGCCTTTAACCTTTAACCTTTAATCTTAAATGAAACAATCCTTACATCTTCGACTGGGTCAACAACTGGCTATGACGCCGCAATTGCAGCAGGCGATCAAGTTGTTGCAGATGTCGACATTAGAGTTGCAGCAGGAAATTCAACAGGCTCTTGAGTCTAATATGATGCTGGAAGTTAATGAGGAAGAAAGTACCGTTCAGGAAGCCGAAATAACGCCAGAGAAAAAAGTTGATAATGCGGACTTATTGACCAGTCAAGGTTCACAAACAGATATGCCGGATGAGTTGCCCATTGATTCTTCCTGGGATGATGTTTATGAATACGCGATGGAGTCGGGTGGCAATTCTGCTGAAACGATTGAATTTGAAACGCAGCGTAGTAAATCCTCAACCTTGCTGGATCATTTGTTATGGCAAGTGGAATTGACTTCGTTTTCAGAGCGGGATCATGCCATTGCCATGGCTATTATTGACTCTATCAATGAGGACGGCTATCTCATGAGTAGCCCCGAAGAAATTTTTCAGGGCTTGCAGAGCCAGTTAGACGATCTGGATTTTGATGAGGTGAACGCGGTACTGCACCGGGTGCAAAATTTTGACCCGGCCGGCGTCGCAGCCATTGATTTAAAAGATTGTTTGAGATTGCAGATACAGCAGTTGCCGGAGGGTACGCCTTATAAAGAGGAGGCGCTGACTCTTGTTACCCGATATTTGGATTTGTTAGCTACGCATGAGCAGTCAAAACTGATGCGTAAACTGGGCGTGACGGAGCGGCAACTGGATGAGGTGGTGGCGTTAATCAGAACTCTGGATCCGAAGCCGGGCGCGCAGATACAGGATTCGGATTCCGAATATGTTATTCCCGATGTCTACGTGGTTAAACGAAACGATAAATGGCAAGTTAACCTGAATCCGGATATAGCGCCTAGATTGCGTATCAATCCTTTTTATTCAAGCATGATAAAAAGAGCGGATAACAGCAAGGACAATACCTGTATGAAAGATCACTTGCAGGAAGCAAGATGGTTTATTAAAAGTCTCCAGAGTCGTAACGATACCTTATTGCGTGTTGCCCGGTGTATCGTGGAAAAGCAAACCGGGTTTCTTGAACACGGTTCTATTGCCATGAAGTCCATGGTGTTGAGGGATATTGCTGAAGAGCTGGAATTGCATGAGTCAACCATATCCAGAGTGACCACGCAAAAATTTATGCATACCCCCAACGGAATCGTCGAGTTTAAATATTTTTTTTCCAGTCACGTTTCAACAGAAGGGGGGGGGGAGTGTTCATCTACGGCCATAAGGGCGTTTATTAAAGAGCTAATTAGCAATGAAAATCTGGCAAAACCGTTAAGTGATAGTAAAATAGCCGAGCTATTAAAAGAAAAGGGCATTAATGTTGCTAGAAGGACAATTGCCAAGTATCGTGAAGCGATGCTCATTTCATCATCAAGTCAGCGTAAACGCATTTTATAATGCTTCTGGCGCCCATAAAAAACCAATCATTCACCATTAAAGGAGTTTATCTCATGCAAGTCATCGTAACAGGCCATCATCTTGAAGTAACCGACGCATTAAAAGCGCACATCGATTCAAAATTTGAAAAATTAGCACGTCATTTTGATAATGTTACCGATGTACACGTCATTTTAAGTGTGGAAAAGTTAATTCAAAAGGCTGAAGCAACGCTGCAATTGAGTGGCGCTAAATTGTTTGCCGAAGATCATCAGGAAGATATGTATGCAGCTATTGATGCTATGGTGGATAAGTTAGATCGTCAAATTATCAAGCATAAAGAAAAAACCGGACAGCATAGATAAGATAGGCAAAAGACGAAAGGCGAAGGGCTGAAAAAGCTTTCTTCGCCTTTCGCCCTTGGCCCTTCGCCTGATTTCTTATGAAACTATTAATCGTCAGCGGTCTTTCCGGTTCGGGTAAAAGTATCGCCCTGGATACGTTGGAAGATTGCGGCTATTACTGTATCGATAATCTCCCCGTGACCTTGCTGGAAGATTTTATTAACCATGTCATGTTGGTGGATAAGCTTACCTATGCAAAAACGGCCATAGGAATAGATGCCAGAAACCAGAGCGAAAGCTTGGCCAATTTTTCCGAAAGCCTGGAGCTAATACGCAATAAACAGATTGATTGCGAAATTATCTTCATGCAGGCTGAAGAGTCTACCTTGTTGAAGCGTTATAGTGAAACCCGACGACGACATCCATTGACGGATTCCAACGTGCCGTTAAGAGAAGCGTTAAAAATTGAAAAGGAAATGTTGACACAGGTTGCCAGGCACGCCAGCGTAGTCATTGATACCAGTCGAACGCATTATCATGAGTTGCGTGAACTTATCCGGGGTCAGGTCGGCGAAAGGGATGTCAGGCATATTTCCTTGCAATTTCAATCATTTGGTTTTAAGCATGGCGTTCCGTTGGATGCCGATTTCGTATTTGATGCCCGCAGTCTGCCAAATCCTTATTGGATTCCGGAATTGCGCGGATTAACAGGAAAAGACAAGCCGGTAATCGAATTTCTTGCAGAACAAGAGCTGGTTGTCGAGTTTTTTAAAGATATTACGAGTTTTCTTGAGCGCTGGATTCCCCGATTTGAGGCTGAAGGACGCAGCTATTTGACTGTGGCTATAGGATGTACAGGTGGACAGCATCGTTCGGTCTATCTGGTGGATGCGTTTGCCAAGCAGTTCAAAGGCCCTTTCTTGAATGTAATTGTCCGTCACCGGGAATTACAATAAATTTCTTTTTGGACGTTGTTTGTCAGTTCAAAATTAAGTTTGCAAGCCTATCACATCATAGTAGTGTAAAGACGTTGCACTGCAACGTCTTTACCGCTGATTTATTTCAACGATAGCGTTTCAGCCCGGCCTATCATCTCAATGGACAGCTTGTCTTCCTTGCACAGCCAGCCTATGGCGCGCTGAACATCATTCCTGTTGATACCTGTTTCAGTGGTAACTTTATTGACACTGGACGGTCCGTTTTTATCCAGATAGTTCCAGATTACTCCCGCTGTATCGCCGATTGTATTAGACATGGTGGTCACCTTTAGCTTGGATTGTTGTGTTAAGAAATCTTGGTTTGATGCTCAGGCAGAACGATATTTAATTCCAGCGTCTCCTGAGTATCGTTTTGTTCAAAATTAACGGATATAGCATCTTGCTCTACGTTAACGTATTTTCGAATAACTTCCAGCAATTCTTTTTGTAATTGAGGAAGGTAAGAAGGCTGGTTTCTGGAGCTGCGCTCGTGAGCTACCAGAATTTGCAGTCTTTCCTTGGCCAGTGACGCCGAGCTGGCTTTAGATTTCTTAAAATAATCCAGTAAACTCATTATTTGCCTCCGAAAAGCTTCCCAAATAGGCCTTTCTTCTCATCAATGAATCGATGTGGTCTATCTTCGCCCAAATAGCGGGCAACAATATCCGCATAAGCTTGGCCCGCGTCACTTTTTTCGTCAAGAATAACAGGCGTGCCGGAATTCGACGCATTCAGTACTGATTTTGATTCCGGGATAACGCCCAGCAAATGCAGCGATAAAATTTCCTGTACATCGTCCACGCTTAACATTTCGCCTAATTTCACTCTGTCCGGCGAGTAGCGTGACAGCAGCAGGTATTCCCTGATAGGTTCTTCGTTTTGTTCGGCCCGACGTGATTTGCTTGATAAAATACCTAGCATACGATCAGAGTCCCTCACTGAAGAAACTTCCGGGTTGGTTACAATAAACGCATCATCAGCAAAATACATGGCTAGATGAGCGCCTTTTTCGATACCGGCAGGGGAATCGCAGACGATGTATTTAAAATCTTTTTTAAGCTCATCTAAAATTTTTCCTACACCTTCCTGACTTAGGGCATCTTTATCCCGGGTTTGCGAGGCAGGCAGAATATAAAGCAGATTGCAATTTTTATCGCGTATCAATGCCTGATTAAGAGTCGCCTCGCCGTTGATGACGTTGACAAAATCATAAACAACGCGGCGTTCGCAACCCATGATTAAATCCAGGTTACGCAACCCCACATCAAAATCAATGACTGCTGTTTTGTGACCTTTTTTTGCAAGCCCCATGGCTATAGCGGCGCTTGTGGTTGTTTTACCAACGCCGCCTTTACCCGATGTTACGACTATGATTCGTGCCACAAATTTTTCCTCCAAAGAGCAATATAAATTAAATATCTTTAATAACTAAAGTATGGTTTTGTAAATAGATCTGAACGGGCTGGTTGAGAACAGCGCCATTCAAATCTTCACTGATCTTGTAATTTCCGGCAATCGAAATAAGCTCGGCCTGTAAATCGGAACAGAAAATACGCGCTTCCGTGTTGCCTTGTACGCCTGCCAGAGCCCGGCCTCTCAGCGAGCCGTAGACATGAATATTGCCTTCGGCCAGGATTTCAGCCCCGGCACTGACCTGAGCTAAAATGATCAAATCGCCTGCAGCATAAATGCGTTGACCGGAACGGACAGGGTGGGTGATCAGTGTGTTGGTGGCTGCTATGACTTGTAGCTCGGTTGTTGCTTCAGGTTCAGGAGTTTGTTGTTTTTGTGTTCCGGAAGATACCGCAGTGCTATAACCGGAATGTATGGGGATTCCAAGTTCCAACGCCTGTTGATTCTGTTGGGCAGCGCCGCCGCGTATTCCTATCGGTAACAAGCCCAGCTTGCGGATGATGTTGATGAGTTCAGTAACATCAATGTCGAGATCGAGACTATTCAGTTCCTGTAAGTCAAACACCAGCGGCGAGTTTTTGAAAAACTCAGGTGCCAGATGGATTTTTTCTTGTAATTGTTGTTCGATAGTAATGACATCATTACTGGCTAAAACTAAAACAGGCACAGAAAAAGTGCTGCTTTTGAATTCCAGTGTCGGTGAGTGATGAGCGTTCTGTTGAGAGTCTGTTGACATCCGTTAAATCTGGTTAGTCAGGGATTGTATTGATTCTAACATTGCTGGTAAAAAAAATCATTTTTACAGTGTTGATAGACAATTTCTTCTATAGGTCGGAGCGCTTCTGAGATAAGCGTTCGACTAAAAATCTTCCGAGTAATTCTATCCCCAGGACATTTCAAGAAACCGAGATTTTATCTTAACGGCAGTAGATGGACTGATGGTGATTGTAAAGAATGCCTTGTAAATAGCCTTGGTTATCAAAACCATTTGTTTTATATGGTGTTTGTTGTTCCAGCGAAGCGGTCTTAGCTTGCAATCTTGGGCATTATCCTTTAACGTAGGAATACATCCGTAAAGGCTAGGGGTGCTTTCTTGTTTCCGTGTGTTATACACGGGGATGGGTAGGCTGAGAAAAACCCTTTGAACCTGACCCCGGTTAATACCGGCGTAGGAAAGCCATGACTTCCCTGCGCCTTATTGTTTTATTGTTGGAGATAAACATGAGCGCTGTCCTTAAAGAAGTTACGTCTACCGAATCCAGTAGCGTAAAGATTGATTCCTACCCTGCATCGGAAAAAATATATGTTCAAGGCAGCCGCCCCGACATACAGGTTCCCATGCGCAAAATTACTTTATCCGATACCCCTGTGAGTTTCGGCTCGGAAAAAGGTGCTGAAAAAAATCCGCCGCTTTATGTTTACGATACTTCAGGTGTTTATACCGATCCCAATGTCGAAGTCGACTTGAAGAAAGGTCTGAGGGCGATCCGTTCAGCCTGGATTACAGAGAGAAACGACACCGAAGAATTGTCCGGTCCCAGCTCGGAATTCGGTCGTCAACGCCTTGAAGATCCGGCTACCGCTGAGCTGCGCTTTGAGCATATCCGCAAGCCGCGTAGAGCCAAAGCGGGAAAAAACGTATCGCAAATGCATTATGCAAGACAGGGCATCATCACGCCGGAGATGGAGTACATCGCCATTCGTGAGAATCAGAAAATGGAAGAAATGCGCCATTTGTGGAAAGATCAGCATCCCGGCGATTCTTTCGGGGCATCGATTCCCGATACCATTACCCCTGAGTTCGTTCGCGATGAAGTAGCAAGAGGTCGGGCGATTATTCCGTGCAACATCAACCATCCTGAGCTGGAACCGATGATTATCGGCCGCAATTTCCTGGTTAAAATTAACGGCAATTTGGGCAACTCGGCGGTGACCTCATCTATCGATGAAGAAGTCGAGAAAATGCTTTGGGGTATTCGTTGGGGCGGCGACACCATCATGGATTTATCCACCGGTAAAAACATCCACGAAACCCGCGAGTGGATTTTACGCAACTCCCCCGTGCCTATCGGTACAGTGCCTATCTACCAAGCCTTGGAAAAAGTCAACGGCAAGGCCGAAGACCTGACTTGGGAAATCTTTCGCGACACTTTGATCGAGCAAGCCGAGCAGGGCGTGGATTACTTTACCATTCATGCCGGGGTGCGGTTGCACCATGTGCCGTTAACCGCAAAACGCATGACCGGGATCGTTTCGCGCGGCGGCTCCATCATGGCTAAATGGTGTCTGGCGCATCATACCGAAAGCTTTTTGTATACGCATTTTGAAGAAATCTGCGAAATCATGAAAGCCTATGATGTATCTTTCTCATTAGGTGACGGCCTGCGTCCGGGTTCAATCTATGACGCTAATGATGCCGCGCAATTCGGCGAACTGGAAACGCTGGGCGAACTGACTAAAATAGCTTGGAAACACGATATTCAAACCATGATAGAAGGTCCCGGTCATGTGCCGTTGCATATGATTAAAATCAATATGGACAAACAACTGGAAGAATGCGGGGAAGCGCCTTTCTATACCTTGGGTCCGCTGACGACCGACATCGCCCCCGGTTACGACCATATTACCTCGGCGATAGGCGCGGCCAATATCGGCTGGTACGGTTGCGCGATGCTTTGTTACGTGACCCAAAAAGAGCATTTGGGCTTGCCGAACAAGCAGGATGTCCGTGAAGGTATCGTGACTTACAAAATCGCCGCCCATGCCGCCGATCTGGCTAAAGGTCATCCCGGCGCACAGGCGCGCGATAACGCGATGTCCAAAGCGCGTTTTGAATTCCGCTGGGAAGATCAGTTCAATATCGGCCTTGATCCTGAAAAAGCCCGTGAATTTCATGATGAAACCTTGCCCAAAGATTCAGCCAAAGTCGCGCATTTTTGTTCCATGTGCGGCCCGCATTTCTGCTCGATGAAAATCAGCCAGGATGTGCGCGACTATGCGACAGCAAAAGGTATTGCCGAGGAAGAAGCTTTAAAACTGGGCATGGATGAAAAATCCAAGCAGTTTCTTGAAGAAGGCGCGGATATTTATCATAAGGTGTAGACGCAAAATTTAACAGCTATCACTACGAGGACACGAAGTTTTTATCTTCGTGCTCTTCGTGTCTCGGCAACTGCTCCTGCATAACTCACATGGAAGTGGGAAATGCGGATTTTGCACGACTGTATGGATACAGGAGGTAGAGTAATGCAGGAGCAATTACCGAGGAGCAAATATCTGTCCTTGCAGTCGTAAAGCGCCTACTGTTGGTGCTCTCTACCTCCTCCATCCGCGCAGTCATTCGTGGTAAATTAATCACTGGCATTAGTATGAGGGACGCATTGCGCGGCCTGCTTATAAAACAAGGAAAAACAATGAGCGCTTATCAACATATTTTACTGGCCGTAGATTATTCGGGGCATGGCGACGTGGTTGCGCGAAGGGCAAAAGATTTGGCCGAAAAATATCAAGCTAAATTGAGCATAATTCATGTGCTGGATAATATTCCCATGCCGGATACCGGTTATGGAGCAGTGGTTCCACTAGCTGAAGATTCAGGCTATGAGCTACTGGAAGCGGAGAAAGTCCGGTTAATGCAGATTGGCGATCAGCTAGGTGTTGCTCAGGCTGATCGTTGGATGATTTGGGGTACGCCCAAGCAGGAGATTGTCCAGTTTGCCGAGCGGGAGAATATTGATTTAATCGTTGTCGGCTCTCATGGACGACACGGCTTGTCGTTATTGTTGGGTTCAACGGCAAATAGTATCCTGCATTACGCCGGATGTGATGTGATGGCGATTCGATTGCTGAATGATTAGCTTTTTAAATGTTATAATTTTTAGTATGAGTTAGATTATTTAGGATGCAGTTGAGTGAGCCGGGGACTCGCCCTAAAGGGTACAAAAGCTTAACCTGACGTCTATTAAACACCGCAAAATACTTCAAGAAATATCATTCAAGGAATGTAGCATGTCAAACAATATCGCCTTCACGTCGAGCCTAAGGTCAAAATTAATCCTGATGGTAACCATTCCGGCTCTCGCCCTGCTTTATTTTGCCGGGTCGGGAGTTTCTGAGAGACTATCGCTTTCGAAAGAAATGGTTAAGCTGGAATCTCTGGTTGATGTTTCGGTTAAAATCGGCGCTTTGGTGCATGAAATGCAGAAAGAGCGCGGCATGAGCGCCTCTTTCATCGGCAGCAAGGGCGTTAAGTTTGCCGCCGAATTACCAGTGCAACGCGCAAAAACCGATAAAACGGTTGAGACGCTCCAAACGACACTTAAAAGCTTTGATGCCGGCAGCTACAGTGACCAATTAAACGCCCTGCTGAGTGCTGCTATGAACAATCTGGGCGAGCTTGGCACCCAGCGCAGCATCATTAATGCTCTTGGCATGGATGGAATACAATCGAGCGCTTATTACAGTAAAACCATCGGTTCCCTACTCGATTTTCCTGCCCAGGTTTCCACTCTTAGCAGTCACAGCGAAATTTCCCGTCTGGCCTCTTCGTATTCAAGTTTGCTCAAAGCTAAGGAGCGTGCCGGCATGGAGCGGGCTTTATTGGCGACGGTATTTGCCGTAGATCATTTTACGCCTGACACCTTGAACCGATTTCTAAAAATTTTTTCCGCTCAGGATGTTTATACCGATATGTTCTTTGCTTATGCTCTGGACAGCCAAAAGGAGTTTTACAAGGCTAAGGTATCGGGTTCTGCGGTCGACGAAGTTGCCAAAATAAAAAAAATCGCCATGGACAAAGGCATTGAACCTGGGTTAGGCATTGATCCTCTCTACTGGTTCAAAACGGTGACTGAAAAAATTGATCTGATCAAAGACGTCGAAAATAAACTCTCCGGCGATCTTCTCGATGCTTCGAGCAAATTCAAGAACAATGCCGAGCGGATGGCGATATTCTTTATCGTGCTGACTATCTTGTCTGTACTCATCACTGTTGTATTGACTGTTTTTATTAGCAAGGGGATTTTACGTTCGCTTAACTCGCTTCATCAGACCGCTAGCGCTATTGCAAATGGCGATTTGAGCTCCAGTATCGATCTTTCGCAAAAGGATGAGTTGGGGGAATTATTCCGCTCCATGAATATCATGCAGCAGCAATTGCTGGCACGTGCAACGAAAGATCACAAAGAGCATGACGAAGCCCTGCGTCTTAAAACTGCTCTGGACAGTATTACCGCTAACGTGATGGTGACTGATAATGAGCGTAACATTATTTATATAAATCCGGCGGTCATCGCTATGATGCAACACGCTGAGGCTGACCTGCGCAAGGTTTTGCCCAGGTTCGATTCCAGCAAATTATTAGGGGCAAATGTAGATACTTTTCACAAGAATCCTGAGTACCAGAAACAATTGCTTGCTAATTTAACCTCGACTTTTCGCAGTGAGCTTGTGATTGGAATGCGTACTTTTTATGTGATAGCCAATGCTATCAATAACGGGCAAGGGCAGAGAATCGGCTCGGTGGTGGAATGGAGGGATAGAACGGCTGAAGTGAGCATCGAACAGGAAGTCGCCAGAGTGGTCAGTGGTGCGGTGTTAGGCGATTTCAATCAACGCATTAGCGAAAGTGATAAAGAAGGCTTCTTTCTGCAATTGGCGGAGAGTGTTAATGAGCTGATGGAAACCAGTTCTACCAGCCTGAATGAAGTGGTACGAGTACTTGACGCACTGTCCCGTGGCGACCTGACTGAAACCATCACTAACGATTATTCGGGGACTTTCGGCCAGCTTAAAGATGACTCCAATTCTACAGTGGAAAAACTGAAAGAGATTGTTGGTCAAATTAAGGAGGCTTCCGAGATGATTAATACTGCGGCAAAAGAAATTGCCGCAGGTAACAATGACCTGTCGCACCGTACTGAAGAGCAGGCCGCCAGCCTGGAAGAAACCGCCGCCAGCATGGAAGAGTTGACCTCTACCGTACAGGCCAATAGCCAAAATGCCAAACATGCCAATCGGCTTGCCGTCGGCGCAACGGACATCGCCGGTAAGGGCGTTAAAGTGGTTGGTCAGGTTGTATCGACAATGGAAGGCATTAATGAATCTTCACGCAAGGTTGTAGATATCATCTCCGTGATCGACGGCATCGCTTTTCAAACCAATATCCTCGCGCTCAACGCTGCGGTGGAAGCTGCCCGTGCCGGTGAGCAAGGCCGGGGTTTTGCCGTGGTGGCGGTCGAGGTGCGCAATCTCGCGCAACGCGCTGCCGCCGCAGCAGCGGAAATTAAAGGTTTGATTGGCGATTCGGTGGAAAAAGTTGAAGACGGCACCAAGCTGGTTGCTCAAGCCGGCAAAACCATGGAAGAAATCGTTGGCGCCATCCGTGGTGTGACGGTCATCATGTCCGAGATCAGCGCTGCTTCTATGGAACAAACATCCGGCATTGAGCAGGTTAATCAGGCGATCGGTCAAATGGACGACGTGACCCAGCAGAATGCCGCGTTGGTGGAGCAAGCGGCAGCGGCAGCGGAATCGCTGGAAGAGCAAACGCAAAGCCTGGCGGTTACGGTGGCGCATTTTAAATTGGATGGCAGCTCAAGCAGTTTTACCGGATTTGTTAATGCTGAACCGGCAAACACGCGCAGTCAAACCGGCAGAAAAACCGCTCCTGCCAAGAAACAGTCTTATCAAAATACGCCCCTACCCAATAACGTCGGTATAGACCTGGATAAGGCGCTTGAGAAACATTCCGAGTGGAAGGTGAAGCTTCGTACTGCCATATCAAAACGCGAAGAAATGGATGCGGCAACGATTTCAAGAGATGATTGTTGTGATTTCGGTAAATGGCTGCACCAGGACGTTAAGTCTCACCTTGCTCATGAGCCGAGTTATGCAGATTGTGTGACCAAGCATGCGGCCTTTCATATCGAGGCCGGCAGAATAGCAAATATGATCAACGCAAAAAAATTCAACGAGGCGGAAACACTGCTGGGTAACGGATCCGCGTTCATTGCCGCGTCAACGGCAGTCGGGGTTGCAATTATGCGCTTGAAAAAAGATTTCAATGCTTTGGCAAGCGCTCCTGTTGCCAAGTCAAAACCTCAAACAATGACAGCAAGTGCTGATGAGTGGGAAGAGTTTTAATACATATGAGGGGGCGGCCAGTTGGCCGCCCCTTTTGCAGGATCTATTTTTTGTTTAAAGCTTGTTTTGCCTGATCCCATAAAACATCCAATTCGGCCAATTCGCAGTCTTTCAGATTCAGGCCGGACGCTTTAACCTGTTGTTCTATGTATTGAAAACGTCTGGAGAATTTTTTTGTACTTTCCTTGAGCGCGACTTCAGCATTGACGTTTAAATGACGGGCCAAATTAACCGCAACCAGCAATAAATCGCCGATTTCTTCCTGAATATGCGCCTGATCCCCGGATTGCCAGGCTTCTTTCACCTCGTCCAGTTCTTCCAGCACTTTATCGAAAACCGGCAATGCATCCGGCCAATCAAAGCCGTAATTTGCGGCGCGATCCTGTATTTTTTCGCACTCGATCAATGCCGGAAGATTGCGGGCTACGCCTGATAACACGCTGCCTTGCTCTTCTGTTTTGTTTTTTTTCTGGCGCTCGATTGCTTTTTCCTGTTCCCAGGCCTGATGACGTTCTTCATCGGTATTGAAGACGGCATCGGAGAAAACATGCGGATGCCTGCGGATCAATTTGTCGCAGATGCCTGCTGAAACCTGTTCAAAGTTAAACAGCCCTTGCTCCTCGGCGATCTGGGAATGAAATACTACCTGCAACAGCAAGTCGCCTAACTCCAAGCGCAAATCATCCAGGTCATTGCGTTCAATCGCATCGACGACTTCGTAGGCTTCTTCAATCAGGTAAGGAATCAAGCTGGTGAAGTCCTGTTTAACATCCCACGCACAGCCCTGTTCCGGGTGGCGCAGGCGCGACATGATGTCTAAAAGGTTTTGGGTGTGTTTTAGCATGAATAGATTGTTGTAATTGTTTCACCACGAAGACACGAAGATCACGAAGAAAAATATAAAACTTCGTGTCCTTCGTGTCTTCGTGTGAATAAAAAAGAATTAAAACGAAGAGCCGAAATTCTCGCGGTAGCGTTGCTTGAAGCTATCCATATCAAATGAATGATTCTGGGTGCCGTTATTTTCGATTTTAATGGCGCCCATTAATGAGGCAACTCTGCCGGTCACTTCCCAGTCCAATTCATTTATCAGGCCGTATAAAAGCCCTGCACGATAGGCGTCGCCGCAACCCGTTGGGTCAAGTATCGCTTTGGGTTTTGCAGCAGGAATGGTAATGCACTCGCCGTGGGTGTAAATTTGAGAACCCTGGCCGCCCAAAGTAATGATCAGCGCCTCAACCCGCTCAGCCATTTGTTCCAGTGACAGGCCGGTGCGTTCCTGCATTAACTCGGACTCATAGTCATTCAATGTCACCCAGGTGGCCTGATCGATAAACTTGAGCAGTTCTTCGCCATTAAACATCGGCATGCCCTGACCCGGATCGAAAATAAAAGGGATATCCAGTTCTGCGAACTGCTCGGCATGCAATTGCATACCTTCCTTGCCATCCGGTGATACGATGCCGATGCTGATTTTCCGGTCAGTCGGCACCGAATTTAAATGCGAAGAATTCATTGCGCCGGGATGGAATGCGGTAATTTGATTGGCCTCTTCATCGGTAGTGATATAGGCTTGGCCGGTATAGCTGTTGTCCAGAATCTGAATAAATTCGCTGGATAATTGGTTTTGAGCCATCCATTGGGCATACGGTTCAAAATCATGGCCGACTGTAGCCATAATTAACGGCTCTTCGCCTAATAATTTGAGATTGTAGGCGATGTTACCCGCACAACCGCCGTATTCACGGCGCATTACCGGCACCAGGAATGATACATTCAGTATATGGATTTTTTCCGGCAAAATGTGATGCTTAAATTTATCATGAAAAACCATGATGGTATCGTAAGCCATAGACCCGCATATTAATGCACTCATTGTGTTGTGTTCCTCTTTATTGCCAGGGATGGTGTGTGGATATGCCGCAAGACTGCCGGGAGCAGTTGCGGCTAAAGTAAAATTAATGCCCAGGTTACCGCAGCCCAAGCCAGTGACATCATAACAGCAGCGGAGCCAATATCTTTGGCGCGACCCGATAATTCATGATGCTCAAGCCCCACTCTATCGACTACAGCCTCAACCGCTGAATTTAATAATTCGACCAGCATGACTAAAACGATACTGCCGATCAACAGTAGTTTTTCGATATTGCTTTGCCCCAGCCAGATTGCCAGAGGGGTCGTTACCACAAACAGGATGACTTCCTGTCTGAATGCTTCTTCATGTGTCCAGGTTGCTTTAAAACCGGCAACAGAGAAGATGCAGGCATTCATCAGACGTTTAAAGCCTTTTGCATTTTGATTGGCCATTATTTGTTTACGATTATCTGTTATTGAAAAAGTAAATATTACACAGATATGTGTCAGTTTCGTTACAAGCAGGATAAATCCGGATTATTGCTCGATCATTTGCTGATAAGCATCCGCACTCATTAATGCATCCAGTTCAGACAGGTCATCCGCTTTTATACAAAACAGCCAAGCTCCATAAGCGTCATCATTGACCTGCTCGGGTTCATCTGCCAAGGCTTCGTTGACGGCGACTATTTCTCCGGAAACCGGGCTGAACAAATCGGATGCGGTTTTAACCGATTCGACTACGGCGCATTGCTCTTGCGCTGTTACTTTGCGGCCCAGCTCAGGAAGCTCAATATAAACCAAATCGCCTAATTCTTCCTGCGCAAAATCAGTTATACCGACACGAATGATATTATCGTCTTCCATTTGCACCCATTCGTGGGTTTTTGCGTACTTTAAGTTATCCGGTACATCGCTCATGATAATCTCCAAATATTATAGTTAGTTACTTTATTTTATCGGCAACTGCTCCATGCATTGCTCTACTTCCTGTATTCATACAGTCGAAGGATAACGTGCAATTTTTTAAAAACAACAAAAAAATGCATTTAAGAATGGAAATCTTATAACATGAACAAACCTATATACTCACTTTCCTGTCCACATGAATGCTCTTTTAATAGCCTGCTTTTTTATGCTCAGTGTCGCTCCCGTTATCGCGGATGATGACGATAAGCCGGTCGCCAACGCAGGGCAGGGAACTATTTTCCTGGCCGCTAAAGCCCAGTCGATATCGGGCTTGCAGACAATAACGCTTACCTCTATCAGCGATCATCCTGAATTCACGGCTTATGGAAAAGCGGTCAATATACAGCCGCTGATCGAGTTACGACACCGGTATTCGGTCGCGCTCACTGAGCGCAGCAGCGCTACGGCAAGGTTCAGGCAGGCTGAGCAGAACATCAAGCGCCAGCAAGACTTGTATAGTGACGGCGCGACATCAAAACGTAACTTGCAAGTTCAGCAAGCGCAATGGCAAACCGATAAAGCCCTGGTTGATGCCAGTGGCTTTCAAGGCAAGGCTATCATTGATGAAGCCCGGCTCAACTGGGGTAAAAAGCTGACTGAATGGGCGTTATCTACCGACTCCGAGCAGTTGAACGGTTTCTTATCCGGACAGAAAACGCTGTTGCAAATTACCTTACCGGTTAATAAACAGCTGGCCAACGAGATTCAGAGTATTTATGTCGAAGCATCGGGCAACCGCAGTGCGGCTACTAAAGCCGAGCTGATTTCAGCGGCTCCGCAAACAGATAACACCGCACAAGGCGAAAGCTATTTTTTCCAAACCGACGGTCGCCGCAACTGCTCCCGGCAGTCTTGCGGCGTACACACCATTCCTGGTGATAACCCTATCAGAACCGGCATGCGCGTTGCGGCGTGGATACCTGAACAAAGTGAAAACCGGTCCGGCGTAATTATCCCGAAGTCTGCTTTAGTTTGGTACATGGATCAGGCTTTTGTTTACATTAAAACCGATGCCGAACAATTTACTCGCCGCACTATAGATCAGTATTCGGCAACGAACGGCGGTTACTTTGTCGGCAGCGGCATCAATGCCGGTGAACAGCTGGTTGTCACCGGAGGGCAAATGCTGCTGTCGGAAGAATTCAGGGGGCAAATCCCGAATGAGGATGATTAACTGAAGCAAACGTTAATGCCATGGCGGTGTATCGCCGTTATAGGCAATAAAATCTTTAACCGTTGCATGGGTTTTGACACCGGCGGCGGTCTTCCTGGATGAAGAACTGACTTTGGCGGGTGAAGTTTTCGATCCAGGCGATTCCACAGTACCGGATTCAGCTTGCCATCGGGCAAAAAGGATAATGTCCTTATCTGCCGGGACAAACCATTTCTTTTGGATTGCATCCCACCTTGCTCCAAGCGCTTTTGCCTCATCCTTCTGGGCAAAAGGTACATTCAGATAAATTTTCGAGTCTGCCATTTTGTAATATAGGGGTGCGGGCTTGATGGGGTCAATTGCTGTATTATAAATCATTGTCAACGCAACAAGTCGCATTAAGTGCGGAGCATTAGCGCCGATTTTGCCGGTCATAAATGCGGCATTACAAACCAAGTCAAATTTTTTAAGTAAAAACGCAATGATCGAAGGCATCAAGAAAACACTCTGGGCCACAGCAGAACGAGGCGAGGTAGCAATAGGTGGTTGCTGTTTAGAAATAGGTGGTGCACAGCGGCAATGCTTAAAGTGTGACCACACTTGGAGAATTAAACATCGTCGCCAATTTGAAGGTACTGGCCCATGAGCTAACAACCGCCTTACACCATCACGCCACTGATATTGCAGCGGGCCGCAGAAATTGTCGAACTGTTAACCCGTTGGGAGGTGGCCGGTGATAACGCTCTGTCGCCGTAGTTGCGCCGTAACAATCGCATCCGTACCATTCAGGCCTCGCTGGCTATCGAAAATAACACCCTGAGCATCGAGCAAGTGACCGCCGTACTGGAAGGCAAGCAGGTTTTAGGCTTGCCGCGTGAAATCCAGGAGGTGCGCAACGCCTTTGCCGCTTATGAACAACTGCCGAATTGGCAAGCGTATTCCTGTGCCGATTTATTAACAGCACAAGGTTTATTGATGGCTGGACTGGTCGATGACGCGGGGTGCTTTCGCACCGGTGGCGTAGGTATCTACAATGCTCAGGACTTGATACACGTGGCCCCGCCCGCCAGTCGGGTTGCTGCGCTGATGGCTGATTTGTTATCCTGGCTGGCATCGGCTCCGGTACACCCGTTGATAGCCAGCTGCGTGTTCCATTACGAATTTGAGTTTATCCACCCGTTCGCCGATGGTAATGGCCGCATGGGTCGCTTATGGCAAACGCTGATATTGAGCCAGTGGCAACCGCTGTTGGCTTATTTGCCAGTTGAATCGGTCATCAGGGTTAGGCAAACGGCTTATTACCAAGCCTTGGCAGATGCAGACAGTCTGGCGGATTCAACGCCTTTCATCGAGTTTATGCTGCAAGCCTTGCTTGATGCGATGACAGACGTGCTGGTAAAAACGTCGGGGAAAAGGTCGGTAAAAACGTCGGGGAAAATTCTTGCGTTGATTCGAGAAAATACTTCAGTAACGATCCCGGAACTAGCGGTTTCGATTGGTGTAAGTGAGCGATCTATTGAACGTAACCTCAAAAAACTGCAAGTCGAACACCGTCTGTCACGTATCGGGCCAGCCAACGGTGGGCATTGGGAAGTAAACGGATAACCGAAGATCAACTGGAACAAGAAACCCTGAGCTGGCTGGCCGATGTCGGTTATACCTCTATCTATGGCCCGGACATTGCCGTAGACGGTAACACGCCCGAGCGCAGCAATTACATTCAGGTGGTTTTGGTCAAACGCTTGCGCAACGCCATTAATCAGCTTAATTCGCTTGTTCCTCTGATCGCTCGTGAAGATGCCTTACAGCAGGTTCTGAATCCGGATACGCCGGTGCTACTGGCGGCTGATCGACTTTGCAGATGCCGCTGCCAATGAATGGCTGGCGGTCAATCAGTTCTCGATCAAGGGCCCCAAACATACCCGCCGCCCCGACATTATCCTATTCGTCAACGGCCTGCCTGGTGCTGCTGGAGCTGAAGAACCCTGTCGACCTCACTGCTGATGTTTGGAAAGCCTACGACCAGATCGATACTTACAAAGAGCAAATCCCGGACGTATTCCAGTACAACAAAGTGTTGGTGATTTCGGACGACCGAAGCGCTGATGGGCTCGCTTTCTACCGACAAAGAGCGTTTTATGGCGTGGCGTACTATTGACGGTGTGGCACTTGATCCGCTCGGCCAGTTCAATGAGCTGGAAACGCTGGTGCGTGGTGTGTTGGCTCCGGCTTATCTGCTGGATTTTCTGCGCTTTTTTGTGCTGTTTGAAGATGACGGCACAATGGTCAAGAAAATCGCCCATGAACTGGCGGAAAAATTACGCAAAAGCGCCAGCAGCGTGGATTGGGCTGTGCGTGAAGGTGTCCGTTTCAACCTAAGATTGATGGTGAAGGGGATATTGCGCAAATACAAATACCCGCCCACCAAACGGGAAGAGGCCATTCAACTGGGGTGCTGGAGCAGGCGGAGAGTGTGGGCTTAGCTTTAAGTTTATAGGCTGATGAGGGTGTATCTACCTCCCTGGAACCCATGAGCGTCATGCTCTGTCATCCCGGTGTACCGAATGAATATGACTAAGTCAGGATGAGCGTGAGCAAGCAGGTTGGTGTATCTCTTGCTCACGCGATTGCAATTAACTTTTTCCAGGCAACATGCCGACCGAGCCGGGCTTGATGCGTTTGCAGGTAACGACTACATCTTCCAGATGGCACTGGCTTTTACCTTGATTAGCGCCAGTGCAGGGGGTGCAGGCAGCCTTGCCTTCATCCTTCACTTTTTCGACATGCCAGCCGTAACCTTGCGACTGACAAAATGTTTTGCTGTATCGGGTGATGTTGTAGGGTTTTGACGCGGTCGCCATGGCTTCTGATTCTACTTCACACCCCGCCGAGGGCAGCGTGTTAGCCATGAGGTCCCGGTATATATATTCTGCCGCGAACGTTGTTCCGGAAAACAAAGTTAACGCCGCCCAAAGGCATATCAAATTAAGTTTCATATTTTCTCCTGATGATTATTTTAAGTGGTGCATGATCACGCTAAGGTTGACAAAGCGGCGGCTTACCCATAGGCAAGTGCGCGAACCCATCAAAGCCCGATGTGGCATAACGCCTTGGCATGAGCATAATGGCCGTTCAGTTCAATACACGGATATTCATGAGGGCCGTCTCCTCTTCCAACTGCTGTTTGATGGGTGCAAATTTTTCATTCTCGCTTTGTTTGACCATTGCAATGACGATCAATAAAGTAATTATTGTGCCGCTAACGTACAGCCAGAATTTGTCTTTTATTTGTACTTCTTCTATTTGGGCTTCTTTGCTCATTTTTTTATACCTCTTGTTGGTTTAAATCATCAATGGATGCGCCAAGGTTGATATGAAAATTATGGCTTCATCAATGTTGGGGTTGCTTTCTCCTGATAAACTACTTCACCTTGACATTTTTGAGCGATCGGCAATTTCGACCGCCAGGTTGTGATGCATGTCGGCAGTCGTGCGACGCTTAAAATATTCTCTTTTTGTGATAGTAGCGGATCAATACTATAAAAGAAGCTTGAGAAAGCTGTCAACTAAATATCGATTCGATACGATATATGCATATCAAACTGTTTAGCCTTCTTTAAACCTAAAGTAACAGGCTCAGCGCTAAGGCTGTATCCAGAACTGCATCCTGAAGCAAATTCTGCGATAATAAGCCTAAGTTTTCCGCCTATAAAGTGCCGGACTGATGTCGGCATAACTATTTATTCAACAACGCATCTATGAACGAAAAAACAACATTTAAACCTTGTGACCTGGTTATCTTTGGCGCTTTGGGTGATTTATCCCGCCGCAAGTTGCTTATTTCCCTGTATCGACTTGAAAAAGCCAATTTGATCGAAGTCGATACCCGCATCATCGGCATAGATCAACACGAGAGCGATAGTTCAGGATTTGTCGGGACTATTCATAACAGTTTGCAAGAGTTTTTAAATGAGACCCTTGATGAACAAATATGGGCGCGGTTTTCGGCACGGTTTTCCTACCTGAAAATAGATTTAACTCAACTGGATCAATACCAGCTGTTGAATACCGCCATTAACGGGCAATCCAGGGTTATGGTGAATTATTTTGCCGTCGCTCCTTTCTTGTTTACCAATATTTGTCAGGGACTGGCCAAGTGCGGGGTTTTGAATGAAGAATCGCGCATGGTGATGGAAAAGCCGATAGGCCACGATCTTAAATCGTCAAAAGAAATTAACGATGCCGTTGCCGAGGTGTTCAGCGAAAAACAGGTCTATCGTATCGATCATTATCTGGGCAAGGAAACAGTACTTAATTTATTGGCGTTGCGTTTTGCCAATTCCATTTTTACTACCAACTGGAATCACAACACCATCGATCATATTCAGATTACCGTCGCTGAAGAAGTTGGTATTGAAGGGCGCTGGGATTATTTCGATAAAACCGGCCAGCTGCGTGACATGCTGCAAAATCACCTGTTGCAGATTCTGACCTTTGTGGCGATGGAACCGCCGGTCAATCTGGAGGCACACAGTATACACAATGAGAAAATAAAGGTTCTTTCTTCGCTACGGCCCATTACTAGAGAAAATGTCGCACAAAAAACCGTTCGTGGGTTGTACACGGCGGGAGAGCTCAAGGGTAAGCAGGTGCCGGGCTATCTTGAAGAAGAAGGCGCTAATACTGAGAGCACTACGGAAAGCTTTGTCGCCGTGAAAGTGGCTATTGATAACTGGCGCTGGGCCGGCGTGCCGTTTTACTTACGCACCGGAAAACGCATGAAATATAAACGTACTGAAATCGTCGTTAATTTCAAGCAACTGCCGCACAATATCTTTAAGGAAAGCTTCGAGGATCTGCCGTCGAATAAGCTCATCATTCATTTGCAGCCGAATGAAGGCGTGGAAATTCAGGTGCTCAACAAAATACCGGGCATTGACGAAAACATTAAGCTGCAAAAAACCAAGTTGGATTTGAGTTTTTCCGACACCTTTAAAAACAGCAAGATTTTCGGCGGGTATGAGAAATTGGTGCTTGAAGCGATGCGCGGCAATCCCACGCTGTTTCTGAGCCGCGAGGAAATCGAACAAGCCTGGACCTGGATCGATTCGATACAGGATGCCTGGGCGCATACCAATGCCGCGCCAAAACCGTACCCGGCCGGTACCTGGGGGCCTGCTGAGGCGGACGAATTAATTGCCAGGGACGAAAGAGCTTGGGAAGAATAATGTAGAGGCAATCCCTTGTGGTTGCCGCTGATAGGGTATAGGCCAAAAGGGCAGGCACAAGGCCGGCCCCTACGATGCGCATCAATTAACTGAAAAGGAACAACTATGCATACTGTATTAGAAAAAGTGACTAACGAAATTATTGAACGCAGCCGCGAAACCCGCTCAGCCTATCTGGCGCGAGTTGATGCGGCAGCGAAGAAAGAGCCGCACCGCGGCGAGCTGGCTTGCGGCAATTTGGCCCATGCGTTTGCCGCTTGCGGAGCCGGTGAAAAAAGCGATTTAACCGGACATAAAAAAGCCAACATCGCCATTATCTCTTCTTATAACGATATGTTGTCGGCGCATGAACCGTACAAAGATGCGCCGTCGTTGATCAAGGCCGCCATTAAGGAAGCCGGCGGCGTTGCCCAATTCGCCGGCGGCGTACCGGCTATGTGCGATGGGGTCACGCAAGGCCGCCCCGGCATGGAGCTGTCGTTGTTCAGTCGCGATGTGATTGCGATGGCGACGGCCGTGGGCTTAAGTCACAACATGTTTGACGGCGCGCTGTACTTGGGCGTCTGCGACAAGATTGTGCCGGGATTGTTGATCGGCGCGTTGAGTTTCGGTCATTTGCCCGCCGTGTTCGTACCGGCCGGACCGATGCCCAGCGGTTTGCCCAATAAGGAAAAAGTGCGTATCCGCCAGCTTTACGCCGAGGGTAAAATCGGCCGTAAAGAACTGCTGGAGTCCGAGTCTGCGTCCTATCACAGTGCCGGTACCTGTACGTTCTACGGCACCGCCAACAGTAACCAGATGATGGTTGAGATTATGGGGCTGCATCTGCCGGGCAGTTCATTTATCAATCCTTACACGCCATTGCGCGATGAACTGACTAAAGCCGCAGCCAGACAGGTTTTAAAGTTTACTGCGCTGGGCAATGATTTCCGTCCGATTGGACATGCGATCGATGAAAAAGCGATTGTGAACGCCATTGTCGGCTTATTGGCAACGGGCGGATCCACCAATCACACGATTCATCTGGTCGCCATTGCGCGTGCAGCGGGTATCATTATCAATTGGGATGATTTTGATAAGCTGTCCAGAGCGGTACCGTTGTTAACTCGTATTTATCCGAACGGTCAAGCGGACATCAATCACTTCCAGGCCGCCGGCGGCATGGGCGTATTGATTGCCGAACTGTTAAAAAACGGTCTTTTGCATGAGGATATTCTGACAATAGCAGACGAGCGCGGCATGAGTCATTATCATCAGGAGCCCAAGCTGGTTGACGGTAAGTTAATCTGGGAACCTTGCCCTGAAGCTTCTTTGGACGCGGACGTTATCAGTACTGTCGCCAAGCCTTTTGCAGCCGGTGGCGGCTTGCATGTGATGCACGGCAATTTGGGACGCGGCGTATCCAAAGTTTCTGCGGTAGCGGAAAAACACCAGATCGTTGAGGCGCCTGCGATGGTCTTTGACGATCAGGACGATGTGGTTGCGGCCTTCAGACGCGGCGAAATGGAGAAAGATGTTATTGTGGTGCTCCGCTTCCAGGGGCCGAAATCCAACGGTATGCCTGAATTGCACAAATTGACGCCGCCTCTGGGTGTATTGCAGGATAAAGGCTTTAAGGTCGCGCTGGTGACGGATGGACGGATGTCCGGCGCTTCGGGTAAAGTACCCTCAGCTATCCACATGTGTCCTGAATGTGAAGAGGGCGGGCCGTTGGCGAAAGTGCGCACCGGTGACATTATTCACTTGAACACCCAAACCGGCGAGGTCAATGTGCAGGTAGATACGGATGAATTTAATGCCCGCATTCCGGCAGCAAATAGCGCCAAGGGCCATCATTTCGGCATGGGCCGCGAATTGTTCGGCGCTTTCCGTCTGGGTGCGTCTTCTGCTGAAACTGGCGCTACCAACCTGTTTGTCGCCGACTAATAACTATAAAAAAATTGGTAAAAACTAATGATTAAAAATAATTGGAAAATTCAACCTGATGAAGTTTTAAACGCCGGTCCGGTAATGCCTGTAATGGTCATCCAGAACTTGGAAGACGCCGTTCCATTGGCGCAGGCCTTGGTCGCAGGCGGCATTAAAGTGTTGGAAATTACACTGCGTACTCCCATCGCACTTGATGCGATCAGACTTATCAGCCAGGAAGTTAAAGACGCCATTGTCGGTGCAGGCACTATTACTACGCCCGAGCAATTAAAAGCGGCGGAAGATGCCGGCGCTGTTTTCGCCATTAGTCCCGGATTAACACCGAAGCTTTTAGCGGCTGCCAAGACTGGAAATATAGCATTGATTCCAGGTATATCAACGCTGTCGGAGCTGATGTTGGGCATGGAGTATGGGTTGGATCATTTCAAGTTCTTTCCGGCCGAAGCGGCAGGCGGCATACCGATGCTGAAATCTATTGCAGGGCCTATTCCCAATGTGACTTTTTGCCCGACCGGCGGCATTTCTCCGGAAAACTACAACAGTTATTTACAGTTAAGCAATGTTGCCTGCGTTGGCGGATCATGGTTGGTGCCTGCGGATGTGATAAAATCAAAAAACTGGGCTAGAGTGACTGAACTGGCAAAACAAACTATAGATAGAGTGATTTCGGTTTAATAGCGCATTTATGTTGTCACTGATATGACTGCGTGGATGCAGGAGCAATTGCCGAGAATGAAAGATTTTTCGGAATTTGTTATTGTATAAGCAAATATCACACTCAATTGGCCGGCTAAACTGTGAACTTCGCAATTTAGCCGGCCTTCTGATGACGCTACAGCCCCTGTTTCAAAACTGAGAAAAACCATGACTAAATTGCGCAGTGTTACCTTAAATGAGAAAACTCAGTCTTTATGTGAGTTGCCTATTTTATCTGGAACTACGGGCCCCGATGTAATAGATATCCAATCACTGTATCAACAGACCGGCATGTTTACCTATGATCCCGGATTTACTTCCACGGCTAGTTGCAGTTCATCGATAACGTATATCGATGGTGAAAAAGGGATATTGCTTTATCGCGGTTATCCTATTGAACAACTTGCAGAACATTGTACTTTTTTGGAGGTTTGCTATCTGTTGCTGAATGGCGAATTGCCTAACACTGATGAAATGCAGCAGTTCGAAAGCACCATAACCATGCACACGATGGTGCATGATCAACTGACCAATTTTTTTAAAGGATTTCGTCGAGATGCTCACCCGATGGCCATTATGGTCGCTGTCGTTGGTGCGTTGTCAGCGTTCTATCATGATGCGCTGGACATTAAATCTAAAAAGGATCGTGATCTGAGCGCTATCCGCCTGATTGCCAAAGTACCGACCATTGTGGCAATGTGTCATAAATACAGTACCGGCTTGCCGTTTATGTATCCGCAAAACAAGCTGAGTTACGTTGAAAATTTTATGCGGATGATGCTTGGTACGCCGTGTGACGACTTCGAGCCTAATCCGGTATTGGTCAAAGCACTGGACAGAATCTTGATCCTGCATGCCGATCATGAACAAAATGCATCGACATCGACAGTGCGTTTAGCGGGCTCCAGCGGCGCTAACCCTTATGCCTGCATTACTGCCGGGATCGCCTGCCTTTGGGGGGCTGCTCATGGCGGCGCCAATGAAGCTGTTCTCAACATGCTTGAGGAGATTGGCGATGTCTCGAATATCAATAAGTTTATCAACAAGGCCAAGGATAAAAGCGATCCGTTCAGGCTGATGGGCTTCGGCCATCGGGTTTATAAAAATTACGATCCGCGCGCCAAATTAATGCGCGAAACCTGTCATGAAGTGCTCACCGAGCTTGGCCTGCATGACGACAAGATATTTAAACTGGCGCTGGAGCTGGAGCGCATTGCTCTTGAGGACGAGTATTTCATCGAGAAAAGACTTTACCCGAACGTCGATTATTATTCGGGCATCGTGTTGCACGCATTAGGCATTCCCAGCAACATGTTTACCGCCATGTTCGCAATGGGTCGAACCGTGGGCTGGATTGCCAATTGGGATGAAATGATAGCGGATCCGGATCAAAAGATAGGGCGGCCAAGGCAGCTTTATACCGGCACAACAAGACGCGATGTACCGCAGCATATTAAAAAGGGTTAGATCGTCCGCAAGATCAGAGCTGATTAGGGCTCAAGTCCCGGTAAAGGCAGTCTTTGCCGGGCGGTTGCAAAGAATGAATTTATCAAGCATGACTGTTCGTCATATAAAAATTGCATTCATAAACGCCGAAATATGTTCGATTTCTTCAACGCAAAGTCTATGTTCCATCAGGTAATCATGCCATTCAATATTGTAGTCCAGTGACTTTAGTTTATCGAATGCGGCCTTACCGGATTCAACCGCTACGATAGGGTCAATGATGCCGTGGGCCATAAATATCGGCGTATTGTTGTTGGCGGCTGAACGCTCGGTTTTTAATTGATTGATGGTTGGTAAATAAGTCGACAATGCGACAATTCCGGCCAGTTTGTGTGGGTGCCTTAGTCCTGCATGAAGTGCGATTACCCCCCCTTGAGAAAACCCTGCCAATAAAATATTTGTCGATGGAATACCCTTGTCAAGTTCCTGTAAAATCAGAGGTTCAATCAAGCCGGCTGATTGATAGATGCCGTCAATATCGACTTTGCGTTCCAGCGACATATCTAAAATATCGTACCAAGAGCGCATGGACATTCCACCATTGATGGTAACAGCCTGAACAGGGGCATTGGGAAAGATAAAATGGATATTCGCTTCTGCGGTTAAATGCAGTTCGGGAATAAGACTTTCAAAATCATGACCATCCGCGCCTAATCCATGCAGCCATATCACAGAATATTTATGCGCTGCTTCAGGTTGTATTTCGATAGTGCTAAGTTGTCCGGAATTCATAAATTCTCCAAGATAAATAAAAATTGCAGGTAGCTTAACTTAATGCCAGGGATTACCGTCAAATTTTGGTAAATTAGGGTTCATATAGTCCCATGGTTGGGCATCCGTCACCCAGATGTCTTTTTGCGGATGAAAAATACCGGGATCATCAAGCGTTGCGGCGGCGACCGGCCTTATGTCGATAAAGGCGCTGTTCCTGCCAAACAGGGAGGTTCCGCATTCGGGGCAAAAAGCGCGGTAAACCGTGTGGCCGCTTGCCGCAATGGTTGGGTATTCTTTATAGTTTCCGGTTATGGCGAGGGCTGAGGTTGGAACGAACATGCCTGCAAAATAGGGTGCTCCAATAGCTTTTTGACAGGTTCGGCAATGGCAGTTGAAGCCGCCGATGGGTTGGGCTGAGATTTCATATCTGACTGCGCCGCAAAGGCAACCGCCGGTAATGGGAAGTTTCATTTTTTCTCCTTTGACTACATGGGCAGTAATTACTCCTGTATTCCTTATCTCCTGCACCTTCCACGGGAATGTGGCGAGTGCAGTAGCAATTACCGAGCATGTTTGTCGGTAAATCTTAGTACAATAGCGCAGACATGCCTAAACTCTGTTTAACACCACTAAAACATAAACAATGTTGGATGATCTTATTTTAATAGCTTTATTGCTGAGCGCATACCTATACTGGTTTAACGGGCAGCAGGCGAAAGAAGTTGCGCTTAGGGCTGTCAGGGCGAATTGCCTGGATCTGGACGTCCAGATGCTGGATGAGTATGTCGCTTTAAACAGCATCCGGTTGAAAAGAGATCACGCCGGAAAAGTACGGGTGCGACGGGTATTTTTATTTGAATTTTCTTCAACCGGAAATGAACGTTATAACGGCGTTTGCATTATGTTGGGACGAGGAGTCGAATCCATTCAGATGGAGCCGTACCGGTTTGATGGTTGAATGGACAGATGTGTTGCATAACGCCATCAGTAGTATGCGCTTTAGGCGATGCAGGAGCAGCGTAGCGGTGTGCCGAAAAATGCTGAAGAAATGATTTTTGTGGAGGATTAAATGAATAAATGTTCAGTATGTGGTCATGAACGTAATGACCGCGATATGAAATGTCCTGAATGCGGCAGTTATTATTCAAAAATTGCCGAGATTATTGCCGAGCAGGAAGCGCAGGAGGAAATGCAAACATTTCGTGGGCAATGCAAAAGAATCCTTAACTCGGATGATATTAAGCATGAACTGCTGGCCGAATTGAGGCTGATAAGGTCGAGGTTGACTAAGAGAGGAATGTTCGCGCTTTTTGTAATTTTTGTCTTTGTGTTTGCTTTAGTCGTTTCTGTCTTGTAGTCCTGTGGGATGGGCATGCTGTTTATGTTCGACATTCCCATTTTTCATGGGGGGGGTTTGATTCGTCCATAACCAGTTCGTCATCCGATGCCGGGCAACGAAAAGCAGTTGCCCGGTGACTCGGAGTCTTTATCTTGTGATGTATCAGACGAAAGCGGTTTTTGTGTGCGTGTCCTTCAATTTTTGCTGTCGCGCTGTATCTATCCGCCTGGTCGTTCTTATCAGAGTTCCAGGCATAAAGGATAAATGGCTGGAACAAATTTTACTTATTTTTCCAATAGATCGAGTTTACCTTCTTTACCATTCCACTCATCAGCATCAGGTAAGGGTGGTTTTACATCCGTAATAACAGGCCATTGTTTAGCTAGTTCTGCATTTAATGCGATAAAATTTTCTTGTCCTTCCGGCAATTCATCTTCTGCAAAAATTGCGTTGGCAGGGCATTCAGGTTCGCATAGCGTGCAATCTATACACTCATCTGGATCAATAACCAGAAAGTTAGGGCCTTCACGAAAGCAATCTACAGGGCATACATCTACACAATCAGTAAATTTGCATTTAATACAGTTTTCGGTGACTACAAAAGTCATAATTATTACCACGAAAGTTAGTTTTTTAATTTAGGGCGTTATTCTAGCAGAAAGCATTACATGATTGAATCTTGAGTTTGTTAAAGGTGTCATTTAGCAGGATCGGATACGATTGCGGATATAAAGCTTACCTTGCGCTTGCCGAATTAAATACAGACAAAAATATGCTTTTTTCGCCGTTGATTTTCCGTTTTTGAGTATTTTGTAAGGCGAGTCTTGCTTCCGCTTTTAGCTGATTATCAGCATAAAGCTGTTCAGCACGGACTGGAGCAGCGGCTGCTTTTTCCAAATAAATGGCCGCATCGTTAAATTTATTATGTAACAACAGAAATTCGCCGTAAAAATAATTGGCATCAATGCCGTCAGGATTGATTTTAAGTGCGGTTTCCAGCATTTGCTTGGCGGCATCGTCATCGCCAAATGAGATAGGCCATTTGGGTGCCCTGTAATAAAGCGTGCCTAAAGTCACATAGGCTGCCCCGCCCATGGTTTTCGGGTTGATTTTAATGACTTTGATCAGTAAATCACGCGCCTCATGAATGGCGCCAAGCGCAGAAAAAGCATCTTGTTGATCGGCATAAGTCGCTTTCAACACGGCCTGCCAGAAAACGGGTTCGGCGGCGTTCGGGTATTGTCGGGCTAAGTTGGTGATTCTATCGAGCAGTTGAGCATAAGCAGGCCCTTGCTTGCTTTTGGGCGTGCTGTAGTAAATAGAAGCCCATTCAGCTTCAATGTTTTTTAAAGAGTCTTCAAGGTTCTCTGCAAAACATTGAATCGATAGTAGCAATAAAACAACAAAAACTAATTTTTTCATGTGGAAAATATAAAACAAAACTCATTATATTTCAATATATCTATGAAATATATAGTCTTAATGCCATTCTGAATACGGATGGATTGCGAGATTGTTGTTGTAATAACGCAAATCGTCGGTAACTTCCAAGCCTAACCAGAGCGGTTTTGAAAAAGATTGTCCTGTTTCGTTTAATTCAATTTCAGCAACTATCAATCCCTGATTGTCACCTTCAAACTCATCTATTTCCCAAAGATTGGCGTCATCAGTAACGAAATGACGGATTTTTTCGATTAATGGCTTTCTGCAAAGATTATCCAATATCTCGTTTGCATCAGTCATCGGAATTTCATATTCGTATTCATGCCGGTGAGTACCGATAGTCGCAGTTTTTATATTCAACCACGCATGGTCATTACTGATTCGCACTCTGATTGAGCTGGTTGCCTGAGAGCTTAAATAGCCTTGCCGATATTTTACCGAACGGCTAACGTGTTTGCGCCAGTCATCGTTGGCGAGCAAAAATTTATGTTCTATTTCTATAGCCATGATTAGATTTCCTTATAGTGGCTGCCGATAGGGCAGGTTTAGTCTTTTTTGGTATACGTGTATGAAAAATTGCCCAGCGGTAACGATAGCCGCAAGAGGAGCGTTAGTTTTGTGTGCTAAGTCAATTGAAGGAAAGAGAACTATAAAATTACTTTGTAATGCAAGAATATTCAAGAGGCGGGTGTGACCGCACTGCAAAACCGAACTTAAGTATTTTTTAGATGAGCTCGATAGACGCCGGTCCTGTTTTGACCGGTAACCTGGGCTATTTGAAGTATAAATATATAGTTTCGTACGATTTGTAGCCGGGCGTATCTTGTCGTCCCGGGCAATGTTTCTACAGGTCCAGGTAGGCGATCACCCGGTTAATGAAAGAAAGTATCGTCCTCACTATCGCTTTCCAGCGACACTGATTGTCCGGGAATCCTCTTTTCTTCCATTGCCCATTCTCCCAGGTCAGTCAATTTACAACGTTCGGAGCAGAATGGTTTGGATTGCTGTTCAGGAACCCAAGGCACAGAACATCCGCAGTTGGGACATTTTACAATGAGCGGTTTGTTGGATGACGACATTAGAAAAGGCAGCAGGTTAAGGAAAAAGGAATGTCATCAGGGCTTTGTGTCGGACGTTTGTTGTCGGAAGATGGCGCCATGAACCGGATGGTGCAACGGTGTTTGCCGCCGCTGATTTCTGCAAAGCAGTGTATGGATTTGTCCAGGCTTATTTTAAGCAGTTGGTGAGGTTGGTTGGTGTCCAGCAAAAATTGAAAGAAGCCTGCTTCAGCAACCTCTTGAGTAGGCGAGCTGCAATTACGAATAAAATTAAGAATCAGGTCAATTGCAATACGAATGTCGGCAAAGGGCTTGCTCCAGTGTTCCAGGTCTTTTAGCCGGGTGGCTTCATCCTGTTCCAGCCAATAATGAAATTCAGGCAAATCGAAGGAGCAGGTACCACCAGGGATGGAACTGCGTTGAGCTATGCTCTGGAATAGGTCGCTTTCCATGACACGGGTACCGATCTTGCCGTTAGTGGCATAGAGTTTTTTACTGGTTTCATTTAATTGGTTAAGTAGTTCTTCCAGTTTTTGGGTATCGACGCTCTGATTATGGGCAATTTTATTTAGCACCTTGGCATGGCGATCCAGCTCTTTCAGTATTTCTGATTTCAGATCATTGCGTCTGAAAATTGTCATGATATCGAGCAGCACATTAATAGCGGCGCGTTTATCGGCAACGGTCTCTCCCGTTAAAAAATGACTGAATTGTTGGAAAAGCTGTTCTAACCGTATGAAAACCCGGATGCGTTCATTGAGTGGAAATTCATAGGTAATAGTGGTGTTCACAGACAAGTTAATCCCGGCAAGCGCTTAATGAAAGATATAAATTGTGCAGTTTTTTTACCTGTTCTGCAAGTCTATAATCAGCCGTTGAGTTATCAATGAAGTCATCGGCTTTTGCTTTTCTGTATGCACGCGATACTTGATTGTCAATTATGGATTGTATTCGTTCAGTGGTCAGGTTATCCCGGATTTTAACCCGTTCAATCTGTGTTTCAACAGGACAGTCGATAACCAGTATCCGGTCGACAAGATGAGTCATGCCAGTTTCGAATAATAATGGAATACTTATGATGCAGTAAGGAGCGTTCAGCTGTTCAAGTTCTGCTTGTATCGCTTTATAGATTAAGGGATGAAGTATCGATTCAAGTTTCTGTTTCTGCTTGGGGTCGGAAAAAACTATTTCTCTGAGAGTTTGTCTATTTAACGAGCCGTCCGGGTTAAGAATGGCCGTGCCAAACTCCTGTTGTATTTGAGCCAGTGCAGGTTGTCCTTTTTCGACCAGCCGATGGGCTATTTCATCAGCATCAAGCACCGGGATATTTAAGTCAGCGAAAATCCTGGCAACAGTCGATTTGCCGCAGCCTATGCCGCCGGTTAATCCGACTTTCAACATGCCTTATAGGCCTACGGAGGTTAAATAGAGTTGGTTGAGGTCATTGCCCCATAATAATGCGATCCATCCCGCGGCAGCTAGATAGGGACCGAAAGGGATAGGGACGTTATGATCGTGTTTGACAAAAATGATCATGCTTACGCCAATAACCGCACCAACCAGCGATGATAATAAAATAATAATCGGTAGGTATTGCCAGCCGAGCCAGGCACCGAATAAAGCCAGCAATTTGAAGTCGCCATAGCCCATGCCTTCTTTGCCTGTTGCCAGTTTAAACAGATGAAAGATAGCCCAAAGAGCAATATAGCCGGCGACTGCGCCGATGATGCTGGCGTGAGCATCGGCAAATACATTAAACAGGCTTAGACACATCCCCAGCCAAAGTAAGGGAAGGGTGATGGAGTCAGGTAGTAACTGATGGTCAATATCAATAAAAATTAACGCAATCAGCGACCAGGTCAGTATCAGAGCAAAAACAGCTTGAGGTGTGTAGCCAAAATGCCAAGCCACTATGATTGAGGCCAGTGCGGTGAAAGCTTCTACTATCGGATAACGCATTGAAATGCGACAGTTGCATTTTGCACATTTACCTCTTAAAAAAAGGTAGCTGATGACTGGAATGTTCTGGTAAGGCTTGATGGGCGTATTGCAGCCGGGACAGCGGGATAAAGGGAAAACTAGGTTGAAGGGTTCCTCGGCAACCGCTGCTGTATTCATGTCGTTGCCGGACTGCACAGGTTCCGGCTCGATTTGCAGATACTCCAGGCATTCCCTACGCCATCCTCGTTGCATCATGATCGGTAATCTGTAGATAACAACATTGAGAAAACTGCCGACAAGCAAGCCGATAACACCGGCCAGAGCCGAAAATAGGACAGGTATATTTAAAATCATACTAAGCTGTTGCATCTGTTTTTTGATGAAGTGAGCGCTCCATGGCGGGAGCGTTGATGAATACGGTATTTGAGAGTAATTATTCCTGCATAAGCAGTCGTGTCTAACCAGTAGCGTACAACGTTACTTAATAGCTGCACCCATTTTAAATATCGGTAAATACATTGCGACAATCAGGCCGCCGACCAAAATGCCTAAAACAACCATGATGAAGGGTTCCATTAAACTGCTCAAATTATCGACAAGATTATCGACTTCCTCATCAAAAAAATCGGCAACTTTTAACAGCATAGAGTCCATAGAGCCTGATTCCTCTCCGATAGCCACCATCTGTATCACCATATTGGGCCAAAGATTTGCCTGCTGCATGGCAAATTGAAGCCGTTGGCCGGTTGCCACCTCATCGCGCATTTTTAAAACGGCTTCGGCGTAGACAATATTGCCGCAGGCTCCGGAAACTGACTCCAGTGCCTCTACCAAAGGTACCCCGGCTGCCGACATGGTTGCCAAGGTTCTGGCAAATCGTGCGATTGCAGACTTATGTAAAATCAGGCCGACTACCGGTATTTTTAGCAGGGTTTTATCAAGGAAGTGATTGAATTTCTTTGAGCGTTTTTTAAAATAGCCAAATGTGTAAACGATGCCGACAACAATGCCGACAACAATATACCACCATGCCTGCATCCACTCAGACATGGCGACAACCATTTTAGTGAAAGCCGGCAGGTCGGCGCCGAAGCTTTTGAACATGTCGGAAAATACCGGTACCACAAATATCAAGAGGATGGTGGTGACGATGAAGGCGACGACTATTACCGCGATCGGATAGGTCAGAGCCTTTTTGATCTTTTTCTTCATCGACTCGGTTTTTTCTTTATAGGTGGCGATTTTATCCAGCAGTGTTTCTAATACCCCTGCCTGTTCACCGGCTTCAACCAAGTTACAAGTTAATTCATCAAAATACAGCGGTCTTTTGTTAAGCGCTTGGGCTAAGGTGTCGCCGCCTTCAATATCAGTTTTGATGCCCATGAGCAGAGCCTCCATGCTTGGATTATCGTGGCCTTTGCCGACAATATCGAATGACTGAACCAACGGTACGCCCGCTTTAAGCATGGTGGCTAATTGCCTGGAAAAAACGGCTATGTCGCCCGGCGTGATAGCCTGGATTTTTTGAGTGAATAGCGGCTTGGGTTTTTTCTTGAATTTAATAACGCGATATCCCTGCCGCCGCAGTTCAGTTTTTGCAATGATTTCGCTTTTTGCAGAGATGATTCCTCCGGCTTTCTTTTTATTTTTATCGGTTCCCGCCCAGACGAAATCTATTTGTTCAGTTTGCTCTGCCATATTTATTCCTTGGTGATGCGATCAATTTCTTCCAAGCTGGTCATGCCCATCCGCACTTTGTTTAACCCTGACCTGCGTAAATCATTAAAACCTTCGGCCAGAGCGCACTCTGCCAGCTGATCGGTATTCCCCCCGTTTAGTATCAGTGAGCGCATTTTGTCAGTGAGCGTCAGGACTTGATAAACACCGACTCGACCCTTGTAACCATTGGTACAGTACTCGCAGCCTACCGCACTGAATATTTTAAGGTCGTGCAACTCTTCTTGTTTAAAACCGGCAGCAAGGAGGACTTTATCGGGAAAGTCGGCGGGGACTTTGCAATGTTCACATAGCCGTCGGCCTAAACGTTGCGCCATAATTAAATTGACCGCTGCAACGATATTGAAGGCGGGGATGCCCATTTGCAGGAGGCGGTTTAAGGTTTGCGGCGCATCGTTAGTATGTAAGGTCGATAGCACCAAATGGCCTGTTTGTGCGGCTTTGACGGCGATTTCGGCGGTTTCCAAATCACGAATCTCACCCACCATGATAATGTCAGGATCTTGCCGCAAAAAGGCGCGTAAAGCACTGGCGAAGGTCAGGCCGGCTTTGGGATTCATGTTGACCTGATTGATGCCCTCTACGGTAATTTCCACAGGGTCTTCGGCCGTGGAAATGTTGCGCTCCATGGTGTTGAGGATGTTTAGCCCCGTGTAGAGCGTAACCGTTTTACCGCTACCTGTTGGTCCCGTTACCAGCACTAAGCCGTAGGGTTTGTTAATAGCCTCAAGAAATATTCGTTGCTGTTCAGGCTCAAAACCCAGTTTTTCGATACCCAGCTGAGCACTGGTAGGGTCCAAAATACGCATTACGACCTTTTCACCGAACAAGGTAGGGCAGGTGTTTACCCGAAAATCAATCGCACGGTTTTTGGATAAGGTCATTTTGATACGGCCGTCTTGCGGAACCCTGCGTTCAGCAATATCCATTTTAGACATGACCTTGATGCGGGAGACAAGTCTGCCAGCGATGCTGGCGGGTGGCGTGGCAACCTGACGGAGTATGCCATCCGATCTATAGCGGATACGGAAGATTTTTTCGTAGGGCTCCATGTGTATATCGGAGACCCCTTGCTTTATGGAGTCCAGCAGTATTTTGTTGACGTAACGAACAATGGGGGCGTCATCAATATCCGAGTTAATATCGGCTTTAGTGGTATCTTCTTCGCCGCCGGTGATTTCCAGGTTGTCCAGATCCTCATCAAGCATATCAGTCATTGATGTATCGGCGGCCTCTAAGGAGGCTTCAATGGCTTTGATAAGTTTGTCTTCTTCAACCAGAATGGCTTCGGGGTTAAGGCGGCTGTGAAACTTGATGTCATCCAGAGCGCGAAAGTCGGTCGGGTCTGATACCGCGACAAACAGTGTTTTGCCTCTGGCGAACAGGGGCAGCGCATGGCATTTTCGGATGAGCTTTTCACTGACCAGATTGATAGGGAGTCTACGGAAGTCAATTGCATCCAGGTCAAAAAAAGGCATGCCAAATTCTTGTGAGGCTTGAGATGCCAAGACTTTGCTGCTAATCAGTTTATTGGTAACAAGATAGTGGATTAACGGGACTTGTTTTTTTTGTGCTTCCTGGCTATGAATTTGCGCATCACTCTCAGTTAGCAAGCCTTTTTCAATCAAGCACCGTGTAAGGCCACTAAATTGTAAATTCGTTGATGCGGTATTCATAGGATGATTACTTTGTCAGTTGTTTAAATAAATATAGATTAAAAAGGTACAAGGTACAAGGCTAAAGGGGCCGCTTACCTTTACCTTGCGCCTTTTGTCGGTCTTTCTTACAGTGCCCGTATTTTACGTTGCTGTTCTTCGAGCTTGTTAAGCATTGAACGTAAATCAGCCAGTTTGGCTTTTTCTTTATCAATAACTTCGTGAGGCGCTTTATCGACAAATGCCGGGTTATTTAATTTGCCTTCGACTCTGGGCAGGTCGTTATTGACTTTTTGTATCTCTTTTTCCAGTCGTATCAGTTCCGCTTCCTTGTCGATTAAGCCCGCCATTGGAATCAGGATTTGCATCTCGCCAACCAGCGCCATTGCTGATTCCGGTGCAACTTCAGTACTGTTTAACCAGATTATCGATTCCAGCTTAGCCATTTTTCGTAAATAAATCAGGTTGTTGTCCAGGCTTTGTTGGTCAGTATACGAGCCGTTTTGCAGTAACACCGGCAGCGGTTTGCCCGGAGAAATATTCATTTCGCCGCGAATACGGCGTACACCCAGGATAAAGTTCATTACCCAGTTGGTTTCGGCGATGGCTTTACTATCGATTCGCGCTTCATCTGCTACCGGATAAGGCTGCAACATGATGGTATTTGCCTGCGCCGCGCCAGCTCCCGGCTGGCCTGCGGCATACACACCATCCCCAGCGATAATACCGGCTAGAGGTGCAACGCGTTGCCAGATCTCTTCGGTAATAACCGGCATGATCGGATGCGCCAAACGTAAAATCGACTCCAGAACTGTCAGCAGGGTTTTGCGCGTACCGCGTTGCAATGCCTTATCACTCGATTGCAGGGATATTTTTGCCAGCTCCAGATACCAATCGCAGTATTCATTCCAGGTGAATTCGTAAATGGCTTGCGCCGCCAGGTCAAAACGGTAATTATCAATGGCGGTCGAGGTCACAGCCGTTACCTGATGCAGACGGGACGTAATCCAGCGATCCACTTGGCTGTATTTACAAGGTGCGTCGGATAAACCGTTATCCTGTTCCTCTGTATTCATCAGCACGAAACGCGCCGCGTTCCATAGTTTGTTGCAGAAATTGCGGTAACCTTCGGTGCGGGCAAGGTCAAAGCGGATATCGCGACCGGTGGACGCTAATGAAGCAAAGGTAAAACGCAAGGCATCGGTGCCGTAAGACTGAATGCCGTCCGGGAAATGTTTGCGCGTATCCTGCTCGATTTTCTTTGCCAAATGCGGCTGCATCATGCCGGAAATACGTTTTGCAACCAAAGCTTCCAGTTCTATGCCGTCGATGATATCAATCGGGTCGAGCACATTGCCTTTGGATTTGGACATCTTTTGTCCTTCCGCATCGCGGACCAAGCCGTGGATGTAGACTTCCTTAAACGGCACGGCGCCCTGGAATTTCAGTCCCATCATAATCATCCTCGCCACCCAGAAGAAAATGATGTCAAAGCCGGTCACCAGTACGCTGGTCGGATAATGCTTGGCCAGTTCGTCAGTGTTTTCCGGCCAACCCAGTGTGGAAAAAGGCCATAAGGCGGAAGAAAACCAGGTATCCAGCACATCTTCATCCTGCTTAAGCGCATAGCCGGCGGGCAGGTTGTGTTTTTCCCGGATGTCCTGCTCAGAGCTCCCGACGTAAATATTGCCCAGCTCGTCATACCAGGCCGGGATGCGGTGACCCCACCAGATTTGCCGTGAGATACACCAGTCCTGAATATTGCGCATCCAGTCGAAATAAGTGTTTTTCCAGTTGTCGGGGACAAACTTGATGTCGCCGTTTTCAACAGCGGCAATCGCAGGTTCCGCCAACGGCGCGACCTTGACATACCACTGGTCGGTCAACAGCGGTTCGATAACGCTGTTGGTGCGGTCGCCGCGCGGCACCATCAACTTGTGATCGGCGATTTTTTCCAATAAACCTTGCGCATCGAGATCGGCGACAATCTGTTTGCGCGCTTCAAAGCGGTCAAGGCCTTGATATTGAACGGGGACTAACTCATCGGTACAGATGCTCGCGTCGACGGTTAAAATATTAATCAAGCCGCCATGCGGCAAATCCTGAATAACCGAAGTATGGCGGTGGCGCGTCCAGACTTCGTAATCGTTAAAATCATGGGCTGGCGTGATTTTGACGCAGCCCGTACCGAATTCAGGATCGACATACTCATCGGCAATAATCGGAATGCGGCGGCCCGTTAGCGGCAGTTCCACAAATTCACCGAGCAAATGTTTATAGCGCTCATCGTTGGGATGAATCGCGACTGCGGCATCGCCCAGCATGGTTTCAGGACGGGTAGTTGCAACAATCAAATGCCCATGGCCGTTCGACAGCGGATAACGCAAATGCCACATGGAACCGTTTTCTTCTTCCGACAATACTTCCAGATCGGAAACAGCGGTATGCAGCACAGGATCCCAATTGACCAAGCGCTTGCCGCGATAAATCAGGCCCTCTTCATATAAGCGTATGAACACTTCCTGCACCGCATCGGACATGCCGTCATCCATCGTGAAGCGCTCCTTTTTCCAGTCCAGCGAAGAGCCCATGCGCCGCAACTGGCGGGTAATCGTGCCGCCGGATTCTTCCTTCCATTCCCAGATTTTTTCGATAAATTTTTCCCGGCCATAATCATGACGGGTTTTTCCTTCCGCATTGCACAAACGTTCTACCACCATTTGCGTGGCAATACCCGCATGATCGGTGCCCGGCTGCCACAAGGTGCTGTAGCCTTTCATCCTGTGGTAGCGGGTAAGCGCATCCATGATGGTGTCCTGAAACGCATGGCCCATGTGCAAGCTGCCGGTAACATTGGGCGGCGGAATCATGATGCAATAGGATTCACCCTCCGACTTGGCCGCAAAATAGCCTTTTTCTTCCCAGGTTTGATACCAGCGTTGTTCAATTGAATGCGGGGCGTATGTTTTTTCCATGGATGGGCTCTATTTTTGTAAAAGATTATCGTTTGTTGGTAGGGGAGGCTAAAAGGCGTACATTAACAATCGCATAAATGATGCGTCGATTCCTAAAATAACTCGCTATGCGAACCTGTCCTGACTAAAATCAATTTATCGTCTGGCAGATGATAAATAAGTAACCAGTCTGGTTTTATGTGGCATTCCTTATAAGTTTGCCAATGACCCGTTAAATCATGCGCTTGATTTTTCACGGGAAGCGGTTTATTAGAAGCCAAGGACTCAACAACCGCTAACAAATCATCGATTTTATAGCGACCGGAATGCTTTATTTTCTTTAAGTCCTGTTTGAACTGGGAAGTTTGTACAACTTCTCTCACGCATCGCTCCATTGCTTTTTCAGGTCATCCAAACTGACCGCTTCATATTCACCACGTTCTGCGGCTTGCATTGCTTTTATGGTGGTTTCGTTGGGTGTTTTTTCCAAGTTGAGTTGCTTGAATTTTAAAAACTCTACGAATTGCAAAACCTCTTGAGCTAAAGGTTCTGGAAGCGCTTTTACATCTTGATAAACTTTTTCTGCTGTGTTCATTTTGTATACCTCAAGGTGTTCTAGTGGTGTTTGCCGGAAACGCCGGTTCTCGCAGCCGCTCGAACCGGCTTATTCCGGCCTACAAAGCTTATAAATATATTGTATCGTTTCCACGGCAACCGTGGGAGTGATAACTTCGATAATTAAAAAGCAATAAACAGTTCTTGCCGAGCTGGGGCTCGGCGTTCCCAAGTTGGGTGAATTATAACTTTATATCGCCATAATCTTTAACCGGCGCTCGAAAAGTGGCATTGGTTTGTTGATAATCTCCCGGCGTTTCCTTGACTTCGTAGCGTATGTCACCGCCAATTTCGGCGTGTATGCCCAAGGCCGCAAAATGTTTAACCGCACATAGGATTTTACTGCGCTCGTGTTCGGTGAGTGCTTTATCGTCGTTGATGTCATTGGTGCTTTTGGTCTCGATGACAAAATACAGTTCTTTATCGCCAGGGATGGTGTGTATGCCGCTAGCTCGTAAGGAACGAGCGCGGCCATCGGCATCGCTGTTTTTAAGGCTGCGCTGTTTTACCACTAATCCAAAATCCGGTCGGTAGTATTCGCCAATGGGCGTGGGTATTTTGTAGAACTCAGGCAGTTTCAGCAGGCAGACGACTTTCGGGTCGTTGTCGGCATTATGGGCAAATTCATGTTCCGGCCGGGAATCCGCATCGCAAATGGCATAATCGTAAATGCCTTTGTTGGGCGTTGGTTCAACCGGCGAGTAGGTATGAATTACCTCTTTGAACAGTTCCAATGGAAAGCTGTCGCCAGTTTCATGATAACTGAGGGTGCGCAGCATTTCCGCCAGTTCAATGCGTTTGAGCGCTTTACTGGCTTGTTGGATAAATAGCGGCGGATTGCGCAGTATTTGGGCTTTGTTGTCCAACGCCTTGATGATCCTGAATACCATGCTGTAGCTGAGCGAGGTGTTTTCGCTGATTTGTTCGACAATATCCGCCGCCGAGTAACTGGCTTTAAGCTGGGCGATTTCCCGACCGATTTCCTCGCCTTTGCCTTGGATGTCTTGCAGCTCCTTGATGCGGGTCAGGCGTATTTCGGCTTCGTAAGAGGCTATTTTTATTTTGCCCAGTTCCTGTATGCCGCGGTTGATGATTTCCGCTTCATCAAAGCTAACCGTGTATTGGGTTTTTCTTGCCAAGGTCTTCCAGAAGTTGCGGAAACTGTCGCTGTTAAACCGCGTTTCATGCCGGGTCAGTTTGTTTTGCTTCTTGTTGCCTTTGCTGTTTTTACGCAGGGGCGGTTTTTTGCCGTCTATGCCGAATTCGTCCGCCAATTGCGCCTGATATTGCAAGGCGAAGGTTTCGTAAGTTTCATTGGGGATCAGGGTTAGCACATTGATCTCATCGTCGGCGTCGTCGCTGGCCGGATCGTAAATGCGCTGGCCTTGCTGGTTAACGCAGATACGCAGGCCCCGGCCTATTTCCTGGCGTTTTTTGATTTCGCTGTAGGTCTGGTTAAGCGTGGCAATGTTGAAAATGTTGGGGTTGTCCCAGCCGACGCCCAGCGCGGAATGCGAGAAGATGAATTCGACCGGATTGTCCAGCGACAACAGTTGTTGCTTGTCTTTGAGGATCAAATCGTAGATTTCCCGGTTCTTGAGCATGGCGCTTTCGTTGTCGGTAAATTCGCCCTTGCCGGTACGCGCAAAATAATAGCCTTGTACGGCTGTAATTTGTTCGGGACTGGCTTGCTTGCCGGTGCGCTCCTGGTGGACGCGCTGATATTCTTCGGCAAACAGTTGTTTTATCAGCGGCTCGGCACCGATGTAATTATCGACTTTGTCGATAAAAATAAGCGCCAGGCATTTGATGCCGCGCGGGCTGAGTTTTTGCTGTTTGTTAAAATGGCTGTCAATTAGCCAGTACAGTTGTTGACGGAATATGCCGCTTATGTCGCCCTGGCGCTGGTTTTGTTCTATTTCTACGCCGTTGCTGAAATGGATTTTCCAGTTTTTATCCCGCAAGCCCTTGTAGATGCGCTCTACGGTAAAGTCCTGGTAGCTGATGTTGTTGGTTATCGCGCCCAAATTATCGCCGACTTTAAGCCATTTGCTGGGTTTAAGCGTAAAGCCCGTTTTGAGGTTATGCCAGAGGCTGAGTTTGGCTTTTGGGTCTTGCCCTGCTTGCGCCTGAATCTCCTGCAACTCTATTTTCAGCAGGGCTTCGTCGTTGATTTCCGCAACCGAGAGCACTTCTATTTTCTTCACCAGACCTTCGGCGTAAGCATCGTAAGGCGTCAGCCGATAAAGCCGGTTGATGATGCGTTTGTGGGTGGCCGAATAGCGAAACACAAAAAGAGGCGTCAAAGTGTTCAGGCGTTTTTGCGCCAAGTCGGTGTCCATGCCTTCTTGCGGTTCGTCCATGATAATGATGGGGCGGGTTTGTCCCAGGGCTTCAAGATAGCTAAAACCGCCGATGCTGTCATCCCGGCCCGGTTGATTGAGTATGCGGTCTTCTGCGGTGAAGGCCTGAACGGTGGTCAGCATGATTTACGGCTGATCGTCGTTGATAAAGTGTTTGAGTTGATTCAGGCGCTTGCTGTCGTATTCGAACCAGTGGATGTTATGCTGATAATGGTCTTTAAGTTGCCCGGCAAAACTTTCCAGCGTGTTGATGATGCCTTCTTTTACCGCGATGGATGGCACGAGGATGATGAACTTGGTGTAACCGTATTCTTTATAAAGTTCGTACAAGGTGCGGATATAAACCAGTGTTTTTCCGGTACCGGTTTCCATTTCGATGCAGATTTGTGGCTCTTCGCTTAAGGTGGCCTCGTTTTCTGCAAGGGCGTTTTGTTGCAGGATGCTAATTTTATTTTTGTGCAGCAGCTCCGGGCTGAGCAGACACTGGTTCGGGGCGATGTCGATGACATTGGATTGGGATAGCAGCGTACGCTCAGAGACATTCCTGCTTTGGCCTTTGAAAAGCTGAACCGCGCTTTGTATGGCATTGTTTTGATAAAGCAGGTCTTCAAGCTGAAGTTGCATTGTATTCCTTGTTTTGCGCTAAATGTTGAAAAGGCGGGCTTTACTGCCAATCTTTATGCGTAGTAACCGTCATGCCTGACTGTTGGTATTGGCGATAACGGTTTCTACCTGCTTCTTTGGTAGTCTCGCTATTATCCAGTATTTCGAGAATACGCTCGGTTTGCGATCCTACGGCAGGATAGCGTGAAGACAGATTGAACAGGACTTTTTGCCAGTGTTCAGGCGCATTCAGGGAGCCGATTAAAATGACTTTTTCAAGCTCGGGCAGTTCGCCCGTGTATATCTGGTGCGGAATAAAACTGCCTGGCCTGAAGGTCCAGAGCAGGTCGTCTATAATCTGGCTTTGTTCGGCAGAATCGGTCAGCACATAACAAAAACTGCCGCTACGATAGGCTTTCTCGATCAGTTTGCAGGCGAAAAAATACCTGTCCTGTAACGATTCCGACGGCAGTATGTAAAAGCTGACTTCAGCCACTTATATTCTGTGAAGGTTGCGCCCGGTTAATTAGATATTGGCTTAATAGCGGCACGGGGCGGCCGGTCGCGCCTTTGGTTGGGCCGGTGCGCCAAGCCGTGGCGGCAATGTCCAGATGCGCCCAGCGGAATTTTTCGGCAAATCGTGCCAAGAAGCAGGCTGCGGTAATGGTGCCGCCATCTTTGCCCCCGACATTGGCCATGTCGGCGAAATTGGATTTAAGTTGTTCCTGGTATTCTTCCCAGAGCGGTAAACGCCAGATGCTGTCGTTGGCGGTCTCGCCAGCCGCTGTCAGTTCATTGCACAAAGTATCGTCGTTGCCGAGCAGGCCGCTGGCTACACGGCCTAAAGCGACTCCGCACGCACCGGTCAGCGTGGCAATATCTATCACTACCTCGGGGTTGTAGTGTTCCGCATAGGTTAAGGTGTCGCAGAGCAGCAGGCGGCCTTCGGCGTCGGTATTTAAGATTTCAATGGTTTTGCCTGACATGCTGGTCACAATATCGCCCGGCTTATTGGCGTCACCATCGGGCAGGTTTTCCGACGAAGGAATCAGGCCGATAATATTCAGCGGCAGCTGCATTTGCGCTACGGCAAGCAATGTTCCCAGAACAGTCGCGCCGCCGCACATGTCGTATTTCATTTCATCCATGCCGGGCGCCTGTTTTAATGAAATGCCGCCCGCGTCAAAGGTGAGCCCCTTGCCGATCAGCACGATAGGCCTGGCGTTTTTCTCGCCACCTTGATAATCCAGAGTGATTAATTTTGCGGGTTGACGGCTGCCGCGCGAGACGGACAGAAAGGCGCCCATGCCCAGTGCCGTCATGTCGGATTCTTCCAGTATTTTAACGGTTAGGCCTGCGTATTTTTTGCCCAGTTCAATTGCCTGTTCGGCAAGATAGGCCGGTGTGCAGATATTACCGGGTAAATCGCCAAGATATTTGGTCAAATTCATGCCTTCGGCAACAGCCTTGCCTTGCAATAAGCCGGAGTGCGCTAAAGCACGTTCGTTTTCCGTAGCAGCAATGGAAATTTTTTCAATCTTGCTTTCTGTTTCTTTATCGGACTTTGTGTGGGTAAATTGATACGCGGCATCGTTAAAAACTTCGATAATTTGTTGAGATTTCCATTGCCGGTCGCGGTCTGTAACATCGCATTCCGCCAGGCAGCAGACGACCGATTTTATTTGCGGCTTTTTCAGGCTATTGATGGCAGCCAGCAAGGCTTTTTTATAGTCCTTGCCGGATAAAGGCTTGTTCTCACCCAATCCAACCAGCAAAATACGCTCAATCTTGCTGTCTGGAATGGCGTTTATTAACACGGTTTCGCCATTTTTTCCGCTCAGGTCGCCGCGGTTGACGATGTTGCTTATAAGTCCATGGGTACTGTTGTTAAGCGCAATTGCCGACGGACTGAGTTGGCGGTCTTGATAAACGCCGACAATAATACAATCACATTGCAGTTCTTCTAATGGCGCGGTTTCTATTGAATAGTCCATAACTTAACTCGGTTATTTGTTGAATAGAGCATTATCTTGAACCTGTTGTAGGGATCGGCTCAAGATGGGCCGTTTAATTGCGATTATACAACACAAATATTGATTTTTGATTGAGGATAGACGACTGGCGGTAAATTGGCTTAAAGCCTCTTGGTGTATCAAGCCTTTTTTGGGAGGGCGTAATACATCTTCTGTTTGTGTGTTATGGTCTATTGAATTTGGTTTACACTTAATCCAAACAAGTCAAGTGCACGATGAGCTTATGAGGAATATACGGCGGGTCAGGCTTTATAAGACCATTTATGTCGCATTAGATTTCATCAGGAGAACTAATGCGCGCCTCGATTATTTTAATTTTGCTATTTGTTGCAATATCGAATACCTGCATTGCAAGCGATGCTGACAATCAAGCTGAATCGTTCGCAAATATCTATGTGTCACTCTGCATGAAGAACCTTTCTGACTTAGAAGGACTTCGGGTGAAGTTGAAAAACATGCCAAAGCTTCCGCCAGAGAAAACTGTTCAGTTCTTGTCGGGGAGTCCGGGTGATGCATGGCCGGTCCATGACAAATATGGGGCTTTCGTTCTTGCTCTACCTAACAACAAGAATATTTGTATGGTTTACGCGCGGAGAGCCGATACAGGAAAAGCCGAAAAAATGTTTATTGGGCTCGTTGGCAGTCCCCTCGCTCCGTTTGTCTCGAGGCTAGCAAAAGACGAGCGCGCACAAACAGGGGGCAACGGTCCAACTCATACCATTTCTTACGAATGGTCAGTTCCAAACGCAGCAAGAAAGATGCTGTTTACGCTCACGACTGCTAATTCCGATAATGCACAACTTCAAGCACTGGGCTCGGCTGCAATCATTGGCAATTAAAATCTATCCTATCCTTTCACTGAACCCGTGCAAGAAGCTATGCAGCCCAGTAGCAATATGCGCCGGAGACCCCCCGTTTTCTCTGCCGCTCAAACAGGTTTATTCCAGGCTACAGCCGATCCTCAAGCCTTACCGGTTCTCCACTTCGCCCAGACCAACTCATGCCTAGGCAGTGCCGCGGTATCAAGGTCGGCGACATAATTTTCCGGCATACCAATCAATATGTTGTTATTTGATTTTTGATGGGAGCTGTAATTTTTTAAGATATGTGAAATGCTTGGCTCAATCACAATGAGCTACTTCCAATAGCGCTGTTTCTATAAAATAGTTCATAATTTACAGGCTCAAGGTAGAAGTCGATACGCTTTCGGCTTTTCACCTTTTACTTTCGTTGTATAACAATACTCGTTTTTTGATGGGGGAGACACGCTTGGAAGCGAATTGGACTAAAGGCTATAAAATGGGGCGGCGTAAGTTAATTACGGTCCTGGACAAAATGGTTGCTTTGGATTTGTTAAGGACATTGTTGGCGGTTTGGTCGGTGATTGTCGTTATTATCGTCAGCCGACAGTTTATCAGGATTCTTGACAAGGCTGTTGAAGGACAGGTGTCCAATCAAACCTTGCTAACTGTTCTGGGTTTGAAAACGATCATTGCCAGCGCCGCGTTTTTGCCGGCCGCCTTGTTTATGGCGGTGTTGATGGTCTTGGGCAGAATGTACAGGGATCAGGAAATGTCGGCAGTGGCTTCAGCAGGAGGTGGGGCCGGGACAGTTTATCGAGCTATATTTCTGCTGGTTTTTTCTGTAAGCATTTTGGCTGCCGGCTTGTCATTTTACGTCTCACCCTGGGCGGAAGCCATGATGGAGGAACTGATGCATCAGGATAAGGAATCGGCTGATCTTAGAGGTATTGCCGCCGGAAAATTTAGTGAATACAGTCAAGGGGATTTGGTTTTTTATGTGGAAAAGATTGATGACGATAAAACCATGCACCAGGTTTTTGTACAGCACAGGCAGGGAGACCGCTTGGCGATTATTAATGCCGAAGTAGGCAGGATGAGGGATTTGCCTGACGGGCGCTATATTGTTTTGGAGAATGGTGAGCGTATACAGGGGCAACCTGGAACCGTAACTTATGTACTTGAACGGTTCGCCGAATACGCAGTGAGAATGGAGACCAAAGAATCAGCCGCAAATTTCGGAAAGGAGTCGATCGCCAGCGATGCTTTGGCGAGTTCCGGTGAAATAACCGATATTGCCGAATTGCAGCGTCGGTTTTCTATACCCATGGGGATCGTGTTACTTAGTTTTATTGCCGTGCCTTTGGCGCAAATGTCGCCTCGAGGGGGTGTTTACGGGAATATGCTGGTCGGCTTTTTAATTTATTTTAGCTATGGAAATTTTATCCGTGTCAGCCAGAGCTGGGTAATGAACCAAACTATTCCGGCGTGGCTGGGCGTGTTTGGGGTCAATACACTCTTGTTGTTGATAGGCGGGATTTTATTGGCAAGATTATACGGATGGCAATGGCTGGTTATGAAAGTCAGGGAAAAGGTGGGCAAGTGAATGTATTAACAGGCTACATAGTCAGGGAAATATTAAAGGGGTCTTTGGTTGCCGCTTTATTATTACTGACCTTATTTAATTTGTTTACCTTCAGCGATCAGCTAAAGGATCTCGGCAAAGGGCACTACGGCTTAACAGAGATCTTTTATTATCTTGCGCTGACGTCGCCTTCCGTTTTTTATGAATTGATGCCGGCATCCGCCTTATTAGGCAGTCTGTTTATATTGGGTGCGATGGGTAATAACCGCGAACTTATTGCCATGCGAGCTGCAGGCTTATCCATTTTGGGGATCATCAGGGCGGTTATGCTGGCAGGTATGATTTTAGTCATGATCTCAATATTGGTCGGTGAATTTGTCGCGCCGGTAGCCGAACGGGCGGCGCAGATGGTTAAGGTCAACGCCGTGGACGAAGGCCGGGTTGTCATGAACGTCAAATACGGACTCTGGCTGCGTGAAGGCAAAAAATTCATCAATGTACGAAAAATTCAGGATGACGGAAATCTGGGGGACATCAGTATTTATGAACTGGATGACCAGCGTCGTTTGCGTTATTCAACCCATGCAGAGAAAGCTGTTTTTCAAGGCAACCAGCAGTGGAAATTAGAGGGCATCAAGCAATCAAGTATTTCAACAGAGCAGATGACCGCAAGTGCCCAAAATGAGCAGGTATGGCAATCAACCGTTGCGCCCGATTTATTGGAGATTGTTGTGGTCAACTCGCATGATTTATCCATGTATGATCTGGCGATGTATGTCGACTTTTTAAAAGATAATCATCAAAAATCGCACGAGTTTGAACTGGCTTTTTGGGGGCGCGTGGTAAATCCTTTGGTTGTTTTGGTTATGTTGCTGGTGTCTGCGCCCTTTGTTATTGGTGTTAAACGCGGTATTAACGTCGGCGCAAGGATGATGATAGGCGTCGTCATCGGCATGGGATTTAATATTATCGATAAAATTGTCGGCCATATCGGGTTGATTTACGATCTTAATCCGCCGCTGATGGCAGTTACGCCCAGTTTGACTGTATTAGCCCTGGCGCTATTTGCGTTGAGTCGGGTGCAGGCATAACGCTATGTAAATAATCTTTAAAATCAGTAAGTAAATGTACAGGCGGGAGTTAAAGTGGCAATTAGAAAGTTTAATGATAAATACCCGGCAATCGGCAAGTCGGTGTTTATAGATGACAGCGCTGTGGTGATCGGCGACGTTACTTTGGGCGATGATGTTTCCATATGGCCTACGACGGTGCTCAGAGGCGATGTTGAAAGTATTACTGTTGGCGGCGGCACCAATATACAAGATGGTTCCGTGTTGCATGTAACTCATGCCGGCAAGTACACGGCTCAAGGCCATCCGTTAATTATAGGCAAAGGCGTTACTATAGGGCATAGAGCGGTGGTGCATGCCTGCACAGTGGGCGACTATTGTCTGATAGGGATAGGCGCGATTATTATGGATGGGGCTGTTCTTGAAGATTATGTGATGCTGGGTGCCGGGGCGCTGGTTCCGCCGGGGAAAAAGCTGGAAAGCGGTTATCTTTATGTGGGGGCACCTGCCAAACAGGTCCGGCCTTTAACGGAATCCGACAAGGAGTTTCTGGAATATTCGTCCAAGCAGTATATTCAGTTGAAAAATAAGTATTTGAAGGTGAAGGAGTAAAGGCTAAAGGCGAAAAATTTGACGGCTCCTTAAATCTCAATACAAGCTATTTTTGCCCTTTGCCCTTTGCCCTTTGCCCTTTGCCTTTCAAGCTTGCCGCTCTGAATTCAACAGTTCAATAACAGGCCGGGTTTTGGGCCGAACGCCACGCCAGGTAAAAAAAGCTTCCGCTGCCTGCTCAACCAACATACCCAGTCCATCCAGGCTCTTTGCCGCATGATTTTCCAGTCCCCAGCGCACAAAAGCCGTCGGTTCGTTACCGTAGGCGAGGTCGTAACAGTTGCCGCCTGCCGCCAGTAAACCGGGCGGTAGCGGCGGTAACTGACCGCTCAAACTGGCTGATGTCGCGTTTAAAATCAAATCGAATTGCCGGTTTTCCAAGCCATCAAAGCCGCAGCCGGTGATAGCTCCTTTGTCGTGAAATTCAGCGGCCAGCTTGACGGCCTTATCAACGGTGCGGTTGGCGATAACAAGGGTTTGCGGGGCTTGCTCAAGAATAGGCGCTATGATGCCCCGACTGGCGCCACCGGCGCCCAGAATCAGTATGCGGATGCCTGTTAAGGTGATGGCATGGTTGGTGACCAAGTCTGTTACCAGACCTATGCCGTCGGTGTTATCGCCTAATATAGAGCCGTCCGCCTGAAATGCGAGCGTGTTGACTGCCTTGCTCAGTTGGGCGCGTTCGGTTCTACAGTCAGCGTAGTTCCAGGCGAGCTCTTTCAGAGGTACGGTGCAATTTAAGCCTTTGCCGCCTCCAGCAAAAAACATCGCAACGGTTGTTTGGAACTGTTCGGCAGGTACTTCCACCGCAGTATATTCAAGCGTTTGTCCGGTTTGTTCGGCAAAAAGCCGATGAATGCGCGGCGATTTGCTGTGCTTGATAGGATGGCCAAATACGGCATAGCGGTCGATTAAGGTCATAATTGTGCTTTTCTCTCCGTCCATAATTCCCATGCAATGGTCACTGCAACAATCAAAAGGGCAATGCCCAGTTCTATCCAGAGAAAATGCGGTGTATAGACCGACACCACAGCGGCAACCCCCAGGAATAGACCAACCAGGCTAAAGCGCCAGCCTACGCGCAGGCCGTCAAGTATGGTTGAAAGCGATAGAATCAGCAGGATAATAAGGCCGGCATCTTCTTCGGGTATCCGTCCGGACTGGTGGATTAAAAACACCCCGCCAACCACCAGTAACGATGTGGCCCAGTGTATCGATTGCTCACGAAAGATAATCTTGAAATCATCACTGCGGTGCTTCGATTGCAGCCAGCCGATAACCATTGCAAACAGGCAAAATACAAAAACCAAAATGAGCCAATAACCATAGCCGTCGGCAGGGGAAAAATCCATGATGCCGATACCGACTAGCGACAGGATCAGCAGTAAAACCAAAATGGCTTCCTCAATGTGAAATCTTCTTTTTTCGGCGATTAGAATATCTTCTGACATAAAACAGGCCTCACTTTAGGTTGTTAGATTAAGGATTATTTAAAATGTTCGCATTAATCCTGCAACCACTGGGCTACAGATTTGGCGTAATAGGTCAGGATAGCATCGCTACCGGCACGTTTGAAAGCCAGCAGAGATTCCAGCACGACTTGTTTTTCATCCAGCCAGCCGTTCATGGCGGCGGCTTTGAGCATCGCGTATTCGCCGCTGACCTGATAGGCGAACGTTGGTACGCCGTATTGGTCTTTTACCCGGCGGATAATGTCCAGGTAGGGCATGCCGGGCTTGACCATGACCATATCCGCGCCTTCTTGTAAATCCAGCTGTATTTCGCGCATGGCTTCGTCGGAATTGGCAGGATCCATTTGATAACTGTATTTGTTGCCTTTGCCCAGCATTCCGGCGGAACCCACGGCATCCCTGAACGGGCCGTAAAAGCTGGAGGCATATTTGGCGGAATAAGCCAATATCAGCGTGTTGGTATGGTTTTGAGCTTCCAGCGCCTGCCTTATCGCGCCGATACGACCGTCCATCATGTCCGACGGCGCCACAATATCGGCTCCGGCTTCGGCATGAGACAGCGCCTGCCGGGTCAATACCTTGATGGTTTCGTCATTCATCACGTAGCCGTCCGGATTGACCAGTCCATCCTGTCCGTGAGTAGTAAAGGGGTCCAGTGCGACATCGGTAATAATACCTAATTCGGGAATGGCTTTTTTTAAAGCTCTTACGCTACGTTGAATCAGCCCTTCAGGATTATAGGCCTCGGCCGCATGTTCCGATTTTTTATCGGCGGAAGTCACCGGAAACAGTGCAATGGCTGGGATGCCGAGATTATAAAGTTGATGCGCTTCTTCAAGCAGCAAATCCAGTGAGAGTCTTTCTATGCCGGGCATGGATGAGATGGATTCTCGTTGATTTGAGCCTTCAGTGACAAACATCGGATAAATCAGATCATCAACAGATAAGCGGTTTTCGCGCATTAAACGACGCGAAAAGTCGTTATAACGCATTCTTCTCATGCGTGTTTGAGGAAAATTGATGTTATTATGTGTCATCTTATCCTTAGCTCTAAGGGTTTGTAAAAATCTTAAATCTTTGTAGGGACATTGCAGTGCAACATCTCTGTTCTAAATACAGATTTAAGTACAGAGGATTTATTGTATCAGTGAATACAATTCTGATATTTGAAGAGTGAATGCATCCGTCAGTTTGATTTTAGAGGGTTTTATGAAAGCTAAGCAAGTTACAATGTTCGGTTTATTTGCTGTATTACTCAGTTTGATGCCTGTCGCTAAGGGTGTCGCGGCTGATTTGTTGCCTCCACAACAGGCGATACAAGTCGCTTCTGCAAAATTACAGGAAAAGCTGCAGGATAAATCTTTTACCAAAGATTTTGCCAAGATCACACAATTCGTTAATGAAGTCATTTATCCGCATACTGATTTCGACAGAATTTCAGAACTGGTTTTGGGAAAAATCTGGAAAACAGCAACTATTGATGAACGTGAGCGTTTTAAACATGAATTCCAAACGCTGTTAGTAAGAACCTATTCCCGCGCTTTTGTGGAATTTAACGACTGGTCGGTCCGTTTTCTGCCTCTTGAAATGGGCAGCGATGAGAAAAAAGTTATTGTAAAAACCGAAGTTTTGCAACCCGGCATACAGCCTATCGGCGTTAACTACCGGATGCTGCTAAGTGGCGGCGAATGGAAAGCCTACGACATTATGATTGAAGGCGTAAGTTTAGTGACCAACTATCGCAGCACTTTCACCAGTGAAGTTCAAACCAAAGGTTCATTAAACGCGGTTATTGAAGGACTGGTTAAGCGTAATGCTGAAGCGCTAGCGGCAAAGTCTGCAGCGAATTCCTGAAACATTGCGAAAAACGCTACGCCAAGCTTATCCCTGTAGGGGCGACTTTAGTCGCCCAGAGCGAATAAAACTCCCCCTACAGCTACGGCCCGTTCCACCCCGCTCAATTTTTATTTCCTAATCCATGAATTCCCCGAAAGACTCCATTTATGCCAGCCCCATTGGCGAAGTCGGTGCTTTTAAATTTGACGAAACAGTAGCCAGCGTCTTTCCGGACATGATTCAACGGTCTGTTCCCGGTTATAGCGCAATTATTTCTGCGATAGGTCTTTTGGCCGGGCGTTTTGCCCGTGAGCATAGCGTCTGTTACGATCTGGGTTGCTCTCTGGGAGCTGCGACCTTATCGATGCGTCACCAGATTGCAGCTGAAAATTGCCGCATTGTTGCCGTTGATAATTCCGAGGCAATGGTGGCGCGCTTTCAGGAAACGTTAAAAAAAGATCAGGCACCGGTTGCAGTCGATGTGCTGTGCGCTGACATTCGTGAGGTTGCGATTGAAAATGCCTCTGTGGTAGTTTTAAATTTTACCCTTCAGTTTATCCCGCTTGAAGACCGATCCGATTTTTTGCAAAAAATCTATCAGGGACTTTTGCCCGGCGGCATTTTAATCCTGTCGGAAAAACTCAAATTCGATGACGAACGGCAACAGGAACTGCAAATAGAAATGCATCATGCCTTTAAAAAAGCGCAAGGCTACAGCGACCTGGAAATCAGCCAAAAACGCACAGCGTTGGAAAATGTGCTGATTCCTGAAACCTTTGTCCAGCATCAAAACCGTTTGCGGCAAGTTGGTTTCAGCAGCGCGGAAGTCTGGTTCCAATACTTCAACTTTGCCTCCATCATTGCCTTGAAATGATTGATTATCAACCCTTATATGATGCGCTGATTGAAGCAAAAGCCGATGCCTGGGCAAAGATATTGCCGCAACAGCTTGAACGGGGCTTTGATCAAGCCAAACATGGCGATTTAGCGCAGTGGCAGGCGCTGGTCGATAGCGTGCCGGAACTGCCCGTCGCATACCGAGCGCTTGATGCCGATGCGGTGCAAATAGGCTGTTCCGATGATTTGATCGACGACAGCATGGATACAATAGAGCATTGTCAGGGCGAATTGATTCGCCCTGGGCGACTAAAGTCGGCTCTACACAGCCAATTAAAAGCACTCCATCCCTGGCGTAAAGGCCCCTACAACTTGTTCGGCATCAACATAGATACCGAATGGCGTTCAGACTGGAAGTGGAACCGCCTAAAAGACCATATCGCGCCGTTAGAGTATCGCCTGGTATTGGATGTAGGTTGCGGCAACGGTTATCATTGCTGGCGTATGCTGGGCGCAGGTGCAAAAACAGTGGTCGGCATCGACCCCATGCTGCTCAATGTAATGCAGTTTCAGCTGGTCAGGAAATTGTACGGCGAAGCTCCGGTTTACGTCTTGCCAATGGGCATTGAAGACATGCCCATTGGCCTCAAGGCATTCGACACGGTATTTTCGATGGGCGTACTGTATCATCGCCGTTCGCCTATCGATCACCTGATGGAGTTAAGAGACTGCCTGAAACCCGGCGGCGAACTGGTGCTGGAAACCCTGGTTATCGACGGCGGCCTGGGTCAGGTTTTGTTGCCCGAAGACCGTTACGCCAGAATGCGCAACGTCTGGTTTCTGCCCAGCTGCGACACCTTGATCAGCTGGTTAAAGCGGTGCGGCTTTAAAAATATCCGGCTGGTCGATGTCACCGTAACCAGTATTGAAGAACAGCGCACTACGGAATGGATGACTTTTAATTCGCTGAAAGATTTTTTGGATGCGGAAAATCCGCAACTGACCTGCGAAGGCTTGCCGGCTCCGAAACGGGCTGTTGTTATTGCGAATGTGGTTTAGGCCGAAATAAAACCATCCAAGCCTGTCCTGAGCTGGTCGAAAGACGTTAGAGTGAGGTGGTAATTCCGGCGAGTCCGGGTGGTGCTACAGAGTTGGAGTACTGCCTTGCAAGCACCAAAAGTAGGCGCTTTAGGCGAAGCTTGCACTCTTGTTAAATCTCGATGAACATGCCCTCTTAGCCCAGCTAAAAAACTTCCAAGACCTCCGGCAAGAAAAACTCACTCACCAGCATTTGCCGGTGCGCAATTGCATAAACGGTTCTTCTGCCCCAGATCGGCTGGTCGATATGGCCTTCAGCAATCGCAGGCTGGGTCCAGATCGGCGGATCAATAAAAGTAACATCCATTTCTATGCGTTCCAGTTTTGGATAGGAAAAAATCACTTCTCCGAGTGGACGACTGCCGAGATGAGCCAAGTTGCTTTTAGCCGCTTTGATGGTTCTTGTCGGGATGATGGTTCTCGCTAAAATCAGCGGCTTGCCGTCGGCATGCAGCAAAACCTCACGAATCAGGCTGTATTTGTTTTCGTGTAATTTAAGCAGTCTGCGCTCGGTTAAAAACGGCGTATTCCATTGCTGTAGCAGGATTTTAACGCCAATCGCATCACCGTAATAATCACGCAGACGCTGGGTCAGCGATCCTGGTTCATAGGTCCATGACTGGACATTTTTCGGCAGGGTATGACGGATGCCGGACCGGTTTTCCAGCCATAAGGGTTCCCGCTTGAATAAAAAGCTTTTGCTTGCCAACTTAAATTAAACCTCGGAATATTCGGTCGATGCGCCCAGCCAACGGTCACACAAGGGTTGTATGGCTTGGGGCGAGTGGGTGAAAAAGGTGTCGCCAATCTGTTGAACGACAGCCAGCAAATCGGAATCCCTGGCCAAATCGGCAATTTTAAAATGCATTTGTCCGGTCTGCCGGGTACCCATGACTTCGCCGGGGCCGCGCAACTCAAGATCTTTTTCGGCAATGACAAAACCGTCGTTGCTGTCCCGTAAAACTCCCAGACGATGACGGGCGGTATCGGACAAAGGTGCTTGATACATCAGCAGGCAATAACTGTCGTCATTGCCGCGACCGACCCGTCCGCGCAATTGATGCAGTTGGGATAGTCCGAGACGCTCCGGGTTTTCGATGATCATTAATCCGGCATTGGGCACATCGACACCGACTTCAATGACGGTTGTGGCGACCAGCAAATCAATTTGGTGATTTTTAAAGGCCTGCATAACGGCGTCTTTTTCGGCTGACTTCATGCGCCCGTGTATTAGCGCAACGCGTACGTTCGGCAAGGCTTGGGTTAATGTTTCTGCGGTTTTTTCCGCCGCTTCGCATTGCAAAACTTCCGATTCTTCAATCAGCGTACAGACCCAATAGACCTGTTTTTTTTTGTCGACCCAGCCGTTAATCCGGTCGATCACATCGGCGCGTCGCTCGGCGGGAATCACGCTGGTGACGACCGGTTTTCTACCCGGCGGCAGTTCGTCGATGATGGATATATCCAGGTCGGAATATTGCAGCATAGCCAGGGTACGCGGAATCGGCGTGGCGGTCATTACTAACTGGTGCGGCCTGATGCCGCCCTGTTGGCCTTTTTCCCTGAGCGCCAGTCGCTGATGTACGCCGAAGCGGTGTTGCTCATCAATAATAATCAGGCCGAGTCGATGGAAGTTCACAGCGTCCTGAAATAATGCATGGGTGCCGATGATAATACCCGCGCTGCCGTCCTCCAGCGCTTGTAAAACGGCTTTCCTGGCATTGCCTTTGAGTTGTCCGGTTAAGTATGTTACTTGGGTTTCAAAGCCGTCAAACCAGACGTCGAAGTTGCGCTTATGTTGTTCGGCCAGCAACTCGGTCGGAGCCATCACCGCAACCTGATAACCTGCCGTTAAGGCTAGTAACGCCGCGTAGGCGGAGACGATGGTTTTACCTGAGCCGACATCGCCTTGAACCAGTCGCATCATCGGATGTTGCAAGCGGCAATCGGCTTCGATTTCCGCAATCACTCGTTGCTGCGCGCCGGTCAGTTTAAACGGCAGGGAGCGGATGAAATGTTCTGCGGCAACTTTGCCGGTCGCAGTTTCTAAGAACGAGGGTGCCTGCCATGCTTTGGTTTTATTGCGGGTTATTCTCAGGCTTAAATAATGCGTAAGCAGTTCTTCAAAGGCCAGCCGTTTTAATGCGGGTACGCTGCCGTTTTGCAAAGCTTCAATCGACACCGATTCGTCCGGCGCATGAAGGGTCCGGATTGCATCTGCCAGGGCAGGGTAACGGTATTGCTTTAAGATCGATTCGGGTATCCAGTCGGTCAGCAACTCGGGTTCATGGCTGCAAAGCTCTAAAGCCTGTTTGACCGCTTTGCGTACGACATTCTGGCTAAGCCCTTCGGTCAGTGGATAAACGGGGGTCAAGCGCGTTTCCGTTATGCAGTCGTCGGGATTGGCGATGACCTTGTATTCAGGATGAACCATTTCCAGTCCGGCAAAACCGTAGCGAACTTCGGCAAAACAACTGATTGATGTGCCGGGTTTCAGCGCATTGTGCTGGCTGGCGGAAAAGTGGAAGAACTTCAGGCTGATAAAGCCGGTGCCGTCGCTGATTCGGCAGATCAAACTTTTTCGGCCTCGGGGTAAAATATCGATAAACTCAACCTTGCCGCTGATCAGTACCGTCATGCCGGGCTTTAACGAGCATATCGGATAAACACGGGTGCGGTCTTCGTAACGCAGAGGCAGGTGAAAAATCAAGTCCTGAAGTGTGCAAAGGCCGAGTTTTTGCAGGCGGTTTGCGGTTTGAGCGCCTATCCCTGTCAAAATGCCGACCGGTTGGTTCAGGGTATTCATTAGCGGAGGTACGTTAGTGCGTAATCAACAAGCCGGATATTCCTGAGGCTTTAAAATCATAATCGCATCCATTTCTACATCGGCGGCTTTAGGCAAAGCGGCAACGCCGATAGCGGCGCGTGCGGGGTAGGGTTCCTGAAAATAATACCCCATGATTTCGTTAACTAACGGGAAGTGCGCCAGATCGGTCAAAAAAACATTCAACTTGACGATGTCCGAAAAATCACCGCCCGCCGCTTCTGCAACCGCTTGCAAGTTGTCGAATACCTGGGTGATTTGTGCGCCTATATCGCCTTCAATTATGGTCATGGTTTCAGGCACCAAAGGAATTTGTCCTGAAAGATAAACCGTGCGATCCACCCTGACCGCTTGCGAGTAGGTGCCGATGGCTTGCGGCGCTTTATCGGACTGGATAATTTGTTTGGTCATTTTTGATCCTTTATGCTTTAACGCGAGTAATTTTTAACACTATCGATAACTCTTTCAAGCGACGCATGATTTTGGCTAAATGCACCCGGTCTTTGACGGTTAAGGTGATTAAATCGACGCTAATACGGTCATCCTGATCGACGACGGTGACATTTTCAATGTTGGAATTCAGTTCGGAAATAGTCGAGGCGATGGTCGCCAGCGAGCCGCGTTGATTGAGTATTTCTATGCGGATTTCAACCGGAAAATCGCCGGCTGCATCCGCACTCCATTCTACATCCAGCCAGTTGGTCTGTTTTTTTCTGACCACACTGCTGTTGCGGCATTCGTGATGATGCACGACGATGCCTTTGCCGGGGTTGAAATAGCCGATAATCGAATCGCCGGGAATCGGCCTGCAACATTTTGCCAAGGTGATAACCATGCCTTCCGTGCCTTTTATGACCAGCGGCTTCTTTTGCGATTGGTCGCCGTCATCCAGTTTGATAGTGGCATTAATATCGTCCTGAGCGATGCGCTTGGCGACCAAAAACGGCATTTTATTGCCCAGTCCGATGTCTTCAAGCAATTCATCCAGCGATTGTTTGGACATAACCTGAAGCAAGGCTTGTATTTTTTCCTTGTCGATATTTTCCAGATGCAGATGCATGGACAGCAGTTCTTTTTCCAGTAAACGGCGACCCAGATTAATCGCTTCCTGCTGTTTAAAATGTTTTAGATAGTTGCGAATGCCGGAGCGGGCTTTGGCGGTAATGACATAATTGAGCCAAAGCGGGTTGGGCCGGGCCCATGATGCGGTAATGACTTCAACGGTGACGCCGTTTTCCAGCTTGGTTTGCAGCGGTACCAGTTGTTTGTCGATTCTGGCGGAGACACAGGCATTACCGACGTCGGTATGTACGGCGTAGGCAAAATCGATAATGGTTGCGCCGCGAGGCAGTTTAATAATGGCGCCCTGTGGAGTAAATACGAATACTTCCTGCGGAAACAGATCCACTTTCAGGTTATCGATGAATTCCAGCGAATCACCGGCAGATTTTTGGATTTCCAGCAAATCCCTCAGCCACTCGTTAGCGCGATCCTGGAATTTTTCGATTTTATCGTCATCGGATTTATACAGCCAGTGCGCGGCAATGCCCGATTCCGACATGCGGTGCATTTCATGCGTTCTGATCTGAACCTCAATAGGCACGCCGTAGGGCCCCATTAAGATGGAGTGCAGGGATTGGTAGCCATTGGCTTTGGGTAAGGCGATGTAATCTTTGAAACGTCCGGGAATCGGCTTATACAGGTTATGCATAACGCCTAAAACGCGGTAACAGGTATCAACATCATCGCAAAAAATCCTGAATGCATAGACATCAAAAACGTCGGCCAGGGAAATCTTTTTATTGAGCATTTTTTTATAAATGCTGTAAAGATTTTTCTCCCGTCCAGCCACGTCGCAGTCTATACCGGCCTGTTCCAAACGGTTTTTTATCGTATTTTCTATGATGTCGACAATTTTACGGCGGTTGCCCCGCGCTTTTTTTACGGCATTATTTAACACCGCATGGCGCATTGGGTACATTGCTTCAAAACTCAGCGCTTCGAGTTTTTGCCGGATATTATTCATGCCTAAACGATTGGCGATCGGGGCGTAAATATCCAGGGTTTCACGGGCGATGCGCCGCTTTTTTGCAGCCGGCATAACGCCGAGAGTCTGCATGTTGTGCAGTCGGTCGGCCAGTTTGACGATGATGACGCGTAAATCCTTGGCCATGGCCAGAAACATTTTGCGGACATTTTCCGCTTGCGTTTCTGCATGTGATTTACTGTCGATTTTGCTTAATTTGGTAACCCCGTCAACCAGTTCTGCGACTTCCGTGCCGAACTGTTCGGCCAGCTCTTTTTTACTGACCGGGGTATCTTCTATAACATCATGCAGTATTGCGGCCATGATGCCGTTGGCGTCCATGCGCATTTCAGCAAGACTGATGGCGACAGAGACAGGGTGGCAAATATAGGCTTCGCCGCTTTTACGAAATTGACCTTCATGAGCATCCGCACCGACTTCATAAGCACGGACACATTGGTCGATTTGGGCTTGATCCAGATAGCCGGACAAGGTCGTGCATAAACGCCGGATCAGTTTGTCCTGAGGGCGTTCCAGTTCGATCGTGTCGGCTATTTCCAGCATAGGCTCTACGGATTAAAACATCGGGTTATGGTGATCATGCGCTTCACCGACACGATGCAGGAGATTGACGTTTTCAGGCGTAACATGACCTGCCGCAATTTCGCGTAACGCAACAACCGTATCCTTGTCTTTACCGCGCGGCACAAATTCAGTTGCACCGTGGCTGAGTTGGCGCGCTCTGGTGCTGGCTAACAAAACCAGTTTGAAGCGATTTTCAACATTTTCTAAACAATCTTCGATAGTGACTCTGGCCATTTTTAATCCTGATGTAGTGGGTTAAAGGCGAAAAGCTCAGGACAAAAGGTTTTTTTGCCTTTCGCCCTGAGCCTTGTGCCTATTGTTTTGATTTTAACACAGAAACGGCAGGAAGTTCTTTACCTTCAAGAAATTCAAGGAAGGCGCCGCCGCCGGTTGATGTGTAAGACACCTCATCGTTAATGCCGTATTTGTCGATAGCCGCCAAGGTATCGCCGCCGCCTGCAATCGAGAAAGCGTGGCTTTCGGCAATTGCCATGGCAAGAGATTTTGTACCATTGCCGAACTGGTCGAATTCAAATACACCGACCGGGCCGTTCCAGACGATAGTGCCGGCGGTTTTTAACATCTCGGCGTACTGTTTTGCGGTATCCGGGCCTATATCCATAATCATGTCATCGGCTTCGACATCGGCCACTTTTTTAACGGTAGCGACGGCGGTTTCTGAAAATTCCTTGGCGCAAACCACGTCAACAGGGATGGGAATGTCGGAACCGTTGCTTTTAGCTGCGGCAATCAGTCGTCTGGCCTCATCAAGCAGATCGGCTTCATAGAGCGATTTGCCGACTGGGAACCCTGCGGCTGCAATAAAGGTGTTGGCAATGCCGCCGCCGACGATTAACTGGTCGACTTTTTCCGATAGGGATTTTAATACTGTTAATTTGGTGGATACTTTGGAACCGCCGACAATGGCAACCAGAGGTTTGGCTGGTGTTTCCAGAGCTTTGCCGAGCGCGTCCAGTTCGCTGGACAATAACGGACCCGCGCAAGCAATCGGTGCAAATTTAGCCACGCTATGGGTTGAGGACTGCGCTCTGTGTGCGGTGCCGAAAGCATCCATCACAAATACGTCGCAAAGAGCCGCCATTTTCTTGCCCAGCGTATCGTCGTTTTTGCCTTCACCAGCATTAAAACGCACGTTTTCGCAAAGCACGACTTCGCCCGGTTCTATAGTGATGCCGTCGATCCAGTCTTTTTCCAGTCTGACCGGCTTGCCCAGCAAGCTGGATAAGCGTTCGGCGACCGGTTTCAGTGAAGATTCTTCATCATATTGGCCTTCAACAGGACGACCCAGATGCGACATCAACATGACCGCAGCACCTGCTGCCAAGGCTTTTTCAATAGTCGGCACGCTGGCCTGGATGCGAATGTCGCTGGTCACTTTGCCGTCTTTTACCGGTACATTCAGATCCTGACGGATTAACACCCGTTTGCCCGACAAATCCAGATCTACCATTCTCTTAATTGACATATTACGCTCTCACTGTGTTGGTTGTTTTTTCAACGTTTAATAAAACGTTGGGTTTGGTTAATCTTGTTTCCATTTGATGGAGCAACCGATACTGTTGGTTTGCTCCTTGGGGCCGTGACCGGTTTCTGCAACCAGTTTCATCGCCTCGAATAATTCCCGTTTAGTACCTTCCGGTGCGGTTTCCTTGCGACTGGCATCCAGACGTCCCCGATATTGCAGTTCATAGTCGGCATTATAGCCAAAAAAGTCCGGTGTACAGATAGCGCCGTAAGCCTTGGCGACCTGCTGGGTTTCATCAAGCAAATAAGGAAAGCTGAAACCCAATTGATCGGATAGCTTTTTCATGTTGTCGAATGAATCGGCGGGGTATTCAACGGTATCGTTGGACATGATCGCTACCGATTCGATGCCCAACGCTTTAAGTTCCTGCGTATCTCTGACAATGCGGTCTTGCACGGCTTTGACGTACGGACAATGATTGCAGATAAACATCACCAACAGGCCTTTCTTACCCATGCACTGTTGTAGAGACCACGTGCGCCCGTCAATGCCGGGTAATTCAAAATCGATCGCTTTCTTGCCTAAATCACAGATCGGCGTTTCCAGTGTTACCATTTTTGCACCTCAACTTTGTATGAAAAAACGCAGGAAGTATTCACCACGATAGGCGTGGGCCGGAATAAGACCATCCAAGCGCGTAGCGCGAGGTGGCGTTTCCGGCTTGCCGGATGGTGATTGCCGGAAAAGCTTCCGCTCCTGCTCACGCCCCTTACCTACATCCATGTAGGCAACGCTGATTCTCGCTCCCGCTCGAACCGGCTTATTCCGGCCTACAGAATTTAATTATTGAAACAACACCGCCGCACTGATGACCATCGCACTGATCAACATAGCCCAGACCGTTCTGCGGTGATTGTTGTCCATTTGTTGGCGCAGCAGCATTAATTCCCTGTTCTGCATTTCTGCATGCTGCTTTGCGTGAGCGGCATTGTCCAGCGCTTTATAAATCAAAGAAGGGATTTCGGGAAATTGTTCGGCAAAGTCAGGAAACTGTTTGATGAGTTTGTCGATTTTGGCTTTAGGGCCGATGCGCTCATGAAACCATTTTTCAAGAAAAGGCTTGGCGGTTTGCCATAAATCCAGGTCAGGGTAAAGCTGTCGCCCCAAGCCTTCGATGTTAAGCAGGGTTTTTTGCAGTAAGACCAGTTGCGGTTGGACGTGCATATCGAAACGACGCGCCGTCTGGAATAAACGCAGCAACAATTGGCCGAATGAAATGTCCTTAAGCGGTTTTTCAAAAATCGGCTCGCAAACGCTACGTATCGCGGATTCAAACTCTTCTATCCGGGTCGATTCGGAAACCCAGCCCGATTCAACATGCATTTCGGCTACTTTACGATAGTCGCGATTGAAAAAAGCCAGAAAGTTTTCCGCCAGGTAATGCTGGTCGGACAATGACAGGGTGCCGACGATACCAAAATCGACAGCGATATACTTGGCCGGCAGATCGACGAAAATATTGCCGGGATGCATGTCGGCATGGAAAAAATTATCCCTGAACACTTGGGTGAAAAAGATTTCCACGCCGCGCTCGGCGAGTAATTTAAAATCCGCGCCGCCTTCTCTAAGCTGGTCGATGTTACCTACCGGTATGCCGTGAATCCTTTCCATGACCAGAACTTTCCGGCGCGTTAGCGACCAGTGAATCTCCGGAATGTAGATGACGTCGGAGTTTTTGAAGTTGTGGCGCAATTTGGCGGCATTGGCGGCTTCCCTGACCAAATCGAGTTCATCCAGCGTGGTTCTTTCAAATTCGGCAACAACATCCATAGGGCGCAGTCTTCTTGCGTCAGCCCAGAAGCGCTCGGCAAAACGGGCCAGTTCATAGAGCAGTCCTATGTCTGAGCGTATGCGGCTTTCTATATCGGGACGCAGTACTTTAACGACAACGCTTTCGCCGCTGTGCAAGACGGCGGTATGAACTTGTGCGACTGACGCCGAGGCCAGCGGTTCGGCATCAAACTCGGCAAACGCGTCGCTGATAGACATGCCCAGTTCTTTTTCGATAATGCTGCGCGCAAGTTCGTTGGCAAAAGGCGGAACCCGGTCCTGTAGTTTGATCAGTTCATCGGCGATGTCATCGGGCAACAGATCTCTTCGGGTAGACAAGGCCTGGCCGAACTTGACATAAATCGGCCCCAAATCTTCAAGTGCGCGCCGGATTCTGACGCCGCGGGAGTCTGATGAGTTTCTAAGCCAGAAGTTGGGAGAGAAAACCGCTAAATAGCGGACAGGTCGGAATAAATGGGTTTTTAAAACGATTTCGTCCAGGCCGTGAAAGACCAGAACCCAGTTAATATGGATTAGACGCAATAATAATTTAGGGCGGATCACGAGTTACCTTTGTTTGTAGAGTGGGTACTGCTTTTTTGCGTCCAACAGCTGGTCTCACCACGAAGACACGAAGTTCACGAAGAAAAAACTAAGGTAAAAACTTCGTGTTCTTCGTGGTGAATAATTAAGATTTATTTTGCAACGTACTTTTCAGGCGATCAATCCGGCTTTGCAATCGGTCAAAATCGGTGCGCAATTCATCAACCTGGGCATAATGAATATCCACTTCAGGCGCTGACGGCAAGTCGCGGGTTTCTTCCTGCAAAAACTCTGCGGCATTCAGCCTGAAGGTTTCAAGCGAATCTTTACCCCAGCTTTGGCCGGCGCGGAAAAAACCGGCCACCTTATGCGCGATTATATCGCCGGTGAACTGCGACAGTTTTTCTTCCAGATCAATGTCCAGCTTGGCGAACAGTTCCTGGAACTTGCGGCCGGTTTGCATATCGCCTTCAATCTTTACCTCGCCCGAGAAAACAGAACGCATCGGCGTTGAACTGAGTCCCATTAAGCCCAGCGCCCAAATCGAGCCGGTCAGGCGGGTGTCGGGCGGGTTGGGGAACTGATCCAGGCACTGAATGGAATCGGTCGTCGGGCACAGGTAAATGGTTTCATCAAACGGCTGAACGGTAACGGCAATGACTTTACCGGCCAGCGGCGTTAAAAAATAGCCGCTGTCCTGATCCAAGGCAAGATATTGATTGAGCGTAGCTTCCAGTGCGCCAATCAGCAAGGGTTTGATGGACATGCTAGATTTTATAACCTCTATGGACGGCAACGATGCCTTGCGTCATGTTGAAGTATTCACAGCGCTCGAGACCTGCGTTTTCCATCATTTTTTTCAGCTCATCCTGTTTGGGATGCATGCGGATTGATTCGGCAAGATAACGATAGCTGTCTTCATCTTTGGCGACAATTTTGCCTATCTTGGGCAGCAGCTTGAATGAATAAAAATCGTAGACTTTTTCGGTGATTTTATCGACTGGATGCGAAAATTCCAGCACGATAACGCGACCGCCTGGTTTGAGAACGCGGTGCATGGAGCGCAACGCGGCACCTTTGTCGGTGACGTTACGCAGACCGAAAGCAATACAAACGCAATCGAAAGTATTGTCTTCAAAGGGCAGGCATTCGGCATTGACTTGCGCATAGCGGATATTGCCGACCAAGCCTCTGTCGATCAGCCGATCGCGTCCGGTACGCAGCATCTCGGAATTAATGTCGGCCAGGACGATTTGGCCTTCCGCGCCGACGCGCTTTTCGAACAGTGTGGTTAAATCGCCGGTGCCGCCGGCCAGATCGAGCACTTGCTCGCCTTTGCGCACATTGCTAAGTTGCACGGCAACGCGTTTCCAGATACGGTGAATGCCCAGCGACATCAGGTCATTCATGACGTCGTATTGTCCGGCGACGGAATCAAATACGCCGCGTACCAGATTGACCTTGTCTTCTGTGGCTACTTGTTTGAATCCGAAATGGGTAGTGTTAGTGGTCATTGTTGTACCTGTATGTCATTAAATACCGTTACCCTGCCGGAGCATGGCAACGATGAAGTTAGTTTTGCAGCGGTTCTTTGCGTTTATGTCCGGCCGCTTCCAGATTATGGAGATAATTAGCCCATAAAGCCTGATATTCGGCGCCCAATTTATATAACAAATCCCAGGTATAAATGCCGCTGTCATGGCCGTCGCTGAATACCAGGGCTATTGCATAATTACCTATCGGCTTGATTTCTTTAATGGTGACATCTTCCTTGCCGACCTGTAGAACTTCCTGTCCGGGCGCGTGACCTACCGCTTCTGCCGAAGGCGTGTAGACGCGCAAATATTCACTCGGCAACTGAAAAACGCTACCGTCATCAAAGCTGATTTCAACAATGTTGGAAACCTGATGCAGCTTGATTTCAGTCGGGTGGGTATTGGCAGGTTTTGCAGTTATGCGCATGTAGGTTCGTAGCTCTAAATGTTATGGAAAAAATCGATAAATTTCTTTTCTGTGCAAGAATCGAACAAGCACAATGGTATTTTCTTCTAATACAAAACCTAATCGATAAGCCCCAACTTGAATGCGATAAAAATTTTGATAACCTTTCAGTTTTTTGATGCCTGTTAAGTTCGAAAGATTAGAAGCCTGTTCCATTGTGCAAATAACGGTAGCAATTTTTCCCCTGCAATCTTTATGTACGGTTTTTAAATCCTTAACAAAGCTGGCCTTTATCTCAATCCGCATATAAAACTTTATCAAGCTCTTCTCTAGAGGCGGATTCGCTTAAAAGCCCTTTTTCTATCGCCTTACCAAATGCAAAATCTTCATCGTTTTCTGTATCGGCAATTGAAATAATAATATCCTTATCTTTAAACATGAGTTTGACCGATTCCAAAAAATTGGCATCAAGGTCATTGGTGTTTAACTTATAATTAACGTGCATAGTGATACCCTCTTTGTAATGCTCGGCTTTCATATAGTAAGCACAGCGTATCCTACACAATTCTGTGCTTACAACACACCTTCTTCCAACTGTTCCAAATAAATAAATTCGGGCGCTTTAACGGCTGCTTGTTTTCTTATTTCAACCAATTTTTCCGATTCAAAGAATGCTTTGGCGTTGGAAATTGATGACCATTTGGAAAAGTGGACGATTTTATTAGGATTGTTATCCAATTTTAAAACCTGAAAGCTCAGTTCACCTGCGCTTTTTCTAATTAGCGCAGCATCGTCAAATATTTTTTTCCACGCGTCATAGTCCTCGACTTCGTGAATGATTAGTACGTATTCCATTTTTGTATCAAAAAGCCTTAATTACAAAATATAACGACTCAAATCCTCGTCTTCAACAAACTCGACTAAGTGATCATTGACATAAGCGGCATCGATAACAATGTTGTTGCCAATCAGGTCAGGGGCGTTATAAGAAATATCCTCTAGCAAACGTTCCAGAACCGTATGCAACCTTCTGGCGCCAATATTTTCGGTGGTTTCGTTCACCTGCCAGCCGAGCTCGGCAATACGCTTGATGCCATCTTCAGAAAACGACAGGGATACGCCCTCGGTACCCAGTAACGCGGTATATTGCTCGGTTAACGAAGCATCCGGCTCGGTCAGGATACGCACAAAATCATCGGCTGAAAGCGCATCCAGCTCAACACGAATAGGAAATCGGCCTTGCAGTTCGGGGATCAGATCCGACGGCTTGGTCAAATGGAACGCACCCGATGCGATAAACAAGATATGGTCGGTTTTGATCGATCCGTATTTAGTGCTGACGGTAGTGCCTTCAACCAACGGCAACAAATCCCGTTGTACGCCCTCGCGGGAGACCTCACCGCCGCCTCCGCCCAGTTCGGAACGTTTGCAGATTTTGTCGATTTCGTCCAGAAACACGATACCGTTCTGCTCTACAGATTCGACCGCGCGTAACCGGATGTCATCTTCATTAACCAGTTTGGACGCTTCTTCATCCTGTAAAACTTTCAAGGCTTTGTCGATTTTCATTTTTCTGGAGCGGGTTTTGCCCGAACCCAGGTTTTGAAACATACCTTGCAATTGGCTGGTCATTTCTTCCATACCGGGAGGCGCCATAATTTCAACGCCCACCGGTGAAAGATGCACGTCGATTTCTATTTCTTTGTCATTCAAATCACCCTCGCGTAATTTCTTGCGCATTTTTTGGCGGGTCGATTCTTCCGTGTCGGAAAGCATGCCGCCATTCGCTCTGGGCAGTAGAATATCCAGAATCCGGTCTTCGGCAGCATCGAAAGCCTTGTTTTCGACTTTGTCCATTTCGATCGTGCGCGTCATTTTGACCGCAGTATCGACTAAGTCGCGAATAATGGAATCGACATCACGGCCGACGTAACCGACTTCGGTGAATTTAGTGGCTTCAATTTTAATAAAAGGCGCATTAGCCAGACGCGCAAGACGGCGGGCAATTTCAGTCTTACCAACGCCGGTAGGGCCGATCATTAAAATATTTTTAGGGGTGATTTCTTCGCGCAGGACAGGGTCGACCTGTTGGCGGCGCCAGCGGTCACGTAGCGCGATGGCGACAGAACGCTTGGCATTGGCTTGGCCGACAATATGTTTGTCGAGCTCGCTTACGATTTCTTTGGGGGTCATTTGAGTCATCTGTTTACTCGTTAGGTTCGGCGTCGAGTTCTTCAATACGCAAATTGTGATTGGTATAAATACAAATATCGGCAGCTATATTTAAAGACCGTTCGACAATTTCGCGGGCGCTAAGATCGGTGTTTTCCAGTAATGCACGCGCGGCAGCTTGGGCAAAAGCGCCGCCGGAGCCTATCGCCATCAAGTCGAATTCAGGTTCGATCACATCGCCGGTGCCGGAAATAATCAGCGATGTTCTCGCATCGGCAATAGTCAGCAATGCTTCCAGTTTGCGTAAAGCGCGGTCGGTTCGCCAGTCTTTAGCCATTTCCACGGCGGCACGGGTTAAATTGCCGCGGTGTTTTTCCAGCTTGCCTTCAAAATGCTCAAATAAAGTGAACGCATCCGCCGTTGCACCGGCAAAACCGGCGATGACTTTATCGTGGTATAAACGGCGCACCTTGCGGGCATTGCCTTTCATTACCGTGTTGCCTAAAGTGACCTGACCATCACCGCCGATCACAACTTTGTCGCCCCGGCGAACAGAAAGTATCGTTGTTCCTCTAAAACTCACTTTAAATATCCCAAAATTACCAAATAGATAAGTTTAATTTTACATGGTCTGAATTTAAATGTGCGAAAAAATGAGCGCAGAGTCGCATTAGTGTGCTGGATACGGTTTAGCGAAGATTCAGAAAAATATGCTACGCTGAGCAAAATAGTCAGAAAAGGGCACTCTAATGGACGCACTGGATCAAATATCAACAACCCTGGCATTAACAATGGGCCTGGCGTGGGCCAGCGGCATTAATCTGTATGCGACGTTGTTTACTTTGGGTTACCTTGCCAATACCGGCAACATCGATTTACCGCCGGATTTGCAAATAGTCGCCAACCCGATGGTCATGAGCGCGGCCGGCCTCATGTATTTTATTGAATTTTTTGCCGATAAGATGCCGGGCGTAGATACCGGCTGGGATGCGATACATACCTTTATCCGTATTCCGGCAGGAGCCATGCTCGCGGCCGGGGCGATCGGCGACTTAAATCCTGCCGTTGAATTGGCCGCAGCTATCATGGGCGGCGGTCTGGCGGCAGGGTCGCATGCGACCAAAGCCGGAACGCGGGTGTTGATCAACACCTCGCCGGAACCGTTTAGCAACTGGATTGCATCAATCAGCGAGGATGTCGTCGTGATAACCGGCGTCTGGGCATGCATCAATCATCCGATACTGTTTTTAATAGCATTGGCGGGTTTTATCCTGCTGATGATCTGGCTGTTGCCGCGGATATGGATGGGCGTGAAAAAGGTTTTCGGTTTTATTATTAACCTGTTTCAGAACGAAAACACCCCGACCGGCCAAAATCCGCCCCAATAAAAAACATTATTTATTGACTGTCGGCACATAATCGAGTCTAATGGCGCTCTTTTGTAGTTCCGCCCAGGTAGCTCAGTCGGTAGAGCAGAGGACTGAAAATCCTCGTGTCGACGGTTCGATTCCGCCCCTGGGCACCACTGCAAAAATCAGTAACATCTCAAAATGCCCAGGTAGCTCAGTCGGTAGAGCAGAGGACTGAAAATCCTCGTGTCGACGGTTCGATTCCGCCCCTGGGCACCATGAATTCCAAAGGCTCCGATCTGATCGGGGTCTTTTTTATTTGTGCTTCCGGTTCTCCGCTAAACGCCCATTCTTTCCGTAAAACGGCAATGTAGCTCTCATCCACTATTGGAAGTGATTCGGCGAGACTTAATTGTTCATTTTTCATCAAGTTAGATTTTACGGTCACCAACATCGCAACTTTTCGGTTCATTTCTGATCTGTAATAAATATTTTTGGCAGGGCTATGTTGACCGGCTATTTTCGGCCATTCTGCGACACCCAAGCGATCGAGAAATCCTAGATGGGAAAGGCAGGTTTCGATAGGGCAAACACATATAAATATTTAGCATTTAAAATCAAAGGGATAAACATACAAAAAGCCATAATTATTTGCTATTTCAGCGTAGCTAATTGATTTTACGACGGTTTAAAAAGTCAAATGCGTTTACCTTGGACAACATCCCGTCATCAAGTTCGTCCAGTTGTTTTTCGGTCAGTTCGAGGGTAATCATGGGCATTCAGTACGTTAATCGCCCGCTCTTTTTACAATATTTTCGCCAAATGTAGAACCGAAAAATCCACCGTTTAAAGAAATAGGGTAATATCGATGACTAAGAAGAAAAATAACTTGGGAGTAAACATGACGGCAGCAGAACAACCGCTTAAGTCGTCCCACCGGCAATACCTTGCCACTTTGCAACGTCAACTTTATGACGCCAATTAAACCAAAATATAATATATTCGACAATATACTGATTGTTATTGATATTTTGAAAAATGGCACATCCTTCGCTTTAGTTATTGCAACGTAATAGTTCCAATCACGAGGAAGCGTCCATGAACCATAAATCAGCAAACCTAGCGATTATCAGCAATAACACTTTTGAAGCGACAAAAGCGGTTAATCTTCATCATTATGACATCAGCAGCGCCTTACAAACGACTTTGGAATTTAATGAACTGATCATGATTTTCAGCAGCAAAATCGCAAATAAGATTCCTCATAGCGCCTTTGTTTATACAAATGCAGAATTTGGACTGGAAGTAAAAAGCGGGGTTTTTACACGGCATTCCTGCAACTACGCACTTAAAGTTGAGCAGCAACAGTTGGGTGAATTGAAACTGATGCGCAACCATAGATTCAGCGATACGGATCTCCAGTTACTGGAAACTCTACTTTGCTGTTTAATTTATCCCTTGAAAAATGCGACTTTATTTCATCAAGCTTTAAAGATGGCTTACACCGATCCGTTGACCCAAACCCATAACAGAGCTGCGTTTAATGATTCCATTAAACGGGAAATGAGCCTGGCTACACGGAATACCAAAAAATTATCACTGATTTTCTTTGACATCGACCATTTCAAAACCATCAATGATACATACGGCCACGAGTGCGGCGACACCACTCTGGCTTTTGGTGCCAAATGGATTAAAGAAAACCTAAGAGATAGCGATATTATTTTCCGTTACGGAGGGGAAGAATTCGTGATTTTATTAAGCGACACGGACACCAACGGCGCAGAATTGCTGGCAGAACGAATTCGCGCCTCGATTGAGAACCATACAATAGCTTATGGCATGGAAACCATCAAGATCACTGCGAGCATGGGCGTCAGCACCTTACGTGACAATGATACGATCGAGTCGTTCATTCTGCGCGCGGATAAAGCCATGTATGTAGCCAAAAACAAAGGCAGAAACCAAGTTGTCGTGGCCAAATAAATTAACGGCAGATGTCGGATTACACCAAGCTCTTGCGCCTTCAGAGCAATCCGACCCGCGCCGTTAACGTTTCCCGGACTTATGCGCCTTGAATTCAGGCTTGGCGGCAATGGCCGGCTTTTCACCTGCCATACCGGCAAATTCAAACAGCAAGTCCAGTTCTTTATCGGTCAATTCATAAAACGTGCGGGCTTTCAACCGTTCCGGCAATACCACAGGCCCATAGCGCACCCGCATTAAACGGCTGACGATAACTTCCTGCGATTCCCATAAACGCCTTACCAGCCTGTTGCGGCCTTCGGCAACGATAACGTTGTACCATTTATTAGCACCTTCACCACCGAAAAACTTAATGTCGTCAAACTTGGCTTTACCGTCCTCAAGCTCTACACCCTGTTTGAGTTTTGCGATGGTGGCTTCTGAAACCTCTCCCAAAATACGCACCGCATATTCACGCTCCACTTGCGTTGACGGATGCATTAATCGATTAGCCAGCTCACCATTATTGGTAACCAATAATAATCCTGAGGTATTGATGTCCAGGCGGCCAACAGCTATCCAGCGGCTGATAGCCAACTTCGGCAATTGCGTAAACACCACCGGACGACCTTCCGGATCGCGACGCGTAACGACTTCGCCGACAGGTTTGTGATAAAGCAGCACTCGGGTAGGCTGTTCGACAAATTTTTCCCAATGAACAATCCGATCATTAATCAGCAGATGATCGCCGTTTTTCAATCGGTCGCCCAAGTCAACAGGCTTACCGTTAATCTTCAACCGCCCTTCATTGATCCAGCGTTCAATTTCCCGCCTGGAACCAACGCCGCCGCGCGCCAGCACTTTTTGGATACGTTCTCCGTCAACCGACGAATTAGCATCCTCCCCTCGTTGCCTCCCCTTTTGCAAAGGGGAGGATTGCTGCGGAGGATTATTCGGTTGTTGTGCTGAGCCTTGCGACGGTTTTAGCGGTCTGCCCGATAGTTTCGGTGATCTGCTCGGCTGTTTCGCTGAACTGCTCGACGGTTGTTTTGGCGATCTGTTCGGTTGTTTCTTGCTCTTCACTCTTTACCTGCATGGGTTGTTGCGTAGTATCTAACGACAAGTCAAGCTCTTGAATCTCTTGCAATGTCGGCAGTTCATTTAATGACGTAATATTAAAATAATCCAGAAATTGTTTGGTCGTACCGTATAAAGCCGGTCTGCCCGGCACCTCTTTGTGCGCCACCACCCGAATCCACTCACGCTCAAGCAGTGTATGAATAATGCTGGAACTGACGCCGACGCCGCGAATATCCTCAATATCTCCGCGTGTTGCCGGTTGACGGTAGGCAATAATGGCCAGCGTCTCCAATAATGCACGCGAATATTTTGGCGGCTTTTCTTCAAACAATCGTGATACCCAGCGCGACAACTCCTTCCTGACCTGAAACCGATAACCGCTGGCCACCTGTTTTAATTCAACAGGCCTGAGTCTGTAATCCTCCTTGATCGCCTCACAAGCTGCCTGTATTTCCTGTAGGTCCGGCTGTTCAATTTCAGGAAAAACCTGTTGTACCTGCTTACAGGTCATGGGACGATTTGCAGCAAATAAAATTGCTTCAACTACACGTTTAATTTCCACATTAATTTCACGTTGTTCAGTTACGGGAGGTGACGGCTCAGCTATCGGTGGCGGCGGTTCTGACGCGTATTTCGGCAAAGGGTTCTGACTGGATAATGTCGATGAGTCGTTCTTTGCTGAGTTCGAGGATTGCCAGAAACGAGACAACGACTCCGTGTCGACCTTCTTTTCGGATAAATAACTGCGAGAAAAGGAGACTATCCGCTCCTTTAAGGTTTTCCAAAATGGTTGACATGCGTTCACGGACAGATAAGGGCTCTTTGGTAATTTGATGATGGCTGAGCTGCTCAACTCTTTTAAGTACATCCTGAAATGCCAACAGCATTTCTTTTAGCTGGATATCAGGCAAGTTTTGTTCGGAATTCTTTAGCGTCGAAACATCAACGCCGACTTCAAATATATCACGTTCAATTCTAGGCAACTGATCAATTTCTTCAGCCGCATTTTTAATCAGCTCATATTCTTGCAGTCTGCGAATCAAGGTTGCTCTCGGATCTTCCTCATCGTCTTCAACATCAGACTGTCTGGGCAACAGCATTCTCGACTTGATTTCCGCCAACAATGCGGCCATTACCAGGTACTCCGCTGCCAACTCCAGATTCAACACCCCCATTATCTGGATATAGGCGATATATTGATGGGTAATCTGCGCTATCGGTATGTTAACAATATCCAGATTCTGCCTGCGTATCAAATACAGCAATAAATCCAGCGGTCCTTCAAAGGTGTCCAGCAGCACTTCCAGGGCATCCGGCGGGATATAAAGATCGTCCGGCAATTTGTCAAACGGTGCGCCGTTAACCATCGCGAACGACTGCATGGCCGCACCTGCTCCCGGCAGTCTTGCGGCATTTCCTCCATCCATGGAGGTCAGATCAGGAGGTAGAGCAACGCATGGAGCAGTTGCCGACGACTGCATAGCCACGACCGGCGACTGCTCTAGAGCTTCAGCCGTGTTTTGATTCATATTTTCGTTCATGCCCTAGCTTCACGAATACGGAAAGGAAGCTGGAATTTGAAAACCCGTGCAAAAATCAACCTATAGCCCGGCAATTGAAAAAAACACTTTCTGCGCAACAAACATCGGATAAGCCAAAATCGAACCCAAAGTATTAGTGTATAACAGCACCAATAAAATAATAAATCCGAAGCGTTCCAGACGGTTATATTGCCACGCCCAATAACTAGGCAGAATGCCTGTCAAAATGCGGCTGCCGTCCAACGGCGGAATAGGCAATAAATTAATCAATGCCAATACCAGATTAATTGAAATACCGGCAATCCCGGTATAAATCAACGGCAATGAGATGGCTTCGGTTTGCGCGCCTATCGTCACCCCTAACCGGACTATTAACGCCCAACCGATAGCCATCAAGAAGTTAGCAACAGGACCGGCCAAAGCGACCATTGCCATATCACGCCTTGGATTTTTAAAATTCCGTGCATCGACAGGAACGGGCTTTGCCCAGCCAAAAATAAAACCCGTGCCCGTCATTAGCAATATTCCCGGAAGAATAATGGTTCCAATCAAATCAATATGTTTAATCGGATTTAAGGTTAACCGGCCCAATGCCGAGGCGGTATTATCACCATATTTTTTCGCCATCCAGCCATGGGCCACTTCATGCACGGTAATCGCAAAAACTACCGGCAATATCCAGACCACTATACGCTGCAAAAGTGTCAATTCATCCATCATGCCTGCATCCTCACCCAACCAACATCGGAGCAAGACCCTTGCCCTGCCTGACGATCTCCACACCGCTACTGGAAAATTCGATAATAGTCGTTTGCTCAAACTCAATAATACCGGCGTCAATTATCAGATCCAGCTCATATTCAAGTTTATTCCTGATCTCATAAGGATCGGTCAATGCCTCATCCTCTCCCGGCAGCATCAAGGTAGAACTGAACAAGGGTTCACCCAATTCCTGAACCAACAATTGTGCGACAGGATGGTTGGGAACCCGTATTCCTACCGTTTTTTTCTTGGGATGCTGTAACCGGCGAGGCACTTCGCGCGTAGCTTCCAAAATAAAGGTAAAGGCTCCCGGCGTTAAAGCCTTAATCAGTCGATAAGCATCATTGCTGATTTTGGTGAACATTGACACCTGGGTTAAATCTTTGCACACCAAGGTAAAATTGTGTTTATCGTCCAATTGCCTGATACGACGGATTTTATCCAGCGCTTGCTTATCGCCTATCTGGCAGGCAATCGCATAAGATGAATCGGTCGGATAAACGATAACGCCACCTTTACGGATTATTTCCACCGCACGATGTATCAAGCGCAGCTGCGGACTCTCCGGGTGTATTTCAAAAAATTGAGCCATTTATGAGTGCTTAAGTAAATTAGTATATAAAACAATTATACCGTACATCCACATCAGCTTGCAGTTGAAAACCGTGTAGATGTCAAACAGCATCAAAATCTTGCTCTAAAAAAGAGCACGCATTATTTCGTTGAGCAAAGATGATGCGCTTACCAAATCCAGCGAGGCATTCAACCGTATTGCCCTGTACAAACTCGATCGATAAGGCTTTTTTAAAAACATGTTCTAGACATTCAAAGTGACTGTAAAAAGTCATATTGACGAATAGATGATATGCCTAAACACTACCCATTGCAGAACAAGCATGTCGATTGATGAGGGCGGCATCGGAGCTGCAACGATTTCATTATCGAGACTGCGACCGGTATTTCAACAGCTTGCGCGGTTGCGGTATAAAGACCTTTGGATCGATATATTGGTCCGCGCAGCTGCCGGAACCAAATCAAGGCACTTGATAACAAGCTATACTGAGCCTGAAGTTGTATATTAAATGCAGATCGTAAACCGGTTTTCTCGCCGTACTATTCAATTTTTTGTTGTGAAGAAAAGTGATTTTGTAGGCGACATCACAGCCTGTGAGGCTTTCATATTAATAAGTAAAGTATTCCGCCAAAAGGACTTCCATGCCTGAACAAACTAATCCTTATGATCCAATTCTTCCTGTTTCGGAAGATCCTTCTTCTGTGGCGGTTTGGCTGACCAGTGCCGATCAAACCTTTTTGTTTCAACGGCAGACGGATGATCTTCGCTTTGCCGACAACGCCAATGATTTCCCTGCGCTAACCGTTGATACCGAGCGGAAGTATCAGGTCATCGAAGGCTTCGGGTTTTCCTTGACCGGCGGCAGCGCCATGTTGATCAGCCGCTTGCCTGCCCCTGACAGGAGCGCATTGTTGCGGGAATTGTTCTTGCCGGATGGGGACGGCATCGGCATCAGTTTTTTGCGTCTGAGCATCGGTGCGTCGGACCTGAGCGAGCGCTGTTTTTCCTATGACGACAGGCCGGACGGACAACCGGATCCCGAGCTGATCCATTTCGACATCGAGGCCGGGGACCTTGAAGTCACTCCCCTGTTACGGGAAATTTTGGCTATCAACCCCGGGATCAAGATCATGGCCACGGCGTGGTCGGCGCCGACTTGGATGAAAACCAACCAAAGTTTCTGCGGCGGCAAACTCAGACCGGATTGCTACGCTGTTTACGCTGCTTACTTGATCAAATACCTGCAAGCCATGCGGGGGAGAGGCATCACCGTTCACGCCATCACCCCGCAGAACGAACCCTTGAATCAAAAAAACGAACCCAGCATGATCATGGAAGCGAGCGAGCAGGCCGAGTTCATCAAAAATCATCTGGGACCGGCTTTGCAGTCAGCCGGATTGGCCGATGTGGAACTGTTTTGTTGGGACCATAATTGCGATGTCCCGGAGTATCCTTTGGAAATCTTCGCCGATGCCGACGCGCGTCGTTATCTGACCGGATCGGCCTGGCATCTGTACGGGGGCGACATTTCGGCCCTTTCCGAAGTGCATCAGCTTTACCCGGAAATGAAACTGTATTTTACCGAGCAGTGGGTAGGTTCGGATGGTCAGTTCGGAGGGGATTTAATGTGGCACGTGAAAAATGTCCTGATTGGTTCCCTACGCAACTGGAGCAGGGTAGTGCTTGAATGGAACCTGGCCTCCGACCCGTTTTGCTGTCCCCATACGCCCGGCGGTGAGGCCAGTTGCGTCGGCGCTTTGACCCTAGGCGAAGAGGTTACCCGTAACGTCGCCTATTATGTGATCGCCCATGCCTCGAAATTCGTACGCCCCGGTTCGGTAAGGATTTATTCCGATCAACAAGCATCCTTGCCGAATGTGGCTTTTTTGACGCCCGCGGGCGACATCGTGCTGATTGTGCTTAATGATGGAGCTGAACCCCGATCCTTTACTATCCAATTTCAAGGAAAAAATGCAGCAGCCACACTGCCGCCAAACGCAGTGGCTACTTATGTTTGGAGGACAGCGTAAAAGTTTCTATGGGCCTAAAAACCTCAATTTACCCACGCTGTTATTAAGTTAAGCGATGTAGGAGCGGGCCATGCCCGCGATGAGGGGCTTAATACTAGTCACTCCAGCGTGGGAACAATAAAATAAATATCAACTTCCCGGAGGCACGATGCGCACATTAACACTCACAATTGCATTATCTTTTTCGCTGTCCATTCCCATTGCACATGCCGAAGAGATGGCATTCCTGCTCAACTCCACGCCGACAGAAAGAGCGGCATCACAAACTCGCTTCATGAAAACAAAACTCAACCTCTCTCAGGATGAGATTACCAAGGTTCAGGAAATCAATCAGGAATATGCTGAAAAAGTAGAACCCGTATTAAAAAGCTCAAGCATCGGTTTCCTTAAAATGCGTGACATCAAAGCCATTTTGGAACAGAAAGATGATACCTTGCGTAGCGTACTGACACCGGAACAGTTTGAGACATACACAAATGCCAAAGATGAATTGAAGCAAGCCTTGCAACAGGACCTGAAGCATTGATAACCGCTATTACTGTAGGGCGCTCTGTGCATGCCATTGAGTCGCTAGATATACGCATATCAGAAGTCTTATAGGCTACGCTACATGGTTTCGTTGACAGTGGCAGCCCATTCAGCCGACAGCAAGCCAAGGCGGACGTAAGTATGGAACGAAGAATACGGCCAGTCGGCAACGCATTGACTCAATCCGTGTTTTACCGGATTCCAGTGGATATAATAGACATGCCTTTGAAGATCAGTGTCATCGCGGATCGTATGTTCCCAAACCTGTCCTGAGCCTGTCGAAGGAAGCCTGTCGAAGGAATCGCCGCTGCCAAAGCCGATATTCACCACGTTTGTCGCGAGTTAACGGCATTCCCGATAGTCACAGTTCGTGTGTAAAGTTGGATTTTATCGCCCGCCAGCGTCCCGAGTATAATCGGCATCGCCATCAGGCAACGTCCAAACAGCATGCAAGTGATCCGGCAGAATAACAATGGCGTCGATGGTGAAAGGCCGTTCCGCCAGCACCGTGCGGAATGCGTTTCGCAGCAGCCCGACGTGTCGTACCAGCGCATCGGAAGAACGATCCCGCAACGTCACCGTAAAGAAATACGTCCCTCCAGCAACCCGGTTCCGCCGATATAACACCATGTCGCACTATCAAAAGTTTGAAAAATTACGTAGGGCGGTTTCGCTTTAGCAAACCGCCAATCAACGCACAATATCCAATACAATCGAACATAAAAAATCCCCGCTTGGAAAATCCGAGCAAGGATCAACTTAGATCATCCCGATCATGGCGGATTGCTGGCGCGAATCCGCCTTACAGCGTTTGGGGTAACGACGAGCGCTCCAGCGTGGGAACGATAAATGTTTTTATACATCACCTTTAAATGCATCTAACAATTTTTTCGGATCTAACTTTAGTGGCCCCAGTTTAATTTCACCTAGGCTTATTGCGCCTCCAAATATTTCAATGTCTTTAGCATTCTTCATGCTTTGAATCAAAAGTATCTTTTCCTCTTTTTCATGAAGGTTTTCTTTTAAAGAGGCAATAGATAATTCCTTCATTTCTATAACAGCGTCTTTCATTTGAATCTGGTTCTTAAAGTTTTCAACTTGGCTAAAAAGCATTTGAAGAAGATATTTATCTTCAACTGAGGCTGACACCGCTTGTGCAGGTGAGTACTCGATATATGGCAACGATAGGTACTGATAGAATAATTGTTCTATTTTAATTAAAAGTTCTGGAGCTTCCTTTGGCGAAACAATTAACGATGTTTGATGTCTATTATTTTCAGCCGATACATCAGCATCTATCCCCAAATTAAGAAGAAACTCTCCAAACCAGACCAAATATTGAGTACAAATAGACTCGTATTCTTTGGGAAAATTAAATACTTTCACGAATATATTTTCTGAACCGGCTCTTGCAAGTTTCACTACCAATGATTGATATTCTTTCTTTGCCGCATGAATTACTTCATCAATTCTATGCAAGACTATCCCATCAAGTACAAAGAAAATAATATCAAAATATGCCCAACCGTCGTCCTTATTTATTTCGGTTTTAAACCCAATATCAGACATTTCATTCTTGTAGCTCTCCAAAAACTCCTGAATAGTAAATGGGTGATTCCATTCTTCCCAAGAAAACGTAATAGAAAGTTTGACTTGTACAGATCCATTTTCTTTTTTAAAGTCAATCCAATTCGCATTAGGAAATATTTCCGATTCAAATTCAGAAAAATAGCCTAATCCTTTTGGAATATCGCTTGCTAGTGAACTACATATTTTTAAGGAAAGCTCCTTATCTATATCCTCAGAGTAATACTTCAAATCTGAGTCACCCAAGCTTTGGCTGGGTATAGAAAGTAACTCTTTGCCATCCTGCTCAATCTTTAGGTGCTCGTTTTTCTCAATGAATTTAATGGTCACGCTTTTTCCTCAAGCTAATATTGGGCAACATCTTTTCGTTGCCCAACATTTAAGCATACATAAGCCGACGCCCCTTAGGTTCAGGAATCGGGTCGCCGAATTCTTTTGCCGTATCCAGCCAAAGCCCAATAGCCTCATTTACATTCGCCAGCGCTTCTTCTTGGGAGTTGCTATGCGCCATGCAGCCGGGAAGTTCCGGGACTTCGGCGATAAAAGCGTTATCTTCCTGGCTCCAATATAAAATGGTCTCGTATTTGTATGTCATATTTCATCCGCTAAATGGTACTTAATGATTATGAATCTGACTTGCCGAACCTGATATGGCTTCCGCGTATCCGCTCATCAAAGCCTAGACGAATCAATAAGCCCCGAAGATCATCGAATGGAATATCCGCATCTGAGAAGTCCCACGAAGAATTTTGTCGATTAATTTGGCGTATTTTTCCGTCGGAAAATACTAACTTAAAAAGCTAGGGTACACAAACAGCAGCCCTCTTAACATCTATCATTTTGTAATAGCGCGTCATACCGGCAGGGACTGCCGGTATCCAGAATACATGGATGTGTTCGGAACTTTGCCATCCCTGGCTTCTGGATTCCGGCAATCCCTGCCGGAATGACGTTTGATTACAACTGTTGGGTATTAAGTAACACATCCACCCGGCGGAATTGGCCTTGGCGTAGCGCTTCAGCGGTTTGGCCCTCCCAATGCTCACCTTCCACGGTTTGCATAACACCATCCCGCCCATGTAACAGATAGCGGCAGGGCTTTACGGCGGCGTCGCCGAAGGTGTCTTGGCGCTCGGGGTTGATATAGACCAACAAGGTTGCCCCCAATAAAGCGCAGGCTGCGCTGCCTTCTGGCAATGTTTCTTCAAAACCGAAGGGATTGGCGCATTGCTCGTCCGTTGAGAAGAATGTCTTCGACAAGACGGGCGCGGGTCTGAATAGCAACCTCCCTTCCTCGAACACAAAGGGACTAGCCCCCAGGAAAAGATGAGTCCAAAGATGCAAAAATTCTACCGTGGAACCCGAAAGACGAGCTACGCAGCCCCGTCCGTGTTGCCGCGGATCGATAGCGAAACCGCTGCTGACCAGGAAGCTGGAGTTTTCAACCGGGTTGCGTCCGTATTCCATCGGATCGCGAAAAGCCACCATCAGCTGTTCAATTTGGCCGTAAAACTCCTCGATTAACCCGGCCCGAACCATTTCCAGCACGAACTTGTAATGCATGTGCAGGAAGATGGAACCGTTTTCCAGCCAGCCGTAGTTGAAAACCCCGATCCGCCCCAAGTCCAGCGCATTTTCCCCCAATGGTTCATTGACGCGGTACATGCCCAACTTTTGGTCGAAGAGTTCGGAGTTGCGCGCCGCGTCGTAAAGCCGCCGGACTTCCGCCGGTTCGGCGATGCGCAGGGCATGGACGAAGCCTTCTAGAAACAGCGGTATCGGTTTTTGCTTGAAGCGGGTAACAGCGGCCTTGCCGTCCGCGATTTCCTGGTACTGCTCGGCTTCATAGGAAAAATAGGTGACGATACCTTCCGGCGTCCGGGCTTTGTCGATCGCAGCATCCAGATAGTTTGAAACCGTCGCCAGGAAGTTTTGCACTGTTGCAACAGGAAGGACTTGTTCGGCACCGTCAAAGCCCATGAACACCTTTTTCCGATAGGTTTCCTTTTGGGCTCCGCTTTCCTGCCAGAATAAATCGGGTGTCAGGTTGGGACGATTTAACAGCGCTTTCAATCCGGCTATAAAATCCGCCAGTTCAGCCGGCAGGGGAATGTTTCCATCGACATCGGCGAGTATTTTCAAGGTAAAGTCCACCAGCCGCTTGAGTTCGATGGTTTCATTGACCGAGGACCCGAAAATGCCGGGCAGGCCGTTCAAGGCATCGCACCAGCCTGGGCGGTCCGCCTCCATTTCTATGCCGACGCCGAACGGGTCCAGGGTGGACAGCTTGTTGGCGACCAGGGTGAGGATTTTTCCGAGCAGCGTGGTGTAGACGATCTCGCCGTGACCACCTTGCGAACGGGCTTGGTGACGGCGACGGGTACGGGAGTTTATCAGGGATTCCTTCTCGGGGCTGCCTTGCACCGCGCCGTATTGGCGAACGCCGTTGGGCGTCACCACGTATTTTTGGCGGCGCGGAACGACAAAATGGGTGGAATCAAAGAAGGTGTAGGTCTTTTCCCGGAACAAGCCGGGCAATCGATCCGGGAAAATCGCCGCGTAACTGATCAGCAAGTCCACCAAATAAGTCCAGTGATCCGACCAATAGCCCCGGTCGAATTCGGCATCTTCCACTTCCTGCGCTTGCGCCAAAATTTCCTTGATGATCGGTTCCGGGTTTTCGGCGCTTTGTAGCACTTGCCATAATTCCGCATATTTAAACTCACGGGACAGCAGTTGTTCCAGACCTGCAAACCGGGCGAAATGATGCGAAAGGGTTAGTGGAGCGTCCACGACAAAACGCGAGTTCCGCAACGAACAGGGATTGTAGCCGTCAGGCTGAACCAGATTGAAGAAATAGCGGATGTTTTTGGCATCCAGCGCAGGATCGAAGAACACGTCCATCCGGCGGTTTTGCAGCACGTCGCGAAAATCGCCGTTGCCTTCGGAAAACGGCGTATCCTGCAACAGAAAATCGTTGTAATCCCGTTCCAGATCGCCGTGTTTGCGGCCGAACAAATATAATTGCGCACCGCCCGGCACTTCTCTGGGAAAGCCGCCGCGCAAACCGTTGTCCAGATAACATTGCCGGGCATGGGCATCGAACAGCGGCTTGGCCGTCGCGGTAAATATTCGTTGCGTGATGCCTTCAACCAGTTGGCGATTCACCTCTCGCTTGGTTTCAAAGTAATCTTTTTTGTCCGCTTCCGCTATGAATTGCTCAAACACCGACTGAGATTCGGCGTGGCCGTAAAAGCCGTAAAAGATTTGGCTTTGTCCCGGCTGGAGTTCGACGGCCAACGCCTGGAAAGCCGCCGGCGTTTGGTTGCCCGCCACTTGATTAGCGAAATCCAGACTATCACTGGCAAAAAACCGTTCCGGTCTGGAAAAATCTCCCGCCAAGCCGAAAATCCTCTCCGCGTCCACCAGTACGCGGGTGCGTCCGCCATTCAAAAAACCGGCGAAAAAATTGCATGCAATAACCGGCTCCACTTGTGGGCTATCGCTGGGCCATACTTTCAGCCGGTAAAAAGGCAAGTTTTCCGTCACCCCCTCGACCCGCATGAAAGCTTCCGAGGTTCGGCTCATGAATTTCACAACCCATTGATTGAGAGCATAAGGAAGCACTTGCGGCAAGCCGTCGACGATCTCTATTTTTTTAGTCTGCCCGGAGGTATTGACGATCTCGACACGCCGCAGCAAACCGGCCACCGGAGCTTCGGGCAACGTGAACATATCGGCGCGAATGCTGAATCCCAGGTGCGGATTAATCTCTTCCACACCGACTTCATGAGGCGTGACGTAAAGGCGTTGCTTGACCTCCGGCCCCGCCCCCCGCTGGAAAGGCTCGTGTGTCAGGGATTGATCGCCATCGGCAATCTTCAGGAAAGTCCTAAAACCCCGGGATGGCGTCAGTTGATAAGCTTTGTCGGCAGGAAAAAACTCTAAAAAAGCTCCGTCTTTGTTGCGTACCCCAAAACTGGCTACGGCCTGGCCCCGGTTGACATAAAATACCCAAGTCGGGCGACCCAGGGTACCGGCGATACCGGGCAAAAAACTGGCGAAAGGAGCAAGGTCGTTGTACTGATCAATGACGAAGCGATTATCACCATTTAGGGAATAGTAATTTTGATTCACGGGGTTGCACCACTTGAGTTGGATATTGAGTCGGCAGTTTTAAGCGTAAAGCAACGCCTAAATTTAGGTTAAAATTTAAGATGATTTATTTGCTTGGGCTAAACGTGATCAACCCGTTTCAAAGCGAATATGCAAACTTTGACGGTCTTGAAATTCCAACTGTTTTCTGAAAAAACCGAAAATCTGACTGTTTAAAGTATATCTATTGAAAGCTTTATCCGCTGCAAAGTACACTCGTTTTATTTTATGCGAAAAAAGTGCATATTGGTCCTTTCCACCTTATTTTTAATAAACGCTTGCCGGCAAATCCAACTGGAAAAGCCGAGGCTTACTTATAGTGATCGACGATTTACTTACAGTCTATTAACGTTCTGGGACTATTGGCCGCGCGCCCATGGTTTTCAGCTTACACGCTTGCCGGATTTGGACTTGGCGTATGCTCCATAATATCGGACGTAGCGGAAAATAGAGCATGTGCAGCCAGGAGGGGAGTTTGAGCAGCCGATAATCACTGGCGTTCGGGTAAAAAATCGTTGCAAAATACCATAATAGGATATTTATTTTACGTGTTCCTAATATATGGTTTACCCACGCATCCGTATGAGTTTGCTGCTCCATCCACAAATCAGGATCCTGTTGAAATGTACAAATTGCCCTCCAGCTGGATGGACTAATGCTGAATCCGAATCCGCTTTTAATTGCCGGGCTCAAGTCTAAGCCACAATATTGCTGAGCCATCAACAGTCCCTGCTGTACTGCCAACCCGGCACCTAACTGGTCAGCGCGTTGCCAGAGCTGTGACCAGTCCAAGTCATGCGTATCCAATAAATTAGGCAGGTCGAAAAGCCATTTCAAGCGTCCCCATTTATGTTTGGCGCCGTGTAAGCACAGGTAAATAAGCAAGTCTTCATTATTCAAACCAAGTATACCGAGATTTGACTTTTTCGATAATGTCGAGGATCGCCAGTCGTCAATCGGAAATTCAAATGGGCTATGCATGGCTCTCCAGTGTAACTCCATATGCGGGAACCTTTTTCTGATCAAAGTCCAATCATGGTGACTTCGCAGCAAAATCTTTCTATTTAATGCAGAAAAAATTTCAGGTTGATCAAGGCTCCATCCCTGTGCTTTTAATATTGTTATCGCTTCTCCAAGTTGCTCCGGATCGACCAGAATATCGATATCGCCGACATGCCGGACGGCCAGATCGCCATAAGCGCGGGCGGCAACATCGAGCCCTTTCATTACAATTAAGCGAAGGCCTTGACCGGCACGCAGCAATTCGTGCGTCGCTTGCAATGCTTGCAATGCGCGATACCTATTGCGTTTATGCTGCTCAGCCAGTTTGTCCAGCAACTCGGCCGAAAACGTGCCGACCGGATGGCAGCGTAAATTGCAGTGCAGCAATGGCGAAATCTTGTGCCTGATACCAAGCTCCAGCACCTTGGCCGTATCCAGCCCGACGGCAGCCAATTCCTGCTGACGCAGAAAATGTGCCTCGCTCGGTTTGGGGCGGCAGCAGGTGAGCACCAGCTCAAATTCAGGCCCTTGCTCAGCAGGATCCAACGGGCATTCAAAGATACGATGGTAATGGGAAATCATGAACAGAATTCAGGTAAATTGGACATTCCAATAGCAGTATAACATCCCGGGATGCCCGACAGCTCGGCTATGTCCGGGCAGCGCATGTTGCAAGTTGCTATTTATTAAGCTTATGATGTGACGCCCCAAAGCACAGTTGAATGATTTCATGTCTTATTGTAACCCACCGTATCAGATCGATGTTGCCTGTCTATTTGCAACGCCTGCCCCTATGTCTAATATTTAGACTGATGCGCATAGTCGTTAAATATAAGTATCTACACAACCTTTCTGCATTATCGATGCAGAAAGGTTGTGTAGATACTTATGCCTCAAGGGAGAAGGGGCCGGTATGAAACATTTTTCCATTTCCCAAGCTGCCATTCCCTTTTTTCATCTGTTAGCTAACGAACCGCATCGACCGATGTTGCTGGTTTTTAGCTGCATGTTGCTGGGCAGTTTGAGCGAGGGTTTCGGGATCACGCTCCTGGTGCCCCTGCTTGAGTTATTGCAAGATAGCGTCACGCCAACTACAGGCATAGCTACGCAGTTCGGCCGTTTTTTTGAATGGACGGGCATACCTTATCAGAGCGTTAGTGTGCTGCTGCTTTTCCTGTTCTTGCAGGCGCTGAGAATCGTTTTACAGAGCAGTCGTGAAGTGATATCCAACCGTTTTCAGTTCGATCTGGTCGACCGGCTGCGCAAACGTTGCTTCATGGCGGTACTGCGTAGCGAATGGTATTGGCTGTCGCAACGCAATAACGCGGAGTACGCCAATTTATTGCTGACCGACATCAACCGCGTTGGCGTCGGAGTCAATTTTTTCTTACAGCTATGCAGCGGATCGGCATTAATGCTGGCTTATTCGCTGGCGGCATTGTGGCTGTCCTGGCCGATCGCGCTGCTAGTGCTGGCGTTGGGACTGATATTCGTCCTGGCCGAAAACGGTTTGCGGCGCGAGGCTTTATTGCTGGGCAACCATATCGGCCAGACCTCGCACAGCTTGCATAGCGTCGTACAGGAAAGCTTGACAGGCATGAAATTAGCCAAAATCCTTGGCAATGAAGAACGCCACTTATATAAATTCCAGCAATCGATGCAGGCATTCCGGCTGCACCAGTTGGATTTCCAGCGCAGCTCCAGCCGTTCAAGGGCCAGAATGCAGTTGGGCAGCGTGGTTATTCTGGTTGTCCTGCTCTACGTCGGCATTGCAGTCTGGCGCTTGCCGATAGCCGAGCTGGCTACCTTGATTTTTGTTTTTGCCCGGCTGATGCCGTTAGGCTCGCAACTGCAACAACAACTGCACCATTGGCTGCATACCTTGCCGGCATTAACAACCGCCAACCGCTTGCTGGCCGAATGCCGTAGTGCTGCCGAACCGGCTGGCGACGTGTCCCTGCCACCTTTGTGCCTGCAACACGATTTAACATTGAACTTGGTGAGTTTTATCTATCCCGGCCGAGAACACCATGCTTTGAGCGAAATCAACCTTCGCCTTCCTGCCAAATCGACAACCGCCATTATCGGCGCATCCGGGGCCGGTAAAAGTACGCTGGCTGACGTGTTGATGGGACTGCTGCGGCCGGATACGGGCAGCATCTGCATCGACGGGAAAATACTGGATGACGCTGAACGATTGCGTTGGCGGCGATCGGTCGCGTATGTGCCGCAGGAAACTATTCTGTTTAACGACTCGATCAGGGCAAACCTGCTTTGGGCCATGCCTCACGCTACAGATGACGAGCACTGGCAAGCGCTGGATAAAGCAGCCGCCGATTTTGTGCGCCAGCTGCCTCATGGCCTGGATACCATCGTTGGAGATCAAGGGCTGCGCCTTTCCGGCGGCGAACGCCAGCGTATCGCACTGGCCCGAGCTTTACTGGGAAAACCGTCGCTGCTGATTCTGGATGAAGCGACCAGCGCGCTGGACATGGACAATGAAGAACGCATCCGCCAGGCCATCGTTAATCTGCACGGCGACCTGACAGTTGTCGCAATCGGGCATCGGATGGCGACTTTGCAGCATGCCGACCAAGTGTTGGTGATGGAGGCCGGAAATATTGTTGTACAAGGTAGCTGGAGTGATGTGCAGGAAAGTCATTATGCGCATAGCCTATTTGCGGCATAGCGTCGCCGGGATAGCCGCGATGATGGAGAGTCTTATCTTAATGTGCGGCTTGGCGGCGATATTCGCTTACCATCGTCTCAACGGCGAAATTTACAATTACCGGGAGCTGCGCGAGCGCCTGCAAACAAGAGGTCATCAGTTTTGTTCCGATTCGGATACCGGCATTTTGCTCTACGCCCGGCGCGAATTGACAGTTTTGTTCATAAAAAATGAATGGTAACCGCTTAACCCGAAATGCCATCATGGCGGTTGCTCAAGTGGTAGTCTCCGGGGGCGTTCTGTTCCTGTTGTACCGCTACTTGTTGAGGACGATCGGATCCGAACAGGTGGGTATCTGGGCTATTGTGTTGGCTACTGTATCGGCTTCAAGAATCAGCGAGATGGGGTTTACCGGAAGCGCTGTGAAATACACGGCTAAATACATCGCGCGTGGCGACAAAAATAAAGCCTCGGAAGTTATCCAGACAACAGCCGTTACCATCGGTGTTGTTTTGGCTTGCGTTCTTGCGGGGGGCTATCCGCTTATTACATGGATGATGGGCAAATTAATTCCGCTTCAGCATATTTCGGATGCGCTCGCAATTCTCCCCTATGCGTTGGTGTCGGTGTGGATTGGGACAGTTGCCAGTGTGTTTCTTTCCGGCCTGGACGGCTGTCAACGCATCGATTTGCGTGTGCTGGTGTCGATGTTGGCGACTGTGCTTCTTTGGCTGCTTACGTTGATATTTGTTCCAGCGCATGGATTAGTCGGCTTGGCTTGGGCGCAGATCGGGCAGGGGCTGTTGATGTTGTTCGGGAGCTGGGTATTACTTAGGCGTGAGCTTCCTTCATTGCCGGTAGTGGTTTGTACTTGGCGTTTATCACTCTTTGAGGAGATGTTCCGGTACGGATTTAATTTCCAGCTTATTTCTATTTTTGGCATGTTGGTTGATCCTACAACCAAGATGCTGATGACGAAATTCGGCGGATTGTCCACGGTCGCTTACTATGAGATGGCAAATCGGATGGTCACGCAGTTCCGCTCGCTGTTGGTTTCTGCCAATCAGGTGATGGTTCCGCACATCGCCAATCTTCACGAAAATGCACCCGAAGAAATTTCTAAAATATACTTGGATTCTTACCGGGTCATATTTTTTCTCTCACTGCCGCTCTATGCCGGTGTAGCGGCCGTTGCACCATTAGCCAGCGAGCTCTGGATCGGGCATTATGAGCAGAGTTTCGTTATTTATGCCGCTCTTATATCCATGGCATATTGGTTCAATACGCTTAGTGGGCCCGCTTACTTCATTAACCTAGGCACGGGCTTATTGCGTTGGAATACGTTGGAATACGTTGTTATGGCTCCTTTGAATCTTGCGTTAGGCTATTTTTTGGGGGCCTTTTTAGGCGGCGAGGGCGTTGCCTTTGGATACCTGTTGGCATTGGTGATCGGCAGCGGTTTTGTCATTTTTGGCTATCATCGTGATTATCACATACCGCTAGTAGAACTATTACCGCGCGAAAGTAGGCAATTATGCGTTGCCTGTTGCATTGGCTTGATGGCAGGATGGGCTTCATTCTACTTATTAAAGCTGGAGGGGGGGGCTGTTGCAAAAGCAGGGCTGAGCTTGATTATGTGTATCGCTGCTATAGCCCCCTCGGTTTGGATGCATCCTTTGAGCAAGGTAATCGGCTGTCGGCTTACGGTTGCGTTCCGTTTCTAAATTCAGAAGAGAGATATGTTTCGATTTTTACAACACTATGCTCATGCGATAGATCTGCGCTTCAGTTTGATTTGCGAGTTAGAACGCGCTGTTCGCTCGGGAAAAACCATTCCAAAGCGAATCATACCCCGGGTTCTGAAATGCCCGCACAGCTATGACGACAAAATTCTCTTGTTAAGACTGCTTGATCCCCGCGAGAATAATCTGTTGATAGATGTCGGTGGAAATACAGGGTACTGGTGCGAGTCTTTTTTGGAGTTCTTTCCCAACACCCGTGTTGTTGCATTCGAACCTTTGCGGCAAGAATTCGAGGAGTACAAGCAGCGTTTCCAGAAAACCGATAACGTTGAAGTCCATAACGTCGGCTTGTCAAATAAAAAAGAACAGGTGGAGATTCACGTTGCCGAACGTTCTGCGCATTCATCGTTATATGATTACGTAGCGACACAGCCCGCATTGCAAGTTAAGGTTGAAGGAACTCAAAACGCCTATCTCGATACATTGGACAGTTTCGGGCTTGGAACGAGACCGGCCACCAGAAAATTCTTGAAAATTGACGTTCAAGGCCATGAGTTGAGTGTGCTTCACGGCGCGGTTAGTACTTTGCCGGACATTGATGTTTTGCTCGTCGAATGTTCTTTTCTGGCGGAATACGAGAATATTTCTCCATCATTTGCGCATGTGGCCGGGTTTTTGACTGACTTTGATCTTTATCCCGTTATGTTCAGGAATTACGGAGTGTCATTGGGTCCCCATGCTTGGGAGCGAGACGTGATTTTTTGCAAGAAATCGTTACTTAACAATATTTGGAGCTGGTAATGGAATTGCTTAGCGTATGCGGTCATACATTTGTAAAAGAGTTTTTAGGCGCAACCCCGTCAGTTGTCGATTGTGGCGCAAATTATGGCGCATTTTCAACTTGTCTGGCTAAAGAACACTTGGCTACAGTCTATGGTTTTGAGCCTGACCCACGGCTTTTTCCAATGTTGCCTGAACTGGAAAATGTGACTTTTTTTAATTCGGCTGTCTCCGGTTCAGGGGCAAACCTGATTCTGAATTTGGGCGAAGAAAAGTGCAGTTCCGCCTACTTTTCCGAGGAGGCCGGGCAAACCGCCGTGACAGTCAAGTCCACGAAACTGAATGATTTTTGTAGTAAAAAAAAATTAAACAAAATTGACCTGTTAAAACTCGACATCGAGGGGGCGGAAATAGAGGTGCTGGAAAAACTGCCGCCTGAGTTTCTTGCCACGGTAGGACAAATAACCGTTGAATTCCATGACTTCCTGGATAAGGCTGAAGTGCCGCGAATTCAGGATGTTGTGCGGAGAATACAGGAGTATGGATTTTATTTTGTAAAGCTCTCTCACTATGACTATTCGGATTGCCTTTTCATTAACACCAAAGTTCACGCTGTGAATTCGGCTGTTAAAATCGATCTTCTTTTTAAGAAATATTACATTGGTGTTAAAAGAATATTAAAGCGCCATAGCAAGACTGATAAATTAGACAGCGGGAAGCGTCGGTAATGATCAGTCCGCTAAAGTGTGTCGTTCTAGGAGGCGGAGGCTTCATCGGCTCTCATGTTGTTGACGCCTTAGTCGGGCAAGGCCACAGCGTTCGGGTGTTCGAGCGGCAGAATGTTAATACTCGAAATATTGCGCATGTATTGGGCCGCATTGAGCTAATGCATGGGGATTTCTTAAACGAAAATGATCTATGTCGGGCCCTGGCCGGGATGGATGTTGTTGTTCATCTGGTAACTACGACGTTGCCCAAGTCATCAAATGACAATGTGGTCTACGATATTGAGACCAATGTCATAGGAACCATAAGGCTGCTGAACCTCGTCAAACAGGTTGGGATACGTAAGATCATCTTCGCCTCATCAGGCGGCACAGTATACGGCGCACCGCAATTTCAGCCTATCGCCGAGACGCATCCGACGACCCCAATCTGCTCGCATGGAATTGCCAAGTTAACGACTGAAAAATATTTGCACCTCTACCATCACCTTTATGGCTTAGATTACACCGTCCTGCGTTTCGCCAATCCGTATGGCAGCAGGCAAGACCCGATGTCCGGCCAAGGCGCTGTAACTGTCTTCTTATGGCAAATTCTGAAAGGGGAACCCATATCAATTTGGGGCGATGGCACAGTTGCAAGGGATTACTTTTACATTAGCGATCTGGTTTCAGCGGTATTGGCTGCGATTGAAAAAGATACGCCCTTGAGAATCTATAATATTGGCAGCGGAGTTCCACATACCTTGAATGAGCTGTTAAGCGTCATACAAACGATAACCGGCAGGACACCGATTGTCCGGTATTCGGCTGCGCGCAAGCTGGATGTGCCTTTCAATTCTCTCGATATTTCCCGAGCCCGGAGAGAGCTCTTATGGCAGCCGCAGGTTCCTCTTAAAGAGGGTTTAGTTAAAACATGGGAATGGCTGCAACAACGTAAGGCCGGTTAAAATAGTGTTATGATTATTGTATCAAACGGACATCATAAATTTATCACCGGCATGGCGGCGGCCGAGGCCTATAAGAATAATGTGTTGGCAGGATTTATTACGGCCGGTTACCCAACACCAAAACTTAGGCGATTGATTATAGGGTTAAAATTGGACAGGTATGCGCCGATTAAACGGTTATTACAACGCCAGGAAAACCTGCCGGATGTCTTTGTCCACTCTTTATGGCTCTCAGAGTTAATTTATGGCATTACCCGTATTATTGCCAGACGAGTGCCGCATTTTGAGGCCGACTATGGCTTCCAATTCTATGCATGGCAGGCCGAGTCTATTGTCCGCAATTTACCGGGCAGGATTTATCACTATCGTTCCGGATATGGTCGCGATTCTGTGCAAATTGCCAAACAAAAAGGCATGGTTGCTCTTTGCGATCACTCGATTGCACACCCGGCAGCATTGGAGTACCTCATTTTAAATGGCGGGAAACTGCCGCCGCTCGGGCAGGATGGACCTATCAACAGGTTGTGGCGTAACATTCTCAAAGATACGGACCAAGCAGATTATCTGCTTGTGAATTCGGATTTCGTTAAAGAAACTTTTATTCATTTTGGCTACGATGCAAGCCGGATTTTAGTTCTGTATACCGGTATCGATGATCGATTCTTGTCTTTGATTCCGCCGCGCTCTTATCCATCTTTCACAGGGCGACCCATCAGGCTTTTGTTCGCAGGCGATATGGGAGCCAGGAAAGGAGGACGAATTTTATTGGAAGCACTTATGCGCATCCGTGATTTGTCTTGGCAATTTGAGGCGATTGGTTCCATCGATCCGAGCTTGCGAAATGATTTCCCTGATTTTTTTACAGATGAACGTGTTACGGTGACCGGCCATTTGCCATGGGATGAACTTGCTGAGCATATGAATATGGCTGATATTTTTGTGTTTCCATCATTAGCGGAAGGATCGGCACGGATTGTTTTTATGGCTATGGCGTGCGGATGCTACGTGATTACCACGCCAAACAGCGGTTCCGTTGTTCAGGATGAAATACATGGAAAAATTGTCGCGCCGGGCGATGTGGATGCGTTGGAAGCTGCGCTTAGAGAAAGCTTTCTGAACCAGGATATGATTCCTGCTGTCGGGCGCAGGAACGCGAATTTGATTAAATCACGCTATACACAGAGTCATTATGGAAATGGTTTAATGACGATCTACAAGATGCTTATGGAGCCTCCAGCATATCTTGCTTCTGTAGAGAAAGAAGCACACAGTAAAAAAATTGAATTATGAATCCAGAAAAATTGACTGAACCTTTTGTTACACCGGCGGTTTGGAAGCAGTCGGGAACCCGGTCTTCACGCTCAGACTTCTTTGGGAATGCTTTCGCATGCGTCATTCCAATGCTGATGTTCGTAGAAATGGATCTCGTTGGCCGCTTGTTTCTGTCCGAGATTCTGCTTCTATGCATGTTACCGTTTTTGTTGTGGACACGTGGGCGTTTATTGCTGGCTCCTTTGCCGAGGAAACTTATGTTGCTCGGGGGGGCATGGCTGTTGGCCCAGATGGTGACTGATGTTATTAGGGACGCGCCACTTGAGGATTGGAGCAGGGGATGGTCGAAGATTGCTTTTCTGCTGTTGAATTTTTCGGCTATTTATTTATATCTCAATGGAAAAGAAAAGCGGTTCTTCTGGTTTGCAGTAGGAATCGCTTTAGGGCAAATACTGGCTTATTTTCTTAATCCTAATGTTTTTGTAGAAAACTACCCTTGGAAATTCGGGTATGGTATGGCAATCACGTTTCTTGTCGTGCTGGTTTCGCAAATCAAGGTTCTCGAAAAAAAGAAATTATTCCAATCTTTTATCATTCTGGGTATGGGAATATTAAATTTTTATTTGGATTTCCGCTCGCTTGGATTGGTTTGTTTGCTGACAGGAGGGTTTTTATTGGTTAGGAAATCGAATGGATTTGATTTCAGAAAACTGAAACGGAGTGAGGTCGCGATGCTGATTTTATTGGGCGGGGTTGCACTTTATGGCATTACCGCACTTTACGGTTATACCGTGAATGCAGGCTGGTTCGGTGAGGAGGTGCGCGATAAGTATCTGCTGCAATCCTCTGGAGATATGGGAATTATGGTGGGGGGGCGTTCTGAAATTCTGGCATCGGGTCAAGCGGTGATCGATTCCCCGATCATCGGTCATGGCTCATGGGCGAAGGATCAGAAATATGCTGATATTATGGCGTACGGCCTACTCCAGCATGGATATCAGTTTCAAGGGATGAGCGAAAGCGATTTGATCCCATCCCATTCGTACATGATGGGAGCTTGGGTGGAAGCGGGTTTTGTCGGAGCGATTTTCTGGTTTTGGGGGCTAATGCTCATCGTGCGCACTCTGATTGCGACGTATGGCGCAAATTCAAGCTTGGTACCGCTGATAGCATTTGTAGCGTTTAACTTGCTGTGGAATATTCTGTTCTCGCCTTTCGGGGCTGAAGGTCGTTTGTACGCGGCGTACGATTTATCTCTGATGATATTTGCCTTGACCCTATCGATACGTTCAATAAAAACAAAGAGATTAGTGTGAAGATTTCAATCGTTACCATCTCATACAATCAGGTTCAGTTTCTGGAGCGGGCGATTTGTTCAATCATTCAGCAGGATTACGATGACTTGGAATATATCGTGGTTGATCCGGGATCGACCGATGGAAGCCGCGACATTATCGAGCGCAATCGAGCTAAAATGGCCAAAGTCATATATGAACCGGATCGTGGGCCGGCGGATGGTTTGAACAAGGGCTTTTCGCATGCGAGCGGAGACATTCTCGGCTTTATCAATGCAGACGATGCACTTCTTCCGGGGGCGTTAAGGAAGGTTGCGGACTATTTCGAAAGAAATCCGCAAGCTGACGTAGTCTGCGGCAGCGGATTTAAAGTAGATGCCGTTGATAGGGTAATTAAAAGGATGATGCCTACCCGGTTTTCAAAAAGATTGTTCATTTACGGGGCTGTGACGCTTTTTCAGCAGGGTGTCTTTTTCAGGAAAAGTGCTTTTGTGGAGACGAGAGGCTTCAATAAAGATAATCGGACTTGCTGGGATGGGGAATTGCTGCTCGACATGGCGATTAATGGTCGAAAATTTGGCGTTCTTTACGAGGATGTCGCCACTTTCAGGATTCATGAGACATCAATCAGCGGTTCCGGGCGGTTGGTCGAGTTATACAGAAATGATTGCAATCGTCTGTTCATGAAGGCGATGAGGCGTGAAATGAATGTACTGGATAGACTGCTGATACCTATCTATCGGCTGGAGAAATGGCTTATAAATCCGCAAGCGACCTTGGCGCGCATCATCTGGGCAGTAGGTGGAGGAAAGTGAGAATCGCTGTATTGTGGACCGGATTGTCAGGCTACCTGAATGCCTGTCTCAAATCGTTGGCCGCAACCGAAGGGGTCGAGTTGTTTGTGGTGAATATGTATTCTGTAAAGGAGGCGCCTTTTGCGGAAGCTATTTTTTCCTGGATAGAAAACCGTTATCAGTGGGCGGATGAGGTTGATATCGGTGAATTGATTCCCCGTCTTGAGCAGTTTCAGCCTGATGTGATTCTTTGCGCCAACTGGCATAAAAAAGGGTACCGAAAGACCCTGAAACACTTCAAGGGACGATCCGTCCGAATATTTACTTCGGACAGGCCTTGGTTGGGAACGCCCAAGCAATGGTTGGGCGTTATTACATCGCGGTTATATCTTCACCCGATTTGCGAAGCCATTTTTGTTGCTGGAGAGAGGCAGGCGATTTTTGCACGAAAAATGGGCTTTAAACAACAGAATATATTACGAGGCCTATTAAGTTGCGATCACGAAAAATTTTCAGCAATTTATTACGAACGGAAAAAGTTATTATCAGAGCCGCGCACATTTGTTTATGTTGGCAGGTTTTCTCCTGAAAAAGGGCTGGATGTTTTAGTTCAGGCGTATGGGCTATACCGAAGCATGTGTGCCGATCCTTGGCCGCTGAAATGTTATGGCGACGGGCCATTGAGCGGTCTGCTGGAAGATGTGAATGGCATAGAGCGAAAGGGTTTTTGTCAGCCTGACGATTTACCCAATCAGTTTATGGAGGCGAACTGCCTGATTTTGCCAAGCACTTATGACGGATGGGCTATCGTAGTCCATGAGGCCGCTGCTGCGGGGATGGGCCTGATTGTTTCCGATGCAGTGGGGGCTTCCGTTCATCTTGTTCAGGATGGCTATAACGGCTATATCGTCGAAACCGGGGATGTCGATGAGCTGGCGCAGGCCATGCTGTGCTATGCCTCGTTGAGCCGCAATGAACGGAAGAAAATGGGTGAAAACGGCTATCGGATGTCTTTGCAGTTTACGCCGGAACAGTGGACGAACACGTTGGTATGGAAGTCGAAGTTGATGTTGGCAACGCTGAGGGGAAATGATTGATGGCAATATTGAATACGCTGCGCTTTATTCCGGATCATTCCCTGAATGCCAATCGAAAATTGGTCTCGCTGATGCGCTGCACCGAAATTTAAACGGGATAACAATGGACGAAAGACTCAATCGAATAGCTACTCTGGCATATGATACGGAAGCCGGCATCAAATATGTCGATGGTGCGCCGCATGTTAAGTGCGGCATATTGAGAAAGTTTTACGGCTTGGTTGGGCAGGTTTTCGACAATGCTAAAAAGCACACGCAGACTTCCACGGTCTTGGATTTTGGCGTTGGCGAAATGTTGGAAGTGCGGTGTGAAGATTTCAGCGGCATTATCGTTAACCAAGGTAGTTTGTTTCAGCCCATAGGCTTTATATTGAGTATGAAAAATACTTTTGCCGTCATTGCTAAAAAACGCTCGATCTGAACTCAGGTTCTTCTTCACAAACATGATCAAGTTTACGTCATGAAAATCCTTCACATTACTCCCGCATGTTATCCTGCCACTTATTGGGGAGGGCCGATATTTACCGTATATGCGCTGAATAATGCGTTGGCCGAGATGTCCGGGGTAACACTGAGAGTGTTAACCACTGACACCGCAGGCCCAAAATTGTCACAACGACTGGATCATTCACAGCTTATTGACCTTTACCCGAATCAAGAGGTTATTATGGTGCCCCGAATAGCAGGGATATCCGTATCGATTGAGATGCTATGGCAGTTGCCGTCCTTGGTACGTTGGGCAGATGTAATTCATCTGACGGCTATTTATTCGTTTCCCACTATACCGACATTGTTAATTTGCCGGGTGCTTCGTAAGCCAGTTGTTTGGTCACCTCATGGCGCGGTACAGGATGCATACGAGTGGACTGGGTCTAAGCGAAAGGGATTAAAGCGCGCTTGGGAAATTTTGTGCAATATTTTGATTGCTCCGGGAAGAGTTGTAACGCATGTGATATCCGAGCGCGAGCGTATCCCAACACAAGCCAGGATACCCAAGGCCAACGCAGTGATTGTCCCGAATGGAATAAATCTACCCAATGTTATTGCTGAAAAAAGCTGGATGCCGGAGGGCAAGTTAAGGCTGTTATACTTGGGACGTTTGTCGCCGAAAAAAGGGATAGAGAATCTGCTTCATGCAATGGCGCTACTTAATGACCAAACCGTTGTGCTGTCTGTTTATGGGGTAGGGGATGCTGTTTACGATGAAAGCCTGCTTGATTTGGCGGATAAGCTTGGATTGCTAAATAAAAATGTGTTTTTTATCGGACATGTGGATGGAGATAAAAAAGATCAGGCTTTTTATCATTCAGATGTTTGTATAGTGCCATCCTACACGGAATGTTTTTGTATGGTGGTTGCTGAAGCACTGATCCATGGGGTGCCGGTTATTGCCAGTCAGGGTACGCCATGGGCAGAAATTGAGGGCAAACGTTGTGGCCTTTGGGTCAATAATAGCCCGGATTCTTTGGCGTTTGCGATAGCAAGAGTTCGAACCATGGATTTGCTGAAAATGGGGGAACGCGGCAGAGATTGGATGATGCATGAATTCTCGTGGAATATTCACGCTAAGAAAATGATGGAGATATACAAGTCTCTTGTTTTGTACTGAAATGGAAACTGTATGGCTAACGAAGTTGATGTAGTGGCTGATTACGGATGGCAAGACGCCGAACCTAAATATTCGCAACTATATTTAGCAAAACCAATTCTCAATATCCTTAACAAATTGAATGCCCGGCGAATACTCGATTTGGGGTGCGGTAATGGCGCGATGAGCCATTATTTGCATAGGCATGGATTTAATGTAGTTGGTTGCGATTCCGACCAGAGAGGCATAGAGCTGGCGACATCCGGTAACTCAGGTGCAGTATTCAAGCAAGCTGGTGTTTATGATATGCCGAGGGTATTAGCTCAGAAAGATTTCGACGTGGTGATCTCGACTGAGGTTATAGAACACTTGTTTTTGCCGGCAGCTCTTCCAGCTTTTGCCCGCGCGGTGCTAAAACCTGGAGGGCATTTGATTATCTCGACGCCTTACCACGGCTATTTAAAAAATGTGCTGATCTGCCTGGCGGGAAAGTGGGATAGTCACCATACCTCTTTGTGGGATGGAGGCCATATCAAATTCTGGTCATACCGCTCATTGTCAAAATTGCTTGAAACAAATGGTTTTGACGTTGTTGGATTCAAGGGTGCCGGTCGAGTCTATGGTTTATGGAAGAGCATGATAGTAACCGCAAAGTTGCGTGATTGAAGCGGTAACGAATTGCTATGAATAATATAAGTTATGTGGAAATGCCTAGTCTGACAGTCATCATTTTGACTTTTAACGAAGAACTGCACATAGAGCGCTGCCTGCATAGTGTTTTCCAAGTTAGCAAACAAGTTTTTCTGGTAGATTCTTTTTCTACGGATAGTACTGTTGAAAATGCAGAAAAATTAGGTGTAAAGGTCTGGCAGCATGAATTTAAAAATCATGCAAATCAGCTTGCCTGGGCTTTGGAAAATCTGCCGGTTGATACCGAATGGGTGATGCGGGTGGATGCGGATGAAGTGATTTCACCCATTTTGGCCGAGGAAATACGAGAAAAACTGTCTTTGGCTTGTGCAGAAACCGGCGGTTATCTTGTTTACCGGCTTGTTTGCTTTAATGGAAAGGTAATTCGTTACGGAGGCGTTTCTCATTGGGTGCTGAGGATCTGGCGCAAAGGCACCGCGAAGGTGGAACCGCGCTGGATGGATGAACACATGGTACTCAATAGCGGAGGCATGAAGCGTCTTGGCGGAAAATATTTTGACAACAATTTGAACAATATTACCTGGTGGACTAATAAGCATAATAATTATTCAACCCGCGAAGCAATTGATCTGCTGAACAAGAAATATGGATTTCTATCGGCTTCTTCAGGCAACTACATCCTTACCCGCCAAACTCACTACACACGATGGCTAAAGGAGAATTTGTATTTGCGTTTGCCGCTAGGAGTGCGGGCATTTATGCTTTTCATCTTTAGGATGACTTTCCGCCTTGGTATCCTGGATGGAATAGATGGGGTCATTTTTCATTTTTTACAGGGATTTTGGTATCGCTTCCTGGTGGATATAAAGGTACGGGAAGTGGAACACAGAATGCGCGCAGAAGGAATTGATTGTGTTGAAGCTATTCAGCGTGAATTCGGAATTAACCCATTGCTATGAGACTTCAAACGTTCCTGAACAGGCTGGATAAACTGAGTCAAACCATACTCTCCAAGCGCTTGTTCTTAGCCTTGCTTCGTCAGCGAGTACTCGCCGGCGCCGAACATCGATATGTTTTATCGCGCGATCTGAAAATGGTGGTTGATATCGGCGCCAACCGAGGCCAGTTTGCCTTGGCTGCTCGCCGATGGGCTCCCCAGGCACAAATCGTATCGTTTGAGCCGCTGGCTGTTCCTGTCGCTGTTTTTCGCCGCGTTTTTTCCGGTGATGACCAAGTGATTCTACATCAGGCTGCGATCGGGCCGGAATCCATGAGGCGGAAAATGCATGTTTCCGCCAAAGACGATTCGTCATCGTTGTTACCCATTTCTTCGCTTCAGACAACTATGTTTCCAGGCACAGAGGAGACTGCGACCATTGAGGTGCGCACAGCGCCGCTTGATGAATTTGTGAGCGCAGATGATTTGCAAATGCCTGCCATGCTGAAGCTTGATGTCCAAGGTTTCGAATTCGATGCGCTTAGAGGCTGCGAGTCATTACTTGAGCGTTTTGATCGGGTATATTGCGAGTGTTCTTTCGTTGAGCTTTATTCAGGTCAAAAATTGGCATGGGAAGTTATCGACTGGCTTTCAGCCAGGGGCTTCCGTCTCATTGGGGTATTTAATTTCGTTTACGATCATCAAGGACAAGCCGTACAGGCGGACTTTCTGTTCAGTTATATGACCAACGCTTAGGAGTAAATGGTTACAATGAAGATACTGATCCACAGCATTAATTTCTCTCCTGACCTGGTAGGGATTGGTAAATATTCCGCAGAAATGGCGGAGTGGTTGGTTGCACAAGGGCATGAGGTCCGGGTAGTGACGGCTCCGCCTTACTATCCGCAGTGGCAAATAAGTGATGGCTATGCGAATAGGTGGCATAAGGACAGAAGGCGGCAACCCAGGGAAAAGAAGGGGCTGACGGTGTATCGCTGTCCGTTATGGGTTCCAGCCGAACCTTCCGGCCCGAAACGTTTGCTTCATTTAGCCAGTTTTATGCTGTCCAGCTTTCCGGTCATGCTTCGTCAAATTTTCTGGCGGTCCGACGTGGTGCTGGTTGTCAAGCCTGCATTATTCTGTGTGCCGCAAGCGTGGTTGGTGGCGCGATTGTCTGGCGCGAAAGCGTGGCTACATATCCAGGATTTTGAAATTGATGCCGCTTTTGGCCTTGGCATGTTGCCTGCCGGCGGGTTGCAACGATGGCTGCTTGTTGCCGAACGGTTGTTGATCCGTCGCTTTGACCGGGTTTCTACGATTTCTTTCAAGATGCTGGAGAGGTTGGGTAGCAAAGGAGTGGAATCTAACAGGACTTTTTTTTTCCCGAATTGGGTGGACTTGGGTGAAATTCATCCTTTGGCGACAGAGAGTGAGTTTAGAGACAGATTGGGCATATTGCCCAACCATGTCGTTGCTTTGTATTCAGGCAACATGGGTGAAAAGCAAGGCCTGGAAATTGTTTTGGAAGCGGCTGCCCTGCTTCAGAAAGATTCCGATATTCGGTTTGTTTTATGTGGCGATGGTACCTCCAGATTACGTTTGCAGAAAAAATATACAGGTTTGGCAAATGTTGTTTGGCTACCGTTACAGCCATTGGAGGTGCTTAACGAATTGCTGAATCTGGCTGATATGCATTTGCTGCCGCAACGTGGCGATGTTGCAGATATGGTTATGCCTTCCAAGCTGCTGGGAATGTTGGCGAGCGGCCGTCCTGTATTAACCAATGCTCATGCCGATACGCAAGTGGGCGGAGTCGTATCTCAATGCGGCATCGTCTCTTTTTCAGATGATCCCCATGCACTTTCAGTTGTGTTAACCTCATTGGCAAGTGATCCGGATAAGCGAAAAAAGCTGGGAATGGTAGGGAGGCGAATTGCAGAAAAGCAATTTTCGAAGGAGGTTGTATTGAGAAAGTTTGAGCAAGAATTAAAAGAACTTTGCCATGACTAAGGATTTTTTGCGTCCATATTCATCCGGAATTTCTTTCCTGCAGCGCTTGCTGGATGCCTTCCTGATTTTTTTTGTTTACTGGGTGGGATTTGTTCTGCATGACGGAGAATGGGATACCAGGCGAATTTTGGTATCGGTGTTGGCAGCCGTCTTTTTTGCGCTTTTCGCCGAGATGAAAGGACTTTATAACTCTTGGCGCATCAATTCGCTGGTTGATGAGGTTCGTGTATTACTGACTATCTGGCTGATAGTGGTTTTTATACTGCTGATGCTGGCATTTGCGACCAAAACATCGGAAGTATTTTCCCGGCTGGTCGTGTTTACATGGATCATTGCCGCTCCGGTTGCATTGGTGATTGTCAGGCTGGCTGTGCGCGGGATACTACGATATGTTCGCCGGCACGGCACAAATATTCGTACGGTTGCTGTGGTTGGGCACAATCCGGTTGGACATCGGCTTATTAAACATTTTGATTCGATGCCATGGTCCGGTTTAGTGGTCAATGGGATTTTCGATAACCATCAAAGTGAAGAGTTGTCAGTGACTGTCGGAAACTCGACATATTCCTTGGGGTCAATAGATGATCTGGTTCAGAAGGCGCGTACCGGCGCAGTTGATTCTGTGTATGTTGCGTTACCGCTTCAAAGCGAGCAGCTCATTGAAGAATTGATCAACCAGTTTGCGGACACTACGGTATCGGTCTATGTGGTGCCGGATCTTTTCATTTCAGAATTGATGCATTCGCGTTGGGTTAATTTCGGCGGGGTAGCGCTGGTGAGTGTATATGAGACTCCGTTTTATGGCCTATATGGATGGGCAAAGCAGATGGAAGATTTCATCTTAGGCTATTTAATTTTACTGTTGATTTCTCCTCTTATGGTTGCGATTGCGCTTGCCATTAAAGCAACGTCGTCCGGTCCGGTATTATTCAAGCAGAGACGTTACGGGCTGAACGGCACGGTTGTGGAGGTATGGAAGTTTCGTTCCATGACCGTGTGCGAGGATGACGAAAACGTTCCGCAGGCGAAAAAAGGCGATATACGCATTACACTGTTGGGAGCATTTTTGCGGCGGACATCTCTGGATGAGTTACCTCAATTTATTAATGTGTTACAAGGTTCGATGTCGGTGGTAGGTCCGCGTCCGCATGCATTGGTACACAGCGAACAGTATCGCAAGTTGATTAAGGGCTATATGTTACGGCACAAGGTTAAGCCGGGCATTACCGGATGGGCTCAGGTAAACGGTTGGCGGGGAGAAACGGATACGCTGGAAAAGATGCAAAAACGTGTCGAGTATGACTTGGAATACATCCAAAATTGGTCTTTATGGTTCGACCTGAAAATCATCACTCTGACTGTGTTGCGCGGATTTACCGGCAAAAACGCCTATTAGTTCATGCTCAGCGTCTGTCTCGGGCTGAATGTTAGTTGTTCCGGAGAGTCGCTCTCGACTCGAACAGCGCCTCTTCTTCAAACTCTTCGCGTCGGTAAAGCTTGCCCAACGGCAGCCCCCATTAGCAATGCGTAAGTAAAAGCCACAGCAGGTATTTGTAAGCTGAAATCCACCAAGGCATGCGCGCCGACTAACAGGCTTGCAGAAAAACCAATAGCCGGATAAATCCAATGCTTGCGCCGAATCCAAACGCCTCGAAGACATATTAAAGCGGTTAGAGAAATGGCTGCAAATAAGGCAGAGGCTTGAAACAAGCCCAATTCAAACATGTTTTCCAAATACGTATTGTGTGCTTTATCGTAATAACCAGAGATGGTTTCATCGCGATATAGCCTGAAGCTTTTTTCAAAACTGCCATAACCCACACCCAACCAGCGATTTTCAACATTCGCTTTTGATAAAATGTCATAAACCAACCAACGATCCTGATTTTCTGACAAGATCATGTCAAGACGCTCAAGTAATTGATCGCCGCTTTGACTCGACACGCCCCAGGAAATCACGCTAATACTTACCAATAACAGTATCACTGCGGCATTATTTTTAATTTTACGACTCAATAGCAAGACGATAAGAAACGCAACTACAGCCAAAGCGGTACTCAAAAATCCACCGCGAGACAAACTCAAACATAACGCTGTCATAATAATAATGATCAGCAATAGTGGGAACCAGCCTCGAACAAACACACGCTCAAAAAAATACTGCCTACCATAATGATTTTTAATGCCATATTGAAAACTGGATTGAATTTTTTCAAATAGCAGCGGAAAGCCGGCCAGCAGCGTTAAGCCTGCATAAGTGGCATAGGAATTACGATTAACAAACGTACTGGTCAAGGACTCCCGATAAGTCCACTTTTCAAACCATAATATCGTATTAAAATGGCCAAAATAGATAATCAAGCCATAAACAGCATAGATCAACCCTGCATAAGCAATACCTTTAAAGGTGAGCGCCGCCTGTTCACTGTCACGGTTAAATTGTAAGCTGATAAAAAATACCAATAAATAACTCCCCAGCTTCATTAGCGCGGTCCCTGTTTCTTGCGGCGCAAGGCTGATATGCGCCTCGATAGGTTCCGGCAGCTGTTCGCCGGCTAATTGCCAAAAAGGATGCATCCAGCTGTCCGGGGCAAAACTGGAAAGCTGCAACAAACTCCAGGCGATGGGGATACAGATCAGATAAAGCGAATACCTGACGGCTTTTAGACTAACGCGCATATCCGCTCGACCTGATAATACCGTCACACAGGCAGTTAGACCGAATAATGCCAGCAGAATCGCGTATAAACTCCATGCCCACGCACGGTTAGCGCCAAAGGGAATAGGCGCCAGCAAGATTGCATATAAAAATATTTTGAACATAGGAATTAATGAATAAAACAACTGAATATCTTTACCTGTCAGTGCAGACGCTAACCATGCTCTGAACGGTCAAGTCTTCGTTTTTCGGGTAGGGTGCGAGACGGTAAAAATATTAATAATCTGGAGCGCAAGCCTAGGTTTGCACTCTGGTACTTAATTTATTAATCAACAGCTTATAACTAATAAACAGATTTTTTAAGGTGACTTTACAATACTTTAACAGTCTCGTACGCACAGCGTACCCCACTATGGAATTGCAAAAACAAAAACATGCCTACCTGAAGTATAACGTCACGAAATAGGATAGTCACTCTTGCTTTGTGACATATGCCGGAACACTTCAAATATTGAATCATGATACTGCTTAAGCAGGGCGTAGGAATCGATCGGTTTTCAATAAAGCAATCAGCAGTTACAATGAAAGCACGCCCACCAAACGACTTGCTCCATGAACATCAACAATACAGATTTGAACATCCGCCCTGAAGTCGAGCAGGATACGGCCTTTGTCGAAAGACTTTATCGTTCAACGAGAGAAGATTTGTTACAGTTCGGTTTGGCTGAAGCACTCATCGATAACCTGATCCAAATGCAGCTCCAAGCGCAGCAAACCGGCTACCGCATGCAATTTCCTGATGCCGACTATTCAATCGTTGAAAAAAAAGGTGAAGCCATAGGTTACTTGGTCATAGATAAGGGCGATGAAGCCATCAGACTGGTTTACATCGCTTTTTTACCGCACGAACGCAATCGGGGGCATGGCCGCCGCTTGATTCAAGCGTTGCAAACCGAAGCGTCAGGCGCGAACAAACCGATCAAGCTCTCGGTAGACCCGCAGAATATGCAGGCCAAGCATCTTTATCTGTCCTCGGGGTTTCAAGTTAAAAATAACGATGGCGCTAACTTGGAGATGGTCTGGCTTGGTCAAGCAAAGGATTAATCAAATGTCTCTCCCGGATAGCCGGACATTCACTCCCGCGACGATTTTTTCGACACTTGTTCGTAAAGTGCGGGGTTTCGCGCACAGACCGTGGTTTGAGAAAGTATGGTTTCTTCCCGTCTGGTTATTGCTGGGGATAAGCCGTTTCGTTATCCTGACAATTCCATTCAGGCATTTAGCGCTCCGGCTTGGAGCGCATGAGGGAATTGCCCCTTGGGTGCCGCTCGTCGATGCCCGCGCTGAAGCCAGAGCCTTATCCATTTCAAGAGTAGTGCGGATGGCGGCAAATTACACGCCCTGGAAATCGAACTGTTTTCCTCAAGCTATAACAGCAAGGATTTTGCTCGGGCTTTACGGCGTTCCGTACAGCTTGTTCTTCGGTGTCAATCGCAATGCCGAAGATGTAACGCTGGCTGCGCATGCCTGGGTGGCTGCCGGCCGAGTGCGAGTCACGGGAGGCATGAGCTTCAATCAATTTACCGTGGTGGGCTGTTTCGTCTCCGCCCGTTTGTTAACCATGAGCCGGCAGTTTTCGGAATAAGTCATGCGCATGGATTTGAAGCAAACTCACAGCCACACATACTTTAAACGGTCAGGTTTTCGGTTTATTACCGTGAAAGTTGCAAACTTGTAAAAACTGAAAACGTGAACACCCAGAGCATATCCAGACCGATCTAAAAAACAAAGCAATCAAGCTTATTCCGATTCAATAGGACAATTATTGCACTGCTGCGCTGAGCGGGTCGGATTGGTAAGGTTACCGACAATGTACTCTGCTTGCGCACAAGCCCGTTTACCCTGTAGCCGGCTTGTAATCCAATACACGAATGTATCGAACGGATTTATTCATTCTTTAGGGGCCGATATAGAGCGGCATAAACAGCATGCCCGACCTGACTGCTATTAAGTTAAGAAAAATCTCCCTCTCCTCGCGGAAGAGGGTTCTGTTTTGACTTTTACGGCAACCTCCTGAGAATGAGAAGATAATGTGCCGAAATTTGATGTGCGATGGAAAGCAAATCCCCAAATGACCCAACAATAAGGCCGTGAACTATGTGCAGAATAAATCCCAGAGTCGATTTTGCCTTCAAGAAGCTGTTTGGCAGCGAAGAAAAAAAAGACCTTTTAATCTCGCTCATCAACGCCATTGTTTCAAAAGAAGAGCAAGTCGTCGAAATCGAATTAAGAAATCCCTACAATCTCGCCGCTTATCAAGCCGGCAAGATGCCGGTACTCGACATTAAAGCCAAAGGCGAAAACGGACGTTGGTTCAACGTCGAAATGCAGATCAGCGAAGATTATCACTTCGATAAACGCGCCATTTACTACTGGGCAAAACTCGTCACCGAACAGCTCAGCGAAGGCATGATGTTCAAGGAGCTCAAAAAGACCATCAGCATCAATATCCTGGATTTCAATTTCATACCCGACAATCAAGAACTGCATAATCTCTATAAGATCATTAATGTCGCAACCGGCAAAGACGATAAGTTGCACGACATTTTCGAGCTCCATTACATCGAGTTGAAAAAATTTACCAAATCGTATCAGCAAATCAGCAGCGCGTTGGATAGATGGGTCACTTTTTTAACCAAGGTGGACAAGTTGGGCAAAAATCATGTGCCCAAAGAACTCGTCGAAGACTGGGCGATTGTTAAAGCGATCGAAGCGGTAGACCGCATGTTTGAGGAGGACGAGCGTTTAATTTATGAAGTGCGCATGCAAGCTTTGGCTGAAGTGGGAAGCAAGATTGCTTCGGCGGAAGAGAGAGGCATGGAGCGGGGTATAGCCCAGGGCATGGATAAAGCCGCGAGAGCCATAGCGCTCAATTTGCTGAAAGCAGGCACTGCTATCGACATCATTACTCAAGCGACAGGCTTGTCCAAATCCGAGATTGAACAATTTATGCTATAAAGCTTATTCCCATAACCTGTCCTTCCGGCGCATTCGAACACTCTCGCTTTGCGATCAATTGTTGATATCGTCGCCCCAATCCTCAGCCCGTAGCAATTAATGACTAAAAATACTCCCCAAAGTCGCCCATTCCGGTTAAGTCGAACTCTGCATCAACGTTGGCCGCTATTTGCAAAATTTTATAATCTAAGCAAACGAGGCTTTCCTTTCATGCTACCTAGCGGACAGGGAAGCAACATGCGGCAATTGCGCGCACTTGGACGCATGGAAGAATACGCGCATTTATCCCGCATCAAACGTTATATCATGCGTTCCATCATGACTTTCAGCTGGCCGATAGGCGCTTTAATTGATACGATTTTTCATTTCACCCACTTGGAGCGCCCGCAAAACTTATTCATCTCCTTAGCCCGTGTCGGCCATATGTATGCCTTGGCGTTGACTGAAAACGTAATGCCCATTCAATATATAGTCTATCGACTTTACGAACCGAATCGCCGCGCCTGGGCCAAAGACTACCTTTATTGGAGTGAAAATAATATCCTGCGAATTTTGAATGATCGCAACGGCGCCGACAACAATGACGTACAAGATAAAGGCCACTTTGCGGTGATCTGCAAACGGTATGATTTACCATACATTCCAACGCTAGCTATTTACCAAAATGGCCGACAAACCACACCTGATGAACGATTTATACCGGATAAAGATTGCATCTGGGTAAAAGATATCACCGGCAGCCAGAGAAGCGGCGCAAACCAATGGCGGTTACGAGAAAACCTGTATCATGATAATCAAGGAAAAACACAAACTCCTGAAGAATTAGCAAAATCATGGCTGTTACGAGACTGCTTGGTTCAACCTGTATTAAGCAACCATCCTCAATTAAACTGTTTATCCGATGGCAGCTTAGTCGATTTCCGGATTATTACCGGAATTGAATCCAACGGACAAGTGCATGTGATTACCCACTTAATGACGCTGCCCTGGGGGGGCTTTGCCAATCGGTCATTTTCCATACTATGCAAATTAGATGAAGAGGGCCGCGTCATATGCGCATTTACGCCTAAAAGAGAACCTGTTGAACGGCACCCGGAAACGCACGCGCTAATCGCCGAAGTGACCATTCCTTTTTGGCCGGAAACACTCGGACTCGTCAAGCGTGCGCATCAACAAGCCTTTTCCCGATTTGTTTTTTTAGGTTGGGATGTTGCCATTACGCCTGATGGACCTGTATTGATTGAAACTAACTCGGGCCCTGATTTTTTTCACCATCAACTGATTGACGATGTCCCGTTAGGTCATACCCTATTCCCCAAAATTGTCTCCCAATATATCGAAATTAAAGGCTAATTCATGCGCTTAATCTGCGGCTTTTATCATCTTAACGGCCGGGCTGCCGAAAAAAGCCGGCTTGACCTTATGGTTCAATCCATGATTGAACCGGGCCTCACCCCACAAATTGCACATATAATCGAAGATTCGCTTGCTCTGGCTATTCTTGACTTTGCCAGCCCAAAAGCCATTGAAATCGTCAAAAGTGAAAATGGTCTTTTATTAGCCGCGGATTGCAGACTTGATGAGCCGGATAAGTTAGCTGCGGCGCTTAATGTTTCGGCTCAACAGGATGATTTATTGCTGCATGCTTTACAGCAATGGGGAACGGAGGGCTTAAACAAAATCCTGGGGGATTTTGCCTTTGCCGCCTGGAATCCGCAAACCCGCTCTCTGCTCTGCGCCCGTGACGCCATGGGCATACGTCCGCTTTTCACGACACAAAAAGAGAACGTTGATTTTGCCTTTGCCTCATTACCACGGGCCTTACATGCCGGAGGCTTTGCATTACGTCAACTCGATGAAAGCTATCTTGCCGATGAATTGTTAGGGACTTTTGCCAGACCGGAACGCTCTTTGTTTCGAGACATTTCAAGACTGCCGCCGGCGCATTTTTTACAGGTCTCGGCACAATCCATACGTTCCGAAGCTTATTGGAAACTTGATTTTTCCAATGCCGGCAAAAGCCGTCATACCCCAGAAACAGCAGCTAGCGCCCTTGCCGAAACCTTTACCGAGGCCGTGCGTTGCCGTTTACCCATCGCAGGTTCGGTTGCAGCCCATCTTAGCGGCGGATTGGATTCCTCGGCGATCACTATTCTGGCCGCTCGGCTTTTACGGGAAAAGAAACAGCCTTTATTGGCTTATTCTTTCCTATCAACGCTTCAGGATGAGGAAGACGAACGTCCTTTTGTCGAAGCGGTGTTAAAACAAGAAACGGATTTGATTTGGAAGCCAATTACACTGACCGATTTCAATGCATTGCTCATGCCTAACATGGATTGCGATCAATTGTTCCCCCATGATTTGACAGAGCCCGACATACGGGTTTGTGCCGATGCGGCACGCAACGGCGCCTCCATGCTGCTATCAGGGTGGGGTGGAGACGAAGGCGCAACCTTCAATGGCCGCGGCGCTTTGGCTGAAGCCTTGCTCAATGGTCGTTGGTATTATTTATTAAAAGAATACCAAGCGCTAACTAAAACACGCCATTGGTCGTTCCTTCATATAACCCAAGGCGAATTACTCAACTATCTGCTTTCCGACGATTTAAAATTTTGGCTACGCCGCTTTTTTAGAAAAAACCATCAATCGATTACGAATGTCGTTCCGGAACTTTTACGGCCTGAATTTATGCAAAAAAGCTTCGGACTTGGAATAGGAATAGGCTCAAATGCAACATTAAATCGATTCGAGTTATTAAATAGTCCACATTTAAGCAGACGAGCCGAACGCTGGGCATTAATGGCGGCAAGATATGGTTTGGCCGTTAGTTTCCCCATGCTCGATAGACGCGTTATCGAACTTTCTTTATCCTTGCCTAGCCATCTATTTTTACGCGGCGGCTTTAAGAGACGGGTTTTCCGCGACGCGATGGCTCATGTGCTGCCCGAAGAAATCCGCTGGCGCCATAATAAACTTACGCCTTTTCCCGAAGTTCCGGGCTTGCCGGCCCAACAACGCCAATCCATTTTGGCTTGGCTGGACGAACTCCATCATCATCCGAATATCTCAAACCTTTTTGATTTAAAAGCCATCGAGAAATTGCTTCGTTCCGATCATACAGCTAGCGAATCGTTAGCATTATTGCGTATTTTTCGTGCCGCCCGTTATATTCAACAACATTACTAACCGATGTTACGCAAAGCCGGTTTTCTGTCCGGTCGCTCGTCGTTATACACAAGTCTGTTCAAGACCGTCATTTAGGCATGAAAGCTGAAACGGCGGCCCTGGATGTAGGCCGGAATAAGTCCGCCCGGCGTCAGCAAGGGCGGATGTTGCCTACATGGATGTAGGTAAGGAGCGTGAGCAGGAGCGGAAGCTTTTCCGGCAATCGGAGCGCCGGAAACACCAGTCCTGCGCTTAACGCGCGGACAGGCTTATTCCGGCCTACGTCGAGATGTGTATAACGACGAGAGCTGGAGCTTGGGAACCAGCGTTTAAATTTAGTGGCAGCGACGCCGGAGCGTGGGAACGATAGCTGGGACAGTATTTATTGTCACTTCCCTAAGTAGTTGCCGAGGAGCAAATATCTGCCCGTGCAGTCGTCACCCCAACCCTCTCCAGCAGGAGAGGGAGCCAGGATGACCTGTAACTCATTGTATTTATAATGCAAAAAGCTATATAGATACTTATGCCCTATTAAGTCAACAGCCCTCTTGCCCTTAAGGCATGGACAAAGTTTTCTACTTCAAGTCGGCAGGTTTCGGCGGAAATATCGTATTCTTCCAGTAATCTCGCTACGAGTTCATCGAAAGCCATGGGGTTTTCCAATAACTCCCAAATACGCGCGCCGACTGAATTCAGGCTGTAATAACTGCCTTTTTCTATGTTCATCATCAATAATTCATCATCGAGCGCCGCACTCAATAAATCATCGGCGCGCTTTAATTTTTGCTCAAACATAAGACCTCAATCTAAATAACCATACCGTACCATCATATCATGGTGTTTTTGTTCGATTAAGCGTTGTTGCTGTAATGTTAAAACTTCTTTCCAGGCGCCTGCTTTGCCGGAGCGAAAATAAGGTTGAGTTGATTGAACAGGTCTATTGCTAAATCCATATTGCTTTTCCTGGCGCTGCAATTCGCTAAATTCAGCGTGTCGAATCGCTTGTTCCAATGCAGTTTGGGAGCCTTTAATTCCAAGCCATTCGGCGACATTTTGTAAGATAGGAATAGGTTCACGGTATAAATCTTCATAACGTATCAGTATGACAGGAACATCTTGTTGCTCGGTCCAGCTTGCAACATGATGGCTCCAATCGCCAATCATTTGATGTACTTGCGGCTGATAGCGCTTTTTTTGCAGGCAAAGAAATTGTTTGGGATTATTCAACACCGTGATCGCTTCATCGACTGAAACACCTGAGTGATAAGCAAACGAAACCGCCACGTCGCGCGGATCGCGCAGCATATAAAAAGCGATTCTGGTCGGCGCTTTTCCCGATAAAGGCTGTCCGTTTGCAAGGATTTGATAAGCATCGTGCAGCCAAAAATATACATTGCCGGTTTCTTCCTGCGCCATGGCTTCGGTCACGCTGGGGCGCAATTCATCGATCTCATCTTGCAATAACAGGCTTGAATCGATCAGGCTGATGCGCTCAAAATTATGCCGCGAATGAGGTGTTCGCCAAATCAAATCCAAACGATTGAAATCGTATTTTGAAGCGGTGATCAGATTGGCGATAAGCAAACGCATCCATACACTGCCTGATTTTGGATAAGAAGCCAGCCAAACGATGGAACCCGTCATTAACCCAACTCTTCGATGGTTTGCTGCGCCAGTTTAACCACGGCATCCAGTTGGTTGATCTCCTGGGGACGCGTCAACATGAAAACGTCCACGTGTTTTAATAATTGCGCGATTTGTTGAAATAAATCGGCATCTCTGCCCATTTTGCTCGCTAAATTGGGGCGGAAAACTTCATTGCGCAATAGCGCCGCAGCATCGGCGACACGCAGCCGTTTGATTTCCGGTAGCTGATCTCTCACCTCGGCTCGTTTAAGCAAGATGATGGTTTTAAGCGTAATAGAATCGGTGACGATGCCCGATACCGGGGCGATATGGTATTTTTCAATGCAATCGCGCACCGGCTCGCCCTTGCGTTCATTCAAGCCAAGCAGATGTATCGCATCCTGCCATAAACGATGCTGACGGCTATCGGCCAGGACGCTTGGCTTTTGCTGTTTATCTAATCGAATCAAGGCCATGTCATCGGCGATGAAACGGTAACCTGCAAAGCATAATGCGGCGCACAGGGTGGATTTGCCAATGCCTGTGTTTCCGCATAAGGCGACGGCTTTATTTTCATGGCTGACAACCGAGGCATGCAACACGCATTCGCCGCGCTGATGCAGCAATGCGCCAAATGCGGTACTCAGCAAGAACGGCACGATTGCAGCGTCATCTACACTAGGGCGGGGTTCTACGATAATTTCAGAACCCTGAGAAACGTAAAACCTGGCGATTCTGGGAATTTGCAGCAAGAAAGTATCTTTTGTAAGCGCCCAGTTAACTCCGGTGGCGCTTGCTTCAGGCAAGCTTTCCGGCACTTTGCCCTTGAATATACAGACCTGAGGTTTCGAAGCGATGGTCGGACTTGACGTCACTCCGGATAATTCTATCTCCGAGGCGACGCTCAAGCCCGAGATCAAATAAGCATGCTGTTTAATCAAAGCTTTAATCAAGAACCAGTACCAGTAAAAGCATCCTCAGCTCCACAAGCCGTATTTTTACACCCCTGAGTCACATCCATGATCTGCTGATCGCATATCTCAGGTGTAACCCACGGCTTCTTGTAGGCAGTTTTTTCTTGAATAGTTTCAGTTTTTAACATGATTTTCATTATGAGGAAATAGGATATACGCCATCGTAATTGATGCAATAGACCATGGTCAAATAAGGTTGTCTATTCTCATGGCCTTGAGAGCCGCCGGCATTATAACCTATGCTGTTGGGATGCAAAGGCGTGTCGGCCGATATCCCTGCCGCCGGTTTAACATAAGAATTTATTGTATTTGCAGCAGTCCGACCGGTGACTTGCATACAACGTGACAGCCAGGAGCTGCCGACGGTTGGTTTTGCCGTCATATTAGACGTACCTGTGGAAGGTGGAATAATTTCTTCTACTATGGCATGGTTGTGGGCAGGCAATTGATTGATCGATGTTAATGCCACGTGGACGGCGCCAAGCTTTTCACCCTTGGTGATATCTTGAAGTCCAGGCCCTTGGCCTATGCCTATCACGGTTCTACCCTGAAGATTGGGCAAACCAAAAGTCGCTCTTCCATCGCCACCATAGGTCGTGCCTAAAAGGGAGTATAAGGCTTGATAGCTAGCGATGCTTTGCAAGCTGCCATCGCAAGCAAACCAGCCCTGTGGAATATAAGAATATGGGAAAGCGCGAACTTCGCCTATGAATGCATCCATGATTATCTCCTATGCTTGAGTTGGAAAAGAGCCATTGGTGGCGATGATGTAATACAAGCCCATGCCGGGCATGATGTTCGCGTGCGACAGGCCGGCACCGGCATTGCCAACCGTGGTTGGGGCTGGATTCACTTGGGTTGCCGTACCTCCGGTAACGGTCGCATTGAGATAAGTAACATTTTGTCCCGTGACATTGGCGAAGGTGACATTGCTTGCCACGGTTGGACTGGTTGCATCCACACCTGCGGTATTTAAATTATGCGTATGCGCGGGCATCGTCGCAGCCGTTAAGGCGACGGATTCAGTACCGCCTTTTTCACCTAAGGTTCTCTTGGTGAGCTGCGTTGCGCCCGCAACACCCTGCCCATTCCCCATGGGTAAACGGCTTCTTAAATCAGGCAGCGCAAAGCTATTCACTCCATCGCCACCGTAAGTCGTGCCAAGCAATGCAAACAAGGCTTGAAATTGAGACACTGGAAGCAATGAGCCGTCGCATTTTCTCCAGCCTTGGGGCGCGTTCCCGCTCACCAGGCCTGCCATGGCGCGTATTTCACCTACATAATAATCTGACATAATCTTTTCCTAATTCTTAGGTTTAGTTGCGGGCAGGATAAATGCCAACAGTAGCGATGCAGTAATTGATGGCCAAGAATGGCTGTACATTACTATGCCCTTGCCCGCCGCCTGTCGCCTCCAGACTGCCTGGGTTCAAGGGCACTACAGTGCCCGGTGCGGCATATAGGTTTTGCGATTGAGGTACTGGAGTACTAGTCCCCCAAGAGGAGATATAATTAGCGTTGGGATTTCCGGTATTGCCCGCAGCCGTACTGCCCATTAAATAATGATTATGAGCCGGTATTTGCGCCGAAGTTAAAGCGACCGTTTCAGCACCGCCTGCATTGCCATAACTATAGGTATATATTTGACCGTCTGTATCGGTATATCTACCATAGCCTACGATGACTCTGCCTCTTAAATCGGGCAGAGCAAAAGTCTTTTGCCCATCGCCGCCAAATTCATTACGAATCAATGAAAAAAGCGCCGTATATTGTTGAACCTGAAGTATTTGGCCTTCGCAGGGTAGCCAGTCTTGAGGCACCAAGCCAAAAGCAAAAGCCCTGATTTCGCCTAAAAAATAATCACTCATTATCGCTTCCTATGGTTGAGATATAACCTTAAACTTCGTTCTGAAACGAACGAGCTGCTTGCGCAGCAGGTGGGACGTTAACAAATTATTGTTAAAAAAACAAGAAGAAGCCTTGTCTAATGACACATGAGCCTGAGCGAGGCGAAAGCCCCAAGCCAAGAAAATGGCGAATTAAGACGCTGCCCGAATAAATTTTCTGTCAGTCTTGGGAAGAATCGATGAAAATACATTATAAAAAAGGCTTACTCGATGATTCATAAAACCAGATACTTGAAATTACCCTTCTTTTTCGATGCCTGCGGCTTAAATAAGGACCTGAAAAAAATAAGGAAAACAGAATGGATCGAACATTTCAATGCCGCTGCCTATGAAAACGCATGGAATTGTGTCCCGCTACGCTCTTTGAATGGAAGGCAGGAGCACATTCTTTCCTTATCTGATATGCATTACGAGGATACGGACATCCTCAGGCGTTGCCCTTATTTTCAGGGAGTCATCGATACGTTCGAGTGCGAAAAAACTTCGGTTCGGTTGATGGCTCTGGGGGCGGGAAGCCGCATTAAAATGCATACGGATAAGGGAACCTCATTCGAAGACGGCATGGCGCGGCTGCATGTTCCAATCATCACTACACCGGATATTTGCTTCACAATCGAAGATGAAGAGGTTCACTTTTCCGCCGGCAATACTTGGTATTTGAATGCCAATTGCCTGCATGGCGTAAACAACGAAAGTAAAAATCCAAGAATCCACCTGATGCTGGATTGCATCGTCAATCCTTGGCTAGAAAAGGTTTTTCTGGACGCCGGTTTTGTACCGGACGCTCCGCCCAAATACGGCGATGCTTCGATTAACGATAACAACGTGGGGGCGATTATCTCGAGCTTAATCGCCATGAATAATGAGCCTGCAAAACAGATGGCCGCAAGATTGATTGCCATTCAAAATCAGTAACAACCTCATGAATGAAAACTTTTCCGCCAACGAGCGCTCATTGCTTCGCGGTCAGGATGTGCCGTTTGAACAATTGGCATCCCTGTCGGGCTGGTATCCGGTTGTAGCCAGGAATGATAAACTGTGGTGGCGCTTCTTCGGCGAAAAACGCTTCAGCGAACCTTTTTTTTACGATAGTGTCTCCAGTCTCAATCAGGATAAAAGGCTCTGCGTACAAACGTCTTTCAATGCACTGAATGCATTCGAGAACTCGATGGCGCCAACGGCTTTCATTTTCCATACCTCTCGTTGCGGTTCGACGCTGCTGTCGCAATTGTTCGCCTCCCTGTCCAACTGCGTCGTAATGTCGGAACCGCCGATTATCGATTCCTATCTAAGCCTCTACCATGCCCAACCTGAACAAAGCGTCGCGAAAAAAACATTGCAGCAATTGGTTTGTGCATTAGGACAAAGACGTTTCGCGGAAGAACACCATTTTTTCATTAAACTCGATAGCTGGCATATAAAAAGCCTCCCGCTGTTTCGCAAGGCTTTTCCCGGTACGCCTTTTATTTTTATGTACCGAAAACCGGAAGAGGTATTGGCGTCCCATCAACGGCAAAGAGGGCCGCAAATGGTGCCGGGCCTGGTAGATACTGCTATGCTGGACTTGGATTCCGAGCCACTGGAGCCGGGTGAGTTGGACAAATATTCCGTGAAAGTGCTGAGGCATTTTTTCAAGGCAGCTTGCGATCAGGCGGATGAGTTGATTTTGCTGAACTACAACCAGTTGCCGCAAATTGTTTGGACCGACCTGCTGGATTTGTTTTCAATAGCGCCCTCTCCGGCAGAATTGGAGGCCATGAAAAACCGCTCCGGTTCGCATTCGAAAAATGCGGCAAAATTCACCGGCGATCCGGAACCAGCGGCGCATGACGCAAACATTGAATTATGCGCAACGGTCTATCCTTATTACGAGAAGCTGGAGCAGTTGCGCTTGAATCACACCTCCAACCTTGTAAATCGGCAAACGCGGTGAAATCCATTAAGACATCGGCCAAATCCTCCAATCGCGCCAACGGCTCTTTTAGGATTAAGCCGTTTTATACCGTAGTTCCGGATGATTTCCAAACTGGTAATAGAATTGCAATTCATCCCCTTCCTTAATCTCTCCGCGAAGGCGCTTCGGCATAGTCAGACTGCAATCGTAATCATCCAAACAGGTTTCGCCGTAAACGGTGATCTTGGTCAATAGATGCGGCCGGTAGCGCGTCTCCAGGGGTAATGGAATTTTTACTTTGCCCGCGGGAAGACGGTCACCGTCGATTTCTTCCCAGCGCTTTATATTGGCGGCATCCAGTTCGAATATTTTTCCGAGGTAAATCCTGTCCCGTTCAGGCTCAGGAAATTCGCCGACAAAATCCGCCGGCATAAAAACATGCTCTTTTGCCCCGTTTAACAAACAGGCTTCTACGCTGACCTGCTGGGGTATCATTTTTGCTTCCGGAGCCTGAGAAAGCAGGTTTCGGGCTATTGAGACTTGCGGTTCGTTATGCAGAGCGACGGACATAGTTTCGCTGACGATGATGTCCGGCTTTTTATCCGTCGGGATCCGGTATGTGGTGGCGTCGACGCAAAGGCATTCTTCCACATGACCGGAAAGACCCAGTGATTGGATCAGTTTCATTGCGTCGTCGAGACACTGCTGATGGATGTCCAATAGCGTAAAAACGACCTGCTCTTTTGAAAACACCGTCATCAGCGGCACTGCCAGCAAGGCATAGGGGCCGCAACCGGCATAAAGCACGCGAACCGGCCGGTCAGGATTGATAGCCTCCCGGATTGCATCTCCGTGTCCCCGGATGAATGCAGTCGTCCTGAATAATTCTCTTATGCACATGGCTGCTGTAGTCGGCGAAATGGCAAGGCCGCTATCCAAGCGGGTTTCTCCCGCACCGATTCCTCCGTCGGGATCGATTTGAAAATTCGTCCATGTCTCGAACAAGTCCCTCAAGGCGTGAGCTTCTGGGAGCAGGTCTTTGGGTTGTTTTTCAGGATTCAAAATTGCCTGAACAATATTTTTGAGTTCGTCCAGACTGTTTTTCATAGTGTTATCTCCAGTAGCGCTATCTTTAAAATATTCAAGGCCGCGACAGAAGCCCCGTTTTGAGCCGGTTTTGACCACGTATTAGCGACTACTTGCGAACCGATCGAAACTATTGCCGCCGGCAACGCGAACTCTATCCGCAGCCTCCCAAGCGTGGGCCTTGGTTCCTGATCACGCGCCAAACCTGCCGGGACGATACAAGCAAGACCTTCCAGGTTTTTAAAACCTGGAAGGTCTAGGGTAGCTGGCCTGGTTAAACTTGAGGAACATCAATGAAAACCGTATCTTATAAAAATCGGCACGCTAATTCTTCAAAAACAGCGCATGTCAATTTTCCCGATGCATACGCCCCGGTATCCAAACCGATACGGTTATGGCGAATTTCCGGTTCATCGGTGATTGAATGCCCATGCACGATCACTCTGCCGTGAAACACATCGCTATTTAAAAACTCTTCGCGAATCCACAGAATATCTTCGGGACGTTGGCGATGCAGTTTAATTTTAGGCCTGATACCGGCATGCACGAAAAAGTATCCGCCTATTTCGTAATTAAGGACTAAACGTTCAAAAAAAGCTAAATGCGCAGCAGGCATTTTTTCTTTAAATTCGGCCCGTAATCGCTCTAAATCTTTTGTAGTAGGTATACCCTTAACGGTAACGCCGTAACTTGCCAAGGTCGGTAACCCTCCAAACCTAAACCACTCATGGGCAATTGAAGGATCTTTATTATTTAAAAATTCCAACAACACTTGCTCATGATTACCCAATAAAAACACTGTCTTAAATTCAGGAAAATTATTTTCTGATAAGCAATCGATAACTTGCTTGGAATGTAGGCCTCGGTCGATGTAATCGCCCAGGTAAACCAGGATCTTGATGCCATCAAAAGCCGCTGCATCACTGGCGATCTTTTGATGCACTTCCTGCAGCAGATCTAAACGACCATGTATATCTCCAATACAATAGAGTCTATGGTTTTGTGGCAAGCCGACCGGTTGAGGTTCACTTTGCTTGCGATTAAGGATTTTTTTGAATATAGCTTTCAAGGTCAACAGAGAATTTTTTCCAGTCGTCGGGGGAGTTGGCTAACGCCTCTTCAACAAGAGATTTAGTTTCTAAGTGCAGCGCGACGAATTTAACGAGTTGTTCAGGCTGAAAAGTCCAGGTAACAGGGATCTGGTTTTGCCATAACCGCTGCATTTCTTCGTTAAACTCATTATAGTAATAATAACTAAATGATAGGCGGGGTATTAATAAGTCAGGTTCGACGCGTCCGGCGTAAAAAGACAGTCGTAAGGCATTAATGATTTGAAGTGTGGGCGTCTGAAGCCTTTTATCGACCGTTGCCAATCGGAACCATGCATAAGGGTCGACTGGCGATAATTTTAAGCCTTGAATAACCGATTGTTGGGCCTGTTTAAGCAGCTCTTGTTCTTTTGCAAGCGGCTGTGACGGCGACGCATTGAATAGCGCTAAATAAAAAAAGGCCAGTGTTTGCCAGTATTCAGGGTCTTGATACCAAGACAGGGCTTGTGTTAAATGGGCAATACTTTTTTGATAAACTTCTACAGGAAGTTTTGTCTCTGTTTGTTTAAACGCGGCTTCCGGATAAAGGGCGTATAAGCTTGCTATAAACCGTGGAACCGCCAACATCAGTAGCCCACAACAAACAACTACCCCAAAACCGGCAATAATCCTTTCATGACTCAAGGCATTGGTTTTTAGCATGACCGTTGTTAGCTGGTGTAATACTGGCTATAGCGACCATAATGATAATAATAGCCGGAATCGCCATAGCCATAGCGGCCGTATTGTTGCAAGTTAACTTTCTGCAAGACAATTCCGGCAATATTCATATGACCGTCTTTACTTAATAAGTGCAGCGCACTGTGCACGACTTTTTTCGGCGTTAAATCCCAATGCAATACAAAAATGGTTTTATCA
>NZ_JAUXVR010000026.1 GCF_030680395.1 Methylobacter sp. | reverse complement strand
GGCGGACAGGTGTTGATCGGCGGCGATTATCAGGGCAAGAACCCGAATGTCCATAATGCCAAGGCTACCTATATAGGCCGGGGCACGACCATCAAAGCCGATGCCAAAACCCATGGCGACGGCGGCAAGGTCATTGCATGGTCGGATGATACGACAAGAGTCTACGGCAATATTTCGGCCAAGGGTGGCTCCAACAGCGGCAACGGCGGTTTTATCGAAACCTCGGGGCATTGGCTGGATACCGCAGGCATTAGGATTAATGCATCCTCGCCCCACGGTCTGGGTGGCGAGTGGCTGCTTGACCCTTACAACATCACTATTGTTGATGACATGACCGACGTCATCTCTATTACGGATCCATTCATTCCATCCTCTAATTGGATGGCGACGTCGGCCTCTTCGTATCTTCGAAATTCCGCAATAAATACACAACTCAACAATGGTACTAACATCACTATTTACACCGGTGGCGCTACGGGTGCAGAAGTAGGCAATATTACCGTAGCGGCCAATATCAGCAAAACCGCGGGGAGCGACGCCACTCTGCACCTTAAGGCTGACAACGCCATCATTATTAACAGTGGTGTCGACATCAGCTCTACCAGCAATAAACTAAACGTCATCCTCAACGCCGATGCTGACAGCAATAGCATCGGCAATATTAAAATGTATGGGGGCTCATCCATCAACAGCTACGGTGGCAATATTATTCTTGGTGGCGGCACCTGTACCTCCGCAGGATGCTCCAGTGCGGCTGTAGGCTATGGGTCTGTTCTTGATGAAGAAAGCGATGGCATATTCTTGTCTGGCACATCGAATAGCAGTTTAGTTACCCTCAATTCCAACGGTGGACTTATCGAGCTAAAAGGACAAGGTTTTCATGGAAGTAACTCTTATAGAGGCATCAAAACCAGCTTTTCCAGACTGAACAGCGGCACCGGCAACTTGACCCTTAATGGTACCGGCGGCAATGGGGAAGACGAAAATTATGGTATTTATCTTGTAGACACAGAGCTCGCCAGCACCGATGGGACGCTGACCCTTAACGGCACCGGCGGTAATGGAGCGAATTATAACCATGGCGTTTACCTGAATAACAGTACTCTCACTACCACCAGCGGGGAGCTAAGCATTACCGGAACTGGGCAGGGAAGCGGGAGTAGCACTAAGGGGGTTTATCTCTACAACACTCAACTTATCAGCAGCGGAAATTTGAATATTACTGCCAACGGTACCGGTTCAGCAGGCGATCTAATGCAGTCCGACGGCATAATTTCCAATCGTGGCGTGGACGGCATTGTCACTGGCAGTAGCGATATCGCATTAAGCGGTAATAACCTTACGCTTACTGATGTGCGTTCACAGCACCACATTGCCATCAATGCCTTAGGGAATGTTAATATCGGCCTGTCCTCTAACAGTGATTACGTTGACGACCAATACTTTATTTATAATTTGCCGTTCACCTTCACTTTTTTCGGCACCGCTTATTCTCAAGCCTACATCAGTAGCAATGGTCTGATTACATTTGGCACTGGAACATCGGCCTACATCGATACTCCAGCTGCTTTGGCCGCTTATAAGGCCATTGCACCTGCTTGGAATGATTGGGAACTGCACACCTCATCCGGAAAAAACATCTTTATCTCTCGTCCGACTGCCGCAGATTTTGCGGTGCAATGGAACGTCGAGCGCTATTCCAACTCTGGAAACACAGCAATTTTCGAAGCTGTACTAAATTCCACAGGAAGCATCAGCTTTAATTACGGAGCCGCAAACAACAGCTTCGCCGGTGACGTGACCATCGGTTTGAGTGACGGCACCTCAGTCATTACCTCTCAATTGATGACTGACTTTACTTCACTCAACAACCTAAAATCGACAATTTTCACTCCCTTTAACAGCAGCAGTTACACGGAGACGGTCTCGGGTTCTGGCGGCACGCTAGTCGGTACCACGCCTGTTTATACAGGCACATCCGGGTTTAATATATATAATGGTAATAGTGCCCTAACGGCACTATCCAATATCACTGTTAGTGCCGGTAACACAATTACCCAAAACGGCGCGATCACCTCAAGCAATGGCGGAGACATTGTGCTGATGACTGGCGGCAATTACACCAACAATATTGGCAGCAGTGCGTTCAGCGTTTCCGGTAGCGGTCGCTGGCTGATATATTCAACTAATCCAGCCAATAACACACTAAACGGATTAAGCCCAACGTTCAAACATTATGGTTGTCAATACGCAACCGGTAATTGCACTGGTTACAGTATTCCAACCACCGGTAACGGCCTACTTTACAGCATTACGCCTGTGCTGAATGTTACTCCAGGGACTGCCGGTAGCCTCTATGGAAGTTCGATCAGTTTAGCGGGCTTGGGTTATACATTAAGCGGTTACATTGACGATGACACAGCAGCCGACGCTAATATCGGCGGCACAGCCGGCTTCTCGACTAATGCAACGACAAGCTCATCTGTAGGCAGCTACAACATCGCCTATAATGCCGGATTAAGTAATGCCTTGGGCTATGTTATTTCTGATAATACGGCAAGTGTGGCTGAATTCACTATCACTCCAGCGCTATTCAGCCTAAGCATTACAGCCGATAATGCCACACGGGTTTATGGCGACGCCAACCCTGTTTTTACCGGCAATATTACTGCTGGCGGACTTGCCAACGGCGATACGCTTAGTTCCATTGGCCTTACCTACACTACCTTCGCAACATCGTTATCTAACGTAGGTATGTACGCGATCACACCGAAAATCACCAGCAGTAATTACACTTTTACCGGTATAGACGGTCAACTCACTATTACCCCTCACGACTTAAATATCATGGCCATTGCCGCTAGTAAAACCTACGGAGCGCTTGACCCTGTGTTTACCTATAACGCCACCGGTTTTGTCAACGGGGAATCATCATCAGTATTGACCGGCGCGCTGGCACGAACAGCGGGCGAAACCGTCTCTGCCAGCCCCTATGCCATCAATCAGGGCAGTTTAGCCAATAGCAATTACAGCATTAGTTATACCGGTGCTAATTTGACTATTAACCCTTTGGCCAGCGTCGCCTGGGTTGGCGGCAACGGCAGTTGGTCAACAGCGGGTAACTGGGCGAATAATATCCTACCTACAACCGGGAACGTACTAACCGCTACTATCCCGACCGGCGTTACCGTAACTTACGACTCTTTAGCGGGCAATACCAATCTGAACAGCTTGAATAGTCTGGGACATTTTCAGATGACCGGTGGTAACCTGGGAATCAGCGGCAACTTTAGTACCGCCGAATACACTCAATCCGGAGGCAACCTTTCAGCCGACAGCTTTAATGTCAGCAATGCCTTCAACCAGAGCGGCGGCACACTCACCGCCAGCAGCATTTTCATCAACGCCATCAACACCATAGCTCAGGGCATATCAGGTAACATCAGTGCCGTCAATCTCACCGCTAACAGTAGCGACGATGTCACCTTTGCCGGAGTAAACTCTATTACCAACGTGCTGGACATCAGTGCGGGCGGCAATATTTATTCGCGCACCCAGGGAGTTTCGCGGATGAACCGCCTGAGCGCATCCAACGGCTGGATTGATGTTGAAAATGTTGGAGGGTTTATTCTTGGCTCAACTGTCATTAACCCGGGAACAACGGTAGCTAATGCCGCCGGAAATATTGCAATCAAGGCGAAGTCTCCACTTACGGTTAATGGGGCTGTTTCTTCAACCAGTGGCAATGTTAGCCTTACCGCCAGTAATGGCGATATTCTCTCCATTAATGCGCCTATTTCCGCAGCCAATGGCGTTACTCTGGCAGGCGGTACGCTTACCGGAAGCAATGCAGCTTCATATCTGCAATATTTCAATAATGCAGCGTCAGGTGGAAATACCTTAACCAATTCCGTAAAAGAAGTTACTGCAGTGGTGCTGGGAACAACAACCCAGCTAACGCGGCCATTAGCTGACCAATCGGGTAGCGACAAAGATAGCACGGACGAGTATTTAGTCTCCTCCGCAGAAAAAGGCAAAAATGCCAAACAGTGTACTAAATGATAAGCTAACATTTCTTTTCTGTAGAACCGCCATGCATCTGAGCTCCATGAACTTTAGGTTCATCAAAGCACGGACCTGAACCAGCCGAATAAGCCGTCCGCGTATAACAACCCCACTAAATATAGATTGCTAAATGATGTTGAGTTTTTTATCATCAAAGCATACAGAGTGAGTACCTTGTATCTATCTTTTAGTCGCTATTCAGAGGAACGGACAATGAACTCATTTAAACTTATCAAATTAACTCTCGCGGTCGAATATGAGCCTAAAAGCTCCCGCTCCTCGGCAACTACTCCTGCAATATGTGCTCATAAAGTCGTGACCACGCGCTTTACCTACATCTCTGTAGGTAAAACTCCCTTAGCTTTTTGACTAAAAAACATGCTTCAGCTCATACCTCACATCATTGTCGTTGAGCTGGCTCGTCCAGATGACACCCTACCGCGCATTAAACAGCTTACCCTTTCCGCCGCTACGTTTTTAGGCTATACCGAGAAAGAACTTATCGGCAGTCCTGTTGATCTTATCTACGCCGCCGGAAATGACAAGGCGTTATGGCAAGAAGCCTTTGCCAATATAATTAGCCAAAGCTTTGCCTACAGGGATGTAAGCAAGGCAGATAAGGCTCCTGCTATATCTGCCTTCACCACATCCTTGCGGTTCGAGCGTGAACTGAGAGCGATAAGTTTTGCCGGTGAAATAGTCACCAAGGCAAATAACAAAATTCAAGTATTAATATCGCTTTCAGTGTTATCCGGTCCAACATCCAATAAAACCGACATTGTTTTACTGATTCAGAACAGCTCTTTTCTAAGCGGAGTCGAAGAGTCTGCCAAAGACCTCAACGTCGAATCTGCGTTTACCGAAAGTGAAGAACGTTTTCGACAGATGGCGGAAATGGCCGGCGAATGGTTGTGGGAGCAAGATCCCAATGGATACTATAGCTATAGCAGTGCTGCTGTTATGCAAATACTGGGTTATAGCCCGGATGAAGTGCTTGGCAAACACTATACCGAATTTTTAACTCCTCAGGATAAAGTAGACCAGCAGCGATACGCGACCAGTCACCAGCCTTTTTATGCGTTGCTGTCTCACTATCAGCACAAAGACGGTCGCCAGATATTGACCGAATCGACCGGATTACCCATTATTAATTCCGCTGGAAAACTGCTTAAATGGCGAGGGGTTGATCGGGACATTACCGCCAGAATGCATTTTCAGGATGCGCTGATCGAAAGTGAAAAACGTATCCGCTTGATCATTGAAAGTTCCTTAAGCGCTATCGTGATTATGGACTCTTACGGCATCGTTACCGACTGGAATCACCCGGCAGAAAAAATATTCGGCTGGACTAAAGATGAAGCCATCGGCCGGCGTCTTGACGAGTTAATTATTCCACCCGCCCACCGCTATGCGCATCGACAGGGATTGGAACTCTTCCTGCGCACTGGAGTTGGCCCATTATTAAATCAATTGATTGAGCAGACCGCCATTCGCCGCGACGGCACTGAATTCCCTATTGAACTCAGCATCTCCCCCTTAAAGCTGGGTAATACCTATATATTCAGCGGCTTTATTCACGATATCACCGAGCGTAAGCGCTTGGAGCACCGGTTTCGGCAAGCGGTGGAATCGGCACCGAATGCGATTGTTATGGTAAACAAATCGGGAACGATTGAGATGGTCAACTCGCAAACAGAGGCGTTTTTCGGTTACTCACGTTCTGAATTGATTGGGCAACCGGTTGAAATATTAGTGCCTAAGCGCTTTCGCACTATGCATGTTGGTTTTCGCCAAGCGTACCTCGCCGCTCCTGTGTCCAGGCCTATGGGAGCGGGTCAGGATCTCTACGGATTACGTAAAGATGGGACTGAGTTTCCGGTTGAAATAGGCCTCAGTCTCATCGACAGCAAAGAAGAAACGCTGGTACTGAGCACCATCGTAGACATTACCACGCGAAAAGCTACGGAAGCGGCAATTCGCCAAGCGCAGATCAATCTGGCCATTGCTCAAAGTGAAATCAAGATTGCCCAACGCATTCAGGCATCGCTTTCACCTTCGGCACCGATTAAATCCAATCATTTTGAAGTCACAGGTTATTGCCTGCCTGCCGATCAGGTTGGCGGCGACTATTTTGATTATTTTTACCGTAATGAAGACCACTTGGACATGATTATTGCCGATGTTTCCGGCCATTCAATCGGCCCGGCCCTGTTTATGGTGGAAACCCGTAGCGCCATTCGAACTCAGGCAAGCGGCTCGGCTACGCCTGCAGAAACCCTGAAAGTCCTCAATAATTTTCTTTTTGAGGATTTGGATAGATCCGACTACTTTATCACCCTGTTTTATCTGCAATATGACAGCACCAACCATCAACTGAGTTTTGCCAATGCCGGCCACCCTCCCCCGTTATTACTCAGCCTTTTTCAAACTGAATGCAGGCAACTGGATGCCGATGGATTAATTCTGGGGGTAAACAAAAATGTCGTTTTTGAAGAAAAAACCACCACGTTATCGTCAGGCGACTTAATCCTGCTGTATACCGATGGTTTAATCGAAGCGGAAAATGCCAATGGCGAGTTTTTCGGCCTAAAGCGCGTCAATGATATTCTCGTTAAACATGCACTGCAGTCCCCGCAGATTATCATTGAAACGCTGCTGGAACAGCTAAAACAATTTTGCCGCAGTGAATCTTTTAATGATGATATTACATTAATGGTTTTTAAACGGCATTAATAGATCGCTTGTCAGGGATTGCTTACATTTCTGTATGCTAATCTGAATTTACACCAAAGGTACTTGTGTCGATTTAGGATTAAAACAATGCTGAGGAAATTAACAGAGGAAGCCTGGGGTCTTTATCTAAAAATCCTGGACGTTGATCGCATATCGGGTTTTTCAACAGAGCGTGAAGACAGAATACACAGGTTAACAGATCAAGTTTATTGCCGATACGTGCGACGGCGGGATGCCTTGAGCCTCACACAATTAGATGGCTGGCTCTACAACAAACAGAGTGCCGGTAAAGGTTTGGTATCGTTTTTTTATGAGTACTCATCGACGAACCCGAATCAAAAATAGCTTGAAAACCAAAACAATAAAGCGCCTGCAATCACACCGGCCAACACATCATCCAACATGATGCCCAATCCGCCATGCACCTGCCGATCAGCCCACCTGATCGGCCACGGCTTGAGTATGTCGAAGAATCTAAACAAGATAAAGCCCAATACCATAGCCTGCCAGCTAAAGGGAACCAACCATAGGGTTATCAGGTAACCGGCAATCTCATCCCAAACGATACCGCCAAAATCATGTTCATCCAGCTTTTTTGCGGCTATGTCACAAATCCGGATACCGACAACTGTCACGATGAGCGTCAACAGGCTATAAACGAATAGATTGGTTTGTGCAAACAGCCAATAAATGGGAACGGCCGCCAATGTACCAAAGGTGCCGGGGGCTTTTTTTGCCAGACCGGAACCGAAACCGAAGGCCAGGAACAGGACGGGGTCAGACAGTATCTGCTTGGGTGTCAGCTTGTTCTTACCCAGCTGAGTATTAAGAAAAATGCTCAAAGCCTTTTACCTCTAATGGTTGGATGTGACCCGATTTGTTCAACCGCAAACCAGGCCGGGATTCAATGATACCGATTTTGGTAGCCGCTATGGTCAACTGCGCCGCCTGCTCAGGGCTTACGGTAAAGCACAACTCATAATCATCACCGGCGGTCAGCGGCATAGGCCAATCGCCGGTATCGTTGATGTAGGCAAGCACCGCTTCTGACATCGGCAACGCGTCCCAATCGAGACATGCGCCTACCCGGCTTTGTTCCAGAATATGACCCAGATCGCCCGCCAACCCATCCGATAAATCGATGCAGGCGTTGGCAATGCCGATTAAAGCCTGCCCTGCTTCGATTTGCGGCTCCGGCCGGTTAAACCGTGTTAAAGCAGCCTCGGGATCAGCACAGATATAACCTTGCTTTATCTTTAAGCCCAGTCCTGCATCGCCCAAGAAACCGGTCATATAAATAAAATCGCCGGGCCGCGCCGCTGAGCGCATCAGCGCTCTGCCTTTTGAAACTAAACCCATGGCTTGAACGGTCAAGGTCAGTGGACCGGACGTAGTATCGCCGCCAATCAAATCCACTGAATACCGCTCGGCCAAATTTAAAAAACCGTTGGCAAACGCCGTCAACCAGTTTTCATCAACCTTAGGCAGGGTTAAGGCCAGTGTCACGGAAACAGGCTTTGCGCCCATCGCGGCAAGATCGCTCAAATTGACGGCCAGTAGTTTATGACCCAGCAGCTCCGCGTCGGTTCCGGCAAAAAAATGCACGTTTTCTACCATGGTATCGGTGGTCACTGCCAGTTCATAACCGTCGGGAATGGACAACAACGCGCAGTCATCGCCTATGCCCAAACGCGTTGAAGGATTTGTGACCCGCTGCCGGGTGAAGAAACGCTGGATCAGGGAAAATTCGGAAAGTGGCATGAGATTAGATGAAAGGCTAAAGGCTAAAGGCTAAAAATATATGCCTTTGGCCTTTCATCTTGCGCCTTTCGCCTTAATTTCCACAGCTCTTTTTTTCTGAGCGACTTTATCCAGTATGCCGTTGACGTACTTATGACTACCGTCGGCGCCAAAATACTTGGCGAGATTAATCCCTTCATTTAAAACAACCCGATACGGCATATCCAAACGATGCAGCAACTCATACACACCGATTCTTAAAATCGCCCTTTCGACCGGATCAATCATATCGACAGGACGATCTACAAATTCCGACAACACCTGATCAATGGCATCCAGATTTTTAGGTACGCCGTAAAACAACTCGACAAAATAACTTTTCTGAGCGTCTTTCAATCGCTCTTCTTCCAGAAACTGCCGTTCAATCTCACTAAGGTTCTGACCGGCCATCTGCCATTGATACAATGCCTGTACAGCCGCTTTTCGGGCATTGGTTCGAGCTTGACTCATCAGATTTCCAGGTTATTAAATAAACTTACCATTTCAATGGCGGACATTGCCGCTTCCGCGCCTTTATTACCGGCTTTGGTACCCGCTCGCTCTATCGCCTGCTCAATACTGTCAACGGTTAATACGCCAAAACTGACCGGCACATTGTATTGCAAGGAAACCTGTGCCAAGCCCTTAACACACTCGCCGGCGACATATTCAAAATGCGGTGTGCCGCCACGAATCACTGCGCCCAATGCGATAATCGCATCGTATTTTTTAGCCGCCGCCACGCGTTGCACCACCATAGGCAGCTCAAATGCACCGGGAGCCTTTACCAGATGAATATCCGCTTTATTGGCGCCATGGCGCACCAGCGCGTCAATCGCACCGGCTTCCAGTTGTTCAACGATGAAACTGTTAAACCGGGAGGCTACGATACAGAATTTTCCGCCTTGAACGAGTAAATTCCCTTCAAAGGTTTTTAATGTTGACATAATGTTTCTCTATTGTGATTAACTTGTAATATTGTTGGGTTAGTTTTTTCAACCAACATGCTCGGCGACTTCCAAATCAAACCCGGACAATGCAACATACTTTTTCTGGGTGCCTAAGACCTTCAGCTTGTGCACACCCAAATCGGCCAGTATTCTGGCACCGGTTCCTGTGGTACGCCAATCTACGGCGCCGACAGCCTGAGCCGGACTCACAATGCCGTGATCTTCCAACTGATAGTGATGTATCAGTTCGGCCAGCGATTTATTGTCTTCGCTTTGCCTGATAACCACCAACACCCCGCGCCCTTCCTCCGCTATTTTTTGCATGGCCGAACGCAATGGAACGCTGCAATCGCTACGCTTGGAGGCAAACAGATCATCCAGCAAATTCCGCGCATGGACCCTGACTAAAACAGGCTCTTCGCCGGAAACCTGACCCATGACCAGCGCCAAGTGCAGGTTATTGTCATTTCTGTCCTGATAGGCATAAAGCCTGAACTCGCCGAATTCGGTGGGATAAGCGCACTCGCTGATGCGTTCCAGCGTATTTTCGTGCTGAATGCGATAATGAATCAGATCGGCAATCGTGCCGATTTTAAGGTCGTGCTGCTTGGCAAACACTTCCAGATCAGGCCGTCTTGCCATCGAGCCGTCTTCATTGAGTATCTCAACGATAACCGCTGCCGGTTCCACACCTGCCAACCGGGCTAAATCGCAGCCGGCTTCGGTGTGTCCGGCACGATTTAATACGCCGCCCGATTGCGCCATTAACGGGAATATGTGCCCCGGCTGCACCAAGTCATCGGCTTTTGCATCCGCCGCTACTGCACATTGGATGGTGCGCGCCCGGTCGGCTGCTGAAATGCCGGTGGTTACGCCGGTTGCCGCCTCTATGGACACGGTAAAATTGGTTGAATGGGCGGTTTTGTTTTCATTGACCATCAACGGCAAACGTAACTGCTGACAACGCTCGCTGGTCAAGGTCAGGCAAATCAGGCCGCGGCCGTAACGCGCCATAAAATTTACATCTTCCGGGCGAGTGAATGAAGCCGCCATCAATAGGTCGCCTTCATTCTCGCGGTCTTCATCATCCATAATGATGACCATTTTGCCTAAGCGCAAATCTTCTATAATTTCTTCGATTGTATTCATTTTACCTTTGGGCCGTTAGCCGAAAAAACCGCTTTTTTGCAATAATTCTTCTGTGATGCCGCCATGGCTTTTAGCCGCCGCATCACCCTTGATGAGCCGCTCCAGATAGCGAGCCAGCAAATCCACTTCCAGGTTGACTTTAGTTCCGACCACGGCATCACTCAACGTAGTCTCTTTGAGCGTATGCGGCACAATATTCACGCTGAACACGGCGCCATCGACGTCATTGACAGTCAGACTGATGCCGTTGATACAAATGGAGCCTTTTTCTGCAATATATTTAGCCAGATTATCAGGCGCTTTAAATTTAAAACGAAAAGAGCGTCCGTCCGCCCGCTTTTCCGTAACTATGCCAATACCATCGACATGGCCGCTGACGATATGGCCGCCCAACCGGGTAGACGGTGTTAAGGCCAGCTCCAGATTAACCGGCGCACCCACGGTTGCGCTATTTAAGATGGTTCTCGACAAGGTTTCATTGGAAACATCGGCGCAAAAATAATTTGTCCCTAACTCCACTGCGGTCAGGCACACGCCGTTAACGGCAATGCTGTCGCCAAGCACGACGTCATGTAATGGTAATTTTCCGGTCGCTATGGTCAATCGGTAATCGCCGGCTTTCTGCTCGATTGCCGATATTTTGCCCACTGCCAAGATAATGCCTGTAAACATGGATGCCTCGTTTGGTTGTAAGGGCGGATTTATTCGCCCCTACAACGGTATATAAGTTAATTTTAAATCCTGACCGACCTGCCTGACATCGCGCAGTTTCAACTGTTTTTTATCCGCCATCTGCTGTAGTCCCGGCAGGTTAAATAATCCGCGCCCCTGATCGCCCAAAATACAGGGTGCCATGTAGACCACATACTCATCGACCAAACCTTCGGCCAGTAACGCACCATTAAGCACTGAACCCGCCTCGACCAGCAGCTCGTTGATTTGCTGTTGGCTTAGAAATTCCATCACCGCATGCAAATCCAGTCGCCCGTTTTTACCGACCAGTTGATAGACTTCAAAACCTGTCTGTTGTAACGCGAGTTGCTTTTGTTCATGCTGCGCACAGGTTAAAATCAGACTGCGTCCAGGCAGTTTAGCCATCTGCGCGGTAACCGGCATGTTCAGATGCGTATCCAGCACTACCCTGACCGGTTGCAGGACATCTTCGTCTATACGGGTATTCAACGCAGGATCATCAGCTAACACCGTATTGATGCCAGTTAGAATGGCCGAACTCTCGGCTCTTAATCGATGCACATCGGCTCTGGCCTCATTTGAGGTAATCCATTTGCTTTCACCCGATGCCATCGCGGTGCGCCCATCCAGACTCATTGCCAGCTTGCTGCGCACAAACGGGCGGTTGTCGGTCATGCGTTTGATAAAGCCCCTATTTAACGCCAGCGCATCTTCCTGCAAGACGCCGCAGGACACTTCAATCCCTGCCGCTTTGAGCTTTTCCAAGCCGCTGCCGGACACCTGAGGATTTGGGTCTTGCATAGCCGCAACAACCCGGCTGACTCCGGCCTTTATCAGCGCATCGCAACAGGGTGGCGTTCTGCCCTGATGACTGCAAGGTTCCAACGTTACATAAGCGGTTGCACCTTTGGCATCCGATACGTTTTTTAACGCTTCAACTTCCGCATGACCTTGGCCTGCTTTAACATGCCAGCCCTGCCCGATCACTACGTCGTCCCTGACTAAAACACAACCTACGCGGGGATTCGGATCGGTTGTATAGCGCCCTCTTTTAGCCAGAGAAATGGCTTGCGCCATATAAAAAGCATCGCGTACCGAAGACATTATTTTTTTTGTAAATGCTTAATCATGTCGGTGAATTCACTGACATCCTGAAAACTGCGATAAACCGAGGCAAAGCGCACAAAAGCCACATGATCCAGTGAACTTAACTCTTTCATGACTTTTTCGCCCAACTCCTGCGCCGGTATTTCCCGCTCGCCCAGCGCCCGCAAATCTTTCTTTATTCGGTTGATTGCGGCCTCAATATCATCACTACTTACAGGTCGTTTTTCCAGCGCCCTTAACATGCCTGAACGCAGCTTTTTTTCTTCGAAAGGCTCACTTATCCCGTCACGCTTAACAATCCGGGGCAGCGTTAACTCAGCCACCTCGTGTGTAGTAAATCGTTCTTTACAAATATTACATTCACGCCGACGGCGAACCTGATCGCCTTCATTTGCCAATCTGGAATCAAGAACCCGCGTATCTTGCGCCCCACAAAACGGACATCGCATAGTTAAGCCACTGTTTTTTGTTTACCGATGACCATCCAGGGATGGAGGAAATGCCGACGACTGCCGAGAACAGTCGCGGCAAAACCGGCCTTCAAATTTGAAAACCGTTAATTTTATAACACTCTACATTTTATCTGTATTTTATTTTCTAAACTATACTGTAGCCATATTCATATCGACTCAACCACATCGCCCCAAATCCTGCCAAATGAAAGAACAAGAAGGTGTAATAAAATATCGGCTAAAGCATACGCAACAGCCGATTAACCACCCGTTATCATTGACCGAAATCAACGCTTGGCGCACGATTGCCGTCCGGCTCGATCTTATCGGGCAAATCCCTGAACGATACGACAACATCGGATTCGGCAATATCAGCCAACGAATCGATAGTCACAGCGCACAATTTATCATCAGCGGCACTCAAACCGGACATATTGAACAGCTCAGTCCCGAACATTATTGCCTTATCGTCAAAGCAGAACCTCACCAGAACCGACTCCAATCCTGCGGACTGTGCAAGCCTTCTTCCGAATCCCTGACCCACGCCAGTATTTACGCCCAAGACAATGCTATTCAAGCCGTTATTCATGCCCACAGCCCTGAAATCTGGAAGCATACCGTAGCGCTCGGACTGCCTCACACTAACGCTGACGTCCCTTACGGCACGGTTGAAACGGCGACGGCTGTTGAACAATTATTCCAATCCGGCAACCTATCGCAAACGTCATTGTTTACCATGCTGGGGCACCAAGACGGCGTAGTTGCTTTCGGAAAAAACATGCAAGAGGCGGCATGGGAACTGATCAAATATTTATCACTGGCCATCGGAATTGAACATCAGTCCATTAACCGATAAAATGCCTAGCTCTATATTAGCAACTCTTAATAAAATATGTCGGAAATACAAATCTACACTACCAACACCTGCCCATATTGTATGATGGCTAAACGCCTGCTCGATAAAAAAGGCGCTTCCTATACAGAAATTAATGTGGATGCCAAACCCGGCTTAAGGGAAGAAATGATGCTTAAAACAAAGCGTCGGACGGTTCCCCAAATCTATATAGGCGACTATCATGTCGGCGGCTTTGACGAGTTGTATGCATTGGATCAACAAAAAAAACTGGACGATTTACTGACTGTTGCGTAGCTACATCAGTGATCAATGACGAGATAGCACCGGGCAACCACGAAATCCGCCTCCACATGAAGCTAAGAAGGTCGGACATAAACAGCATGCCCGACCTACAACCCTCTTAAAATATCCTTTTTGATATCTTCAATATTTTCCAATCCCACTGAAACCCTTACCAGACCGTCTTTAATACCGGCTGCAGCTCTGACTTCCGGCGATAATCGACCATGTGTGGTAGTTGCCGGATGAGTGATGGTGGTTTTAACATCACCCAGATTTGCGGTAATTGACAGCATTTCAGTGGCGTCGATCAACTTCCAGGCGTGCTCCTTGCCACCGGTCAATTCGAAACTGACTATACCGCCGAAATGACTTTGCTGACGCTTGGCCAGTTCGTGCTGAGCATGCGATGACAAACCGGGATAGTGAACCTTGGCGACACCAGCTTGTTGCTCCAGCCATTTGGCCAGTTCAAAAGCGCTGTCACAATGCGCTTTTATTCTGATCGCCAGCGTTTCCAACCCGGACAAAAATACCCAGGCATTAAAAGGACTCATGGTCGCACCGCCGGTGCGAAGATAAGGGTAAATATGCTTTTCTATAATGTCTTCACTGGCAATAACGGCACCGCCGACACAACGCCCCTGCCCGTCTATATATTTGGTTGCTGAATGAACGACGATATCTGCGCCCAATTCCAAAGGCTTTTGCAGCACGGGCGTACAAAAACAATTATCAACAATTAGCAAACAATCGTGTTTATGGGCGATGTCTGCAAGCACCGAAATATCGGCAATTTCAATCAAGGGATTGGACGGTGTTTCCAAAAACAAAAAGCGGGTATTCGGTTTAATCGCCGCTTCCCAGGCGGTTGCATCGATCAAATCGACAAAATCGGTTTCGACTCCGAATTTGCCGAAATAATTCTGGAACATCAATACGGTATTGCCGAACACGCCGCGTGAACACACCACATGATCGCCGGCTTTAAGCAGTCCCATGCCGACCGCCATAATGGCAGCCATGCCGGATGAAAAGGCCAGACAGCGCTCACCTCTCTCCATTAGCGCCAGTCTTTCCTGAAAAGCATTAACGGTCGGATTGGTAAAACGGGAGTAAATATTACCCGGTTTCTGTCCGGTAAAGCGTAAAGCGGCCTCTTCGGCACTCTTGAACACATAACTGGATGTGGCAAAAATCGGGATGCTGTGCTCATCTTCATGAGTACGCTTATGCCCGGCTCTTATTGCTTGGGTTTCCAGAGAGTAGTCGTTCCAGTTAATGTCAGTCATGATTTATTAAGCGTATTGATTTGTTAAAAGATCAGGCAAAAGGCAGGTTTCAATAAGCTATCTTTGCCTTTTGTCCTTCGCCTTTTGCCTTTATTTATCCTTGCTCCTCAATCACCATTTTGCATTCCGATAATGAAGTTTTCCGAGTTTCTTTCCGCTTGTGCGCCATCATTGCGCAAAGCCTCGGTTCGCTCCAGATACTCATCGTCAATATCACCGGTGATGTATTCTTTACTAAAACAAGAGGTATCGAAGTGCCCGATATCCAGATTACCTTTACGCACCGCATCAATCAGATCATTCAGTTCCTGATAAATTACCCGGTCTGCGCCTATTGCTACACATACCTCGTCTTCAGTACGATCATGGGCAATCAATTCATGAGCAGCCGGCATATCAATGCCGTAAACATTGGGATAACGAACCGGAGGCGCGGCAGAGGCAAAATACACTTTTTTAGCCCCTGCATCTCTGGCCATCTGAATAATTTGCTCGGATGTCGTGCCTCTGACGATTGAATCGTCGACCAGCAGTACATTTTTGCCTTCAAACTCAAGACTGATCGCGTTCAACTTTTGTTTGACTGATTTTTCTCTCATTTTTTGGCCCGGCATGATAAACGTCCGGCCGATATAACGGTTTTTTATGAAACCTTCGCGGTATTTTACGCCCAGAAGATTTGCCATCTGCAAAGCCGCTGTTCTACTGGTATCAGGAATAGGAATAATCACATCAATGTCATGATCAGGCCAGTCTCTGAGTACTTTTTTGGCTAATTTTTCACCCATACGCAGACGTGCTTTATAGACCGAAATACGATCAATAATTGAATCCGGTCTGGCAAAATAAACATATTCAAAAATACACGGACAATGATCTGTTCTTTCAGCACATTGTTTAGTATGCAGCGCGCCTGATTCCTCGATAAATACAGCTTCGCCAGGTTCTATATCTCTAATAAGCTCAAAGCCCAGCACATCCAGAGCGACACTTTCCGATGCGATCATGAATTCCGAACCTTGCTCGGATTTTCTTTCGCCGAACACTATCGGCCGGATACCATGAGGGTCTCTAAAGCCTAAAACCCCGAACCCTGCAATCATAATCACAACCGCATAAGCTCCGCGACAACGACGATGTACGCCGGATACTGCCTGAAAAACATCATCCACGCTTAAATGCAATTTACCCAAACTCTGCAATTCGTGAGCAAAAACATTCAGCAAAACTTCAGAATCGGAATCGGTATTGATATGCCGTTGATCTTCTACGAACAGGGCTTTTTTTAACTCTTCGGTATTAGTCAAATTACCGTTATGCGCAAGCGTCAAACCAAAAGGAGAGTTTACATAGAAAGGTTGCGCTTCGGCAGAACTGGTGCATCCCGCCGTTGGGTAACGTACATGAGCAATACCCATGTTACCTTTCAATTTCAACATCTGGGCATTGGTAAAAACATCACGGGTCAAACCGTTTTCCTTGCGTAAATGTAACCGCCCGGCCTCACAAGTCACAATGCCCGCGGCATCTTGACCCCTATGTTGCAAAACTGTCAGAGCATCATATAACTCTTGATTAACAGCTTGATGTGAAACGATAGCAGCAATACCACACATTATTTTTTAACCTGCATTGTTTTGTAGAGATTAACGAAAGAAATTAACGATAACTGATGTATTCCGCCATACCTGACGAAAGATGATCTCGCAACCATACGGCGAGCAACTGAAAAGGTGGAATCAATGTTGATTCTGTCCACCAGGAATCCTTGGGCAAAGGTGTCAATCCCGCCAGTATAACAACGACAGTAACAACAATCAGGCCACGAACAACGCCAAAAATCATTCCACCGAAACGATCCATAAAGGTTAAGCCGGTTTTCTTTGCCAATACACTCAATAGAAAACCGATCAAACCGCCAAGACTCAACGTGATTGCAAACAAAGCCGCAAAAGAGGCAACCATTCTGGCTGCCGGATGGCTGATAGCCGATTCCAGAAAACCGGAAAAATCGCGACTGAACATCAAACTCACCCAGACTGCCAGCATCCAGAATACCAATGAAAAAACTTCCTTAATGAATCCGCGTAGCAGTCCGATCACAAAGGAAATAAAAACAAGCCCAATAAGAGTAAAGTCTATCCAGATCATGCTGTTATTAAGCGCATCACTCGGAAATCAGGATTGCCTTTATGTTCTGTTTGTCCAATCTTGACTTCATCGCGGCCGCTTTTTTCCCGTCCAGTTCAGGGCCTACCCGAAGCCGATATGACGTTCCTTTATCTGTTTGAACGGTATCCAATGAGGCGGGCAAGCCTTGTTCATGCAAACTCTCCCAAAGAGACATTGCATTTTCTTTTTTACTAAAACTACCTAATTGAATATACCAACGCACCAATTTTGGGCTCGCTTTCGGTACAGCTACCGGTACCGGTTTTTTTGCTTCCGCTACAGCGGCAGCCAAACTCTTCGCGCTACTAGGCTGTTTAAGAATCGGTTGCCGTGCGGCATCGCCTAAAGCCCCTACTTTGGCCCCATCGATTGGCGATTCAACTTCAGGCTTTTTAACCGCTAATCGTGTCGGCTCTACGGCTTTTTTAACCTTTACAGGTTCTTTAGCTATTACTTCTACACGAGGCTCTTTGGCTTGCACTTTGGGAGCTATGCTTTTGCGGATACCATCCGTAGCGTTTGCCGCAGGTAAAGGCTGCTCTGCAGGAACCTGTTTTAGCCGCGACTTTGGCTGCTTGTCTTCAGGCTCAATTACTTCTTCTGCACCAGCATCCTCGCGGGTATAGCCTTCCGATTCGGTATATAAAGACTCCCCTTGTTTCGACTGACCGCTTACAGGCTCATCGATAATTTCCTCGGCTGCGCCGGTACTCTCAAGCGTATCGTTAGCGGTTTCAGTAGATAAAGGCTCCGGGTCTGGCAACTTTGAAACCTGATCGGCACTGGTCGGCAATTTATCGGCCGTATTTGTACCCGCTTCAACTGGAGCGGGAATATTCAACTCACTGACTAACTGACCACTGTTATCGACGGGATCATCGAACAGCATGGGGATAAAAATAGCACATAGCGCCGTAACAACGACGGCGCCAATCAAACGTTGTTTTAATTCATGATCCATTTCGTCTACTCACTTATTCTCAAATTCAACCAAGCACTCAGATACCAAAAAAAAAGATCCAAAAACCAATAACAGATCACCTTGTTGCGACTGATTTTTTGCGGCGGAAAATGCATCAGTAAAGCCGGAAAAACCAAAAGAAACATTAGATACCGAACTTTGTGAAAAAATCTCACGCATAACGGATTCCGTAGCCGCTCTAGGATTTGACAATGGCGCAAAAAACCAGTCGTAAACTACACAATTCATAATTTCAAGGACACCGGCGATATCCTTGTCTTTCATCATTGAAAAAACAGCATGGATGCGTCTGCCTGGGAAAACAGTCGTCACATAATCGGCCAGTGTTCTGACTGCCTGGGGATTATGCCCCACGTCCAGCAGCACGGGAATTTCGCCATCAATCAGTTGGAACCGCCCTGCTAAATGGACATTTTCCAGCCCCTGTTTAATCGATGCTTCAGTTACCGGCAAGATTTCGGCCATTTTGATCACCGCTAAAATAACCGCAGACGCATTTCGATACTGGTGCTCCCCTTTTAAACCCGGTTCCGGTAATTGTAACATTTGTCGGTCAGCAAAAAACCAGTCCCATCCTGTTGCCTGCTTTTTATATCCAAAATCTTTACCAATACAATACAGTAAAGCATGCCGTTCAATAGCACTCTGTATCAATGATTGCGGGGGTTCCGGGTCACCCGTGATAGCGGGAATTGCGGCTCGAAAAATACCTGCTTTTTCTCGCCCTATAGCTTCTCGTGTGCCGCCCAGCCACTCAATGTGATCGATACTGATACTGGTGATCAGTGCTACATCGGGATCGACAATATTGACTGCATCCAGTCGTCCGCCCAAACCAACCTCAAGCAATTGAACATCGACTCCGGCTTGCTGGAATATATCCAAGGCCGCCAGCGTGCCAAATTCAAAATAGCTTAATGAGGTATTGCCTCGCACCGACTCTATTCTTGCAAATGCTTCGCAGATTTTGTCATCTGATACCGGTTTGCCGTCTATTTTTATTCTTTCATTATATTTCAGAATATGCGGCGAGGTATAAGCACCCACCCGATAGCCTTGCGCCGTATAAATTGACTCAAGATAAGCAACGGAAGAGCCTTTGCCATTGGTTCCGGCAACAGTAATGGTTGGAGGTTTGACATAATCAGGGTTAAGCGCATGAAAAACCTGTGCCGCCCGCTCCAAACCCAAATCAATTAATAAAGGATGTAAGCTTTCCTGCCACTTCAGCCAACCCTCTAGTGAATCAAAACGTATCATTAACCGATATGAAAATCAGTCTTCCTGATTCGGATGATATTCAACATCACCCGCTTCAACTTCAACAACCACAGCTTCCAGTTCGACACTAAAGCGTTGCGCTGCAATGTCCCTACCCGCCATTAGCAAAGCTAAAATACCGGCGATTTTATCGCGCATTTCACGTCTATCGATAATCATATCGATAGCACCATGCTCCTGTAAAAATTCGCTACGCTGAAAGCCTTCCGGCAGTTTTTCCCGGACGGTTTGTTCTATGACGCGAGGACCTGCAAAACCGATCAAGGCATTGGGTTCGGCAACATTAATATCGCCCAGCATGGCTAAACTGGCTGAAACACCGCCCATGGTCGGGTCGGTCATAAATGAAATGTATGGAAGCCCTGCATCGGACAGCTTGGTTAATGCCGCACTGGTTTTTGCCATCTGGAACAACGAAAACAGCGACTCCTGCATACGTGCGCCGCCACTGGCCGTAAACACAATAAAAGGCACACCCAGTTCCAGACTCTTGTTGACGCCACGAACAAACTTTTCGCCAACCACCGAACCCATTGATCCGCCCATAAAGCCGAAATCAAAGGCGGCTGCAACAATATCGCGGCCTTTTAGCTGACCTTTCATCACCACCAGCGCATCGTTTTCTTTACTCTGTTTTTGCGCCTGGGTAATTCGGTCTTTATATTTTTTACTGTCTTTGAATCTTAACGGATCGACCGGCTTAACATTTTTACCTATCTCTTCATGACCGCCCTCGTCCAGAAACATATTCAAGCGTGTTCTGGCCGAAATGCGCATGTGATGATCGCATTTTGGACAAACGCTAAAATTTCTCTCCAACTCCGTGTTATAAAGAATTGCATTACAGCTAGGGCACTTATTCCACAATCCTTCAGGCACAGCGCCTTTTTTATTCGACCCTTCGGTTCTAATCGTTGAAGGAATTAACTTCTCAAACCAACTCATTCGTATGCCCCATCGTATTTCATCATCGTATTCTAAACCTGTCTTTTAGCTATCTATTGCCTGACGCATGGCTCCCAATAACTCGACTATCTCTCTTTTAGCACGTTCCGGATCATCCTGATTTGCTTCGATTTTGCTGATCAAGGCGCTACCAATGACCACTCCGTCACCCAAATTAGCAACCGTCTTTGCAGTTTGTGCGTCTTTGACGCCAAAACCGATCGCTACAGGCAAGTGCGTACTGGCCCTGATTTGATTGAGCTTGGTTTCGACATCCGCAGTATTTAAATGCCCGGCACCGGTTACGCCCTTTAGCGAAACATAATAAAGGTAACCGCTACCTGCTGCATCCATCTTTTTAATGCGCTCATCCGTACTGTTGGGCGCTAACAGAAAGATAGGATCAATGCCGCGCGCCTTTAACAAAGCAACGCATTCATCCGCCTCTTCCGGCGGCAAATCGACGGTTAAAACACCATCAATCTCTGCGCGTTGTGCGGCATTGGCAAAATCCTCATAACCCATGGCTTCAATAGGATTGACATAGCCCATTAGCACCACTGGGGTTTGTTGATTGGTTTTCCTGAATTCTGCAGCAATGGCCAATGTGCGTCTTAAGCTCATTTTATGATCCAAAGCGCGCTCACTGGCTCGCTGAATAACCGGGCCGTCCGCCATAGGATCTGAAAACGGCACGCCTAATTCGATCACATCAGCACCGGCCTCAACCATGGCGTGCATCAACGGCAAGGTGAAATCAGGCCTGGGATCGCCTGCGGTAACAAACGGGATTAACGCCTTACGGCCTGTTTTGGACAACTCTTCAAATGTAGCGGCTAATCGACTCACAGTTCTATCCCCTCGCGTTGAGCCATCGTTTGCATGTCTTTATCGCCACGACCGGACAGACAGACAATGATAATTTCATCTTTTTTCATGGTAGGCGCCAGCTTCATGGTGTAAGCCATGGCATGACTCGACTCCAATGCAGGAATAATACCTTCCATTCTGGTCAACGCATGAAAACCCTCCAGCGCCTCAGTGTCGGTAATATTGACATACTCCGCTCTACCGGTATCTTTCAGCCATGCATGTTCAGGGCCGACGCCCGGATAATCCAAACCGGCCGAAATTGAGTGCGTCTCGACAATTTCACCGTCGTCGTCTTCCATCAGATAAGTCCGGTTGCCATGCAATACGCCGGGACGACCTGCGCACAAAGGCGCAGAATGACGACCCGTTTCAATGCCGTCGCCAGCCGCTTCAACGCCGATCATTTTGACTGAACTGTCATCAATAAAAGGATAAAACAAACCGATCGCATTTGATCCGCCGCCAACGCAGGCAACCAGGGCATCAGGCAATCGTCCGGTTTGGTCCTGACATTGCTGCTTTGCTTCACGGCCTATGATGGCCTGAAAATCCCTGACCATCGCAGGGTAAGGATGCGGACCTGCAACAGTACCGATAATATAAAAGGTATTATCGACATTGGTCACCCAGTCTCTGAGCGCTTCATTCAAGGCATCTTTTAACGTTTTCGAGCCGGATTCAACGGCGACAACTTTCGCGCCCAGTAGCTTCATCCGATACACATTTAAAGACTGCCGGGCAACATCAACAGCGCCCATATAAACAACGCACTCCAATCCCAGCCTTGCCGCAACCGTCGCCGTCGCGACACCATGCTGACCGGCTCCGGTTTCAGCAATAATGCGCGTTTTACCCATGCGTTTAGCCAATAAAGCCTGGCCTATCGTATTATTTATTTTATGTGCGCCGGTATGATTGAGGTCTTCGCGTTTTAGGTAAATCTGCGCGCCGCCCAGTTCACGACTCCAGCGTTCAGCATGATATAAAGGCGAAGGCCGACCTACGTAATACTTTAAATCGGCATCCAGTTCCGCTATAAATTCCGGATCGTTTAAATACTGTTGATACGCGGCATTCAATTCCTGAATCGGTGGGATCAATGTTTCTGCGACAAACATTCCGCCGTAAGGACCAAAGTGTCCCCGCTCATCGGGCATATTATATTTTTCTGTCATATTATTATCCGTCACCCTCATTAACTTCACGTATGAATGCCGCCATTTTAAGCGCATCCTTTACACCTTTTTCTGCTTCTACACCGCTACTGACATCCAGCGCATAAGGTCTTACTGCTTGCACCGCCTGTCTGGCGTTATTAATATCCAAACCACCCGCCAGTATGATAGGCAAGGTACAATGTTCAGGAATCCTGCTCCAGTCAAACCGGCTGCCCGTACCGCCTTTCGCTCCCGGATGATAAGCATCCAGCAGCAACCCTGCCGCATCATGATATTGCAGAGCCAAACCTGAAATATCGATGCCATCCTCCATTCTGACGGCCTTCATATAACGCTTGCCATAAAGCCTGCATGCTTCGGCAGGTTCATCCCCATGAAATTGCAGGCAATCTATCGATACCCGCTCCAGAACCTCGCGTATCCGTGACTCCTGCTCGTCAACAAACAAAGCGACGACCGAGACAAACGCAGGCAGGGCATTAACAATCTTAATAGCCTGATCAATATCAACATTTCTCGGACTGGGCGGATAAAACACCAGACCGATTGCGTCTACGCCGAGTTGAGCGGCACAAACAGCATCTTCAGCACGGGTAAAGCCGCAAATTTTAACGCGAGTTCGCATAAAGTGATATGAGAAATTTAACCAAAAAAGCCAGCCGCGTAGAATAACATAAAATGGCATTATGATTTGCCCGTAATCATCATTAATTTAGCTGATAAAAAACAACCGCACCAACAAAAAAAGGCCGATGTAAAATCGACCTTGTGCTTAATAATACTAAAAATGTAGCGAGACTGAGTTTGCAATATAACCCCAAAATTTCAAAATGCCGTTAAATTTAAGCGGCAATCCCAACAAAGGCCCGATTTACATCGGCCTTTTTTTCAGTAAGCCGAAGAACTGTCCTCTATGATGTCTATTAATGCTGGTGCTCATGTTCATGTTCATGCTGATGTTCATGCTCATGAACATCAGCGATTGGAACTTGAGCAGCTTCAACTGCCACACCATATTTATAAACCATCAATCCGCCTAAATCAGCGCCCAGCATCATCAGCACACAGAGTAACGCCGCTAATATCAGAAAAAAACTGTTAGCCCCGCCCTGAATTATTCCACTACTTTTCAAGCGCCAAGCCGACAATAAAACCGCTAAAGACAGCACAGATACACCGAAATGCTCATGCCGCTCCATAATTTCATGAACATCCTCTCCATGCGCTACCGAACCTGCCGCAATGAAGCCCGCAACCACTGTAAAGACAGCGGCTATGGTGCCAAAGTACAGCAACCAGCCGGCAACATTACGCCAGTTTTGTTTTTTAGCCAGCGTACCGACCACATCCAAAACAAAAAAAGTCGATAAAAATGCAATTGGGAAATGCACCAACAAAGGATGAATATTATCCATACTGGAAATACCGGGCATTAATGTCGAAAAAATATCCCCGGAACCCTGGGTTGATAGCTCTTCAAAAAAAGCCAGCAGACTTGTAACGCCCTCGATAATACCGCCGCCTTGGTCGGCTCCGCCATGAATTTGAAAAGACAAAAAGTTATTCATATTACCCATCACCATTATTTATAAGAAAGACAATCTACTTGATATTTAGACAATTGCAAATAGGCATTGTAATGTCTCTATATACCTTAATCATGGCGCTTGGCGCCAACCGGCAATTTATCGAACACGGGATGTTTGGTAATACCGTAATGTTCAGGATAATAAACCGCACCCAGATACAAACCGTCAGGCGGTGCAGTAACTCCGCCCAACTTGCGGCTTTTAACTTCAAGCAGCTCTTCTGTCCAATTTACCGGCTGTTTTCCGGCGCCTATGTCAATCAATACCCCGGCAATATTCCTGACCATATGATGCAAAAAAGCGTTGGCGGAAATATCGATAACGACCTTATCGTCCTCCCGATAAACATCAATAAAGTACATTTCCCGACAAGGACTTTTGGATTGACAACCTTGCGCCCTGTACGATGAAAAATCGTGCTTTCCGATCAGATGTTGCGCAGCCTGATGCATTTTATCGGCATCCAGCGGATTATGGTGCCACGTCACCTGATTACGCAATAACGCCGAATTGATAGGCCTGTTAAGGATGACGTAGCGATAAAAACGGGCAATCGCGCTGTATCTGGAGTGAAAGTCGCCCACCGCCGGTTTGACCCAAGTAATCCTGACATCATCCGGCAGATTACTGTTGCCGCCCAGCATCCAGGCGTGAAGTTCGCGCTCTATTTTTGCGTCAAAATGAACGACCTGCTCAAGCGCATGCACGCCGGTATCGGTTCTTCCGGCGCACTGTACGGTAACCGGATGGTTGGCAACTTTCGACAAGGCCTGTTCGAGCACCTGCTGAACACTACGTTGATGAGTTTGCCACTGCCAGCCTGAAAAACCGCTGCCATCGTACTCGATACCTAAAACGATACGCGTCATTCAAACCTCTTTACGCTTACAAAAAAACCATTATTCATGAATATAAACCTTAACTCCGACTTCAATCCTATTAAACAAATCCAGCACATCGGCATTCTTCATCCGAATACAGCCGTGCGATCCAGGCTTGCCGTCCATTAGCTGGTCGGGACAACCGTGGATATAAATATATCGCCAAGTGCTATCGACTTTGCCGTAACGATTTCTGCCCGGTTCCAGTCCGCCCAGCCACAGGATTCGAGTCAATATCCAGTCTCGTTGGGGATTTTTCTCACCCAGCTCAGCACTGTATATTTCACCGGTAGCGCGTCTGCCGACAAACACCGAGTTTAATGACTGACCCGCACCAATCTTGGCCCTAATTTTATGCCAGCCGGCAGGCGTGCATTCGCTGCCCATCTGTTCACCCGCACCTTTTTTGGCGGTGGAAACGGGATAACCCTGCACCGGCTTTCCATCCGTATAAACCGTCAATTGCTGACTGGCAATACAAATATCCAGATAATCATGTATATCGTTTGCCTGATTATTTTTCATGTAACACCCAAACGCCATCCCAATCAGAATTCAACAAGTCCTTCTCGGCAAGACAGCGGCGCCAATACACATTAGCGACCGGATCATCCGGCAACGTTGCAAAAATAGCTGCGGCACCGGCCAATTCGCCTTGCTTGTACAAAACCTGGCCCTGATTAAACGCCTGTATTGCAGGCGACAGGACTTCGCCTTTGAAACCCAGCAATTCATAAACGGTTACCGGCGTATTGCGCCCGACCACCCGGATGGTTCCGGTTTCTCTCCAGAGAAAGGCGTCATCAGTCTGCTGCTTGGTCGCCTCGGAAATCATCGTATAAGTGCCGAAAAACTTGTTTGCGCCTTCCAATCTCGCGGCCAGATTGGCTGCATCACCCAGCATGGTGTAGTTAAAGCGGGTCTTTGAACCGAAATTGCCCACCACCACCTTGCCGCTATGAATACCGATACGGTTATAAATCCACGCACCGGTTTGTTGGAAAAATTCTTCACGACGTTCTGCCAATTTTCGCTGGCACTTTAAAACACTCCGACACATTCGCACCGCATGATCTTCCTGGGGTAACGGCGCATTGGTAAACGCGATGATGGCGTCGCCCTCATACTTGTCCAGAGTACCGCCTTCGTCCGTAATAATATCGGTCATGTCGGTTAAATAGCTGTTTAAAAACTGCACCAGTTGTTCCGGCGTCAGTTTTTCGGAAATCGTGGTAAAACCTTGTATATCCGAAAAAAAGATACTTAATTCACGCGTTTCGCCGCCCAATCTTAACAGCGCGGGATTTTTCTTAAGTATCTCGATATATTCATTGCTTAAATAACGTTGAAACATGGTTTGTATGGCGCGCTTTTTCCGGCCTTCGGTCAGGTATTTTAAAATAACCGAATTAACCAGCGCCAAAATAATCGCCGTTTCCACAAACAATACCGGCCAATCGTAATTGAGGAAATACGCCGCAAAACCGATCAACAACGATATCGGCGTAAACAACACAAACGCCAACCCCAAACCCAGCATGCGCTTGCTGTGAATCAACATATAACTTGCTGAAGCGGCGAGAACCAAGGCAATACAAAAGGCTAGCCATGCCGGAAATGTTTTAACCGCATCACCCGCCAGCAGGTTGTCCAGCACCGTCGCATGAACTTCCACGCCCGGATAATCGCCGCTGACCGGTGTCGGTCGCAAATCTTTCAAGCCCGGCGCACTGAACCCGAAAAACACATATTTATCTTTAAACAACGCCGGATCGATAGCGCTTTTCTCGCCCGCCTGCAAATGCAATTCGGACTGGATAATCGCTGCGGCGCTAAAAGCCTGGTGCGTTCCTGAATCGCCGCGAAATTTTAAAATCAACTGCCCCTCATCGTCAGTCGGGATCTTTTTGTCCTGATAATGCAGTGAGCCGTCAAAACTTAATGTCTTGTCCTGCTTGTCCGACAACCATGCAGCCAAACCCATTGAGGGTATTATGTATCGATCAAAAACACGAAATAACGAAGCGCGCCTGAACACGCCGTCGGAGTCGGGCAATTCATCGACGTGCGAAAGTAGCGTAGCGGCATTAGCCAAACGGTCAATCGGAAAAGAGGCGTGTACTTTATTAATCACACTCATGCCAGCCTGTTGTTGCCAATGCTCCAACCCCTGAATCTGGATCGGACCGGGTGTAACCGCAGTCGGCCAACGCGTTGTTTGCCGTGTTTGTTCGCCTAAAAAAACCGGCAACACGACCTTATTGTCAGACATCGCCTGTGCAAATGCCTGATCGTCTTCAACGCCGTAAACCGATGCTTCGGTATACAACACATCAAAGGCGATTATTTTAGCGCCCGCCCGCTGCATAAACCGAATGATCGGCGCATAGACTTCGCGCGGCCAAGGCCAGGATAAACCGTTCACAGACGCGCCCCAATCCAGGCTCGCCTGATCCAGCAGGATGATTTTAATATCTTTGGTATAAGCGGAAGGTTGCGCCAGTAATTTCTCGCGCCATGACCAGGTAGTGTATTCCCATTGATCCAGAAGCCTGGTTGATTGCAATATCTGGGCTAGCAATACCGCTGTCAAACCGGTAATCAGCGCAGAACGCAACTTCATGGAGGTAGTAGTTAAGGCCATATAATTATCTGATGTTACGCAAACCGAAATAATTCACCACGAACGACTGCATGGGCAGTTGCCGAGACACAAAGACACGAAATTTATGTTTTTTGTGTCTTTGTGCCCTCATGATGAGTAAAAATGCGTAACTCGTGATGTTAAATCAACTTAAAGCGCGCTCAACATCTCTCCAAAGCGCTTGTCGCGGTTTGCGTTTGCAGCCATTGCCATTAAACTTTGCGGCAGCAACGGTCTAATATCGGCGATCCGGTCATCCGCTGCCGGATGTGTTGAAGTAAAACCGGTCGCTCCCGGCTGCACCTTAACTTTCATCGTTTCCAAAACACGTATTAACGCAGAGGGATCATAGCCGACACGTTGCATGATTTTAATAGCCGTTGCATCGGCTTCATTTTCCTGGCCGCGCGCATAACCGCTGTTAACCAGCGTTTGGGTAATATCATCGATGCTGCCTTCAAATAATCGGGTTAATTCACCAACATACCCGCCCACCACTGCCTGGGTACCTTCCGAAGCAATGACAGTCAACGCCGAAGTAATGCGACTGGTCGAAATGGCTGCAAGCGCATGCGATTTTTGCACATGACCTATTTCATGCGCCAGCACCGCCGCCAGATCGTCTTCATTCTTGCAAAGCCTGACCATGCCTTTGGAAACAAAAACAAAACCGCTCGGCGCCGCAAAAGCCACGACCTCATCGGTATCCAGCAACAGAAAATGATAGCCCTTGTAGGTTGACGGCTTGTCTGACGCCATCACCAGAACCTGCCCCAGCAAGTTAAGGTAATTATTGGCAGCCGGATTGGCTTTCACCGGATAACGATTGACTATGCCCGCGCTGACGGTCCGGCCGATGTAATACTCTTGGGCCGGGGTAATATCTTCCATGGTTTTCGCAACGGCTGTCGTAGCCCGCATCGCAGAACCGATTTCACTGCTGTAAGGCATATACCCCGTAGCATTAGCAACCGAAGCGACGCCGCTGACCACCTTGTTCATATCGGCGCAACTTGCCAATCCCAGCGCCAGCAATGCTGTTAATAATGAGCGCATCATAATCCAGCCCCCCTTAATCCACCCTGTTTAATAAATTGCTCAATATCGGCATTGTTGACCGTGAATTTCTCCATGTTATCGACCCAGGCAAAACTCATCTGCTGATGTTCCGCTTTATAGGCATTTTCCACATCCGCATTAAATCCTTTGCCGGCCAGAGCGATTTCCTTTCCGCTTGCGCCTTCGCTGACATCATTACCCGGCGTCAGTTCAACTTTAGACTCCGATACCGCAGATTGATGAATCCAGCCCGGTTTTCTTGGGGCATTCACCATCCGCCACGGCCCCTGCTCTTTGACCAACTCTACCGATTCGCCATAAACGACTTTATCAACTATTTCCCCCAAAAAAGACGGCGTACTCCTGATCTGCCCCTCTTCAACCTGGATACTCAATGATGTGGCCAAAGCCGTAACCGGCATCAGTGACACCATGACGCTTATTTTTAATAACCGCTGCATATCTCCCCCTTATTATTGTTTTATTTTTGTGAATTATTCACACACTCCCTATATCATAAAAAAACCGAATGTCGTTTTTTTTATTTCTCAAATAAAGCCATCGACTCGACATGCCCGGTCTGCGGAAACATATCCATCACTCCGGCTTTAACCAGTTTATAGCCCAGCTCATTAACCAGGATTCCCGCATCGCGCGCTAAAGTTGACGGATTACAGGACACATAAACAATCTGCTCGGGCTGCCATTTTTTAAAATGATGCAAGACATCGGAAGCACCGGCTCTGGAAGGATCGAGCAGGATTTTGTTGTATTTCCGGTTGGCCCAGGGCTGATCGCTAATATCCTTGCTCAAATCGGCCGCATAAAATTCAACGTTTTCGATACCGTTATGACGGGCATTTTCTTTGGCGTGATTGACCAGAGGCTGATCGCCTTCGACGCCGACCACATGACCTGCAAATTTTGCCATCGGCAAGGTAAAGTTGCCCAGACCGCAAAATAAATCCAGCACCGAGTCGTTTTCATTCAACGCCAATGTCTCCAGCACCCGGTTGATCATTTGCTTGTTAATTTCATAATTAACCTGGGTAAACATCGCCGGTTTGAATTTAAACTCCAAGTCCTGATCCGGCAGCGCATAAGTCGGTATCAGTTCAGGCTCGCCATCCAGCGGCACGATAGTGTCAGGTCCTTTGGATTGCAGGCACAGCGATAGGTCATGCTGATGAGCAAACTCACGCATCCGTTCCTTATCGGCATCGGTCGGCGGCTCCAGCACACGAAACGCCAACACGCATTGTTGATCGCCGATAGCCACTTCGATCTGCGGAATTTTGTCTTTGATAGTCAATCCGCCAATCATGTCCGACAAAGCCATTAGCTTAGTGCCGACGATAGGATTCATCACAATGCAGCTTTCAATTTCAGCCAGATACGGATGCCGTCTTTCCCTGAAACCCACCAGCACCCGGTTTTTTTTCTCGACATATTTAACGCCCATCCGCGCTTTGCTGCGATAACCCCAATGCGGGCCTACCAGCGGCTGCCAAAGCTCGGGTATTTCAGTCTTGCCGATACGCTTGAACTGATCGACCAGTAATTCCTGTTTGATCCTGATTTGCGCAGACGATTCGACATGCTGAAAACTGCAACCGCCACACACGCCGTAATGCGCGCACAATGCATCAACCCGGTCGGCGGAGCGACTCAACAGATTGACGACTTTGCCTTCCGCATAATCCTTGCGGCTTTCGGTATAAATAAACTCCACCTCCTCGCCCGGCAGCGCCTCATCGATAAATATCACTTTGCCATCGACATGCGCCACTCCGCGCCCGTCATGGGCCAACGATTCTATAGTGACTTTAACCGGCGTTTCCGGTAATTGCTTTTTGACTCTTCTTCTATTTGCCATGTTTACTTTTGTTTCCAGCTTCCTGAGGATTGATACCACCAGCCCGGCTGAGCATTACTCACCCAACGACCGGCAAAGGTTGATTTGATTTGTGCAGCCCATTCGGGATGACCGTTGGCATTGGCAATCGCCTGATAAAGATTTTGCCGATCTGCATTTTCTGCGGCAACCAGTTTATTGACTTGATTCCTGTCTTTAAGCGGTACGCTTTCAATATCCCTGACCGCCAGCAAACCGTCCGCCTGAATACCGATAAAACCCGCCGCATACAGAGGTTGCAGACTGGCGAAGCGGGCTTCCATTGTAGCGCGCAACTGTCTGATTTCAGCGCTATCGATTGCCAAGTCAGCCTCGGCGTGTGCTGGCGACACCACTACATTGATAGCCGTATCAATTAGCTGATAAACGTTCACCTGCCACTCCGGCAAACTGGCCTTAGGCTTGGGTTCCGTTTTTTGCGGTACGACATTTTGAATGTCTTTGATGATTTCATCTGCGGCTTTTTCAGCGGCGGCAGCGGGAAAATAAATATTGATGGTGACACAGGCAGTCAACAATAACGCGATTAATACTGATATTTTTCTCATAATGCTCTCCAAACTATTCAATGATTACTTGCCCTGATGTCGAAATACTTAGCAATCGCGCCACCCATGCATCCCAGTCACGCCGAGAATTATAGCCGATCACATCCATCCGTGGCAGACCGCTTCCGGTAATAAACCGGAAAAGCAGGACGATGCCGGGTATTCTGCAGAAGGATATCCGGATAAAACCGAAAGTTCCCGTTTGCGAAAAACAGGCTGCGCAGTTGTTTCCACACTGAATCGTGGCTGTGAACCTTTATTGAACATGGTTTTCCTGATCATCTACGGAATTGTAGAGATGATAGCAGTTCCTGCCCGATTGCTTGGCGATATACATGGCTTGATCGGCATAACCTAGCAGCACGTCCGGATCATTATTATCGTTAGGAAAAATACTGACACCGATGCTGGCTGTAAGCGAAAATGACTGGTCCCGGATATAAATCGGCAAGGCAATGACCTCATGTAGCCGTTTCAGAGTGGCTATACATTCTTCCTCGCGACTTAAATTCGGCAGCAACACCACAAATTCATCGCCACCCAGACGGGCGATCGTGTCTCCTTCACGAAGAGTGTTACCCATGCGCTGTGCAATTTCGACCAGCACCTGGTCGCCGGCTTGATGTCCCAAAGTATCGTTAACGGGTTTGAAACCATCAAGATCCAGATAGCAAATACCCAACATCTTTTGTTCGCGTTGGGTCTGGGCGATAGCCGGTTTCATGCGGTCAGCCAGCAACAACCGGTTGGGGATACCTGTCAAGGCGTCATAATAGGCAATCCGCTTCAATTCCTTTTTGTGTTGTTTGATCAGTAGCTGATTGTGTACCCGCATTAAGGTAATGGCTGGACTGATGGGTTTACTGATGTAATCCACCGCGCCCAGATGCAGACCACAGGTTTCGGATTCCTGATCGAACGCGGCAGTCACAAAAATCACCGGAATATCGCGGGTAAGCTGATCTTCCTGCAATCGTTGGCATACTTCGTAACCATCCATCACCGGCATTCTGACATCAAGCAGAACGAGGTCGGGATGAGGATCACACTGAGCTATATCCAATGCCCTCTGACCATTGCCGGCCACTTTGACTTGGTAATCCTGATTTAGCAGCAAAGCCAGTACTTCCAGATTAACGCGCGTATCATCGACGATCAGGATAGTGAGGCGTGGGTCTTGGCCTGCTGTTTCGTTTTTTCCATTCGGCAAGTCCATGAGTGTGTTCAGGACAGATGCGGCCTTAGGATAATCGGTGTCAAGAATGTATTGCGTCAGAGTGTTATATTCCGCCTGATTGTCATCCGGAAAAAGCATTTTGAGCTGGGCGATGAGTTCGTCGCCGATAAATCTGTCGCCGGCAAGCAGAGCATCCAATTCGTCCATAAGCTGTCGCTGAGTCGGTACATCCCCGGACGCAGGCGCAACGGATAATGCTTCAAGATACCCGACAGCCGGATTGGACTCTGTATCCTTGCTCTGCAATGCTAAAACAGCGGGAACGCGTTGCTGATCGGCGGGTTTGACCCAGCGTGCCAACATCCGGAAGAACAGATCCCAATCAATCGGCTTGCTAATATGATCGTTCATACCGCTGGCAAGACAACGTTTTCGATCTTCAGTCATCGCGTTGCCTGTCATGGCGATAATCGGCAGATTAGTAAAACGCGGATCGGCACGAATAATACGACTGGCCTCAAAACCGTCCATCACCGGCATCTGGCAGTCCATTAGCACCATTGAATAATTGTTTTTGTCGATCATTGCAATGGCTTCAGCTCCGTTAGCGGCGAGATCGACCTGGATACCCTCATGCCCCAGTATTTCCGGCATCATCTCCCGGATTGCCAAATCATCCTCCACGAACAGCAGATACACATTGTTCAGCTCCGGATACTTATCCGGCTTAACAGTTTGCGGCGGCGACTGATCGAAATCGCTCACGGCCTGCACACCCAGGGTAACAGCGAAATAAAATGTACTGCCAAACCCCAAACGGCTTTCGATGCTGATAGTGCCGCCCATGGCTTCGACCAACTCCTTGCTGATGGACAGCCCCAGCCCGGTGCCTCCGTACTTGCGAGTGGTTGAGTCATCGGCTTGATTAAAAGCACTGAACAAATGGCTTTGTTGCTCATCGTTCAAGCCGATACCGGTATCGATGACATTAAAGCGTAAGCAGACTTCTTTAGCATCAGAAGCCTGTAACTGCACCTGTAGTGTCACACTCCCTTTCTCGGTAAACTTGATGCCATTACTCAACAGATTAAGCAACACCTGTCCCAGCCGTAGCGGATCGCCGATCAATACGGCCGGGACATTCGGATCAACCTCAAAGCTCAGCGCCAATTGTTTGCCGTTTAGCAGGGGTGACGTTACGTCATCCAAATACTGCATGATCGTCTCAAGTCTGAATTCAATGTATTCCAGCTTGAGTTTGCCGGCTTCAAGCTTGGAAAAATCCAGGATATCGTTGAGTATGCCCAGCAACCATTTGGCCGAGGTATTGATTTTATTCAGATAATTGTGCTGTGTTACCGTTAAATCGGTTTGTGAGATCAAATAGGTCATGCCCATGATGGCATTCATCGGAGTACGAATCTCATGGCTCATGTTGGCTAAAAACGCGCTTTTGATTTGTACTGCCGCCATCGCCTGCTGAGTCATGCCTTGGAGCTCCTCAGTACGCTTGGCAACCTGATCTTCAAGCTTTGCCTGAATACGCTGGAGTTGGCGAACACGCCATAAATAGGCGGCCAGCAACAGACTTAAGAATATGCCGGCCACAATTGTCCGGAACCACATCGTTTGCCAGAACGAGGGTGTGATGGTGATGGGTAGACTGATCCCCGTTTCGTTCCAGACCCCGTTGTTATTACTGGCTTTGACGCGAAACAGATACTTGCCGGGATCCAGGTTGGTATACATTGCAATGCGGTGACTGCTATCGGTTTCCACCCAGTCCTGATCAAAGCCTTCCAGCTTGTAGGCATAAAGATTGCGATTGGGATCGGCAAAATGCAGCGCCGAGAAGCGCAGGGAGAACATTAATTTCCGCCACGGCAATGCCAAGGTTTTGGGGGCGAACACACTACCCTCCAATTTAACGCCTTCGACATTAACATCCTCAGTAAGCGAACGATTGAGAACGCTAATATCGGTTATCGCTATGGTTGGCGGACTTTGATTATCTCGGATACGCTCAGGGTGAACAACGACCATGCCATTCAAATTATTAAAATACAGGATCCCGTCACTATCGACTAAGGAGGCTCCAAAAACCCAATTCGTAGAAAACCCTTCAGCAAGATAATAAGTGCTGAATTGCGCAGTTCTCGGGTCAAACTTTGCCAATTCAGCGTTGGTACTGAACCAAATGTTTCCTGTCTTATCGATTTTGATTGTTCTTATGTAGTCGGAGTGCAACACATCACGATTGTTGTAATTATGAAAACTCAGACTTCCGTCTGCCGTAACGATTGCTTGGCTAATGCCTCTGGTTGACGCAATCCACACCGAACCATCCGGGGCTTCCTGTAAATCCATTACAAAATCGCTTGCTAAGCTGGCAGGGTTAGTTGGATCGGAATGGTAATATTGGAATTTCCCTGTCGATGGATTAAGTATACCCAACCCTCCACCTGCTACATCGCTACCACCCGCCCAAATGTTGCCGACACGATCAACCATAAGCGTACTAACGGAATTGTTGGCAAGACTGTGCGGATCCAGTGAATCATGCTGAAATTTTCGCAGGCTGCCCGATTTCGGGTCATATTCGATCAAGCCGCCGCCAGTACCTAACCACAGCGTACCGCCAAGGCCTGGGACAATTTTATTGACGAAATTACTGGCAATATCGCCCAACGATACAGCCTGAAATCGCTCCTGCCGGGGATCGAACCGAATTAATCCATTACGGGTACCTATCCATAACGGCCCCTTCGGCTGTTGGTACAAACTGTAAATTATGTCGTTAGGGAGCCCATCATTCTGCTTATGCGCGGCAGTCAGATTCTTGATAATCCGCCGGTTTATGGGATCGATCAACATCAATGTAGAACGGCCGCCTAGCCACAAATGACCAGCTTCAGTAGATGCTATCGCTGTCACAGTATTATCCGTAGAGTCTTCTTTACCTTGTAAAGTTCTCGGGATAAGTTGTTCGAACCCTCCGAGAGATAAATCAACTTCGCTAATTCCGTTTTTTGTACTGATCAAAAATGACCCGGAACGATCCAGCAGCAATGACAAAACATGGTTGCCGGCAAGGCTGTTCGGATCCTCTACCTGATGTTGGTAGCGGTCAAATTGTTGCAGGACATCATCCCACCGCAATAAACCGCCAACAGTGGCGACCCAGACGCTTCCCGAGCTGTCTTCGATAAAATCATGCACCCTAAAATCTTGCGGATTTCCGGGCATCGGCAGTTGCTTGTTCTGCGCCCAATTCTGGCCGGGATGCTTGAGAAAAATCCCAGCTTCAGAACCTATCCACAGACGTTTCCGGCTGTCAACAAACAACGCCCTGATATTTTTAGCCAAGGAGCTGTTGTTAGAACTGTTGATTTGATAATGCTGGAATTGTGAGCTGCCGGCTGGCAAGTAATCAATGCCTCCCGGCCAAGTCGCAAGCCACAGCCCGCCTTGCTGATCTAGCGCCAACGTGTCGACATTATCGCTGGCAAGGCTGTCCGGATGGGTCGAATCATGCTGATATATGCGAAACTTTCCTGTGTCGGGATCAAAATACTGTAATCCCTGCCTAGTCGCCAGCCATAGCCCGTTTTTTCCATCCGACACTATTTTGCGGATTTGACGGTTTTGGTGCGGATCGCCCTGATCAGCCGATGGCAAGTAAGTTTTAAAAGTATTGGTTTCCGATTCAAAAAGCGCCAGGCCATTGCGGGTACCAATCCACAACCTGTGTTGCTGATCCTCAATCAAACTGGTTACTGAATCGTGGGGAGGGAAGCTATTTGGTGTGTTAGGCTGATGCTGAAAGTGTCGGTATTGATAACCATCGTAACGGTACAGGCCCGATTGCGTACCCATCCAGATAAATCCTTGATAATCCTGAATCATGGTCATGGGTGAGCTGAGCGCATCCATATTCAACTTGGTAAAATGCAAAGGGGGCGCTGCGCAAGTCACCGGAATCGATATCGTCAGCCACATAAGCAGCACAGACAGCAGTGTTGAGGTCAAATGTTTTTTCCATTGCGATTCCTTCATAAGGGAATTATAACATTCACTCGAACCACTTAAAAATCAGTCGATAGCATTACGCTGAAACTGCGAGGCGCGCCTACATAGTAAGACGGCGCACTGCCGCCCACGCCCAGCGCGCGGTTGGTAAAACCGCTGCCGCTCCCGGCGTTAAGATTGAGATAGTCCTGATCCAGCAAGTTATAAACATTCAGGCGCACGGTCGGATCGCGAAACCAGCCGGTCGAAGGCAGACGATAGCCTGCGTCGAAACCGACCAGCGTATAGCCGTTGATCGACTCGTCGTTGACCAGCGTCGAATAGCGCGTGCCGGTGTATTTGGCCGACAAATTGGCCGACCATGGCCCATCGCGATATTGCAGCGCCGCGCCCGCCATATAATTCGGCACGTCGGGAAACGCCTTGCCGGCAGTTGCGTCAACCGTATTCGCGGCAGTTTGCAGATTTTGCTTGATGCGGCTGTGGGTATAAGTGAAAGAACCGTACACGCTCCAGTTCGGCAAAAAACGCCAGGCTGATTCAAGTTCGACGCCTTTGGTAGTGGAATCGCCGACGTTGTAGTTGGTATTGATATTATTGACAGGGTCATAAGCCGAGGCAATACGGTTACGGTAATCGATATAAAACAGCGTGCCGGAGAATGACAAATCCCTGCCTGCATAGCGGTAACCCAAATCCCAGTTAGTTGCCAATTCCTCGTCAACATTGACGGGCTTTAGCGTGTAACCGGTTAACCTGCCCTGCTGGTTAATAGTTCCTCCGTTAATCAAGCCATAAAGCACCGAATCGGGCGGTGCCTTGAAGTTTTCGGCACGATTAACAAATACTTGTTGGGTACCGGTGAACTGGTAACGAATACCGACACTGGGGAGCGGTCTGGCGTAAGTTTGTTTAATATTGTAATCGGCGCCGCCGCCTTCACTGGCGTAATTGGTGAAATCGCGCTGAATTTGGGTGTAGCGCAAGCCCAGCGACAGGATGAGTTTGTCGTTCAGGAAACCGATATCGTCCTGACCGAAAAACGATTGCGAGGTATTGAGGGTCAGGAAGTCGCGGCCCTGATAAGGCGTGCCGTCCTGACGCAGTAAAAAGGCTGAGGTGTTGTCTAGCCAGGGATCGGCGCTATTACCGGCGGCGTCGAATGGCACAGCCGGTTGGGTGCGACGGTGATGCGCATACTCGAACCAGTAGCCGGCCATTAGGCGATGATTAGCAATTTGGCTGTGCATCCGGCCGGTAACGCCGGGGCGCTCGGTTTCTGTCACGGCTCCGCTATAAATCATCACCGTATCGCGCGTGTCTCCGTCTTGATTGATGTCGCGGATGCCGCCGCCAAATCTGTTGGCGGCATTGCTTTCCGCCAGCGTCCTGAGCTGGTTGCCACCGGTTCCGTAGCCGTAGCTATAGTAAGGGTCAATATCCAGGCGCAAGTTTGGCAACAGTTGAAATCGGCCTTTCAGTGTGGCCAGGTAATTACGGTACGGATTGAGATTAAGATTGTAATAGAGATCTGACGGTATTTTTTCGACTTGTGCGCTGCCATTGATCCCGGCCAGATGTTGCGGGGCTTGACCGCCGAAATCGGCATCGCGGCCCAACGTTTGAATTTCGGCTAAAGTCAAAGTGCGCAGATTGTTGTTGAGCATTTCGTTAAACAACAAGCCGCCGGTAATGCTGCTGCCGGGCGCCAGGTTAAGTACGCCTTTAAAATCCAGATGTTCGCGATCGGCGCCGCCGTAACCTTTCCATTTTTCAGCTTCGGCTTTGGAGACCGAAATAAAGGCCTTAAAACGATTGCCGCCCAGATAACCGGTATCGGCGCGCAAAAAGGTTTTGTAAGCATTATAGGCGCCGTAACTCTGCTGCACCCGGAAACGTGAATAATCGCTGGGATTGGAGGTGATAAAGCCTATCGAACCGCCGGTTGCGCCGATCATAGGCGCATCAGTTTCACTCGAACCCTGGGTGACTGAAATTTCCTCCAGGTTTTCAAGATCAACCAGTTCGGAAGGATAGACGGCATAGTTGCCTGCATCGTTGATTGGCGCACCATCAATACTGACACCGATCTGATCGCTGTTGAAACCGCGTATGCGCAAACCACCGCCAAATAAGCCGGTGGCGTCGTAGCTGTAAGTGTTAACTCCCGGCAGTAAATCCATGGCCTGATAGGCGTTATTAAGCGTGTTTTTCTGCTCGATGGCGGCGCGTGAGATTACACTCCGCGAATGCGGCGCATCCTGTGGATTCATCAGACCGTTACCGGGTGGAGCAATGCCTTCGACCACTATAGGTTCAAGTGTTATATTATTACCCGCCTGTACCGTAGCTCCAGCCAAAATGGCGGTCATAAAGACAATGTGTCTAATTCTGCGTAGCACTTTGATGAATATCCCTCTCCTAAGTCAAGTAACTTACAAGAGTATAGTACAAATGCTTACGTAAAAATTGTTATTTGCTTACACTGAAAAAGTTTGATTGAGCACTTTATTTTCCTTGGAAGATGAGACCATCAAAGGCTTAGCTTGTTCATTCCAGTCAATGACAGCGGCTACTCTTTTAAAAGTTTGCCGGTGTGCGGCGATAACAATTCCGGCTAATTGCCCATATCCGTTGGCATTGGGTCGGTGTGATTTATCCCAAGCAACACCTCGGCGAATTCATCAGGCCGCAAAACGAGATACGCATTCCACGCGGCAAGCTTCGCATCTGCCAACAACTCGTCAGTAGCCTCCTGCTCCTTGGTTTGTCATCAGCACATAGGCGTGAATGTTACAGCCATATCGCGTCGCGCCTTCCAGAAGGCTGTCCAGATAGGATTGATAGTCCTCGTCTGCAAAAAAACAGGCTGCGCGGTTGTTCCCACGCTGAATCACGTGTTGCGGTACACCTGCATATCTTACACGGGCTCTACGGGGCATCTTTCTTTCCTCTACATTAGGGTTATTTCATAATGGGACTAATGTGCGCCGAGTTAATCGAAAGACAAGGCCGCTTGGATGATGCCATTGGGATTCTTAAGAAAGGTATTGCAGATAAAAGCGCACATAACCAAGCTTACCTTTACCAAACTTGCTCGGAACTGTTGGAAAAATCCGGTCGGCTTAATGATGCCATCGAAATGCTGAAGAAAGGCATTAACGCGCCAGCGTTAACAAATAAAGTAGTACTGTTTCAAGCTTGCGTAAAGCTACTGAAAAAGGCCGATCGCACACCAGAAGGGATAGAACTGATCGAAAAGGCAATTCATCTGCCGGGTATGACAGGCTTGGTCATTCTTTACCGAACCTGTGCAGAGTTGATGGTGAGTGTAGGCCGACAGCAGGATGCTGTTCAACTCCTATACAAGGCAATTGATGGATCAAAAATAGGCAACCTTGCATCGTTGTATCAGTTGTGCGCCAACTTAATGATATCCGCCGGGCAACGTGAAGAGGCTATATCTCTTTTGAAGAAGGGTATTCTTGTTTACCCGAGAGATAAAGATTTGAAATCTTTTTATGAGAAAGCTGCGTAGGTTGGGTTGATGCTGCTCCAACCCAACACTTGCCGTATCCGAATAAAATATTTGTAGATTCTACCCGAAAATCACGACCAACCGTGCCAGCACTTCATCCATAATGGATTCCGGCACAGTTTCCAGCTTCTTGGCGTGACGGGCGCTTAGGTCGATAGCGCGCGGCTGATCGCAGCGAATAACGCCTGTGGTATTCGTGCCCGTCCCCGCCAACGTCACCGCAAAGCCGCTGGTACGGGTATGATTTCCGCCCCTGTAATAGGCAGAACTACCGGCGTATGGGTTGCGCGATTGAAAGCAACGGGCGAAACAACTAACACCGGGCGGGTTCCTTGCTGCTCGCGTCCTGAAGTCGGATCGAGTGAAACCAGATATATGTCGCCCCGCTCCATTTACAGTAGCTCGTTACCGACCCGGCCGGAATCTACCCAAGCATGATCTTCATCGCTGATCGGTGCGGAAGCGTCACACTGCGCCAACAACTCGTCAAGGGTGTAGCGTGGCCGCAATTGAGGTTCGACCACCAACCGGCCATGATCAATCTCAACGCTGACCGTAGTACCGGCCCCTATATGCAACATATCGAGAAATGCAGGTGGAACGGCCATCATAATTGAGCCGCCAACTTTGCGAAGACTTGTTGTGTACATGACTATGCCCCTAGCAGTTATACATAAATATAATGCGACTGTAGCATCTGATATTTTGCTTAACAACAAGCAGTTTAGTTAGGTGGCTTTCCTATCCAATTCTTTCAAATGCTTTAATTTTTCCTTGATCTTGATTTCCAGCCCTCGATCTACCGGCTGGTAATATTGCCTGCCTGCCAACTCATCTGGAAAGTAATTTTCCCCGGCGGCATAGGCTTCCGGTTCATTATGGGCATAGCGGTATTCCTTGCCGTAATCCAGCGATTTCATCAGCTTGGTCGGCGCATTTCTTAAGTGCACCGGCACACCCAGGCTGCCGCTTTGTCTGGCATCTGCCATTGCCGCGTTGTAAGCCATATACACCGCATTGCTTTTCGGCGCACAGGCCAGATAAACGACGGCTTGCGCCAAGGCCAGCTCGCCTTCCGGACTGCCTAAGCGCTCCTGGGCTTCCCAGGCGTTGATGCAAATCTGCAAGGCTCTCGGATCGGCATTGCCTATGTCCTCGGACGCCATCCTGACGACGCGCCGGGCCAGATAGGACAAATCGCAGCCGCCATCCATCATCCGGCACAACCAGTACAGCGAGGCGTCGGGCGAACTGCCGCGCACGGATTTATGCAGCGCCGAAATCTGGTTATAAAATTCTTCGCCCTGATTATCAAAACGACGCACGCCGCCCGACAGCACTTCTTTGGCAATGGCTTCATTAACCGCCTGTCCGCCCTTGGCGGCGGCAAGCTCTACGGCGATTTCCAGCAAGTTGAGCAGTCTTCGGGCATCGCCGTCAGCCGCTTGGGCGAACTGCTGTTTTATATCATCGGCCATTTCGATAGCCAGACCGCCCAAACCGCGCACCTTATCGGTTAACGCTTTATCTATCACCGCCAATAAATCATCAGCCGTTAATGCATTAAGCACATAGACCCGAGCCCTGGACAATAACGCATTATTGAGCGCGAAAGACGGATTTTCGGTGGTCGCACCGACAAAATAAACCGTGCCGTCTTCCACATGCGGCAGGAATGCATCCTGCTGCGACTTATTGAAGCGATGCACCTCATCGACGAATAAAATGGTGCGCCGATGCTGTTCCAGCTGTATTTTCTTGGCCTCGGCGACCGCCGCCCTTATTTCCTTGACACCGGACAGCACCGCCGAAATCGGCATGAATTCGGCATCGGAATGCTGGGCAATCAGCCGGGCCAACGTGGTTTTACCGGTGCCCGGCGGTCCCCAGAAAATCATCGAATGCAAGCGCCCCGAGGCGATAGCTTCATACAGCGGCTTGCCGGGTTTCAGGATATGTTGCTGGCCGACGTAATCGGCTAACTCTGTCGGCCGCATTCGGTCGGCCAGAGGTTTGGTTAAATCATCGAAAAGCATAACGGAGGTTCAAGGTACAAGGTTAAAGGTGACTTGAACCTTTGACCTTGTACCTTGAACCTGCTCCTCATCAATCCGAGAAAACATCGACACCCTTGGGCGCTTTAAACTCAAACAAGGTTTGCTTTAACGGCGGATTCAAAATGACATTGGAAAAATAAATGCGTGTCAGCTGGCCGAAATTATCGCTCAACTCCATACCGCCCAAGGAATCGTTATTTAAACCGATCAGGACATATTTAAAACTGCTTTCCTGGTTTTTAGGCAATAGTTTTATCCACATTAAATTACCGTCGACGCCCTGCTGTTCCATGGTGAAATTCTCATCCAGCGATATTTCCCCGCTTAACAGCAAGGCCGGTGTTGAACCCACGGATTCGTCGAGCTTTTTGACGGTGACCTGCTCCAGGTCGGTATCGTAAAACCAGACTTTCCCCGACGTAGAGACAATCTGTTGCTGGAAGGGTTTTAAGTAATCCCAACGGAACTTCCCCGGCCGTTGCAGATAAAAAATACCATAACTGGTTTGAGTGGGATTGCCTGCTTCATTGATCAATACCTGTTTAAAATCAGCAGTGAGTGATTTTGTGTTCTTTAAAAACGCTCTCAGTTGCTTAACGGGTTTGTCTTCTGCATAGCCGGAAATATTAAAAAGCAACATTGCGATCAATCCGGTGAAAATTGTGATTTTTTTCATAAATACCCTTGTTAATTATTCGGTAACAATTCATTAACCAACGTTTCAAATTGATTAATAGGTGAATCGACGCACGGTGAAGACTCTTCCGGCGCAGAGCCGGCAATAAAGGGATACTGCTTCGCGCCGGAGCAATTTTCATTCGCCAGCAAGCCGTTAGCCGGATCTACCCAGGACATCCTGATATTATCCGGCGGAATCAGGGTCACCGGCTGGATTGAGATCTGCTTCATTAATGAAGTCCAAACTTGCAAAGCGCCGCTTGCCCCCGTTAGCCCGGCCGGTTTATTATCGTCCCGGCCAATCCAGACTACAGACAAATAATCCCCCGTGTATCCGGCAAACCAACTGTCTTTTGAATCATTGGTGGTACCGGTTTTACCGATCAGTCCATAGTCTGCCGGAAAAGATGAATACGCCGAACGTCCGGTACCTTCATGCATCACTTCCTGCAAGATGGTATTGACGATATAAGTTACCGACGGGTCAAGCACCTGTCTCACTGTAAACGGGTAACTTTGTAGGCGTGAGCCATCGGCTGCAACTACGGCTCTGATACCTTTTAAAGGCGTTGAAAAGCCGTCACCGGCCAGCGTTTGGTACATCTGAGTTACTTCCATCGGCGTTAATTGCGCAGCTCCGAGCAAGAACGAAGGGAACAAGTCAACCGATCGGGTGATGCCCATGCTTCTTAATGTTTTGGCGATTCGGGCTACCCCGATATCCATCCCGATCCGAACGGTAGCCAGATTGTAAGAATGCGCTAATGCCGTATGGAAGCCTACTGTGCCGTGTTCTTGGTGATCATAGTTTTTAGGGCTCCAGTCGTTGCCTCCCGCTCCCTTAATCAAAATGGCCGTATCGCTGACCGGCGTGGTAATGGTGTACTTGTCGGGATATTCCAGCGCCGTCAAATACACGACCGGCTTTATTAATGAGCCAATCGGCCTGACTGCATCCAAAGCCCGATTAAATCCCGCACTGGATACTTCACGACCGCTCATCAATGCAGCTATTTCACCGCTGTCTCTACGCGTTACTACGGCTGCGGCTTCAAGGTCATTAGCTTTAGGCAGTTTCTCCAATTGATTCAGCTTTTTAGACAAGGTATCCTCCAGCGCATCCTGAACCCGTGTATCCAGCGTGGTAAAAATCCTGAGCCCTTGGGACGTTAAATCTTCCTCTTTGTATTCCTGTCTTAATTGGCGCTTGACCAGATCAAGAAATCCGGGATAGCGATTGGTTGAGCGATGGGTATTGGCGATCACATTTAAAGGCTTTGCTGTTGCCACAGCCGTCTGTTGTTTAGTGATATAGCCTTCCATTGCCATCTCTTCCAGAACCAGATTGCGCCGTTGCAGGGAACGGTCGGCATATCGCCTTGGATCATATTCAGACGGTCCGCGAACCAACGCAATCAATGAGGCGATATGTTCCAAAGGCAAGTCCTTTAAAGAACTGCCGAAATAAAACTCACTGGCCAGGCCAAAGCCATGCACAGCACTGGCGCCATCCTGTCCCAGATATATTTCATTTAAATACGCTTCCAGAATCTCATCTTTGCTGTAACGGTATTCCAAAATCAGCGCCATCAAGGCCTCTTTGACTTTACGCGACAAGCTGCGTTCGGAGGTCAGATAAAAGTTCTTAACCAACTGCTGAGTGATCGTGCTTCCGCCTTGCACCATATGCCCGGCCAGCACATTCATCCACATTGCTCTGGCAATGCCTTTAAATGAGATACCGATGTGCTGATAAAAATCGCGGTCTTCCGAAGCCAGCAAGCCCTTAATCAGCATGTCCGGGGCTTCTTCCAGCTTAATTAATATCCGGTCTTCTTTTATGGTGGGATACAAACTGCCGATTTGTATGGGATCCAGACGCACAATGGCAAGATCTTGGCTTTGCGTCGCATCAACGATGTTGGCGATGCCTGACGCAGTAAAATTCACCCGTATAACACTACTGGGTTGCGGCTGATCCCAGAAAACAAACTCTCTGGTTTTTACGCTGACTTGCGAACCGTTTTTAAAATAGGTGCCTTCCGAAGACAAATGAACATCCAACCGATAGTGCAGAGCCTGCAACAACTCTTCAAACTTTGAAGCAGTCAGGTTGTAGCCTGCATAGAGCTCTACCGGACTGGCATAAACCCGTGCAGGAATAGCCCAGCGTTTGCCTTCAAATTGGGTGCGCACGTTGTAATCCAGGTAGCCCAGATAACTCAACAACATAAACGCAAATCCAACCATGGAAAGCAGCACTGAATTTCTAAACCAATGTGAAGTCGGTTTTTTGGATACCGTTTTTTTATTGCCGTACCGACCTGATTCGCGTTTTTTCGTTTTTTCTGCCATAACCTCTTACAACATTATCTTAATTAATGTTAACTATTATACATAAATATAAGGTTGCCTGAATCAGCAACCATTCGCTATCCATACTATATAGCCAGTACAATTTTGCCGGTGCTATGTCCGGCCTCTACCAATTGATGCGCCTTAGTTGCCTCTGCCAACGGTAACTGCTTGCTGATATGCGTTTTTAAAAGTCCTTTATCAATCCATTGCGCACATTGCTTTAAAATCTCAACGTGTTTGTCCCTTGCCTCAGGTAACCCTCTAAGCATCGGAGTTAACATCAATTCGAAGCCTATCAATAAATTACGCACTCGAGCTTCAGCCAGACTCAATTCACCCGGATCGAGCAAGGTCACAAGGCGGCCGAAATGCGCTGTCGCTGCAATACTTTCTTTGAATACCTCAGCACCCACTGTATCGAAAACAAGATCAGCGCCTTTGCCATCGGTAAGTTTATTGACCGCATCGGCGAAACCGTCTTGCGTATAGATAACCGCTTCATCGGCGCCCATCGCTTTGGCAAACTCCGCCTTTTGTTCGGAACTCACCGTAGTAATTACTCTGGCGCCTTTTAGTTTTGCCAATTGTATCGCCACATGTCCTACACCTCCGGCTCCGGCATGGATAAGCACCGTTTGCCCTGCTTGCAATCCGCCGCGATCGAACAGCGCGCCCCATGCGGTAATCAACACCAGCGGCAATGCGGCGGCCTCGACAAACGAGCAGGTCTGCGGCATCAAACTGACCCAGCGTTGATCAAGCACCGTGTATTCGGCGTAATTACCTTGTTCACGCCCCAACCCGCCATGACAAAACCAGACCTTACCGCCCGGTTTAAATTGGCTGACTGCGCTGCCTGCTTCAATAACCTCTCCAGCGCCATCACAACCCAATACCGCCGGCAATCGGTTATCAAAAAGCAAGCCGTTACGCCTGATTTTAGTATCGACGGGATTGACGCCTGCGGCTTTCAGTCTGACTTTAACTTGCGTTGCTGTAGAAATTTCCGGCTCGTCAATATCGTGTAATTCGAGAACGTCGGGATTACCGATGGCCGTCATCATTATTGCTTTCATGTCTTTAGCCTTTTTTGTAAATAAGAATGTACGGTTTTATACCTTAACGAGTACTGAACCACTAAAGCCCAATCCCCACCCTGACTCTCAATCAGCCAACCATTGCCGGCGATAATCCTGATAATCGTAGTGTTTCAGTTTTTTCACCCGCAGGGAGTTGCTCAGATAAATATCCGGCAGATTGTAACCATTAAACCGATTCGCTTTAATCAGGGTGTACGCGCCGACATTTTTAAAAACCACTCTATCGCCTACTTCCAAGGGTTCTTTAAATCGATATTTACCGAATACATCACCTGCCAGACAGGTACAGCCTGCCAGAATAGCGGCATATTCTCCGTCGGGATCATGTTCATGCAGCTCTGGCTGACGCTGGTATTCAAATACTTCGGGATTATGGTTGACCGAGGTATCCAGTATGACTATGGTTTCACCGTCACTGACAAAACGATCAAGCACTGTCGCCACTAAATGTCCGGCTCGGCCTACGACTGCTTTACCCGGCTCAATATAAACTTCGACACCAAAATCATGTTTCAGCTTACTGACCAGCTCAACAAAAGGGCGATGATCTTCAATTTGACCAAACAAGTAGCCGCCACCGATATTTAGCCATTCAAGTTGAGCTAATCCTGCCCCCAAATGTTGCTGAAGCGTCTCGATAGTTTTACTTAACGGAGTGTAATCCGTTGCGGAAAACACGTTATGAACATGCAATCCCTCAATTTGATCCAGACAAATCGAGCGGCTCAACTCCTCGATAGCAACGCCCAGTTTTGAATGTTGCCGACAGGGATCGAATCGGTCGTCATGCAAAAAGGACAGCTTCGGGTTAACCCTTAAGCCGATTGAAGACTGCTCTCCAGCCTTCTCCGAATACCGCCGGTACTGAGTCAAAGAATTAAAGCTGATGTGCGAGCACAGTAAACTTAATTCATCAAGCTCATCTTGACTTATACCGGGCGTGGTCAAGTGAATGCTACCCTGCCCCGCTAAAATCTCATCGGCCAGCCGCGCTTCAAATAAGGAACTGACTGAAAAGCCATCAATAAAAGGCTTCGCCATGTCCATGACAACTGAAAAAGGCAATGATTTTATGGAATATAAAACCTTGCAGCCACATTGGACTCTCAGCTCGGCTAATGTTTCCAAGGCCTTGGTAACTTGTATTTCATCCACAACAAAGGCCGGAGAGGAATAGACGCTGTCTTTCAACACTTGAAAATCCATCAGTTAGAAAACTGCCGTCCTTTGCCGGCATAAAGTGTTTTTTCTGTCATTACAATATCCATAGCTACATCATGAGCATCCATAGCGACTTGCTCAACTAACTGGGCCTCAAAACAAACACCAATCAACACGGCATCGGCTCTGACTCTCTTCAATAAACGATCATAATAACCCGCACCATTACCCAAGCGTCCGCCATTTCGATCAAAAGCCACACCCGGCACCATGACGCAATCGAGCTGTTCAGGAGCAACCTCTTTCCCCAACTCGCCCCATCGTTGTTTGGGCGGTTCTAAAATCCCCCACATTCCCGGCACCAATTCTGCAAAATCCTCCAACCGCCATAAACCCAGCTTATTATGCCCTTGCTCATCTTTAGTACAGTATGGGATAACCATGCACTTGCCGGTTTCCAGTTCATCTAATAATGCCGGTTGAGTCCTGACTTCCGAGCGACAATCGATATACCACATCACCGTTTTGGCTTGTTGATAAATCGGGTGCGCTACAAATTGCGCGCAAATAATCCGGCTCATGGCATCCTTATCCATTTGCCCATTGCGGGCATCGTGAGCTTTACGCCGTTGCCGGTTTTTTAGATCATTCATATACATTAATCTTTACTAAATCAATAAACATTGCAACCTCAAAAACATAAAACTATTCCAAATAATACACAGGTTCAACATTAGTTTAAAATTCAAATATGCAAGGGCATTTTTATTCTGATGTGTTTTCTTTTATACTTACCGGATAAATACATAAAGGAGATACCATGGAAAAGCCGTTCATTTTACACATGCTAACTACAGCTAAAAACCTTAGTCCATTTGATGTCAATATGGCATTGGATGCAGGCTGGGTTTCCGCATTACCCTATACCAATGTTGAACCCAGCGAAATTCAAGGCTTGGTCCAGGACGCTATTTTTTCCCGCAGCCCTAAAAATTTAAAACGTACCGGGATATTCATTGGCGGACGCGATACCAAGCAAGCTATGGATATGCTGAATATAGCAAAACGCTCTATGTTCTCTCCTTTTGAAGTTTCCGTATTTGCTGATCCTAGCGGAGCATTTACCACAGCAGCAGGCATGGTTGCTGCTGTTGAACGCGAATTAATGAGCAAATTCGACACGACTCTGGAAGGAAAAAATATTCTGGTGCTTGGCGGAACCGGGCCTGTTGGTCAGGTAGTCGCAGTGATCGCCGCCCAAGGCGGAGCGCAGGTAAAACTCATAGGACGTCAACTGGATAAAGCCCAAGCCATTGCCGACATGTGCAACAATGAATTTGGCGAAGGTAAAATTACTATTGAAGCAGGCGCAGATGCGGATAAAGCGGAATACATCAAAACAGCTGATGTTGTTTTTGCAACCGGCGCTGCAGGTATTGAATTATTAAGTGCAGAACTTATCGCATCGGCCCCACAACTCAAAGTGGCCGCCGACGCAAATGCCGTACCACCGGCAGGCATCGCGGGTGTTGACGCCTTCCATAACGGCACCGCCATTGAGGGCTCAAAAAGTGGCGCTGTCGGCTTGGGCGCTATGGCAATCGGTAACATTAAATTCCAGACCCAGGTCCTTTTGTTGAAAAAAATGATCAATAGCGACAAACCTGTTTATCTGCATTTTGAGCATGCCTTTGAAACCGCAAGGGAATATATTAAATCAAACTCTTGAGTCTAAACTTTCGGATTAATCTGCATACTAAAAAGGAACCCTAATGGCAAAACGCAGTATTCTTCACATGCTTGACCCCATGCCGAACAACAGCCCATTCGACATTAACATGGCACTGGATGCAGGGTTTGACGTGCTGATTCCATATAACAATGTCAAATTGGATAGTGTTTATGGACTTACTCAAGATGCTACCTTCTCCCGTAGTCCATCAGGCGTTAAACGGACCGGGATTTTTATTGGCGGCCGCGATTTAGGTTTAGCCATGGACATGCTGAAAACAAGTAAACAAGCCATGGTTTCGCCTTTTGAAATCTCGGTTTTTGCCGACCCCAGCGGTGCTTTTACCACAGCTGCGGCATTAGTTACTTGTGCAGAAAAAGAGCTGAAAGCAAAGCATAATAAAGAACTGAAAGACTGTTCGATTATAATTTTTGGCGGAACAGGCCCTGTAGGTATTGCTACAGGCGTTATTGCTTCATTAGCCGGTGCTGATGTAACATTAACCGACCATTTATCAATCGATACAGCTCTGGATGTTTCTAAAGCATACAATCGTCGTTTTAATTGCACTCTTAAAGGGGCCTTGGCCAATTCTGACGCCGATAAAGCTCGATTGGTGGCCGATGCTGATATTATTTTCTGTACAGCCAAAGCGGGTATTCAGGTTTTAAGTGCAAGTGTATTAAAAGAGGCGACACAACTAAAAGTGGCCGGCGATGTCAATGCAGTTCCACCTTTTGGCATAGAGGGCGTTAAAAACAATGATTGTGGCGCACCACTTATCCATGCGATAAATGCACAAAGCGCAGTAGGTATTGGCGCTTTAGCTATCGGGAATGTTAAGTTTCAACTACAACATGAGTTATTAAAAGCAATGTTAGGGTCTGAGCAGCCGCTGTTTATTGACTTTAGGTATGCATTTAATAAAGCCAGGGAAATACAGTTCGATTCTGACGCAGACTAAAAGGGAAGTCAGCTTTATTCACGATTCAGGTTTCAGGTTTCCGCAATTTAACGTGGAAATCTGAACTGTTTATCCCTCGCTAAATCAAGGCATCATCGATATAACCGAATTTAATCGCCAAGCGGATTAATTCAACATCATTTTTTACATGCAGCTTGCCATAAAGACGGTAACGGTAAGTATTTACTGTCTTGTCACTCAAGATCAACATTTCCGACATTTCTTTGATAGTTTTTCCCTGAAGAATTAACGTAACAACTTCCGCTTCTCTCTGGGAAAGCAGTGCAAATGGCGACTCATTGCTTCCCGGCAAGCCTTGAAAAGCCAAGTTATTAGCAACTTCGGAACACAAGAAGCGCTTACCCTCCATTACCTTGCGAATTGCATGAACCATCTCATCTACCGGCGATCCCTTAGAAATAAAACCTAATACGCCAAGCTTAAGTAACTGATGGGGAATAGGACCATCGTTGTGAACAGATACTGCAATAATCTTTACTTCAGCATCCTGTTGCAGAATTCTACGACAGGCTTCTACGCCACCTATTCCAGGCATGTTAACATCCATCAACACAACATCCGGCAACAGGGCGACAACCGTATCAACAGCTTCTTCACCCGATTTGGCGACACCGACAACCGTAATATCCTCAGCATCATTTAATAATGATTCAATCCCGGTTCGAACAAGCTCATGATCATCAACAAGCAGAACACTAATCATAACTTTTTTCATCCATTTATCGGTTAATTATAAAACAGTCCGTTACAAAAAACTGTCACATTTCTACTTTAAAAGGCCACTAATATACATTATATATCCGTATTTATACATAAGTAGATTTACCTTCCTTGATGTAATATGATTTTATTACACAGCAAGTTATCACCGCCCACATAATCAACATGTTCCGATATTATTACAAAATGAAATTGAACAAACCATCAATAAAAATATTCCCCAAAGAAATTAATTACTCAACAGCCTTAGGTATTTTTCTAAGCCTTATCCTATTCATTTTCATTATTATATTTGCTGCAAATGATCCGCTTTCTTTTTTCAATCTTACAGGACTTGTGATTGTCATTGGCGGTACGATTGCCGCTATTTTTTTAAGTTACCCCTTAAGAGACATTAAACATAGCTTGAAATCGCTCAAGCTTATTTTCTTTTATGAGAGCTTAAATCCCCAAAGGGAAGCTAACGAAATCATTGCAGTTTCTCAAATGTGGTTTAACAAGGACAAGCTCGCAATAGAAAATATTATCGACAGAATCAATAATCCTTATTTAAAAACCGGCTTTCAGCTTGTTGTAGACCATACGCCGATAGAAGATATTTTGTCGCTACTTAAATGGCGCATTGCCCGCTTGAGAGCCAAAGAAAAAGCCGAAGCCAGTATATTTTACAGCTTGGCCGCTTATTCTCCTGCATTCGGTATGCTCGGCACTTTGATAGCCATGATAAACATGCTGCAAATCATTGAACTTAAAGATATAGCAGGCATAAGTTACAGCATGGGTACGGCCTTGATTACAACCTTTTACGGCCTCATCATGGCCAACCTGATCTTTAATCCTATTGCCATAAAACTGGAAAGGCGCACTGAACAACGCATTATGATCATGAGCATGGTTATGGAAGGAATTACACTAATAGCAGATCGTCGCAGCCCATCATTTGTACGAGAAACACTCAAATCATTCATTATGCACTATGACAATGAGTTAAAAGACTAAAAAGGCTCGCCGGGTTTATCAACTCAGCCTGCATATACCCTTAACATACCGATCAAACACTGCAAAATGAGTAAAGATCCATTTTTAAAATTGCAGTCCTCTCTGTCTTTAGAGGATTTACTTGCCCAACCGAGCACCCGTAACTCACAAAACTGGCTATTAACCTATCTGGATGTGTTTGTGCTTATCGTCATGCTGGTAATCACATTAATTACGGTAAGTGGCATAAACACGGAGCAGCAACAAGCAGCCGCCAATAAACCGCAAGAAATTAAACCCAAGAAAGCGCCTACCGCAATATGCCCTCCTGTTGCCACATCTACTATCATAAATACCCCATCCCCCGTTACTGTAGAAAATGAAGCCATAAAACCAATCGCGCTTACTGAACATAAAGTCGAAATCAATCCCGACAACCCTAACACCAAGACTGAATCTACAGAAAGTAACAGCATTGCTCTTACCAATGCGCCGGAAATTAAAGTTGCATCTGAAACCGTAATAAATTCCATTGATAATAGGACCGACACCCAACAGGCTGCTGTCAAAAACGACTTACAACAACAATTGACGAAAGCAATCGATGAATTCGGTCTTAATAAAGCCGTTAGTATAAAAGTTACCCAAGGCTATGCGCAGCTTGAAATCCAGGATAAAGTATTGTTTAAATCTTCAGAAGCAGACCTAACCGCTTCCGGCGGAGCCTTGCTAAAGCGTCTTATGCCCTTATTAAAACAATCGGTAGGCCTGATTCTGATTGAAGGACATACAGACAACATCCCTATCAAAACCGCCCAGTTCCCTTCCAACTGGGAACTGGGCGCTTCCAGAGCCACCAGCGTTTTACACTTTCTTGTCTTGCAGCAGCTAGACAGCAACCGTTTACGTGCCATCACTTACGCCGACACCATGCCTATTGCCGATAATTCAACACAGGAAGGAAGAGAAAAAAACCGGCGTGTTAATATTTTAATAAAATTCTCAGAATAATCAATTTAGTTATTTTTCTTGAAAAAACCGAATAACCGTCTCCCCGATTATTTAACAAGTGCTGTATCATAAGACCTGAATAACCTTAACAACACGCCTATTTTTGCCTTTTTAGTCAAAAAGAGGCGGTATCTTTGTAAAATATAACCGGGGGAATTAATGACTGTTGGTGTTGATGATTTTAAAAAAGCTATGCAACTATGGGCTAGTGGTGTCACCGTTGTAACGACGCATTCTGAAAAATTTGGCCTTCAAGGCATGACAGTAACCGCATTTTCAAGCGTTTCAATTAATCCACCACAAGTATTGGTTTGTATTAATGAATCTGCTGATACTGGCGCGGGAATTCAAGAAAGCCAACGCTTCGCTGTTAACGTTTTAAGTTCAACTCAACAAGACGTTTCTAATCAATTTGCCGGTGGCAGCAGTCAAGAGCAACGGTTTGAAAATACGCCATGGACATCCGGCATTACCGGCGCCCCCATTCTGGATAACAGTATCATGTCTCTAGAATGTAAAGTTATAGAAAAAATTCACGCCGGTACGCATTGGATTATAATCGGTGAAGTACAAGACAGCATTTGCCGAATGGGAGAGCCTCTTTTATATTTTCAAGGTGCTTATCAACAACTTATGATTCCGTCATAATTCAGATAAAAGGTAACTTGACACCTTTTATCTCACTATACCGCATCAAAAAACCAACATAAGTTTTTTCATAATCCCCTCTCGTTTTAAGTTTTTTTGATATCAACATGATGGCTATAATGGAATTATCTTTGAACCTAGTTAAAATATTTTGCTCTGCTCACATCTTTAATGCTATTATCTTTCACAGTTAAAGTTTGAGCCGGCTTTATTATGAAGCTGGGATTTGTAACGCCATCAAAAATTGGCGAATTTTTTAAGTAAGAGTGTGATATGTCAGAGCAAGTTGTAGGTACCGTTAAGTGGTTCAATGATGAAAAAGGTTTTGGATTTATTGAACAAGAAGGTGGAAAAGATGTTTTTGTTCACCATAGTGCAATTAACGGCGCCGGTCGCAAGACTTTAAGGGAAGGCCAAAAAGTTACTATGGAAGTAACACAAGGCCAAAAAGGTCCGCAAGCCGAGAATGTAACCCCAGCGTAACAAACTCATAAACTTGATCCAAAAGTCGAACGACTTTTGGATCAAGCTCATAATGGTTTTAATAAAGTAAAACCTAGCAAGACACGGCTAACTTGTGGAGAGTTTATCTACAGCTTTTAAAAAGATAAATTCATCGCATTTAAGTAGCCTAATCCTACATTTCAGCATAATGCCTCAGCTGCATAATTTTATCTGAAACGATTCAGTTTTACCTCAATTATAACTAAGATTAGGTTTATAGGCTTTTAAATCAGGGGAACTTAGCAATCGCTACGGTTACTCTATACCCTCAGTTTCAATAGTTTATTATTAACCGTCGCCAACACTTTTGTTAACAAATCCGTTTGACCGGTCTGGAAATTTGTCGCATCCATTTCTCGACGCAACCAGGTAAACTGGCGCTTGGCCAATTGCCGGGTGGCAATAATGGCTTTTTCCGTCATTGTTTCAAGATCATATTCGCCTTGCAGATACGACCAAGCCTGTCGATAACCGACGGCTCTGATTGACGGCATTTTTTCGGTTAAATCACCACGCTGATAAAGCGCTGCCACTTCATCAATAAATCCCTGCTCCAGCATTTGCTTAAACCGCCTGGCAATCATATCGTGCAGTATGACTCGGTCTTGCGGGGCGACAACCAGTTTTATTTTTTGGTAGGGGATGTCTTGCGCTTGAGCAGCTGTAAAAAAAGACGTTAAGGGTTTGCCGCTGATTTCGTAGACTTCCAGGGCGCGTTGTACGCGTTGCGGGTCATTGGGGTGAATTCTCGCCGCCGATTCGGGATCTATCTCAGCCAATCGCCGGTGCAGGACTTCTTTACCCAATCGCTCCAAATCCTGATCGAGTTTGGCTCGAATAACAGGGTCGGCTTCCGGCAATACGGCAAGCCCACTATTCAGGACATTAAAATACAGCATGGTGCCGCCAACTAATATCGGAATTTTTCCACGCCCGGTTATGTCGTCCATTAAAATTAGCGCCTGCTTTCTAAACTGACCGGTAGAGAATGATTCGGCGGGGTCGAGTATATCTATCAAATGATGTGGAACACCGCCTCTTTCTTCCCGCGCAGGTTTGGCCGTGCCTATGTCCATGCCTTTAAATACAAGCGCTGAGTCAACACTGATGATTTCGCCATTAAGCGCTTGGGCAAGCTGCACTGATAAAGCGGTTTTTCCTGAGGCTGTAGGCCCCATCAGAAAAATAGCTGGGGAATTTTGTGTATTTTTCATATTTTTGGATGTTTTAATGTAACTGCGGCCGACCGGAAGATCGCGCCTATGAATATATGACGTTATTGGCCGCGTAAAAAGAATTTATCGAGATCATTGGTCGATAATTCTATCCAGGTCGGCCTGCCGTGATTGCACTGCCCTATTCTTTCGGTTTGTTCCATATCCCGCAACAAGGTGTTCATTTCGTCGACGGTCAGGCGGCGATGCGCGCGTACGGCACCATGACAGGCTACCGTGGCTAATATTTCATTGGATTTTTCCTGTATCCGCTGACTCATGCCGTGCTCGGTCATATCGGCCAGCACATCACGAACCAGAGTTTCCATGTCGGCATTCCCTAATAAAACGGGTATTGAGCGCAGGACGACGGTTTCCGGCCCGGAACGGTTGATTTCAAACCCCAGGGTATTGAAAAACTCATACTCCTGTTCGGCCAAATCCGCTTCCGCTGTACTGACTTTTATTTTAATCGGCAGCAATAAGGGCTGACTGGGTACCGCGCCGTTTTGGTATTGCTGTTTTAGCCGCTCATAGGTGACCCGTTCGTGCGCGGCATGGGCATCGACCAGAATGATGCCAGTGGGTGTTTCGGACAAGATGTAGATATTGTGCAAATGCGCAATGGCTTGGCCTAAAGGCCTCGCTTCCGGCTGGATCAGTTGCGCCACCGGCTCGGGTTTTGGATACAGCGAGGCATAGGCCTGGATGGATTCTTCCACATGCAACGGCAGTGATGCTTGCTGCGGTGGCCTTGAGCTATAGGTCGGTTTATTATCAAAATCAGGCTTTGATTGCTGAGTTACATTATCGTTTAGCCAATCTATATTGTTTGGTTTGGTATCCAAGACAAATTGTGTTTGCGGCGACGATTCAGACTCCGATTGTTGGATTATGTTGTGTCCCGGCCTTAAATCGGCGAGCGACCGGTGCAACGCAGAAAACAAGAAATCATGCACCAGACGACCTTCCCTGAATCTGACTTCCAGCTTTGCCGGATGCGCATTAACGTCAACCAGTATGGGATCGAGCGTTAGGTATAAAACAAAAACCGGATGTCGCCCATGAAACAAGACATCTTGATACGCCTGTTTAACAGCATGGGAAACCAACTTATCCCTGACCAGCCTGCCATTGACATAGAAAAACTGCATATCCTGCTGACTACGGGAAAAGGTCGGCAACCCAACCCAGCCGCTTAATTGCAGGCCTGACGCCGCAAAGTCGATTTTGATTGAATTTTCGATAAAGGATGAGCCGCAAATACCGGCAATTCTTTGTTCTTGCTCACTCTCCGTTTTTGCCGGTTTTAAGTTAAGCATCTCCTTTTGATTGTGCGAAAGGATAAAACCGATATCGAAACGGCTCAGCGCCATGCGTTTGATTAAAGTTTCTATGTGGGCGAATTCGGTTTTTTCGGTTTTTAAAAACTTGCGTCTGGCGGGGGTGTTGTAAAACAAATCGCGCACATCAATGGTGGTACCAGGGGGGTGCGGGTCGGGTTGCGGATCGAAATTCTGCTCGGTACCGTCGGCATTAACACGCCAAGCGCAATCGGCATCGCTGATGCGTGAAATCAGTGTGAGCCTTGAAACAGAACTGATACTGGGCAAGGCCTCGCCGCGAAACCCCATGCTGACCACCTGTTCCAGATCTTTTAAGCTTGTGATTTTACTGGTTGCATGTCTGGACAAGGCCAAAGGCAAGTCTTCTTTGATGATGCCGCAGCCATTATCCCTGACTTTTATCAGCCTTGCGCCGCCCTGCTCGATTTCAATAGTGACTTGACTGGCACCCGCATCAAAACAATTTTCAACCAGCTCTTTAACCACGGACGATGGCCTTTCGACCACTTCGCCTGCGGCAATCTGGTTAACAAGTTGAGTGGGGAGTGAATGAATACGCATCAGCAAGCCTAAAGCAAAAAGCGTATTTTATATGACTGGGGGTAATTATTCACACTTCCTTACAGGAAGCAACAATCGCGGCTTTAGCCGTTTCTACAAAATTAAAAGATTTTTACCTCGAAACCACGAAATTTGATATTTTTTGTTCGAGTCTTCTTAATGATCTTATGTGGCTTATGCAACATCGGTGATTAACCTTTAACTTTCGATTACATTTCTAAAGCCGCCACTTTGCTTTCCGTAGGAATGTCTTTACTAAAATAACTGCGCACGCCATTAAAAATAGCACCGGCTATTTTTAATTGATGCGCGGTATTGACTAACTTAAGTTCTTCCGATGGATTAGAGATAAATGCCGTTTCTACCAAAATAGACGGCACATCAGGCGATTTCAATACCAGAAATCCGGCTTTTTGCACTGAGGCGTAATGCAATTCACCAATATATTCAAAATTTCTCAACACCTTCCGGGCAATATTCACACTGGCGTCTTGCGTAGCGGTCTGCGATAAATCCAGCAACACTGATGCCAACACATCTTCTTTATCATTAAGACTGACGCCGCCAACCAAGTCTGATGCGTTCTCGCTATTCGCCAGCCATCGCGCGGCCTCGCTGGTTGCACCTTTGTTGGATAAGGTAAACACCGAAGCGCCTTTGACTGTTGAATCCTGAAAGGCGTCGGCGTGAATTGAAATAAACAAATCAGCCCTCGCTGCCCTGGCAATTTGCATTCTTTTTCTAAGATCCACGTAGTAGTCGCCTTTGCGAACCAAAACAGCCTTCATACCCGGTTGTTGATTAATTAAATCCGCAAGTTTTTTGGCAATGGCAAGAGTGATCTTTTTTTCCTCGGTACCATTTTGCCCATGAGCACCGGGATCATCGCCACCGTGTCCTGCATCAACCGCAATGATTATATCTTTGTCTCGTTTGGTAACTTTTGTTAGCTCAGCCGGACTGGTCGCAACCTTTCTGGTTACTGTGTTTTGGGATTCTTTAGCAGGTTTTTCTGTAATGGGTTTGCTATCGGCCATTTTAACAGTAGCCGTTTTACCTGCAGTTGCTTTAATCTCGGTTCTTTCTGCAACCTTGGTAGAAGTGTTCGGTGCTTTGTCCAATAGTTCAATAACCAAGCGATGTCCGTTCATACTATTGGTTCTTAATGACATATTTTTTGAGTTAATATCCCTTTTTAAGTCGACTACAATCCTTATATCGGTTTTATTTTTTGTTGCGACACGTACTTGAGAAAACAGCGGATGAGATGGCGGCGGCTGACTTAATGCCTGTTTAACATTGGTATGTCGCATATCGATCACTAAGCGCGCAGGGTTATTCATCAGAAAAACCCGATGCTCAGGTGAGTTTGTCACATCAAACAGCATTTGAGTTTGATCCGGCGTATTCCAATAACGCAATGCACTAATATTGATCTGTTCCGCATAACCGGGTACAGCCAATAACTGTAATCCAATAATAAACAAGACCTTCCAGTAACTTTCCATCGACATAACTCACAAAGTGATAATCCGGTTTAGATTATAGCAGTATGTGTTTGTTTTTCCAGAGCAGTTACATATATTTTTTAATACTAAGTAGTCTTGCGTAGATCTACCGACCGACCAAATCCGTCCGTAACCAAGCTAATAACCCTATCCGGTTCAGGCAAAAAACCTTTGCCCATATCGGGCCACTCAATAAAACAGATGCAATCCTGATCGAAATAATCTCTTATTCCTATCCATTCCAACTCTTCGGGATCGGCAACCCGGTACAAATCAAAATGAAATATCTTGCGATCGCCTATCGTATATTCCTCCACCAGCGTATAAGTCGGGCTTTTAACCGCGCCGGTGTAACCTGCGGCTCTGAGAAAACCTCTGACCAGTGTTGTTTTTCCGGCACCCAGATCGCCATGCAGAAATACCAGGCATTTTGACGGTAACTCTGCCCAAAGCTTGGCGCCAAACTGCTCTGTCGCTTCAGTGTCCTTTAAATAGGTCTTCATTAAAGTAACTTCTTATAGTTAGGGAAATAGATATAGGCAAAAGGCGAAGGGCAAAAAACTTCGCCCTTCGCCTTTTGTTTTTCGCCTTTTTTATCCGTTTAAATTCGTCCAATCAGTGTCCTCTGTGTTCCATTATTTGCTGTTATCACCAATTCACCAATTGTCTGAGATAAGGCATTAAATCACTGGCCAGCAAGCCTCTTTCCCCGTCTTTTTCAGCCGCCAAATCCGCCGCCAGACCGTGATTATAAACCCCTTGCTGCGCCGCATCCTGCAAAGATAAGCCCTGAGCCAGCAAACCGGCAATCACACCGGCCAGTACATCGCCCATGCCGCCGGATGCCATGCCCGGATTGCCGGTGTTGGAAACGGCGAGCTCCTGTTCGGATGCGATCAATGTTCCCGGGCCTTTGAGAATGGCAACACCGCCATAGTTGGCCTGAATGGACAAGGCGGCCGCAAACCGGTCTTGTTGTATATAGGCCGTAGAGCAGTTTAGCAGCCGTGCCGCTTCGCCGGGATGCGGCGTTAAAATCCAGTCCGACTTTACTGCCGGCGCCGTCGCTAAAAGATTCAAACCGTCTGCATCCACTACCGTCGGTTTTCCAGCGCTTATCGCGGCATTAAATAACGCTTTTGCCCAATCGCTTTGCCCTAGTCCCGGCCCTACAACAACGATATCGACTTTTGCCAACAGCGCCGTCAACTGTTCCGGAGTTTCCACGCCATGACACATTAATTCGGGCCGGTTCAGATTCATCAGCCCGGAATGCTCAGCCCGTGTTGCTATGCTGACCAACCCGGAACCCACGCGCAAAGCCGCCTCGCCAGCCATTCTGGCGGCACCGGAGTAGCCCGGTTCACCGCCTACTATCAGCACATGCCCGCAATTACCTTTATGTGCATCACGGTTACGACGCGGCAACGACACTTTGACAACTCGCGTCGCCGCAGCTTCAAGGTCGACAAACACATCATCAGGCACCGCCAATTGCGCATAGCAAATCACGCCGCAATACTCGGCCGCCTGTCCGGTAAATAAACCCTGCTTCAGTCCGATAAAAGTAACCGTACAATCAGCTTTTACTGCACAGCCCATCACGTTGCCGGTATCGGCATTTAAACCCGATGGAATATCCACGGTAATAATGGGGGATGACTGCGCATTGATCGCCTGTATAGCTTCAGCGTAAAGCCCGGTTACCGGCCTATCCAAGCCTGTACCCAGCAACGCGTCAACCAGGACATCGGCATTAATGCCCTGCTCGATATGAAACGGCATAACCGTGCCATGAACATCATTGTATTTTCGGTAAGCGATCAATGCATCACCGTTAAGTTTCTCGGGTTCTGAAACTGCATAAACGCAAACATTCAATCCCGCTTCCAACGCCAGCCCGGCAATGATATAGCCGTCGCCCGCATTATTGCCGGAACCGCAAAAGACCGCTACAGACAGGGCATCCGGCCATCGTTTTTTGATACACTGGAAAACTTCAGACCCTGCCCTGCTCATTAATTCAAAACCCGGAATGCCGCGTTCTTGTATGGCGATTCGGTCCAGTTCCCTGACCTGTGCAGCGCGATAGAGTTTTATTGGTAAATTTTGCATGGTATTTAACGACTCAGCTTTTAACGCAGATGACACGGATTTAACGGATCAACACTGCTAAAATGGAATGATAGGCGCAAGACGAAAGGTAAAGGGCGAAAGATATTTTTCGCCTTTCGTCCTTTGCCTTTCGCCTTTTTTATCCTTCACAATCACATTATATCCTTGTCATCAGCTATGGACATAAGCAGTCAAAAAATGGCCGCCCTCGCGTTGCAAATTAAACAATGGGGGCAAGAGCTGGGCTTTCAACAGGTGGGCATTACCGACACCGATTTACCGGCAGCCGAAGCGCATCTGCAAAACTGGCTGGATAATGACTTCCATGGCGAAATGGACTATATGCAGCGCCACGGCCTTAAACGCAGCCGACCGGAGTTATTGCATCCAGACACTATACGCATTATTTCCGTGCGCATGGATTACCAAACCGACGCTGCCATTGCCATGAATCAAACACTTGCTGATCCTGCTTCGGCCTATATTTCCCGCTATGCACTGGGTCGCGATTATCACAAACTGATGCGCAACCGCCTGCAAAAGTTGGCCGACAAGATTCAAGCGGAAATCAGCTCCCAGCTCCCAGGCTCCATGCGGGCTTTTGTCGACAGCGCCCCGGTTCTGGAAAAAGCCTTGGCCGAAAAAGCCGGATTGGGCTGGATAGGCAAGCACTCCAATGTCATCAACCGCAAAGCCGGATCATGGTTTTTTTTGGGAGAATTATTCACCAACCTGCCGCTACCGATCGACAGTCCTGCCACAGCGCATTGCGGCGAGTGCCGTGCCTGTCTGGACATTTGCCCGACCCAGGCGATTATTGCACCCTACCAGGTCGACGCCAGACGTTGCGTGTCCTACCTGACCATCGAACTGCACGGCTCAATTCCAGAAAACTTAAGGCCTCTAATCGGCAACCGCATCTATGGTTGCGACGACTGCCAGATCATCTGTCCGTGGAATCGTTTTGCCAAACTGACCGGCGAACAGGATTTCAGCCCCAGACATCGGCTCAATACCCGGCAATTGCTCGAAGTATTTGCTTGGACTGAAGCGGAATTTCTGGCAAAAACCGAAGGCTCGGCAATACGAAGAATCGGACATCAGCGCTGGCTCAGGAATATCGCCGTGGCTTTAGGCAATGCGCCTGCATCAGCGCTTATTATCGATACCTTAAAGTCTATGCTTGATCATGACTCCGACATGGTCAGGGAGCACGTACGATGGGCCTTGACTCAACAGAGTGCTGTAACTTGAAATCGAACTTGTATCCCAATCTTGCTAAGTAATCAGGATTATTAGTATCATCCTTTTAACGCACACTGATCCGGGTGTTCAATCATGAAAAAAATATTTTTTATTCTATTGACCCTACTCACTTCATCAGCCCAGGCTGAGGTTTTTAAATGCCAGCTGAAATCGGGCAAAACAGTTTATCAATCCACACCATGCGGATCTTCCGTAAAACAGAAAACGATTGAAATTCAGAAAATCGATCCGCGCAAAGCTGCCGAGGAAGAAGCCAAGCTAAAAGCCTGGAAAGAGGACTTTGCCAAGCGTGAAACGGAAAGAATCAAGGCCGAAAAAGAGCATCAAGCCGAACTGGACAGAAAAGCGTCTGTCGAGGCGTTGAAAAGAAGCGCGGAATATCAACAACAGCAAGCCTATGAGGCAAAGCGGCAGGCAGACGCGCTGGAGCGCCAAAATATGTCGGCTCCATACCTGCAATATCAATTTCCACCCTATTATCCGACTTATCAATCGGCTCCCATTTTCCAGTCATTCCCTGCTTATCCGTCAGTAGTGCCCCATCAGCATAATATTAAGGAAAGAGTCTTCCCGGATACCCGGCAACCCGGGCAAACTGAAATAAAACCCGGCAAAGACAGATATGCCAACCCTGAGCGTAAAAAATTTATTTTCAAATAAGGTAAGCGCCCGGAAAATATCCTCATGACGCCAAAACCATAGGCGCCGCAACATTAATCATCCAACAGTACCGAATATATGGAAGCTACTACAAAAACAATAAAATCTTTGGCTGTGCTATGCAGCGGCGGCGACAGCCCCGGCATGAATTCGGCGATACGTTCGGTAGTCAGGACAGCTATCGGCCTTGGTATTGACGTTTACGGCATTTATAAAGGTTATTCCGGCTTGCTGGAGGGGAATATTCAAAAGCTCAACCTGTCATCAGTCGGCAACATCATCCAACGCGGCGGAACCATTCTCGACACCTCGCGTTGCCTTGAGTTTCACACCCCTGAAATCAGACAGGAAGCCGCGCATATTTTAGCCAGAAAACATATTGAAGGCTTGATTGTGATAGGCGGCAACGGTTCTTTCGCCGGTGCGATGACTTTGCACCAGGAACATGACATTCCGGTGATCGGCATCCCCGGTACCATTGATAATGATATTTCCGGCACCGAATACACGATCGGCTTCAATACCGCGGTGCAGACCGCAGTCAATGCTGTCGACAACATCAGGGATACCGCTTCGGCGCATGCGCGCACTTTCCTGGTTGAAGTCATGGGGCGCAAATCATCTTTCATTGCCTTGCAAGTCGGCGTATGCACCGGCGCAGAGCATGTGGTGCTGTCAAACCAGGTAATTGATTACGAAAAAATCGTCAGCGGCATTAACAAAGGCATGGAGCGAGGTAAAACATCGTCCATTATTATCGTCGCCGAAGGGGAAAAATCCGGTTTGTCCTACGACATAAAAGACACGCTTATGAAACAGTACAATCTCAGCGTACACGCCTGTATTCTGGGACATATCCAACGTGGGGGCAGTCCTACAGCAACGGATCGTTTGATTGCCTCTAACATGGGCTATGCCGCCGTACAGGCTCTTCATCAAGGGCTACGGGCTCATGTTACCGCTTTTAATAAAGGCGAAATTGAAATGGTTCCCCTATCGGCATGTATGGAAGGAAAAACTGAATCCACCGATGCGCAGCTTGAATTAATACGCGCTTTGGCCATTTAGCCGCCCGACGATGAAAGCGCAACTAAACCAAAAAGCTCCATTATTATCCGTTTCCGATTGGGTTCAGGGAACGGAAATAAACTTTGACCGGTTATTAGGCCAAGTTGTGCTGGTCGAGGTGTTTCAAGTAAATTGTCCGGGCTGTTTTTTATACGCTTTGCCTCAGGCAATAGACTTATATCGTAAATATTCAGAACACGGTCTGGCAGTATTGGGCATCGCCACTGCGTTTGAGGATTTCGATAAAAACAATCTTGAAAATCTAATCCGTCTGGCCGAACATGGCGAGGTGGTCGGCGAAACGTTGCGAGTGTTAAGCCAACAAGGCAAGCTAAGCGCAGGCCGCCTGCCTTATCGAATTCCTTTCCCGCTGGCAATGGATCGTTTGCTTAGGCAGCGCGGCGATGTGACCGATAGCGTCATTGCAGACTTCATCCAAAACCATGTACCCGATTTCGAGCGGCTGCCAAAGGCGCATCAACAGCAGATCAGGCAACAAGTACTGAATTATTTTCAGTCTCTTGATTACCATGCGGAAACATTCGAACGTTTTGAATTAAAAGGCACGCCCTCGCATATTCTGGTGGATAAACAAGGCGTTCTCAGGGATTGTGCGTTTGGCGTTCACCCCGGGTTGGAAGCACGAATACAAAGTTTATTGCAGGAATAAAAAATAGGCCGCACACTGCTATTCTCCTTTGTGGGAACAGCCCATAACCTTATATCTATTTGAATATTTGAGTGTTTTTTGTTGAAAAAATGATTTTTACAAGTTAAACGGGCTTTGGCGATAGCCAAAATATCGCCTATTGGCACTAATAAGTGAGGTTACGAAAGTCACAAAAAGCACCACGAGATTCCAGAATTTTATATTTTTCTTGGTGTCCTTCGTGTGTTCGTGGTGAAAACTTCTTAACTATTGCGTAACATCCGTTAAAAACAGTCAACAAGGACTCATAAAAATGCCTATCCATGTGAACATACCCAAGCTATCCAGCCGAAAAACAAAAATCATTGCCACGCTAGGCCCGGCTTCAAATACCCCGGAGGTTATCTCCAATCTCATTAAAGCCGGCGTAAATGTTTTCAGGTTGAACATGTCCCATGGGGAACATGAAAGCCACCGCAAGCTGTATCAGATAATCAGGGCATCGGCTGAAGCATTACATCAACATATCACCATTTTTGCCGATCTTTGCGGCCCCAAGATCAGAACCGGGAAATTTAAAAACGGCAGCATTATCATCCACAAGGGCGACCGGGTTGTGGTAACGACCCGGGACATTGTTGGCGAGGACAATCTTATCCCCTGCCAATACCACCCCTTGGCTGATGATGTCACCGCGGGGGATCGAATCCTGCTGGACGATGGCAAATTCGAACTCAAGGTTATTGAAAAAACAGCTCAAGACATTACCTGTGAAGTCATTTACGGCGGCGAGTTAAAAAACAACAAAGGCATCAACCTACCCGGCGTTAATGTGTCCTGTCCTTCATTAACCGACAAAGACCGGGCGGATGCGTTGTTTGCACTGGATTTGGGCGTTGATTATCTGGCGCTGTCATTCGTAAGAAAGGCCGAAGATATTTCCGATCTGCGTCAGTTAATTATCTCCAACGGCTACGATACGCATATCATTGCCAAAATTGAAAAGCAGGAAGCCTTGATCAACGGCCATGAAATCATTAACGCCTCCGATGCGATCATGATTGCCCGAGGCGATTTGGGCGTAGAGTTGAACCCGGAAGATGTGCCGATTGCCCAGCACCAGCTCATTAAAAACGCCAGAGCATTGAACAAGCCGGTTATCGTCGCCACTCAAATGCTCGAATCCATGATAGAAAACGCCAGGCCCACACGCGCCGAAGTAACCGATGTTTCCAATGCGGTTTATTGTTCTACCGATGCGGTGATGTTGTCGGGCGAAACTGCGACGGGGCATTTTCCGGTTGAAGCGGTTGAAATGATGGCCAGAGTCATCAATCAAACTGAAGCTTTCATGAGGGAACAGGATATTTTCGGTAAAATGGCGCATCGGGATAACGGGCAAAAACCGCTGCCCTTCGGTGATGCGGTAGCCGACGCGACCGCCCAGCTTTGCTTTGACCTCAATGCAAAAGCCATAGTCGGCATTACCGGCGGCGGAATGTCGGTGGTTACATTGAGCTCTGCAAGGCCTGCTGCGCCGCTTATAGCCATCAGCGCCAATAAATGGATTTGCCAGCGCATGAATCTATACTGGGGCGTTATACCGATACATGCCGATGATGCCGGTCATGCTCATCCTAATAAACTGGCCCGTCATCATGCCATTGAAACAAAGCTGGCAATAGAAGGCGATAACGTAATTGTTGTCCGCGGTTTTCATCAGGATGACCAACTGAGTTCACCGACCATCACTATGCTGACGCTTTAATTTATATTTTCGTGTCGCCGGATATACGCTCTTACTATCCGGCGATTGGATCGCTGGGGATTACTTAAAGCTTAAATTCAACTCATAAGTGCTATTTACGGGCTACGCATAACTACTCCCGCAAAAATCCGGCACTAAAATCTTTTCAGTTTGTACTCATAGCTCAAATCTATTTGTCTTCAGCAAAGGAATCTCATTTATATAATTTTTGTTATTGATTTAAGTTTATCTGTTAATTTGTACGTGCTAATGAGCAACTTAAGATTTTCCTTTGATGCATTATTCCGAAAACCCTTATTCTAAAAGCAACTGGATTTTGATTGACTCCAAAATATCCAAAGGTAATATTATTCCATATGGATATGTTGTGAAGATACCTCAGAGTTCGCCCCCTTCTTTTGACGGAGGAAATGATCATGAACAGACCCACAGCAACTTTAACGATTACAGCTATTCTCGTCTTTGTACTCGCATGCGTGTTTTTCATCTGGTTAATCCCGAATAAGAACGTAAACACCTTGTATGTTGCCAATAATGGCATGGACAGCAACACCTGTGGCGACCGGGATAACCCTTGCCGATCGGTTAGCCAGGCTATCGCTCATGCCAAGACAGGCAATACAATCGAAGTAGGGCCGGGACGCTATGGCGATTTGAACAAGAACGGTACGTTTGGAGAACCCGGCGAAGAACCCGCGCAAGGCTACGGCATGATAAATGTAGACAAGCCTGTCACGCTTATCTCAAGCGACGACTCTTTTATGACGGTGCTGGACGCAGACGGCACCAGCCTGAGTGCAGTATCCATCACGGCTAACGACGTCGTATTCGGTCAGCCGAAGCACGGCTTTTTGATCGTCGGCGCAAAAGCAAATGGGCTTAGTACCGCCACCGTATCGAATATAACAGTGGCCGGCAACACCGCCCTTGCCAACGGACAAGGTGGACTTGTTATCAATGGCAGCGCCAATCTGCTCCAGGATAACTTTGCGAGCGGAAACCTTGCCGCCGGGATTGCCGTCTTCGGGAGTGAGAACGAAGTCCGTAATAATACGGCTAGCAGTAACGGCTCTCAAGGCTTCGTCATAGTCGGCACCAAACACGTGATACGCGATAACGTGGCCAGTAATAACATCACCGGTTTTGGGATTCAGGGCACAGAGATAAAACTTCTACAAAATACCGCGCTTGGCAATAAATCCTTTGGAATTAGCATCGATACACAGGGAGCCGGCGGGACCATCAGCAATAACAACATCTACGGCAATAACAGCGTCCCTGTCAATGGTCTTAGCAATTGCGGCATTCAAAATGCGTCAGGAAGCACAATTACCGCCACCGACAACTTCTGGGGTATATCCAGTGGGCCGGGATCTGATCCTGCCGATAATGCCGGTAGCGGCAGCGGTTGCGATCTGGAGGGTAGTAACACAATCGTCATACCGTTTGCCGAAAAAAGTTATTCAATATCCAAGTAGTCCAATGGATAGAACAGGCTATGGCGGAGCCGCGCAGCAATTACTTAAAATCTATAACCCTGCCATCCATAATAAGCGATATAGCAATAACAAAGAACCGGGATAAAAAATGCCTGCTGGATGCCGATCCGGTCGGCAAATAGTCCTTGCACAACGGGAAGAATAGCGCCACCGACGATGGCGGCGCACAATATCCCCGAACCCTGCCCCGTGTGTTTGCCCAAACCGCTAACCGCGAGCGAAAAAATGGTTGGGAACATGATCGAGTTAAACAGCCCGACCGCAAGAATAGCCCACATCGCAATATGACCGCTGCCGGTCATGCTCACTAAAACCAATAGCGCCGCCGTCACCGCATTAAAGGCAAGCATCTTTGCAGGCTGAATTTTTTGCATGACTGCCGCGCCGATAAACCGCCCGATCATTGCGCCGCCCCAATAGAACGACACATACTTTCCGGCATCTTGTTCCGCCAATCCTGCAATGGAAGGCTCGCCCAGAAAATTAATCAAAAAACTGCCGATGGACACTTCACCGCCGACATAGACAAAAATGCCGATTGCACCCAGTACCAGATGCTTATAGCCCCAAGCGCTGTCATGAACATCGTCTTCAATGCCTGAAACCTGCGTCTTTGCAGTCTCGATTTTGGGTAATTTGATCAATGTAAAAATAATCGCCACACCGAATAGAACCGCAGCCAGCAACAAATAAGGGTTCTGCACAGCGGCGGCTTGTGCTGCTTGGTATGCTGATAATTCGTCGGCATTGAGCAACCTGATTTCATCCGTCGTTTTAACGGCGGAGGCAAGGATAAACAACGAGCCGAAATAAGGGGCGATAGTCGTGCCCAGCGAATTAAACGCCTGAGTCAGGGTTAACCGGCTGGAGGCGGTTTCCGGATTGCCTAAAATCGTGACATACGGATTTGCGGCGACCTGCAACAAGGTAATGCCGGAAGCCAGCACAAAAAATGCCGCCAGAAACAGTGGATAGGAGTGCAAACCTGCGGCCGGATAAAACAGTAAACAGCCGATGCCTGCAATGGCTAATCCGGCAATGATGCCACCTTTGTAATCGATTTTTTCAACCAGATACCCGCTGGGAATAGAAACAACAAAATAGGCGGTAAAAAAACAAAACTGGATCAGCATTGCTTCCGCATAATTCAGAGTGAACACCGATTTCAAATGAGGAATCAAAATATCGTTCAGGCAGGTTATAAAACCCCAGATAAAAAACAGCGAAGTTAATATTGTCAGTGAGCCTAAGTAAGGATTTTTATCGGAACTACCTGTCGCGTCGGTTGTATTGATCATGATTTTATCGAAATGTCAGTTCTATTGTGGGCGTTAACAGCTTGCGGTTTATACAGTTTGCAGGATGGGTAGAACGCAGTGAAACCCATCCTGCGTCCATTATTTGATTACAGTAAAACCAACCGTCTCATTACCCACCATCACCTTAAAATCGCCCGGCTCCACAATCCGCTTAAGATCAACACCAATAAACGACAAATCAAACGGCGTTAAGGTAAAGCTTACGCTTTCAGTTTGACCGGGATTCAGCTCGACTTTTTTAAACGCTTTAAGTTGTTTATTTGGACGGGTAACCGAAGCCGCCACATCATTGATATAAAGCAACGCCGTTTCTTTGCCTTTTAATGCGCCGGTATTTTTAACATTAACGGTGACATTGATATTTTCCCCGATGCTGATTTTATCTTTTTCCACCTTCAAGCCGCTGGTTTCAAAAGCGGTATAACTCAGGCCATGCCCAAACGGATAAAGCGGGTTATAAGTATTCTGCTCAAACGACTCGATAGGCTTGTAATCATACGGCGTAATACCGTTGGTGTTTCTCGGATAGGTGATGGGCAGTTTGCCGTTGGGGTTATAGTCGCCGTACAAAATATCGGCAATCGCCTCGCCGCCTTCCATGCCCGGCAAGAAGCCCAAAACGACCCCCGAAACCCGTTCTGCAATCGACGTAATAATGCGCGGACGGCCGCCCAGGGTCAGCAAAATAACCGGTTTTCCGGTTGCAATCGCGGCATTGGCAAGATCGATTTGAGCCTGATCGAGATTTAATGATTCGATATTGCCCGGAGTTTCGGTATAAGTATGCTCGCCCAGACTGAGCAGGATAACGTCATGGTTTTTAGCTTCATCGACAACCTTTTGAATATCGATTGGTGCGGCAAAAAAATCGCCGCCGATATAAGTCACTTTACCGCTAGATTTTTCCTGTATGGCTTCCAGGACCGTCAGTTTATCCTGAGGATATAAGTCCTCGGCAAAACCTTGCCAGGTAATCGTCCAGCCGCCATTGAGCACGCTCAACAAATTGGCGGTAGGCCCGGTCACCAGAATATTGGCGTCTTTTTTTAGCGGCAGGATGTTATGGTCGTTTTTTGCAAGAATAATAGATTCCCGCGCCGCTTGACGATTAGTTTCTATCGCTTCCTCCGTGGCAAAGTTGCCCTCCACCTCCAGCAGCGGTTTAGGCTCGAATAATCCGGCCTGATATTTAACCGTCAATATCCGGGATACCGCTTCATCGATTCGGGATAACGGCACTTCGCCCGATTTGACCAAATCGATCAGTAAATCGTAAAAAGAAAAATCGAACGGCACCATGCTCATATCGATACCGGCCATTACCGCAATTTTTACCGCTTCTTTGGGTGACGCTGCCATCTTGTCGCGGCTGTAAAGGCGCTCGATATCCGCCCAGTCGGACACGGTAAAACCTTTAAAACCCAGTTCGCCGCGCAGAATCGTGGTCAGGTATTGATAATTGGCGTGCCCGGGGATGCCGTCAACTTCGGTCGAATTAACCATCACGGTCGGCGACCCGGCTTTTATGCCCGCTTCAAAAGTCGGCAGAAAATACTCGCGCAGCATTCTTTCGCCTATCCAGACCGGTGTTCGATCCTTGCCGTTAAGCGGATAACTGTAACCGACATAATGTTTCAAACAAGTAGGCGCCTTATCGACAGCGGAAAAATCATCGCCCTGATGACCTTTAATATAGGACGTACCCATCATCGTCGCCAAATGCACATCTTCGCCGAAAGTTTCCCACAAACGCGGCCATAGCGGTTGGCGGCCAATGTCCATCACCGTGGAAAAATTCCATTGCTGGCCGGAAGCCTTGACTTCCCTGGCTGTGATTTCGCCTTCCTTGAGAGCCAGTTCAGGATTAAACGTTGCCGCCATATTGATGGCTTGCGGAAACAATACCGAGTTTTGCGTGTAAGTCGCGCCATGAATCGCGTCAATCCCGTAAATAACCGGGATTTTCAAGCGCGTCTTTGCCGCCGCATCCTGCACGGTGCGCATCATTTTGCGCCAGATTTCAATAGACTGCGCCTTGTTATCAGGCGTAAAGGGCGCATTAAGAATGGAACCGACATAATGCTTTACTACCGCATCCTCCAGCTTGACCGGATCGATCTGATCCTCAGCGTTTTGCTCTTTTGGAATGCCGATAACCGTAAAATCAACCTGCATCATCTGCCCTACTTTTTCTTCAAGCGTCATTTGAGACAGCAGATTTTTGACTTTATTTTCTATTGCTTTGTTTGTTTCTTGTGCGCTCACAGAACGCCCAGCCATCACAGATAGCATGATAATTAAAATAATAGGTAAGGTTTTCAACTTAATATTCTTCGTGTGTTGATTGTTTAAGATTCAGCTTACGGCGTATTTTTTTACGCATCGAGTCAGATTGGCTCGTATTTTAAGCTGCACCACGGTTTTTCTACAAAAAACAATATTACTTCAGGTTGCGCAGGTATGCCCACCAATCTCCAAATTGGGAGCCTAGAAATATATTGATAACGGCCGATTGCCTCAAGGCAAATTCGATCTTGTCCGAAAGAATTAATCATTTGACATGTATACTTTTGCAGCGTAGCTTTTTAATTAGAGTGTGGAATTAAAAAATTTATTCATTGACAAGGCCTTGAGGAGGAACCGTGTATCCTAGAAAATATATTTTATTAACAGTAATTTATAGCGCTTTTTTATTAATTCCGGCAATGGCGGTTGCAGATTCTGATCCGGAGACATTTCAGGCCGATAAAGATCAGCATATTGCAAATATTCTGGAAAGAATCCAAATTGATCAAAAAGATCTGAGCTGTGTTCAAGCCGCCCAAGATCATGAGGCTTTAAAGGCTTGTCGTATAACTATTAAAGAAGATCGCGATACTTTAGAAACGAAGGTAAAAGCGCAGACCGAGGATAAAAAAGTTCAAAAAGGCACGAAAAACAAAGAAAAATAAGTAGCGTCCGCGTTTCGGTTGTGACTGTTCTATCTTACATGCAACACCAGTCGTTCATGCGGCTGGTGTGTTTTTAGTTGTATCGTTAAACAGTGTACATTGGCTTACCGTCATTAAGCCGCAGCCAGCCTTTGACTATGCGGTAAATAATCCAGATGCCGTTAGCAACAAGTACAAACCATCCGACAATGAACACCATTGTGATTGTCCCCAGCACACCCCACAGCACCCCGAACCAGAACGTCCTGATTTGCCAACGAAAATGACTCTCCATAAATGTGCCGGCCACATCATCCTTTTTGACATAGTTCATCACGATGGCAATGATGGCTGTGACACCGACAAAATAAGACGCGGCGTAGAGCGCGTAAATAACCGTGGTAAGGGTTATTGCTGATTTTTCGGCTTCTGTGGTTGCTATGTTATTCATTAGGGTTTTCTCTCCTGTAATATTGTTGTTTTTTGTTGTTCATGCTTCAGCGAATAACGGCCTTTTGCACTGCAATACGCTACGCAATTGCGTCTTACCGCATTACTAGCTATCAATATTAGTCAATGCTGAAGAAATAAAGCTTTCGTTTGATAAGGCACGAATTACGCCGCGCATCAAAAAGCTATTGCTAAAACCGATAATATATTGGCGTGCCCCTTCCTTGATCGGCTGTAACATATTCCCCTCTACTAACTTCTTGATTTGATAGGTGCGTTGGGCGGTTGTCATGCCGGGCATGACTGCCGTAAAGTCGGCCGCCTTGACTATACCGTTATTTGCAGCAATGAGCAGCACCTTCTCTTCCATGTGGGTGATCAATTCTCTTTCTCTGGCATAAGTAAGTGCGGGCACGAGAATTCTGGACTTCAAATAGCCAAAATCAGTCAGCCGATCGACTTTACGCAATTCATCCAAAATGCCTTGCAAAACATAAACACACCACGCCTCTAAACCTTCTGGCGTTCCCTTATCGGCTTGCGCCAGCATGGAGTAATACTGATCTCGATCATTGCAAAACACCGCCGTTGGATTCAGTACCCTGCCTCCAGTTTTAACGTTAAAGCCATACTTAATCAACAAAGCGTAAGTTAGCAACCGTACTACACGGCCATTACCATTACCAAACGGATGTATCCAGCCAAAACGATGGTGTGCCAAAGCCACCTTAATGAGGTCATATTTTGGCGGGTGATTTTCATTGATAAACCCTACCAAATTCTGCATATAATCTGGGACTTGGACAAATTCAGGCGGCAAATGTTCAGATTGTGCAATCTGCACAGACTTCCGCCGATATGCCCCAGGCGTAGCATCCCCTTCTCTTTCTAGTTCTTTTACTGCCATGGCATGCAATTCACGGATAAAATGCTCTGTCAGTCCGTCGCCGGGTTTAATACTTTCCTCAATGTAAGTCATAGCAACTTCAATGTTTTCCATTTCACGCATTTGATCTGAGGATGCTCGTTGAGTACCTTCCAGTTTACTTTCCACATAATCAGCCAAGGTAGTGTGATTACCTTCTATACGAGCTGAACCCAAGCTTTCCAGCATATGGAATATAGATTTAAGCTGGAAAAACACCTGCGGAGGCGTTGTCCCGCTTAGGTGTAATCGGCGCAAGTGTTCTAACTCCGTCAAAACGTCGACCAACGGAGAATCAAATGTGGGATTAAGTATCGTCAAATCATAGTGATTAAATGCAGGCATAGTAATATTTTTCTGTAACGGCTATTTTATATATCTTTAATCTATCATCATTATCCAATTATATTCAATGAATTAGATAGACAAATAAAAAGTATTATCTTGAACTTCATCCAAGAGCATGTTGAATAACTCACTTTGATGAAATCGAAAAGCAAGCCCCTCTATGGAAGCTCTGAACAATCGTTTTCCTAATTAATAAAGCTCAACCTAAACCATACACTTAAAGCCTCTAAACCAGAGTTGTTATGGTTTTTTAAATTGGGTATGTTATTTTGTTGCCATTCTCTAACATTCACGCCATCAACCCCATGAAAACAAAATACCGATATTTCGGTTTATTAATGTTATTGCTCATTTCAATAGGCTGTAGCAAAACCATCACTTCGGCACCGGATGTGACGTTCACCACTATCACCGGCCAAAAAATCGCGCTAAAAGATTTGCGCGGCAAGCCGGTTATCGTCACTTTCTGGGCGACTGACTGCCCGTCTTGCATCGAAGAAATCCCGCATTTAATCGACCTCTACACTCAATATCATGGCTCAGGCTTGGAGATGATTGCCGTGACTATGTATTACGATCCACCGAATCACGTCGTCGATATGACTAAGGCCAAACAACTGCCCTACAATGTGGCACTGGATTTGAATTCGGAACACGCCGAGGCTTTCGGCGGCATCATGTTTACGCCCAGCACCTTTTTGATTGCCCCGGACGGTTCAGTTGTTAAAAAAGAAATCGGCCTTTTTGACCTGGCAACAATGAAAACAAATATCGAATCACTACTTAAAGGCTAGCCCATGCTCTGGTTAAAAGCGTTACACCTGATTTTTATGGTCACCTGGTTTGCCGGTCTGTTTTACCTGCCGCGCCTGTATGTTTATCACGCAATGAGCGATGACGAGACCAGCAATGAGCGCTTTAAGGTGATGGAGCGCAAGCTGTTTTTCGGGATTATGACGCCGGGCATGATTGCAACCATGCTATTCGGCATCTGGATGCTGGTTGCTTACGACTGGAGTATTTATGCTAATGCCGGTTGGCTGCATGCAAAGCTCACACTGCTGGCGCTGACGCTGGTTTATCATTATTTTTGCTATCTGTGGCTGCTTGATTTTAAACAGGATCGCAACCAACGTAGCCATGTTTTTTATCGCTGGATGAATGAGGTGCCGGTTTTGTTTCTGGTCGGTATCATAATCCTGGCGGTTGTTAAGCCTTTTTGATTCAATAAATGCTTTAAACTATAGCGTCCATATCTTGAAGAACAAATATGAATCTATCTGACTTTACTCACAGCACCTATATTGTCAGTCTCTCGGGAGGCTTATTGATCGGCATAGCCGCTGCAATGTTTGTGTTATTGAATGGTCGAGTCGCCGGCATCAGCGGGATTTTGGCCGGTCTGATTCAGGCCGACAAGGGAGATAAAATCTGGCGCATCATGTTTCTGCTCGGCATGGTAGCGTCACCTTTTGTTTATCAACGTGCCTTCGATCTACCCCCTGTGACTATCGATGCAGGAACCGCGAAATTGATCATTGCCGGTCTGCTGGTGGGTCTGGGCACCAGCTACGCGTCAGGCTGTACCAGCGGCCATGGCGTCTGCGGCATTTCTCGCGGATCAATACGGTCCATTGTCGCAACGCTAACTTTCATGATAGCGGGTTTTATTACCGTCTATCTGACTCGCCACTTATTGGGGCAATAATTATGTTAAATATTAATGCGTTTGTTGTCGGATTATTATTTGGCCTGGGTCTGATCATCTCCGGAATGACCGATCCATCGAAGGTCATTGGCTTTCTGGATTTGGCCGGTGCGTGGGACCCGTCTCTCGCGTTCGTCATGGGAGGTGCCATTTTGGTTGGTGCCGGAGCCTTTACTATCGCTAAAAAACGTCAGCGTAGTTTGCTTGGAGCACCTATGCAGTTACCCTCTGCAACCGAGCTGGATAAAGGTTTGCTAATTGGCAGTCTGATTTTTGGAGTTGGTTGGGGGCTTTCAGGTTTTTGCCCCGGACCGGCTGTTGTAAGCGCTGCCGCCGGTCAACCCAAGGCATGGATATTTGTTGCGTCGATGCTGTCCGGCATGACTTTGTACAACCTGATTGAACGGCGCAGGAAATGATGTTACTCAAGCCACATCACAAACTGCGAAGCGCATCGCTCGTATGACGAATGCGGATACACGAAAAAACCTTCACAAACAGACACCCGGGATCAAATTATGAACTTAAAAAAAGTCTTTCTAAGCGCAGTATTTATTTCTTTAACCGCTTTTAATATTCCGGCACAGGCCGATCCGTCTGCATTTATCTCAGGAAGTTATCAGCAAATATTAACTGCCAACGCCAACCGGCCATTCATGTTGGTGGTCTGGTCGATAAACTGCTCTTCCTGCCTGAAAGACATGGAGCTGTTAAGCAACATTCATAAGAGCAAACCTGACCTTAAAATGATCATGCTGGCGGCAGATGAGCCATCTGCAACCGAGCAAATCCAGCAAATCCTGGAAAAAAATCAATTATCCGGTATTGAAAACTGGGCTTATGCCGATGAAAACACCCAGAAACTACAATTTGAAATCGATCCAAAATGGTATGGCGAACTACCCAGAACCTATTTCTTCGATAAAACACATCAACGCACCGGGGTCAGCGGCGTATTGTCAAAAGAAGATTATGATGCGATGTTCGCCAAAATCCTCAAATTTTGATCAAGATAAGTACATTTTTAAACTTCAGATAAAAAGTTACGTTAAAATGGCCTCTGTTCAAATAGCAACTAGAGGTGAATTTTTATGTGCAAAAAAATATTTCCAATTCTGGTTACCTGTTTATTAAGCGCCTGCGTCACTAGTCCTACCGGCAGAAGCCAATTTGTTTTCATGCCTGATGAACAAATCAATCAAATGGGTTTACAGGCTTTCGATAATTTGAAAAAGCAAAAACCTGTCAGCACAAACAGCAAATACAATCAACTGGCAAACTGTATTGCCAGGGCAATTACCCAGGAAACAGGCGGCAACTGGGAAGTTGCGGTCTTTGAAGATGCCTCGCCTAATGCTTTTGCCTTACCCGGCAATAAAATCGGCATACATACCGGAATGCTCGCCTTGGCCGATAATCAAGATCAATTAGCTGCAGTCATCGGCCATGAAATCGGTCACGTCCTTGCCAAACACAGCAATGAGCGGGCATCTCAAGAAATGGCAGTTAGTTCAGGCATGGGCATCATTCAGGCGGTCAGCGCACCGCAAACCGCCCTTGGGCAAACCGCCCTCGGTCTGCTGGGTGTGGGCGCACAATACGGCATACTGATGCCTTACAGCCGCGTCCATGAAAGCGAAGCCGACACGATCGGCGTGGACTTAATGGCCAAGGCGGGTTTTGATCCACGACAAAGCATCGGCTTGTGGCAAAAAATGGAACAGGTATCGCAAGGTCAGCAACCGATAGAATTCATGTCCACTCACCCTTCGCATGCCACGCGCATTCAAGACCTGGAAAAGCGCATGCCGCAAGCAATGAGCCTATTCCAGCAAGCCCAAGCTACCGGCAAGCAACCGCATTGCAACTAATCAATGACCCCTAATTTAAAACACTTACACCCCTACCCGTTCGAGAAACTGGCGCAGCTTAAACTAGGCATCGTTCCGCCTGCAAACAAGCCTCATATCGCACTGTCTATGGGCGAACCGACCCATGCCACGCCGCATTTGATTCAGGAAGCGCTGTTAACCCATTTACATGGTTTGGCTAATTATCCGACTACTAAAGGCATACCGGAACTCAGATTAGCGATAGCCGAATGGATCAGCCGGCGTTTTCAGATTCCGGCTGATGCCGTTAATCCTGAAACCCAGGTTTTACCGGTCAACGGCACACGGGAAGCCTTGTTTTCGTTTGCCCAGTGTCTTATCGATCCAACTGGCACCGCGCCATCCTTGGCGATAACTGCGCCTGTCGTGATCATGCCGAACCCGTTTTATCAGATTTATGAAGGCGCGGCTTTGCTGGCAGGGGCAGAACCCTATTTCCTGAATACGCTGGAAGGCTCTGGCTATTTACCGGATTTTGATGCCGTGCCGGATGAGATGTGGCAACGCTGCCAGTTGATTTATATCTGTTCGCCCGGCAATCCGACCGGTTCGGTGATTAATCAAACCAGCCAGGAGAAGTTACTCAATCTGGCGGAAAAACATGACTTCGTGATTGCTTCCGACGAGTGCTACACCGAAATCTATGACGACGAGACCAATCCGCCGCCGGGTTTGCTGCAAACGGCTTATAACATGGGTAACACGGCGTTCAAACGCTGCGTTATTTTCCACAGCTTATCCAAGCGCTCCAACGCACCGGGATTACGATCTGGTTTTGTCGCAGGCGACGCCGAGATATTGAAACATTATTTTCAATACCGGACTTATCACGGCTGCGCGATGCCATTGCCTACCCAGCATGCCAGCATTCAAGCTTGGCAGGATGAGCGTCACGTTGTCGAAAACCGTCGCTTATATCGTGAAAAATTCGCGGCATTTATCGACATTCTTGGCGATGTTTGCACCGTCACCAAGCCGCCCGCCAGTTTTTATGTCTGGTTGAAAATCCCCCTGCCTTCGGCCTCCTCCTTTGAAAAAGGGGGATTGAGGGGGCTTTCAGATACCGAATTCGCACAGCAGCTGTTTGCCCAACAAAATATCACCGTACTGCCCGGCAGTTATTTATCCCGTGATTTTGACGGTGTCAATCCAGGCCTTAACCACGTCAGAATTGCTCTGGTTGCGCCCTTGGATGAATGTATAGAAGCCGCGCATCGCATAAAAAATTTCCTTAACTCTTTATAAAAAGAAACCATGTCACAACTAGAAAAAATCATTAACGACGCCTTTGAAAACCGTGCCGACATCTCACCTGCCAGCGTTTCAGCCGAAGTGCGTGCAGCCGTCGAAGAAGCGATCAATTTATTGGACAGCGGCAAAGCCCGTGTCGCTGAAAAAACCATCGGTGCATGGGTCGTTAACCAATGGTTGAAAAAAGCCGTATTACTGTCGTTCAGAATCAACGAGAACCGCGTCATCGAAGGCGGCAACAGCCGTTATTACGACAAGGTTGAAGCCAAATTCAGTACCTACTCACCGGACGACTTTGCAAAATCGGGCGTGCGCGTCGTGCCTAATGCCATTGTCCGTCACGGCGCTTACATTGCACCCGGCGCAGTATTAATGCCTTCGTTCGTTAACATCGGCGGCTATGTGGACAGTGGCACTATGGTCGACACTTGGGCCAGCGTCGGCTCTTGCGCGCAAATCGGCAAGAACGTGCATCTTTCCGGCGGCGTCGGTATCGGCGGTGTTCTGGAGCCCTTGCAGGCAGGCCCGACCATCATTGAAGACAACTGCTTTATCGGCGCACGCTCGGAAATCGTCGAAGGCGTTGTCGTTGAAGAAGGCTCGGTCATTTCAATGGGCGTTTACATTGGGCAAAGCACCAAAATCTTCAACCGTATGACCGGCGAAGTCAGCTACGGCCGTGTACCGGCAGGTTCAGTCGTCGTTCCGGGCAACCTGCCCTCAGCAGACGGCACCTACAGTTTATATTGTGCGGTTATCATCAAACAGGTTGATGAAAAAACCCGCAGTAAAACCGGTATCAATGAGCTACTGAGGGATTAAGCGGAACCTGACTCGCACCATGCCAAAACAGGAGAAAGCCAATGAGCTTAAACTACGCAAATAGCAAGATAAGCGAAGAAAAGTACCTACAAGGCGAACTTGTTGCAGAATTTAAGCATGAATTCATTGACGGTGAAGCTTATGCAATGGCTGGGGCGAGTGAATCTCATAATTTGCTATCTCTTAATATGGCTAGCGAGTTAAGAAATCAGCTTAAAGCCACGCCTTGCAGAACTTTCATAGCAGACATGAAAGTTAAGGTGGCTAATGATTTTTTCTATCCCGATGTCATGGTGGTTTGCCAGCAAGATAATGACTTTGACTATTACAAACAATCTCCGGTCATTATCGTCGAGATATTATCCAAATCGACCCGAAAGTTTGATAAAAATGCCAAACGTTTGAAATACCAAAATATTTCGACATTAGAAGAGTATGTTTTAATTGATCAAGCCATTGCGGAAATTGAGGTTTTTAGAAAAAAAGACCATTGGCAATCTTTTTATTACTATCTTGGCGATGCGATTACTTTTGAGTCATTAGGCGTTACCGTGCTTGTTGAAGACATTTACTATCAAGTCAACAATGACGATGTGCTTGCTTTCTTACAGGAAAAAAATCAAACCGCTGTTCAAGATACGGATGCTAACCCTATGCAGTCACCCTACCCCACCACACAGAAACCATGATTAACAACGACGTTTTACGCCGGGTACGCTACGCTTTAGAACTTAAAGACCAGTCCATGATCGATATCTTTGCCTTAAGCGACATAGAGATAAGCCGGGATGAGTTACTCAAGCTACTCAAAAAAGATAATGAAGCCGATTTCGTCGCGCTTGACAACAAGCTGCTGGAGCAATTCTTGGACGGCCTGATTATCTATAGAAGGGGCAGGCAGGAGAACCCACCCGCACAGGTAAAAAAACCAGAGCCGTTAACCAATAACACCATACTCAAAAAACTGAGAATCGCCCTGGAATTTAAAGAAGAGGATATGCTCAGCACCTTAAAACTGGCCGACTTTGAATTGTCCAAAGGTGAACTTAGCTCTTTTTTCAGGCAAAAAGGCCATAAACATCACAGGGAATGCGGCGATCAGATTCTAAGAAACTTTTTACAAGGTCTTACTGTTCGTTTTAGAGAACAGGACTGATCGCAGTTTTTTTCTATATCTTTCCAATAACTTAACCAAGGCCAATACCATGAGTGAACAAATTTCAAACAATGCCATTATTTACGCCACGCTCGCTTTAAACAGCGAAGTCGCCCTGCAACACGAATATTTGGATTCGCCCGACGTTCCAGATGATGAGCGCGAAAACGAAGAAGAAATTCTGGCTGATCTTGAACAAGCCTTTATGGAGTTCGTTGATCTTTATAAAAACCGCTGCAAATCCGACAAACAATTGCCCAGCATTGACGAATTGCTGAACAGCCAATTGTAAAATCACTATAGAGTCAACGATGCCGACTGTAAGAATCCTGGCTATTTCCGGTAGCCTTCGCGTCGCATCGTTGAACTCTACACTGTTAAGAGCGGTTGCCGGCTTGGCGCCTGCCGATGTTCGCATTGAGCTGTTTACCGAGCTGGGCAATTTGCCGCTGTTCAACTACGACCTTGAAATAACCGATTTGCCGCCCGTTGCCGATTTTTACAACCGTCTTCTTGAAGCCGATGGCGTTATTATCGCCAGCCCGGAATACGCTCATGGCGTAACGGGAGTAATAAAGAATGCGCTGGACTGGATGGTCAGTAGCGAGGCTTTTGTAAACAAACCGGTTGCTTTATTTAATGCGTCGCCGCGAGCCACTATCGCCCAGGCATCTCTGAAGGAGACGCTGGTCGTCATGTCGGCTCAAGTCGTTGAAGCAGCCTCAATCACCTTACCGATTATCGGCTCTAACCTTGATGAGCTGGGGATTGCTACGCATCCCTCCATTTCAATATCAATCCGCGAGGCGTTACGCGCTTTCCATACGGAGATTGTAAATTTGCAAAGCCCAAAAACCCATACGCTTTACGGCATAAAAAACTGCGACACCGTCAAAAAAGCGCGTAACTGGCTGGATCAAAACAGCATAGCTTATCGGTTCCATGATTTCCGAACCGACGGCTTGACGCCTGAGCTGCTACAGCATTTTGCCGCTCATTTGGATTGGAGCAAACTACTTAACCGCAGCAGCACCAGCTGGCGGCAACTCAGCGCCGAGCAACAAAGCGACTTGACTTTAGAAAAAGCCCTGCAACTGATGCTGACCACCCCTACCTTGATTAAACGCCCGGTTTTAGCATCCGGCGATAAACTAATCCTTGGATTTAAAGCTGAGAACTACCAAACCGAATTATTATGAGCAACACACGGGATCTTCTTAAAGACCTGATCAGCCATGAATCGGTAACCCAAAAAAATGCGGGGGTCCCTCATTCCCACGCGCTGCGTGGGAATGCAGTTAAGGCGCGCTGCGCCGCGAATCACGCGTAACATCCGAAATCGTAACCAATATAAACACGGGACGCAGCGCGTCCACCATAGCATTCCCACGCAGCGCGTGGGAACGAGGAATTTACTATGAGCAACACACTGGAACTTCTTAAAGACCTTATCAGCCGCGAATCGGTAACCCCAAAAGACGCGGGTTGCCAGGATGTGCTGGCGGCACGTTTAACCAAACTGGGCTTCAAAGAAGAACGCCTGGATTTTGAAGACACCCAAAACATCTGGCTTAGACGCGGCGATACAAAACCGCTGCTGACCTTTCTGGGTCACACCGACGTCGTGCCTACCGGCCCCCTGAATGCCTGGGTCTCACCGCCTTTTGAGCCGACGATTCGTGACGGCAAGCTTTACGGTCGCGGCGCTGCGGATATGAAAGGTGGCATCGCCTGTTTTATCACCGCCGTCGAGCGCTTTATTGCCAATCATCCTGACCATCAAGGCTCTATCGCCGTCATGATGACCAGCGACGAAGAAGGCATCGCCACCAATGGCGTGGTCAAAGTCGTTGAAGTGCTGGAACAACGCAACGAAAAAATAGACTGGTGCCTGGTCGGCGAGCCATCCAGCGATAAAAAAATCGGCGATGTGATTCGCGTCGGTCGGCGCGGCTCCTTATGCGCTCAATTAACTGTCGCAGGTATCCAAGGCCACGTTGCCTATCCCGAACTTGCCGACAACCCGATACACACGTTTGCCCCGGCCTTAAAAGACCTGACCGAAGAAGTCTGGGATCATGGTAATGCGTTTTTCCCGCCGACCAGCTTGCAGGTTTCCAATATCAATGCCGGAACCGGCGCGGAAAACATCATCCCCGGCTGCGTCAATGTCCAGTTCAACCTGCGTTTTTGCACCGAACTGGATGAAGAAACCATCAAGCAACGCACCCGCGCGATACTGGACAAATACGATTTCAAATATGAATTGCAATGGCGCTTGTCCGGCAATCCATTCCTAACCGAACCGGGCGCATTAATCGATGCTGCCCATGCCGCAATCAAAACCGTTACCGGCTTTGAAACCCTTGACGATACCGGCGGCGGCACCTCGGACGGACGTTTTATCGCCCCGACCGGCGCACAGGTTATCGAGCTCGGTCCATTGAATGAAAGCATCCATAAAATCAACGAGCATGTCGGCGTGGAAGATTTGGGAATTTTGTCCGATATTTATGAACAGATACTGGTTAATTTACTGGTTTAGGCCAGGTATGCATCGCGTTTTCCGGTTCCCAATCCGGACCAGAAAATCGACGTAATAGTGAGCAAATCCAGCTTAATTTGTAGACCAGTAATGTCGCACTGCATGTTCCAGTTTTAAAAATGATTATTGTTTTATATGGCTAATTTTAATACCCATTTAGGCATCGCTTCAGCTGCCGGCATCGGAGCTGCGCTAGTTGCCGCCGATGCCCACTTAATCGTTAAGGCCGATATACCATGGCTTGTTTTCCTCAGTATATTAGGCGGAATGTTGCCTGATATTGATGCGCACAATTCACGACCGGTAAAACTGTTGTTTAACGTATTAGCTTTAATGGGCGTAGCGGCTGTACTACAGGCGTTTAAAAACAGTTACGCACCTTACTTGTTATTACTGATTGCAGCTGGCACTTACCTGTTCATTCGTTATGTGATGTTTGCCTTGTTTAATCGGCTTACCGTTCATCGTGGCGTATTCCATTCAGCATTGGCAACCCTGTTTTTTTCGTTGTTAATGACCTGCATCAGTTATCATTTTCTGCATTGGGATATTTTACATGCATGGCTAAACGGTATTTTCATTGCCTTGGGGTTTATCGTTCATTTGCTATTAGATGAACTCTACAGCACTGACTTGTCCAATTTAAGAATGAAAAAATCTTTTGGCACCGCTTTGAAGTTATTTAATTATAACAACATGACTGCCTCGGCATTAATGGCCATTTGTACAATAATGCTGTACTCGATAGCGCCTTCGCCGACGCCATTGATTAAAGTATGGAAAGGAACTCAATGGAATAACTATTTAGCGCAGGTAAGTTTTTTGAAATGACTTTAAGCGCTTGGTACTGACAATCGATTTAGCCAATATGACATCGCCTGCTTCATTCCAACAAAACGATGAACTTGATTCGCTCTCCGACCGATCGAGTAACTGCTACTGATCGCATCGACGATTTCTTTTGCGTTCGCATACTGCGTGAAGCGCCTCTGCCGGAAACACCTGTTCTGCGCTTAACGCGCGGACAGGCTTATTCGGGCCTACTTGTAATATGTATAACGATGAGCGCAACGCGTGGGAACGAGACAATAATCACTACAGCGCAGTAAGGCATGTTGCACGCATGTTAATTGCTATATCCGAAAATACAATCCCAGAAAGTACACACCTTTTTGCCTCGCTATCCGGCACTACGCGGGAACGAGTCAAGAGCTCAGTGATAACGTTTACCTTGGTGTTCCAGCCAGCCAGCCTGATGAAAGCCATTTGGGTCTTGATGGGTCCAATGTACCGCGCCGCCCTTTGCGTTCCATTCGTATTCACCATAAAACCGAATGGAATCGCCTTCTCGAAGAGCGTTAATTCTAGGGGCAAGGTCAATGTTATGTGCGATTAACAGTGTTTGACCGGAAGGCAATTTAATTATGAATTTTTGATGTCTGCTACCGTTGTTATCGTCTGGCAATAACCTTGTAACGACACCTTGACCGGAAATCTGCGAGTTACTTTTCTGCGTTGAAAATGCATAACTGAATTGACTATAAGAAAGCGTATAACCGGCGAATAGAATCGCAACAAGTAAGAGTTTTTTCAAGTGTTTATCTCAAGCATTCAAATTAAAAATAGTGAGCAGAAAAGCACTGCCCATCCTATGTCTACACACCATCAACCAAATTTACCCGGCAACCATCCTCTCTCCACACAATCGCGAAAACACCAAGCCGCAGCCGTCTCTCAGTCTTATAGCTCCAAAACATCCTTGATGCCGCCGTTATCGAAGCCGTTTTGGCAACCGGGCACGGCATGTAAATCCAATGCCACATGCAAGCCCAATTCTTCATTTTTCGCAAGCATTAAGACAGGAGCAATTACAGCGCTATCCGTCGTTGATGAAACGCCTCCGCCAAAGGTTCGTTAGTAATCGTCAGTATTGCAGCATCAGGCAGTTTTTGGGCTATCAAACGCAGCATTTTCATTTCGCATGAGGAATCAAGCGAGTCCATTGCTTCTTGCAGCAATATCCACTTGGGTTGCTGCAACAATAACCGAACCACGCCCAGACGCTGTTGCTGTTCGCGGGATAACGCGCTGGCCCAGTTATCTACGTGGTCAAGCTGCTGCTGCAATTCTTCCAAATTTACCAGCTCAAGCGCCTCTGCAAGCGCGGCCTCGGTATATTCTGCGTGGGTTGATGGGTAGCAGATTGCCGCCCGCAAGGTTCCGGTCGGCAGATAAGGCCGCGGCGGCATAAAAAATACCGGATCGCGCGGTAACTCAATAGATCCTTCTCCCCATGGCCAGAGACCGACTATCGCCTTAAACAACTTGGAGCCGGTAAAAGCATTACCGGTAACCAGTATGCGCTCTCCCGGTCTGATTTCGACATTGATAGCCGATACGCACACTACGCCGTCAAGCCTAATAATATTCAGATCGCAAAAACGTAAAACATCCTGTTCTGTTTTTTTCAAATGAATTCGATGCGGATCATGGAGGACGATTTCCTGCTCTAACAGCTCCAGTCCATTAACCAATCCCAGCACCCGTTCAACCGACGCCCGCCACTCTGCGACTCGAGCCATATTATCGACCGGCCAGGACAATGCTCCCGCCGTTTGCTGAAATGCCTGGGCCGATTGCATCAAAGCACCGAGCGAGATGCTACCCAAAATATAGCGAGGCGCAGACACCAGAATGGGGAATGCCATCGACAATACCGAATATCCGGACGTGAGCATGAAGAGATGCGACCAAGTATGGGTTTGCCGCTGCCAAGCGTGAACAATATCCTTAAACAGCGCAATGAAACGACGCTGCTCATTGGCTTCACCATGAACCAAAGCAATGGCCAGGGAATTTTCTCGTGCAGTCACCAAACCAAACCTGAAATTGGCTTCCACGGTTTGCCGGGCATCAGTCGCCATGGTAAAAGGCCGACCCAGCCACCAGCCCAATGACGAGGCGCAAGCCGCATAGATCATGGCCAGCCACACTAAATGGCCGTATATGGGGATTTCAAAGAAAAACAGATTAAGCGTAACGGTACCGGACAGCGTCCAGAGAATTTTGGTAAAACTAATAAGCACTAACAAGCAATAAATCAAGGAATGACAAAGTTCGATAGCGGATTCAGTTGCAATACGGATATCTTCTGCGATTCGTCCATCTGGATTATCGTGCGTCCCCTGAATATGCGTGACCAGATAATGGCGGCCATCGGTCATCCATTTACCGATCAAATGGTGTGTTAACCAGCTTCGCCAGTCGAGCTGCAAACGTCGCTTGACTTTAAAATGAGCGGTGGTAACCGCTATGTTGGCTGCAAAAATCAGCACGATGAGGCCGATCTGCGTAAATAACCCACTCATCGAACGCTGTTCCAGCGCATTGAAAAGATCGGCGCTCCATACCGTGATAACGACAGCAATGCCGATCTGCATCACGGTGAGCATGAATAAAGCCAGTGCCAAGCTGCGAATAGTGGATTTGTTTTCAGAATGCCAAAAAGGCCCCGCTAACCGAATGAATTGGATGAAAAACCCGTTTGAAAATTGCAAAGGAAAACTCCGCGTTAGGGTGAAATAAATGACACATCAAGACGCGGCTTTTTATTTTTCTAGTATGCCTCGTCTTTACCAGCCGACAATTCTAGTGGAATTTTTCCGGTTTTCACAATTTTGTAATCTAATTAATGTCGTCAGATTGATTAATAAACTACAAGATACGAAGAACATGGCGTTTTTAGCTTATATTTTTTTCATGATTTTAAGGTTTTATGGGACAACACGTGTCTACACTTCATCTCGCCTGTTATTGTCGCCGGTGGCATTAAATGCGGAGGATTGTTATGCCGCTAAGCTTGGGTTTACCAATTCCAACACCGCGATTTCCGGATAGCAGTTGAACCTCAACGGCAAAATTGCCCGGCCGATTCCACGGTTTATAAAAAGCGGGGTTCCGGGTGTGGCTCGCGCCACAAGACGGCCACAAACAATACCCCCTGATAATCGCAACTGCAATCAAGGCCGGACGTTTACCGATATACTTGCAAGGAGGTATCCCGGTCTTTTAACTCCGCCCCAGTCAGTCTGAAGTTCCCGGTCTGCCGAAGATGCCGATTCCAACATCTATTCTTCATGCTTTTGTAACTTCAGCCATGCCTGCCACACAGCGAGCAGAACGGCCAGAATCACCGGCCCTAAAAAAAGCCCGACAGCGCCGAAAGCAGAAAGTCCGCCAAGTACACCGAACAACACCACCAGAAACGGTATCCGCCCCGCACCGCTGATAACCAGCGGCCGGATCACATTATCCACCGTACTTACTACCAGAAAACCCCAAAGCAACAGCCCTATGCCTTGCCAGAGTTGCCCCGTAAGCAGCATACTGACACTTGCAGGCATCCACACTAGTGTCGCCCCCATCGGAACCATCGCTAACAGCGCGGTCACTGCACCCAACAGCACCGGCGCTTGAACACCGGCAACAGCATAGCCCAATCCGGCCAGCATGCCCTGCCCCAGCGCGGCCAACACCAAGCCGTAAACCACGGCTCGGGTCGTGTGTCCGGCGGCTTCCAGGTACACGTCCTGATATTTTCCCAGAAACCGTACCAGGCCTTGATGCAACTGCCTAACCGCCTCGTCGCCGTCGCGGAAACAAAAAAACACCGTCACCAGGATAACGCCCAACTTCATAATGTAGTGACCGATACCGCCGAGGAACTTGGCAAACTCACCCGACCACTGCTGCGCCCAATCCGCAAATTGCGTCATCACCGCCGTCTGGTCCTCAGTCAACCGCTCCAGCCATTTCTGCGCCGTACTGCCCAACCAGGGAATCCGACTGATAAAATCCGGTAGCCGGTAACTATCCTGACCAAAGTCGATCGCCAAGGTTTGATAAGCGGTTTTCATCTCATCTTGCAACATGGCAACCAGCCAGTAGACTGTCAGAAAAATCACCGCGGCAATAATCGCCGTCATCACCGCCGCACTGAGCGTGGCATTACCTTTGAGTTGCTGTCTTAAACAGCGGTAAGGCGGCCATACGACATAGGCGATAATCAGCGCCCAAGTCAGGGTGAGTAAAAACTCGCGCAGCACCATAAATCCCAACAGTAAAAGACAGGCAAGTAAAATGCCGGGAATGAGCTGTCGTATCGGTGTATTACCTGGATAATCATTCATGTGCGTAACTCAAAAAAGTAAAAGCAATGTGTCAACCCGATGTTCAATTAACATTGTATGCTATAGCCGTCTAATTATCAGTAATGTGTGATATGCGCTTTATCCTGACAAATTGTAAGTATTCAGCTCTATCATTATGGATCGTCTGCTATATAATAAAATTGGTCACATAAACAACAAGCCAGCCGCCGGCAGGATATACCAGCCTGTAACACGAGTCATAATTAGGAATATTGTGCATATTCAACTTAATATTTTCGCCCGCTATCGGATGACGCAATGAATCTCGACTCTCGCACGATGATGGTGATGATGTCTGCGTTGATCCTGCTGTTTTCCGGCCTGCTGACATTGGCGGGATTGCATGCCGGTAACACCCGCGGCGTGCAGCACTGGGCATTGGGTGGTCTATGCATGGGATTGGGCCTGGGCTTTTCCTATCCCCAACAGGAATTATCGGGCAGCGCTTGGGTGCTGGTAGTCGGCGCGACTTTGGCGGCGGCAGGGATAGGCTTGCAATTCAACGGTATCCAGGCCTTCAAGACCGGGCTCTGCAACAAGTACATTCCGTGGTTGCTGGCCGGACTGGTGTTTATTCAAAGCATCTGGTTCGTTATCCTCCATCCTGATATTCATTCCCGCGTCGTCGCCAATTCACTGGTATTCGCCTTATGCAATGCGGCATGCGCCCGTGCCTTATTCATCCGTATAGAACAACCGTTACGCACCGCGTATTGGTTTACCGGCGCGTCATTCACGGTAGTTGCGACGATGTTACTGCTTAGGGCGGCAATCGTTTTTCTTTCTCCGGCCCATAGCTATAGTCTTTATTCGCAAACCCCCATCAATCCGGTGTCTTTTTTTATTGGTAGCATGGCGCAAATGTGTCTGGCCTTCGGATTTGTGCTGATGCTGAATTACCGACTTGCCACCGATCTTCAAAAACTGGCATTAAGCGATGCGCTGACCGGAGCGCTGAACCGACGTAGCTTGGAACAGGAGGCCGCCCGCCTGTCGGCACGATGCACCCGTACCGGAGATGCGCTGGCAATTATGATGATTGATGTCGATCATTTCAAGTCCATCAATGACCGCTACGGTCATCCGGTGGGGGATGAGGTATTGAGGCGTCTGGCTGCGGTGGCGCAAAAAACCATTCGTAGCGACGACTACTTCGCCCGCTACGGAGGTGAAGAGTTCTGCATTCTGCTGCCATCCACCATCGAAAAAGATGCCTGGATATTGGCTGACCGCCTGCGTCAAAACTATGCTGCGCTGGCAATGGAATTCGGTGGCGAAGTCCTGCGCAGTACCATCAGCATCGGGGTCTCCGATTCGACACATGCCGGACTGGAGTTTAGCTCGCTGGTAGCCGCCGCCGACTTGGCGATGTACCGTGCCAAGCAGGAAGGCCGCAATCGGGTAGTAATGCATTCATTCTGTTTAAGTCCGGTTAATATCTAGCTTTTAAATTTAAATAGGAAAGCTTTCTGCCCCTGACTTACCTTAAAGCCCTACGTACTCTCAAGCTTAGCGGGTATCTGTTCAGCTAATCGTCGCAACTAACAGTATGAGCATTTTTTAACAAAACCGGATTCCAATGCTCAACCGCCCAGCCAAGTAATTCAGTTACCGGGGCTTGTTGTAGTTCAATCGGCGGATTTTGCTTTAATAAGACCAGCAACGCAAAGATAATCCGGTGAGGCGACGCTAAGTCAACAGCCGTTGCCTGCGTCTGCTTGCTGAGTTTATAACCTTGCTCGTCAACAATAACAGGAACGTGCATATAGCGGGGAGTAAGCAGCCCCAGCAGTTGTTGCAGGTAAATCTGTTTAGGTGTGGCATCCAGCAAATCAAAACCGCGGACGATATGGTTAACGTGCTGCAAGTCATCATCAATCACCACGGCAAATTGATAGGCAACAATCCGATCTTTGCGCTTCACGATAAAATCCCCATCTTGCTTGGCGAGATTATGGGAAATCAAGCCTTGCAGTTCATCCTGAAAGCTAATGATTCGGTTATCGGTCTTAATACGTAGCGCATGAGGGCCGTCAGGAAGGGTTTGCCGGTTTCGACAGAGGCCGGGATAAATATCGGGCTGCGGTTGTCCTCTGTCGCTGGCGGCCGTCAGCGTTTTTCTGCTGCATGTGCAAGGATAGATCAGCTTGTTTCTTTGCAGGTCGTTGATAATATCGTTATAAATGTCGACATGTCGGCTTTGATAATAAACCTCACCATCCCAATGCAGACCAAAAGCCTCCAGGGTTTTCAAGATGATGTCGGCGGATCCTGTTACGTTTCTGGGGGTGTCGAGGTCGTCAATGCGTAGTAGCCAAAGACCTTGTTGAGAGCGGGCTTGAAGAAAGCCGGCAAGAGCTGTGTAAAGGGAGCCGAGGTGTAAAGGGCCGGTGGGCGAAGGTGCAAACCGGCCAATGGTGGGTTGTTTATCCAGAATTAACCCATTTGTTTTTCACGAATTTCATCAAGTGTTTTGCAGTCGATGCACAGGCTGGCAGTGGGTCTGGCTTCCAGTCGGCGTATGCCGATTTCAATGCCGCAAGACTCACAAAAGCCATAATCCCCCGATTCAATTTCTTTAAGGGATTCATCAATTTTCTTGATCAGCCGTCGTTCACGATCACGCGTTCTTAATTCCAGACTGAATTCCGACTCCTGAGACGCTCGGTCATTAGGATCAGGAAAATTAGATGCGTCATCCTGCATGTGATGCACAGTGCGATCTACTTCGTGCATTAATTCGCCTTTCCAGTTTTTAAGAATAGTCTCAAAATGTTTCAATTGAGCACTATTCATATATTCTTCGCCTTCTTTTTCTTGATAAGGCTTAAAACTGAAAGGTGATGCGCCAGTTTTAGAATTTTCGGTCATCCATTAACTCCTAAGACAAGATTAAATAAAACCGCGCATTTTTAGCAGAATAGCAACCGGATAGCAAGGTTTATTGGTATGATCCAAGTCTTTTGTGATTAGTGTCAATATTATGAGCGTACGACTGGCAAAGCGGACTCAGGGAATTTCGCCCTTTTATGTGATGGAGCTACTGCGACGCGCAAAACAATTGGAGGCGCTGGGCAAGGATGTCATTCACATGGAAATCGGCGAACCTGATTTTGCAACGCCGCAGACCATTGTTGAAGCAGGCGTTAAACAACTTAAAACCGGTGACGTAAAATATACCCCGGCAGCGGGATTGCCGGAGCTGCGTGAAAAAATAGCCGAGTTTTATCAACAGCGTTATTCGGTAACGGTGGACAAAAAGCGTATTTTTGTAACGCCAGGAGCTTCTGGGGCGTTTTTATTAGCGCTTGGGGTTAGCCTTAATCCGGCAGAAGAACTGCTTATGGCGGACCCCTGTTATCCCTGTAACAGCAATTTTGTTAAGCTGTTTGACGGTAAAGCCAGAACTATTCCGGTCGATGCCTCAAGCCGTTACCAACTGACAGCAACGCGCATCAAGCAGCATTGGACAAAAGCCACTAAAGGCGTGTTGATTGCGTCGCCGTCAAATCCTACCGGCACTGTCATCGCTTCAGACCAGTTAAAACAAGTCATTCACACCGTTAATGGGTTAGGCGGCTGCTTTTATTCCGATGAGATTTATCATGGGCTGGTTTATGGTGAAAACGCGACGACCGCACTGGCGTTTAGCGACAATGTATTTGTTATCAACAGCTTTTCCAAATATTTCGGCATGACCGGCTGGCGCGTAGGCTGGTTGATAGTGCCTGAGGAATTTATCGATGCCACCGAGAAGCTGGCGCAGAATATATTTATCGCCACGGCAACTCATTCGCAATATGCCGCATTAGCCGCATTTGATGAGGACACGCTGGCCGAGCTTGAACGCAGACGTACCGAATTTGAAGCCAGACGTAATTTTCTTTATGACGCATTATTGCGTCTGGGTTTTGAAATCCCGATTAAACCGGATGGTGCATTCTATATTTATGCCAACTGTTCCAAATTTACCGATGACAGCTATCAATTCGCCCTGGATTTATTGGAGGCCGAAGCGGTTGCAATAACACCGGGCAAGGATTTTGGGACCAATGAGGCTAATCACTATATCCGCTTTGCTTATACGACATCCATAGCTAGAATGGCTGTTGCCATGCAACGTTTAGAAAAATTTATCAACAAAGGTTAACCATGTCTATAAAACAAATATCAGCAACAGAATTAAAAGCCAAAATTCAAAATGAACCGCATCTATTTTTGCTGGATGTCAGGGAACCCAATGAGTTTCAATACGCTCGCATAGAAAACAGCGTTTTAATTCCGCTTAATCAAATTCCACAAAGACTGGGCAAGCTGAATCAGCAACAAGAAATGGTAGTCATTTGCCATCATGGCGTGCGTAGCCAACAAGCCTGCATGTATCTTGTTAACTCAGGATTTGCGAATGTTTCAAATTTAACAGGCGGAATTGATGCCTGGTCCTGCGATTGCGATAATTCGGTGCAGCGCTATTAAACCACCTTTAACCTAAGGCCGCACGAGCGCAAGGATTTTACTACGCCGTTAAATCCGCCGTTATTGCAATGCGCTTAATCAAAATGCATCGCAACCAAAAACAACGCAGTGCGGCGATTACCTTGAATAACCGTATCATCATAGATTGAGCTGCTGACGTAACGCTGATCCATGATATTTTCAATTTTAAAACGAAAATCGAACTGCTCCAGTTGATAATGAGCAACCAGATCCGGCCTCACATAACCCGACACTTCAAAACTATTGGCATCATCGCCAAAGCGCCTGTCGACAAACACCAAACCGGTCCCGATTTTAAACTGACCGGGCAAGCCGGTAATGGGGAGTTGGTAATACCCCCACAGCGTACCGCTATGTCTGGGTGAACTACGAAACGCATTACCTTGCCACGCGGGATGCCGGATAAATTGAGTATCCATCAAACTGTAATTGGCGACTATTTGCACACTTTCCAATAGTTGCCCGCTGACATCCAGCTCAAAACCGCGACCTTGCACCTCTCCATTAGCAATCGAATAATCCGGATCAAGCGGATCACGACCAGGAAGATTGTTCTGGCTTAGTTGGTATATGGCAGAAGACACGTTCAAACGTTTATCGAACCAAGTCGATTTAACGCCAAACTCGTATAGTTCACCTTGTTTGGCGGATAAAAAATTGAGACTCCGGTCAGTTCCTGAGTTGGGTTGAAACGACTGACTGTAACCAAAATATCCGACGACATTATCAACCGGAGTAAACGACAAGCCGGCATTATAAGTAAACGCATTCTGGTCGGTTACCGGCACAAATACATCGTTTTGAAAACTGTCGCCCTTAAACAGACTGTAACGCATCCCGCCCGTCACATGCCAAAATCGGGTTATATCAATCTGGTCGTTTAAATAAAAGCCGTATTCCAACTGCGTTAGATCTTTATCCAAGCGGGTGGTCGCCGGAATGGGGTAATTGAAAACAGGGTTATAGACATCCAGTGTATAGCCGCCAATACGACGATCGCTGTTCAGGCGATCGTCAGAAGCATTCCGCTCGACGCCACTAACCAGATGATGCTGACTCCCGAATAGCTCCAACTGTCCGTGAATTTCGGTGCGCAAGCTATATTGATCGTAATGATCATGAATATCACGGTAATATCCGCTAAGCGTAGTCGGCGTTTCAAAGGTAAAAAAACCGAACAACAAATCTTCCCGCTCAACATGAAAGTAATGGCTGGCAAAATGCAGTGACCAGTTATCTGATAATTCTTGCTTGATTGCCGCGCTAAAACGCCAATACTTCCTGTCAGAACGGGTGCGGGGATCGACATATGACCGGTCGTAAACCACGTGATTCTGAGTGTAAACATTATCGAACCGATAGGGTTGATTTTGATTGCTGTATTCAAAGCCGACATCCAGCGAGCTGCCTGGCTGATAAAGCCAGGTTAATGACGGCGCAAGGGTTACCTGATCATGCGTAATATTGTTACGGAAATCATCGGCTAACTGCCCGGCTGCAATAACGCGATACAATACGGTTTTATCTTTATTTAATGGGCCGGTACTGTCCATGACAGCACGATTAAAATCATAACTGCCCGTTTCATAACTGAGCGAGTGTTTAAACTGCTCCAGCGGTTTTTTGCTAATGTAATTGACTGTGCCGCCCGGCGAACCGGAACCGTACAGCACTGAAGAATGACCCTTTAAAATCTCAACCCTTTCAACCAAAGCCATATCCCTGACCTGAAAATGCTGATTATCCTGCACCCCATCAAGATAAGCGCTACCGGCGGTCGTGAAACCGCGTATCCGCAAATCAGCATTAAACCCGGAATCCTCAGAACTTTGTTGAACACCGCTGACAAACATCGCAGTATCTTCGAGTCGTAAAGCCATGCTGTCTTGCAACAATGCTTGATTAACCACGCCTACCGAAAACGGTATTGCCAGTGTCGAGGCTGAGATCCGGGTAGCCGTATCGGTAATCGCAGTGTAATAGTCTGAAACTCTTGGTGTAGTAACGACCAACGTGTCTAAAGCCAGCGTGGGGTCAGCCGCATAAACCGAACCGCTCAACAAAGCGCACAGAAAAAACAATAGTTGGTTCATAAAAGTCAGTGCCGGTTAAATTTGCTAAGGTTCTGTTGATATTTCAATTATCGGTGTCCAAAGCTTGCTTTGGACTTGTCTACCTGTATTTCACTAATTCCCAAGCTCCAGCTTCACCTTCAAGACTCCCTACAACGAGCCGGCACTACTACCGGCGAAGACCGCTTTTACCCCCTTTATTTACAAGCTAATCACCCGCACCATACACGACAAACCTTCGGTTGCAGGGAAGCAAATTTCTTCATTTTCATCGATCATCTTCCAATAGGAAACCAATGAGCAAGGATAAGAAGGCGCCGTAAACTCCACACTTAAAATCACGGAATCGCCCGGCAGCGTTTTGGGGATATCGATAACGTGCCGTGTGGGCACTAATCCACGCCGGGGTTCAGGCGCTACAATCTGGTCAGGAACAGCAGGAATATCAACATTTTGATCCACACAAACCATTTTCCGCCCCAGCCAATCGATATGACCGATGTTCTGAATCTCCCAAATTTTGGTAAACACCTGATCGGTAAGTACAGTTGTATTGTCGGGAATCGTCACATCCTGAACAAAACCGCTGGCATCAAATTGATACTTCGCCGAAGTCGTAGAAAATTTAGGCAAATCCAGTTGATGCAGTAAATGCCGAAACAACACCATTGGATGCACTTGCAGCGCTTTTGCCAAAGCAATCAGTGTTGAAATTTTCGCCTGTCCCGTCGTTCCATCCAGCAAACCGTATAACCCTTGTCGGGAAATACCGGTCTGCCTGGCTAGTTCGGACATGCTCAAGCCAAGCGTATTGATGCGTTGTTTGACATATTCAGAAAGTTCGTAGAGAGGCATGAAAGCAAAAAGATAGAAAAATCACAGACTGTCAACAGAACTTGACAGCTTGGTTGCTAAGATAGCGCATCCATCGTAATGGATGGCGCTCGCTGAGCGAGTTCATATGGAAAAAACCATCTTGGATGTGCAAAAAAAGAAAAAATAAACCATAAAACAATCAAAAAGTATATTTTTTAGGATTTGTAACAAACGCATCCATTTTAGCGTGAATATAGCACGTGTTTACTACTCGACAGCACATTTCTCGAAGCCCGTTAAGGCACTTTGCATTCCAATAGCGAATCAGGGAAAACAACACTTGTTATTTCACTCTATCTATTCGGAGAAAATATAATGAGTATTAATAACTTAACATCATTAGTTCATTTGGTCGACGATGAGTTCGTCATACGCGACTCATTGACACTCTTGCTTGAATCAGTAGGACAAATGGTCAGAAGTTTTGAATCCGCCGAGGCCTTTCTGAATGGCTATGATCCTGCGCAGCCCGGATGTTTGCTCTTGGATGTCAGGATGCCTTTAATGACCGGCTACGAACTTCAGGACGAATTGCTGAACAGAGACATTAACATTCCTATCATATTTATCAGCGGTCACGGATATACCGATATTCCTGACTCCACCAAAGCACTTAAGGGCGACGCTGTCGATTTCCTGGAAAAACCGTTTGATAACAAAACACTGCTGGAACGAATTAATGAGGCCATTAAAAAGGATTCCGTATTCAGAGAAACGCTTACCAAGAAGCGACGCAACACAAGAGCAGCGACTGTTTAGCAAAAAAAGTGATGAGCCCTATAGTTAAAGTCATTCCAATAAAGAGCGTGAAAAACACACGATATAGGTAATTGCACTTTAAACAAGCATTACTAAAAATCAGTAACTGCCGGTTAAATTTTAACTAGGAAAAGACAACCAGACACTTTACCGAGCTGATGTGTTTAGAGGTTTATTTAAAACCGTCCTGCTTGAACTTCTCCAGCCGTCTTTTGAAGCCTTTTCTGTCAAACAGATAGTATAAAAATACCAGTAAAAACGGCCACAGCATAAAGGCCAGTAGTTTAAATACAGTTCCAATGTCCATCGTCACCCCTCATTCGATTTAATTGCTGTTGCTGAAGATTAACAGAAAAGCTTGCCTTGCTGCTTAAGTTTTTCCGTTCCGGTATTAAACGTCTGTCATCCGGTTAAGTCAACAGCATCTCCAGTGCCAACTGCGCCATGTTTTTTGAACCGCCGCCCTGCCCTAACTGCTGTTTAACCTGATCCAGGTTTTGGCGCATTTCATCGGCGTAAGCTTTATCAGTCAAAATCCGAGTAATTTCTGCCGCCAGGTTGTCGGCTGTCGCATCGTGCTGAATCAGTTCTTTGATGACGCTTTTGCCTGAGACAATATTCGGCAAGCCGATAAAAGGCGTATTGACCAGCCATTTACCCAACCAATAGGTTAACGGTGAAAGCTTGTAGGCGATGACCATAGGTACGGTTAACAAGGCGATTTCCAAGGTTGCGGTGCCCGATGTAGTCATCACTGCGTCGCAACATTGAATGACATCGTAAGGCTGATTTTTTATTACTTTAATAACAAGCGGCGACTGACGGGTGTATTGTTCCAGCAATGCATCGCTGATTGAATCGGCTTGCGGCAAAATAAACTGGCAATCCGGTAAACCGGCCTGCACTGTTTCGGCGGCGGCCAGCATGACCGGCAACATGCGCTTGATTTCGTTGGCACGACTGCCGGGCAATAAGCCGACTATCGGCTTGCTTTTATCCAGCCCAAAACGTGTTAAATCCTCATCTTTGCTGTATTGGGCATGGACTTTATCTACCGAAGGATGCCCCACGTAGCGTACCGGCACCTTTTCGGCATCGTAATAAGCCGTTTCAAACGGGAATATCACTGCCATCATGTCGATGACTTTACCGTAAGCTTTCACTCGGCCCGGCCGCCATGCCCAAACTTGAGGACTGACGTAAAACAAGACTTTAATGCCCTGCTGTTTGGCGTAACCTGCCAGTTTAAAGTTGAATTCCTTGTAGTCTACGCAAACCAGCAAGTCGGGGCGCTCGTTTGCTAGCAACTCTTGCATCAGTTTTAGCGCACGGCGGATTTCGGCATAATGCTTGATGACTTCAATCACGCCGATGACGGCGATATTAGCCGAATCATAACGAATATCGATGCCGGCCTGAGCCATTTTTGAGCTGCCCATGCCAAAGCCGTATATGTGCGGCTGCTGTTTTTGCAGCTCAAGAAACATATTGGCGGCGTGCTGGTCGCCGGATGATTCTCCGGCGCTGAATAGGATTTTCAAGGGTTTATGTTGGGACATGGATAAGATGCAAAATAGAAGATAGTCTCGTTATTAAGCGCCAGCTCCCATCGTTATACACAAGTGTCTGTGGAACATCGTCATTCTGGCAGGGATGCCGGAATCTAGGCGCAGGGATGTAAAAGTTCGCAGACATCGACACCTCTAAACAACGTGCGAGGATCGAAAGTTACCGTCCATGGCACTGGATACCGGCATCCATGCCGGTATGACGACTCTCGGAAAAATTTATGCAAACAACTTGGGAGCGAGCACATATATCCAAGCATTAACTATGCCGTCAAAACATCCCGAATAACCGCCACTATCTCCCTGATGGTGTCATCTTCAAGAGACGGACAAATCGGCAATGACAAACAGCTGGCCGCAACAAATTCGGTCACCGGCAAACTGACTCCGGCATATTCCTCTTTAAACACATTTTGCCGGTGCAAAGGTACGGGATAGTACACGGCACAGCCAATCTGTTTATCCTGCAAGGCTTTCATAACCTCGTCGCGACGGTCGCATAACACCGTGTACTGATGGTAAACGTGCTCACCCAGACCGTCTTCAAACGGCGTGGTCAACGGCAAATCGGCCATCAACTCGGAATAAAGATGCCCGGCATGACGGCGGCCTTTATTGTATTGATCGATGCGTTTTAATTTGGCTCTTAAGATGACCGCCTGCATTTCATCAAGGCGACTGTTATAACCGATCACATCATGGTAATAACGAACATCGGAGCCATGATTATGCAACATTTTCAATTTTGCCGCCGTCTCGTCGGAGTTGGTGACAACCAGACCGCCATCGCCAAATGCGCCCAGATTTTTGCTGGGAAAAAAACTGAATCCGGCCGCATGACCGATAGCGCCGGTTTGCTTGCCGTCGATGCTCGCGCCGAACGACTGGCAGCAATCTTCAATCAGTTTTAGATCATGCCGGTCGCACAGCGACTTAATGGCCGTCATATCCGCCGGTTGACCGAACAAATGCACCGGCATGACCGCTTTAGTTTTCGACGTAATGGCTTTTTCTATGGCTTCCGGAGAGATATTGAAAGTCTTGGAATCTATATCGACGAAAACGGGAATCGCACCGACATATTTGATGGCTTCCGCCGTAGCGATAAAGGTGAACGCGGTGGTAATCACTTCATCGCCAGCACCGATGCCTTCGGCGATCAAGGCCAGATGCAGCGCATCGGTTCCTGAAGCCACCGCAACGGCGTGTTTAACGCCCAAATAATCGGCAGCTTCCTTTTCAAAAGCCTGAACATTAGGCCCTAATATAAACGAACAATTTTCGATTGTTTCAGCCAGACCACGCTCAATCTCATCTTTAATTTCAACGTATTGAGCTTTCAGGTTTACCATTGGTATCATGTTTTGTTGCCTATTATTTATTCGTTGATATGTTTGTAATCAGTTAGTTTCGTAGGTCGGGTTAGCGGTTTTATCACGTAACCCGACAAACCAATGTCTCATCCAACCTACCCGGTTATTTATCGCCTAATAATCGGGTGATGGCTATCGCAGTTTCCAGCGCTCTTTTTCCAGCTTCACCGGACACCAGCGGGTTGTCGCCGGTATGAATGCAGTTAACGAAATGCTTGATTTCTTCCAGCAAGGCATCGCCGCTTTCAAAAACGGATTCTTCCGTTTCTATTTCCGGAATACCGGGGAACATTTCTCCTTTACCGGTGCGATGTTTGGTCAAGATACGGTTCTGGAAATCTACAGAGACATAGGAAGACGGCCTGAACATGCGCATTTTGCGTTCCATCTTCATGCTGATCCGGCTGGCCGTCACATTAGCCACGCAGCCGTTTTTAAACAGCAACCGGGCATTGGCAATATCGGTGCCATGCGTTAAAACCGCCGTGCCGCTGGCATCGATGCGTTCCACCTCGGAATCCACCAAGGCTAAAATAATATCGATATCATGTATCATTAAATCCAGCACCACGCTGACATCATTGGCGCGCGGATTAAACGGCGACAACCGGTGGGATTCAATAAACAGCGGTTTCTCTTCCTTATCAAGTCCCAATACTGCCGGGTTAAATCGTTCCAGATGCCCCACCTGAAAAATCAAATTTCCTGCCTTGGCAATGGCGATCAACTCATCGGCTTCTGCAACCGTCACGGTAATCGGTTTTTCAACCAGCACATGAGCGCCGGCATTGAGAAAATCCCTGGAGACCTTGTGATGCAGTGTCGTAGGCACCACGATGCTGACCGCATCGACTTCACCTAACAGCGATTGATAGTCCGTCAGCGCTGTTGCGCCATGTTTTTCGGCGACTTCTTTAGCCGCTGCTTCGTTAATATCGACAACGGCAACCAGTTCGCAATCAGGCAGAGACGCATATTTTTCTGCGTGAAATTTGCCCAAATAACCGGTACCGATAACAGCGCATTTTAATTTTTTCATGTGATAATTTTACATCCTGTCTATATGCAATCCCGCTCTAGGGGCGAACTTATTCGTCAGTATTGTAAACCATCACTATGTATTCAGAAAATTTTGTACCGGGCAGTCATCGTGACTGATTTTTGATGTTATGCTTAAATACCTATTTGAAGATAGTGATCGACAATTCTCACAATTTCCTCTAAAAATTTATTAGACTTTCTTTACAGTACAGCAATAAAACCTAGACCATGGAGAAGATGTCATGACTGACGAAAACAAGGACAACATCGAACTCATAAAAAAAGCGGCTCGATCCATTCTTAAGGATGAAATCAAACATCTTCAGCTTGTCCCGTCTGTCGCCATCAAACTATTAAAACTCACCAATGACGACAACGCCAGGATCGAGCACTTATCCTTGATCATAGAAACAGAACCTGTGCTGGCTGCAAAAATCCTGAAACAGGTTAATTCCGCCGCTTACGCCCTACCCAACAAAATAACCTCCATTAATCGCGCAGTGACCATGCTGGGGTTTTCCATCGTGCGTCAGCTTGCGATAAACCTGCTGCTTTATAACAAGCTGATTCAACAAAACTCAAAGCGGGCGTTCGACTTGTTATTTTTCTGGCAGCATTGCCTTTATGTAGCATCATTAAGCAGGCGAATAGCCGTCGCACTTAAGTATCCTGATCCCGACCTGGTTTATACAGGCGGGCTTTTACACGATATAGGCAAGCTGGTTCTGGAAACCTATGGACGTGTAACTTACAGCGATTTTATTTGTTCCACGGATAAAAGCGGGCATTCAAGTATTGAAGAGGAACGTCGTTTTTTCGGAGTAACGCATGCCGAGATGGGACATATCTTTTGCCTGGAATGGCAATTGCCGGCGTCGATTAGCGCAATCGTAGCCTTCCACCATAACCAGCCTGTTGAAACCTCCCCATACGCCAAATATAAAACGGAAATCGCTATCGTTTCCTTCGCAAACTACATTGCCTGGATACAGGGCATTGGCTCGGCTACCCACGATAGCCATTCAAAATTACAAAGTGCAGTACTCGAAACGATTGATATTGATCAACTGGACCTTGAAGCTCTACTGCAACAGGTAGATCAGGACATGAAAATTACTCGGGAATTCTATGACATCCAGCTGCCCGGCTTAACCACGTTACGGGCCACGCTGGTTAAAGCAACCATTAACCTGAGCCAGATCGAAGATAAACCTTTTGCGCCTGTCGATACGTCCAGCAGAAAACTATCATCCTGTTTAACCGCACCTCATCATAGCCTTAACCCTGATGACTTCATACCCCGGACGCTGGAAGCAATACAGGGCGAATTTTCTTTTGATCGCAGCATTATGTTCACCATCGACCCCAAGCGCCGCTGCCTGATCGCATCATACTGTTGGCCGGAATCAACATTACCCATTAAGCTGCAACCCTTTGAGATCGACATTAGCGGCATTTCCGGATTGCTATTAACCTGTCTCCGTGAAAAAAAGCCCGTCATCATCAATACCAAAATAGAGCGCGACAATCCAATAATCAAACATTTAAATACTACTGAATTTCTCGCCGTACCCGTATTGCATCACAACCGTCTGATTGGTGTGCTTTATACCGATAATTCACTATCAAAAAAACCGATGCAGGCACAATTACTGCCCGAAATCATGCCCATTGCCTACGAATTGGGGATCGCTATATTTAATGCCAAACAATACGAGCAGCAGAAAAAACACGCGCAGATCGATCATTTAACGCAACTTTTCAATAAGCGAATGGTCAATAATTTCCTGACTGAGATTTTTCAAGGGGATGAATCCAAACTGGCAAATATCGCCGTAGGCTTTGTCGACATAGATAAGTTCAAATTATTTAATGATACCTGCGGGCATCAGGCGGGAGATGATGCCTTAAAGATTGTTGCCGATATTTTGCGCAGCTTGACCCGGCCCGGAGACTTCATCGGCCGCTACGGCGGAGAAGAGTTTTTATTTGTCCTTAGAAATACCGATGAAAAAGGCGCCTACGGTTATGCCGAACGTATAAGATCGGAAATTGAGCGTCGCGGCAAGATTATGAGTCAACGATTTCATGGTCATCTACTGACCGTTAGCATTGGCGTGTCCATGTATAGTGCCGACTATACCAATTACAAAGATATGATTGAAGCTGCCGATCAAGCCATGTATCGTGCAAAAAACGAGGGCAGAAACAGAATTGTCATGCTGTCTAATGTGGCCGCCGACAAAAAATAGACTCTTTACAGACTCGGTGCTGCTTACCGTTTCAGGTTGATGACGATTCCCGCACCATCTAAGGATTTTTGCTTATCTCCTTCCGGTTCTTGCGACATCAACATCTGGCCATCTAAACCTAAAGACCGCTGCTTTTTTTTCTTTTCAGAAGCAAATATATTTAATGATTCTCCCTGAGCGGCCTTGTTTTTTTCAATCGTCAGCCAGGCACTTTCAGAGTCTTTAAATGGCATAGAAAGATCCAGCGGTTTTTGAAGTTCGACCTCTTCAGCAGCACTGTTTTTGGCACTCGGCACTAAAACTGCTTTCTGCTGATTTTTTGTTTTTTTCTTTTTTAACTTAACGACACTTTCTTTGCTATTAGACTGAACTTTTTTTAGTTCATTTGATGCTGTCTTTTTTTCTGCTGGAGGAAGAGCATGATTGGCACCGGTTTTTTCAAACCCCGTTAGCAAAATAAATGAAGCTGTTACAAAACCCACTATAAACAAGCGATAATTTTTCATTTTCATTTGCTCCTCAGCTATAAATGATCAACAGAGACATTATTTAATCAGCGGAATACTAGACTGCTTACCCAACCGTCGTTCAGTTTCCAATACCAGTTGCGTAGTCTGCAACACGGTATCGGGATTCAAACTCATCGAGTCGATGCCGATTTCCACCAGAAATTCCGCCATCTCGGGATAGTCCGACGGCGCCTGACCGCAAAGCCCGCAATGTTTGCCGTTACGCCGCGCACCGTCAACGGCGAGACGAATCAGTTCTTTAACACCGGGATCGCGTTCGTCAAAATCTTCGGCAATGATTGCGGAGTCGCGGTCTACACCCAGGGTAAGCTGGGTCAAGTCATTGGAACCGATAGAAAAACCGTCGAAATGTTCTGAAAAGGCATCGATTTGAATAACGTTATTGGGGATTTCGCACATCACGTAAATTTCCAGCCCCTGCTCTCCGCGCTTCAAACCGAGCTGCACCATATAGTCGAGCACACGCCTGGCTTCCTCTACGCGGCGACAAAAAGGGATCATCAAAATAACATTGGTTAAGCCCATTTCCTCACGCACCCGCTTCATCGCCTTACATTCGAGCGCAAAGCCTTCTGCATAAGCGGGATGGATGTAACGCGACGCGCCGCGAAAACCGATCATTGGATTGGCTTCATCAAATTCAAACCAGCTTCCGCCGAGTAAAGTGGCATATTCGTTGGTTTTAAAATCGGACATCCGCACGACGACGGGTTTGGGATAAAATGCGGCGGCAATGGTACCTACGCCTTCCGATAGCTTTTGAATAAAGTAATTCTCAGCATCGGCATAATTGCGTGTCAATTGGCTCAGCTGTTCCCGCTCGTCGGCATCCTGCACTTTCTCCGGGTGTATCAACGCCATTGGATGCGCCTTGATGTATTCGGTGATGATAAATTCCATCCGCGCCAAACCCACCCCGTCATTGGGCAGAAAACTGGTTTTAAAAGCCAGTTCGGGATTGCCGATATTGAGCATGATCTTGGTTTGCGGACGTTGCAGACCCGACAAATCGGTGCTTTTAATAGCGAAGTCGAGCCTGCCGGAATAAACTTTGCCGACGTCGCCTTCGGCGCACGATACAGTGACCGGAGTATTATGTTTAATCATGGTCGTGGCATTTTCGCAGCCGACTACCGCCGGCACCCCCAATTCACGAGAGATAATCGCCGCATGACAGGTACGCCCGCCGCGGTTAGTCACTATCGCCGAAGCCATTTTCATGACCGGCTCCCAATCCGGCGTCGTCATATCGGCCACCAACACATCGCCGGCGTTAAAACTGTTGAGCTGCTCGACGTTATCGATAATCCGCGCATTACCGGTCGCAATCTTGCTGCCCACCGCATGGCCGGTGACTATCGGTTCGGCTTTATCTTTAAGGCTGTATTGCTCCAAAACCATGCCGCGCAATTGGGAAACCACGGTTTCCGGGCGCGCCTGAACAATATACAGCGTACCGTCAAGACCGTCTTTCGCCCATTCAATATCCATCGGCTTGGCTTGTCCAGCTCTGTCGCTGTAGTGTTTTTCAATTTTAATGGCATAGTCGGCAAGGGTTAGAACATCCGCATCGTCAATGCAAAAGCGGTTACGTTCTTCTTCTGAGGTCACAATATTGCGGGTCGGTTCGCGGGTGCGGCCTTCGCTGTAAACCATCTTTATTTTCTTCGCGCCCAAGGTGCGTCTTAATACCGCCCGATGACCCTGCTCAAAAGTGGGCTTATGTACATAAAACTCGTCAGGGTCTACCGCGCCTTGTACGACATTTTCACCCAACCCGTACGCGCCGGTAATAAACACCACGTCTTTGAACCCCGATTCGGTGTCCAACGAAAACATCACGCCGCTGGCATCCAGATCCGAGCGCACCATCTTCATAATACCTATCGATAAGGCCAGCTTGAAATGGTCGAAACCTTGATCGACACGGTAATGTATCGCGCGGTCGGTGAACAGGCTGGCAAAACAGCGTTTACAGGAGTCCAGCAAGGCATGATCGCCGCGTATATTCAGATAAGTATCTTGCTGTCCGGCAAAACTGGCGGTCGGCAAATCTTCGGCCGTGGCGGAACTGCGTACCGCAACGCTTAAATCATCGCCATACTGCTTTTTTAATTGAGTGAAAGCCTCGATAATTTGCTGCTCAAGGTCTTCAGGAAAAGGTGCAGCGTAGATTATTTCCCTTGCTTTACGGGCACGTTTGGCAAGATCTGCAACATCGTCCGGATTCAAATCGTCCAATGCCTGATGGAGCGCCTCCCAGCCATGCGCTTGATCCAGCACATAGCGGTAAGCTTCAGCGGTTATCGCGAAGCCGTTAGGAATTTGGATGCCTTGCGGCGTTAATTCTCTGTGCATCTCACCTAGCGAGGCGTTCTTGCCGCCTACGAGAGAGACATCGTCAATCGTTAATTCACTAAACCAACGAATATAGTTTGTTTGCTCGGACATCATAGTTCCTTAATCGAATTACTCACTTACTCAGGATCTGGGCGATATTGACAAATTGCCAGCCTTCATCCATGTCATTCAACCGGTTAAAACATAACCATATCAGATTATTTTGCCTTGGTGTCGGCAGCATATCAATATGCGCAGTTACTTATTAATTTAGCAAGTAGGTCGGTTCCTGAGTCGAACGTCTCTCTATGCTGCTTGCATAAATGACGGACACTGCGAGCAGTTAAGGCCGATTTGCTTCGTCCCGCCTGGACATCATATTTCGCTAAAAAAACCATACCAATTATATGTGACAAAATGTCGCATTATCATTTTTTCTGGGCATTGATAGCATATCGACTTGCGCTCTTACTTACCTTCAAACTTTGGTAAGGGGGAGCTTAATTGTCTATTAGGCTCCCTTTTTTTAGCCCTGCAGATCCAGGGTATGCTGTATCATCCTTTTCATCCCAAACCTTATCCATTCTTTAAACAATCGGATAAGCGGTTTTAAGCTGCTGTGCACACATTATAGACATAGGCTTAAATAAGGCCGACTTAAAGAGGCCCTGTTTTAGCAACCCACCCTTAGTAAAGCAACGAAGGTGCAGATGAAAAAGATACTGGTAACCGGCGCAACCGGGCAACTCGGCTCGGAGTTAACGGTAACCTTGCGCAATAGATATGGCACCGAGAATGTATTTGCTGCCGATAAAAAAACGGCCTTAAACCAACTAACGCAATCGGAGCCTTATTACTGCCTGGATGTGCGCGATATGCCGACACTCAATCAAGTCGTAGAAGCCCATCGCATTGATACAATTTTTCACCTCGCCGCACTGCTTTCCGCAGTTGCGGAACAAAAGCCGCAACAGGCTTGGGACGTCAATATGAACGGTTTAATCAATGTACTGGAAATTTCCAGGGTACACCAATGTGCGCTATTCTTCCCCAGTTCCATAGCCGCTTTCGGCACAGAAACCCCGTCTATGGATACACCGCAGGATACTATCCAAAGGCCGACGACTATTTACGGCATTACTAAAGTTTCAGGGGAACTGCTGTGCGATTATTATTATCGCCGTTTTGGCGTCGATGCGCGTGGCTTACGATATCCGGGATTAATTTCCAGTAAAACCAGACCGGGCGGAGGCACGACCGATTATGCGGTGGATATTTTTTATGCGGCAATTAAATCGCAACATTATGAATGTTTCCTTCAGGCCGATACGCAACTGGATATGATGTACATGCCCGATGCTATCGATGCCGCCATTACATTAATGACAGCAGACAGTACGCAGCTAAAACACAGAAATGCGTTTAATGTAACGGCCATGAGTTTTACCCCGCAGCAGTTAGCGGCAGAAATACAAAAACACATTCCCGGGTTCACCATCACTTACAGCGTCGATCCATTGCGGCAGGCGATTGCCGATTCCTGGCCCAGACACATGAATGATAGCGCCGCCAAAGCCGAGTGGGGCTGGCAGGCTCAATTCGACTTGCCCGAAATGGTCAAGGATATGTTGGAGAATGTGCGCTCAATTAGCTAAATAACCGGAGGCGTTTATGTCACTGAAAAAACTGGAACCGCTGTTAACCGACAAATTAACCGAATTACAACAACAAGGCATCTGCAAAGGCCATGAGAAAGTCATTACCGGCATGAAAGCTGCCGATGGCGGTTTCGGCCCCCGGTATTTTCTTGAAGGCTACGGCGATAGAGCTTTCTTGCGCATGAATTCCAACTCCTACCTCGGACTTGCGATGCATCCGCTGGTGATTAAAACGGAAGCCGCGGCCGCTGAAAAATTCGGCACCGGCCCCGGCGCGGTTCGTTTTATCAGCGGCACTTACCAGCCGCATATTGAACTGGAACAAAAGCTGGCCGAGTTTCATGGACGCGAATCGGCAATGCTGTTCAGTTCCGCTTATACGACGATGACGGGCGTATTGCCCCAGTTAATTTCCGCTGGCACCTTAGTCGTCAGCGATGCGCTGAATCATAACTGCATTATTAATGCGATACGGTTATCCCAACCCGCACACAAAGAAATTTACGCTCATGCCGACATTAATGCTCTGGACAAAATCCTTGAAGCCTACAAAGGCCGAGTCAAGCGCGTTTGTCTGGTTACTGACGGGGTTTTTAGCATGCGCGGCGATTATGCGCATCTCGGCAAGATAAGCGCCTGCTGTAAACGGCATGACGATGCCTATGATCAAGGGATTATTAGCATTGTCGATGATTCTCATGGCGTTGGCGCCTTTGGGCAGACCGGCCGGGGCACAGAAGAGTATACGCAGGGCAAGGCAGATATTTTAATTGCTACGCTAGGCAAAGCCTTCGGTGTTAATGGCGGATATGTCGCCTCCAGTTCAGTGGTAATTAATTATTTGCGGGAAACCTCGCCGTTTTATATTTATTCAAATCCGATTACGCCTGCAGAAGCGGCCGCGGCCAGCGCTGCATTAGACATTGTGTCCAGTGATGACGGTTTGCGTCTGCTGGAAAAACTGAGAGTATTTAGCATCCGTCTTAGGTCAGGGCTTGAAGAACTGGGCTTTGAAACTCTACAGGGAGAACATCCTATCGTGCCGATCCTGATCAGGAATACAGAAAAAACAACCGCGTTAGTAGCGTATTTATTGGCGAACAATATTCTGGTTACCGGTCTGAATTACCCGGTTGTCCCTAACGGCGAACAGGAAATCAGGCTACAGGTATCTGCCGAACATACGGAAAAAGATTTAGACTGTTTATTGTCTAAACTGGCCGATTTTAAGCCATAGCGAACTATCCCGATAGCCGTTGATTAGCAGGCAAATCATGATCTTGCAAAAGCATCCTGTTTGAGAATATTATTTCTTGAACGCTGCAAGATAAAGTTGGAGGTGTTTTTACTATGTCAGCTATTTATCCCGTGTTTGGTTTTACTCACCCGTTGAGTTCAATAACTCACTTTTTAGGCGCCCTATTTTTTACCTATCAGGCCATCTTCATGCTTCGGCGGGGAAAAGGGTCGAGCATTCGCATCATCTCACTGGCTGTATTTTCCGGTTCCTGTATTTTTTTATTACTGGTCAGCGGTATTTATCACTTGTTGACGACGACCGGGGCCGCGCATACGGTTTTTCAACGACTCGACCATGCGGCGATTTTTCTTGTTATCGCAGGCACGTTTACCCCCATACACTGTATTCTTTTTACCGGATTTTTAAGATGGGGATTTCTCGCTATTGTTTGGGTTCTGGCCATCAGCGGCCTTATCGTAAAAACAATTTTTTTTACATCAATACCGGAATGGTTAGGTTTGTCTTTCTATTTGGGTCTTGGCTGGATGGGACTCTTAATGGGGTTTCATCTTTGGCGAAGATATGGCTTTGCTTTTATCCGGCCGCTGGTGCTCGGTGGCATTTTCTACACGGTAGGAGCAGTTATTGAATACCACCAACGATTAACAATACTTCCCGGCATAATCGGCCCCCATGAGATTCTGCATATCGCTGTGCTTCTGGGGATAGGTTTTCAGTGGTGGTTTATTATCAAGGCACTGGATCAGGCCTCGATTATTAAATAGCGAAATCATCGGTTAAACAAAGACAACCTGATACCGGCACGGATTGCCTGAAATAGCGGCGATTAAAAACAACCTTTTCCGGCAATACATAACAAACCGCTGTTGGTTCAGCCATTTCCGGCGCATACTTGACTTGGATACTGAAATACCGAACAGCGCTTTCAAGTTTGGCGCATCCCGGAAGTGATTGGATCGCCCTCAAGTTCTAATATGCGATATAAAAAGTTTTAGTTCCTCACAGTACGTGAGCCAGTCCCTTATCCTCAACAAATCATTTGTCCTTAAAAATACGTGGAGCTTTGGTAATAAACGGCATTCAGCTCAATAGCGGATTCACCTCGAATAGGTAATGGCGCTTATTGATCGAAGAAGTTGAACTTCCTATCTTATAGATACTCGTACAATACCAACTGATTTTTCAGGATTATTTAAATTAAAATAGGCAATTGAACATGAAAAGAATAAATCTATCAGCAATATTATTGGTTTTATCCGTATTTACCAGTGCTGTTTATGCCGATATTACCCTGCAATCCAAAGAAGAAGTAGAGGGTACCTGGAAGCTGCAATCCAGCAAAAACTCTTTAACCGATAAAGACTCCGTCGTTAGGGAAGATACGTGGGTATTTAAGAACGGCAAAGTAACGATCTTACATATCCCACGCGACGGAAAATTCTATGATCAACCGCCGGTAAATTACGAAATAGAAGACGGTAAATTAAAAGTTGCTCTGGTGGGTAACAACAGGTTTGACGTATTTTCTTTAGTGGAAAAAGACGACAAGAATATGACCCTGAAAGGAAAATTCGGCGGCTATTATTACTTTACTAAAAAATAATCTTAACGAATTTAATGTGGCGATGGCTTATCCCGTCGCCACAAAAAAGCCTATTCATCTATCAGATGGGTTATAGACTATATTAATTGATACTCCGCCCTCCCCCTTCCGGCCTCTCAAATATCTTTAAAGAGATAATGGCCTACGTCTAAGGCACATTTACCCGTCTCCACGAAACGTGCATTCCTTGCGTACAGTGATCTCACTTTCCCAGTCGTGCCTCGTACACGGCGAGAAGCACTGCAAAATCGCGAAGGCCTGCCGCCTCCGCCATTTCCCGAGGCGTTTCACAATCGTCGATTCGTGTCCGAAGCCGCGGATCCGCGCCGGCTTGCAATAGAAGCTCGAGAGCGGGTAGATTGCATTCGCTCACAGCCATGTGCAGCGGCGTGTAGTCGTTGATACCGCGTTGATTGGGATCGGCCTTGAAGTCGAGCAGCAGTTTCAAAATCGCCAGCACGTCCGGCCGCCCAGGCGATCCGGGCTGCGAGCGGCTGCAAGACAATGCCGCAATCAAGGGTGGAAATCCGATGTGATCTACAGGATTGGGATCGGCGCCGATCTCTAACAATAGTCGGATAAACGGCAATGGACTATGGTAAATCGCATATTCGAGGCATGACCCAATGGTCAGCGGCATCGGCCCGTTCGGTACGCTGCCCGGATCATCGACTGCGTCCCGCAATGCAGCCAAGTCCCCTACACGAAAAGCAGCGTCGATCTTTTTAAATTCCTCGTATTCCGCACATCGCTCAGTGCTTGACTTCATCTTTTCGATCAATTACTTACGGTTTAGGTTTCAATTCTACCGATAAATCCAGCATGCCTCGCTCCATAGCAAGATCATAAGCTGTCTTATCAGCAAATCCCGGCGCACCGGTTGCCCGCAACAAGAGATCGGCCCCGGCTTCCGCCAGAAGACGTGCGATATCCGCATGTCCAGCAACGATGGCGAGCATCAAAGCGCTCAAACCAAACTTGGCAGTGATGTTCAGATTGGCACAATGAGCAATCAGTATTTCTACAACCTCGCGATGACCGGCATGTGCGGCCAACATCAGGGCCGTCTGTCCGTAGCGATTGCGGGTATTCACATCCATTCCCTGTTCAAGAAGATCAAGAACGACTTGGACATCACTGCGTTGAATCGCATCTTTCCAGACGGGATCCATCAATTAGAGCCATGCCTTTTTGCTATTCAGCCAGTGCAAAAAAATCAAGACTTCTCAGCAACCGCATAAAGCACATTTGCCTGTACCTCTTGTACCTGGGCGTTCGAGATGAATGAATGATTCGCTTGTCGAACATACTCGATTAGTTCCGGCTCCATTTGTTCGATGGTGCCTCGATAGCCCGAGCCAAGCAGCGTCGTCCACCAGTCATCCGGCGATGCTATCGGGTGAGTTCCCGGCTCGGCCATAATCCATGGCTCGGGAACCCCACCTTCCTTTAATATGGCGCGGAGAGTGGACGGTTCGGATATTCGATCCCATGGGTTGAAGCCTTTATATAGTTCAGGTTTAACATCGCGAACCGTATTCCAAAATGCCGAGTTGGCCGGTTCGAAAAAGTCCGGTCCCCATGTGGTAATTGCGAGTTTTCCGCCTGGACGCAAGACACGCCATAGCTCTCGAATAGCCGCCGGAATATCGGGCACGAAAAATATACCGAACACACAAACCACGGCATCGAAACTCGCGTCGGAAAAACCGGTATCGAGCATATCGCCAAGACGAAATTCAACGTTATTTAAGCCTTTGTTTTTTGCTTTGGTGTCGGCAAGGTTAAGCAGTTTTTCTGCAACATCGATTCCAATAACATGACCGGTATGCCCAACTAGCTCGGCCGCAGGCAACGCAGATGCTCCGCTACCGCAGCATACATCAAGCACCGACGCGCCAGGTTGCAGATCGAGACGATTGATAGTGTTACGGCCAAACCGATCCCAAAAGGTATTTGCCGGATGGTCGAACAAGTCGGAAGCAGCATTATAAGCCGCCTCTGCTTTAGCCTTTGCTTCATTCAAATAGGTCATAAATTTTCTCTGTTGCTTAACGATATATGCGGCATCAATCGTTTCATAAAAAAGCTCATTTGTCGCATAATTTTCACTATTAATTGTTTAATTGAGCCGAGATGTAATACCTCGCCAAATCTTACAGACCTTATGTTGGGCAACGTACAGAAAACTCCCGACATTGAGTTTATTGTGTTTTTAAGTTTACGGCGAACCACATGGCTCGTCGATAAACTGGGTTTCCTGTAATGGGAATTTTATCCTTTGATACAAGGTAAGGAGAATAGTTATGGCTTGGGATCAAATAGAAGGTAATTGGAAACAATTTAAAGGTAAAGTAAAAGAAACCTGGGGTGATCTGACTGATGACGAACTTGATCAAATCGCAGGCAAGCGAGACGTTCTGCTAGGTAAGATCCAGGAACGTTATGGAATGGAAAAAGATGAAGCTGAACGACGGCTCAGAGATTTTGAAGATCGAATTCATTGACCGTTGAACTTGCTTAATAGGGCAAAAAGAGACCCCGCCCTTTAAGCGTTAATCAGTTAGTAATACCGATATATATTTAGCATTCGGTATTCGGAAAAAAGCAAAAAAGTTTCAGGTCTTCTCTTGTGCATGATCAAGTTGATTTCAAGAAATGCGCAATGTAAGGCCTGGAACCTCTTGCATTTTCTACAGTGTCCCAGAGATTAAGTTAAAACATATCCTCCGTAACATAAATTTCGTGTCCCGAAATAGTGACCCCGATTCCTTGTTGATCGTATTTTGGCGACAGGATATTTTTTCGATGCGGCGGACTGTCCATCCATCCCTGTACAGTCGATTGCACAATTTCTTCCTGCGTTTTCCAGAGATATTCTTTTTTTACCGCGACACCGTTTTCTTTAATCGTAACGACCTTGTCGTAAAGATTATTCATAAATATATTTTCACCCGGACCGATTGCCCAAGTATTAGCGTCGACTTGCTTTTTCTTGTTCCATCCCAGATTTTTAGCTCGTTCGACGGGACCTTCCTCCTGCAAATTCGTGTGGCTAAAAAAATGATAGCTCGCCATGTCGCGGCTATGCTTGCGGGCGATGGCGGCGAGTAGCTCATCCCTATCCAATTGAGACAATCCGTGATTTTGTCGCACCCGGTTTATCTGTTGATGAATTTGGCGTTCAAGTTCGGCAGCATTTATATTCGGCTGTGCACCAGTCTTGGCTGCTACCGGATAATGAGCAAAGCCGAGGCAAAAAATGAACATGGATACAATTCGTTTCATAATCTTGATACAGGAATAATGGTGTAAATAAGGAAATCGTCGAGGGCTTTCGGTATTCGGAAAAACAGCAAAGAAGTGCCGGGGCTTTTCTTGTGCATAATCAAGTTTATTTTGAAGAAATGCTTAATGCAAGACCTAACCTTTTTTCCTCGACGGCAATTAGTCATTGTTGCAGCGGCAAAGCTGGCGATAGCATTCACGCGAATGATGCGGTCCGTACCTCGACACACCGCTACGCTGCTCGCGGCATTGCTCTCGATTGCTGTTCCAGACGCAATTCTACCTCCCCGTCCTTGGGGTCGTACCTCCTGCATAACCCACAGGGATGTGGAAATGCAGAGAAATGACCGGATCATTTCCTGTCCGCGCAGTCGTCACCACACCCTTCGACCCCGCATATCAGGTGTTTATACGTATTGTGTGTTTAGTTTACGACCTGATAGATTAACTAAAAATCGTATAAATTTAAACTCAACTCATTAATGATTGACCCGATATCATGTAGATAGGAACAGATTGATTTTCAATCATTTTTTATCAACTCCCTCCGATAATTACAACAAAGGCTATATTTTATGAATATTACCAAAAACACAGTGCTAATTTCATTACTGGCTTTCTCTTTAGGCTCAGGCGTTATCGCTTATGCAGAAGAAACCGGCAAAAGCTCGGTTAACAGCCCAAACGAAACCATCATGCATATTGAAAAAGCTAAAGTCGAAATCATCCATCGCGATTTCATGCCGCCCAGCGAGCATTTAAAAGCGGCGCGTGTGGCTTCCGAGAAAGTAACGGGGAATCCGGATATCGTCAAAAAGGCCAACGCGAGCATCATTCAGGCGCAAATCAAAGCAAACCAGTTTGATATAAAAGGCGCTACAGAGGAGTTGGATAAGACACTGGAGCTGTATAAGTCACTTAAACCGGAATAGAAAAACTGGTTTAATCCTTGTAGGTCAGGCAATAGCTTTTCGTTGCCTGACATTGGGCGTTCAATAAAGAGCGAAGTAGGCAAAAAACCCAAATGCCGTTGTCATTTTGACCTTGAAAATGTCGGGCATAAACAGCATGCCCGACCTACTTGGCTCATGGAGCACCCCGTCGTCGGGTATTGCAGACATTACCAACGGAGGCTGCAAGCTGGCTGAAACTAACAAATAGATTGGAATTGTGTACCAAGGTGATTTGATGTGTTTAGCCTTAAGTTGGCGCTTATGAGTTGCAACCCCCGTCCCGCTCAGAAGTGCAATGCCCCCACCGGGCTTTTTTATTGGCTCGAAACTGCCTTTGAATTTGATAGCCAAGAAATATCAATTGTCCGATGTTGACGTACGCAGTCCCGGAGATATAAATTAATAAGGCTTTGATAGGGAACCCCCGTGCCTTCGGACATCTCTTTGAAATACCCGATCACATCCTCGCCTAGCCGAATAGTAACCGACTTCTTCAGCTTTGAGGCATAGGGGTTTTTCCGCGATTTCATTTGGGAAAGATCGTATTCTGCTTTCATGGCACGTTACCTTGGTAGTGATTACATTCGCTTTTAGTTGCTTTGCGGGCTGATATTATCCTGATTGTATTGCCCGACTCCCGCTCACAGTGACAGACAAGAAGCATTCTGGATTCACAACTAAAGCCAAGCATCAAAAAACGGTGTTCCTTTTCCGAATGCGCGTCATCATAAAATTGCACTGCAAATTCGTCGTAAAAAACAGATCTGGCTTCTTCGAAAGAAATACCATGTTTTTTCTGATTGGTGGCAGCCTTTGTTGCATTCCATTCAAACTTAATCATGGTTACATTGTATGTACAAAGGCAGGTATGTCAAGCATTGCCTAACGTAGTTTCGTAGGATGCGGTGAGGTACGAACCGCATCCTTCACACGTTATTCGTCGACCGAAACATTCGATAGATCAATGGTTCTACACCAATGTTTTGGATAGATTCCACGTTCAAGATAAGCATGGAAGCTGGAGTGAAGCCAATCTGCGACTTGCCGAACCCAACCATGCTTCACCGGATTCCAATGGATATAATCGATATGGCGATGAAAATCGGCTTCGACCCAATTAATAGTTTTCATTGGGTCGAGTATAAGACAATGGGATATGTCACACAAACAACCATTACCCTCTCTCATCCCAAGCCTTATCCATCCGTTTTACAGAAACCGGATAGGCGGTTTTAAGCTGCTGGGCGAACAGCGATACCCTGAACTCCTCCAGCATCCAGCGGAACGGGTCTTGTTCCGGGATAACCTTGTCTTTCTTAACTTTCTTCTCCACGTCCTTCCAAAACCGCGTCGCATAACGACTGGCTTCCTGGACTTTTTGCAGATTGTTATCCCGCTTATCCAATCGATATTGCACGGCCTTCAAATAACGCGGGATGGCTTTGAGCTGCTGGTACGGCGTGTTGCGGATGAATCCGGCATAGATCATCAAGTCCAGCTGTGCGTTAATGTCTTTAGCCAGCGGATCACTAGCATTCAGGCGGTTCAGTTGGGTAAGGATAGTGCCATACAGCTCCATGATTTCCAGCGCGATTTTCCCGGCTTCATTGGCGGCGCCGATCAATCCTGATTTATTTTGCTGCAAGGTTTGTTCAAAAGCCTGTTGGGTGCGGATGGTTCTGCCTTCAATAAATACGCCGTACAAGGCTAAATAAAGCAGGTCATCTTTATACGATACGTTCGCGTCTTCGCCGATCAGCGGATGCTTCGGCAAGCGGTTATAGGTCAATTCTGCCGCCGCCGACTTCGGCATGTTTTTGCTCACATAGGTGCATTCCTTGCGCAATTGCAATTGGAACAGGCGCATTAATCCGGCCTGATGCTGTAACGCGGCTTTTTGCTCGGTATCGAAAATGCGCACGCCGACCGCATCGCCTTCGTCGATGATCGCGGGAAATCCGACAAAGGACTGGCCTTTCTGGATAAACTGGTAAGTCTCCGGCAAGTCGTCGAACGCCCAGCCGATGCAGCCTGTGTAATTAAGTTCATCGGCGGCAATCTGGTCGAAGCTGTCTCCGGCTTTGGCGGTATGCTTGAGCTGCAATTTTTTCAGGTCGCGGCCGTAATCGAGCAGCCTGCCCTGATCGTCTATGACCCTGAAATTCATTCTCAAGTGATCGGTCAGGGCTTCAGTATTCCAGGCATTGAGCGGAATCGCCTCGCCGGTCAGTTTTTTCAAGCGGTTGCCCAGCCATTCCTGCAGCGAGCCTTTAAAGTCCGGCTCGATTTCAAGACATTGTTTGACAGTCTCAGGCACCGGCACAAAATGTTTCCTGATATTTTTGGGCAGGGATTTAATCAGCGCAATGCATTTTTCTTCCAGCAAGCCCGGCACCAGCCAGTCGAACGCCGTTTGCGAAACTTGGTTTAGTTGATGCACCGGGATGATTGCCGTCACGCCGTCTTCATCATGGCCCGGCTCAAACCGGTATTGCAGCGGAATGGTCAGGTTACCGATCTTCTTACTGTCCGGAAAATCCCATTCGTTGACAAAATCTTCTTCCTGCTCGCGCGTTAAATCCTCCTTGGTTAAAAACAGGATTTTTGGGTTGGCGCGTTCCGCTGTTTTGCGCCAGGTATCCAGCGTAACGCCGCTGACTACCTCGGGCGGCAATTTGCTGTCGTAGAATTCATAAAGCCATTGCTCATCCTCGACCAAATCGACGCGGCGGCCTTTATGCTGAATCATGCCCACTTCTTCGAGCAGTTTCTGGTTGGCGACATAAAACGGCGCGTTGCTGTGGTAATCATGATCGACCAGTGCAGAACGGATAAAAATCTCCCTGGCGGCTTTGGCATCGACATGGTCGTAAGGAATCTTACGACCGGCTTGCAGCGTCAAGCCGTACAACAAGGTGCGCGCAGATACCATGCAACGTGCGCTTTTCTTTTCCCAATGAGGATCGTAGTAGTTGTGCTTGACCAAATGCTCGGCGCATTGCTCTATCCATTCCGGCTCGATTCTGGCGACGTTGCGCGCATAAACCTTGCTGGTTTCGACCTGCTCAGCGGCCATGATCCATTTAGGCTTCAGCTTATGCAGGCCGGAACCGGGGAAGATGAAAAACTTCAGGCCGCGTGCGCCCAGATATTCGTATTGCTCATGGCGAAAGCCGATATTGGACAGCAAGCCCGTTAATAAGGCGCGATGAATTTTTTCATAACGGGCTGTCCCTGCCCGTTCCCCTTCGGGCGCTGTGCGTGCCAATCCGCTCCCAGCGGATTGGTCATATCCAGGATCATAGGTATTCGGGTGCATTTTTAGATCGCCCTTAACCACCTGCATGATTTGCGCGTGGATGTCGAACCATTCGCGCATCCGCATATACGACAGGAAGTTATCAGTGCAGTATTTGCGCAGCTTGCTGTTGGACAAGTGCTTTTTCTTGTCCTCGTAAGTATTCCAGATATTTAAGATGGTTAAAAAATCGGACTCGGGATGACGAAATGCCGCGTGTTTGGCGTCGGCCTGCTGCATTTTATCGGCGGGCTTTTCCCTCGGGTCTTGCACGCTTAACGCGGACACGATAATCGCAACTTCGGTCAGGCAATGCTCATGCGCGGCAGCGATCAGCATCCGGGCAAGTTTGGGGTCGGTCGGAAATTTGGCCAGCTGTTTGCCGACTTCGGTCAGCTTGCCCGATTTATCCAGCGCGTTGACTTCATGCAGCACGGTTTTGCCGTCGCGGATCATCTTGTCTTCGGGCGGCTCGATGAACGGGAAGTCTTCAATATCGCCAAGCTTCAACGAGATCATCTGCAAAATAACCGCAGACAAGTTGGTGCGCATGATTTCCGGCTCGGTAAATTCCGGCCGTGCCAGATAATCGTCGTGCGAATACAGCCGGATGCAGATACCTTCGGCGACGCGGCCGCAGCGCCCTGCCCTTTGGTTGGCGGAAGATTGCGAGATGCGCTCGATCGGCAAACGCTGGATTTTGCTGCGATGGCTGTAGCGGCTGATACGCGCGTGGCCGGTATCGATTACGCAACGAATACCCGGCACCGTCAATGAGGTTTCCGCAACGTTGGTCGCCAGCACGATGCGCAGCTTGCCGCCTTTAGGTTTGAACACCCGCTCCTGCTCGCTGACGCTGAGCTTTGAATACAGCGGCAGGATTTCATATTGGGTCGGATGATGCTTTTTCAGCGAATCGGCCGTTTCCCTGATTTCCCGCTCGCCGCTGAGAAAAATCAGGATGTCGCCGCGCAAATCCCGGTGCAGCTCATCAACCGCATCAAGTATCGCGTTTTGCAGTTCGTCGCCGGTTTCGTCAGTTGCTTTTTCGTCGTCAGCTTCCTCCTTCGGAACGATTGGCCGATAGCGCATTTCCACCGGATAAGTCCGCCCTGAAACTTCGATAATCGGTGCATTGTTAAAATGCGTCGAAAAGCGTTGCGTATCGATAGTTGCCGAAGTAATGATCAGCTTTAAATCGGGACGTTTTGGCAGCAGCCACTTCATGTAACCGATCAGGAAATCGATATTCAAGCTGCGCTCATGCGCCTCATCGATAATGATGGTGTCGTATTGGTTTAAGTAAGGATCGTTTTGCGACTCGGCCAGCAAGATACCGTCGGTCATCAGCTTGACCAACGATTCGGCGTGGGTTTTATCGTTAAAGCGGATTTTGTAGCCGACCGATTTGCCCATCGGTTCGCCAAGCTCTTCCGCAATGCGGTCGGCGACAGTGCGCGCCGCAATACGCCGGGGCTGGGTATGGCCGATAAACCCTGCCGCTCCCCGGCCTATCGACAGGCAAATCTTGGGCAGCTGCGTGGTCTTACCGGAGCCGGTTTCGCCGCACAGAATCACTACCTGGTTTTCCAGTATCAGTTTGGCGATGTCGTCTTTTTTGCCGGTGACCGGCAAATCGGGAAAGGTAAGCACCGGGAAACTGGCCAGGCGCTTGTTTCTGGCGGCAACCGATCTTTCAATACGGCTCGCCAGCGCGTTTAATTCTTCTACTGAGTTTTTGCTGCGACAGCGGTCTAACTGCCGCTTTAATACGTGTCTGTCCTGGTTAAGGCAGAGAGATAATTGATGGATGAGTTGCTTGAAAAGATCGGGGGTGGACATCAAAAAACAGCCGGTAAAATGACAATACCATCAAGTTAAACGCGTTCGTGGCGACCCTTCGACTATGCTCAGGACTAAAGGCCGAACGGCTTAACCGCATTGGATAAATGGGCATTATACGTTAATTTATTTATTTTTAACTTATCGATAGACTATTGATTGATTGTTTATTAAACTCAAAATTATTCATCTGATGTGAAGGTGCATCATGATTTCATCCATAGCCGGTAATAGACCCGCTGTCCAACAAACTGAGTATTCTCAGAAGCCACCGGCCGCCTCTGCAACCCATTCAGATCAGGACGTTCAAAGAGATCCCGCATTAAAAACTGATGTTTCCGCATCAACGAGCGATAAAAAAACCGTGGGAATTTCCGAATCCGACCTGAAGGTCATCAGCGAACTTAGGCAAAGGGACGCTGAAGTCAGGACTCATGAAGCAGCGCATCTGGCTGCGGCAGGCAGCATTGCCACCGGTGGCGCCAGTTTTGAATATCAGCAAGGCCCCGACGGAATTCAGTATGCAATTGGCGGCGAAGTCAGTATCGATACCTCTCCGGTTTCAGGCGACCCGGCCGCAACATTACGAAAAGCCGACACCATCAGAAGAGCCGCACTGTCTCCGTCCCAACCTTCCGGTCCTGATATGCAAGTTGCAGCCAGTGCAATGGCAATGGCCGCACAGGCACAGGCCGAATTGTTGCAGAAAAATCAAGACACCCACAATGGTAATACAGACCATCTTGGAACAAAAATCAACCTGTCGGCATAAGCCTATGCGTACCGTTCCAACCACAATATCTCAGGTTTTATTCAAAGCATCTGAAAAATCAATCAGCCAGGATTCATGAAAATGATGTGTTATCAGATAAGCGCCCAAATTTAACCACTGTACCCCTCCGTCCAATATCGCCGAATCGGAGGTGATAGCAACTTTACCGCTATTCCGAATGACCTGATCCAGATTGTCAATCAACTCCGCCTGCCAGTTCCAGCAATGAACCTTGGCAATATCCCGTACCATCCCGGCAAGCCGTCCGCTGTTGGAGACGGGTTTGTCAAACAACCACAACACGCTCGCAGGAGAAAAAGCTTGCAGCACATTGCCAATGAGCTCAATTGCCTGCCGGGTTTCATGCACCAGTCGGTAAGTCCCATGAATACTGGCAATATCCCGTATACAGCCATCGCAGCAACGTAGCAATAATCCTCCCGCCATCGCCGTTTCAACGGAAATAACCAAATTAAACCCGTCAATAACCAATTGCCGATCTTTGGTTTGTTCCATCCGAAGGCAGGTTGCCTTCCTTAACTCGCGGTTACTGCTCGAACAGGCTGCCCTGGAAATAGCCAAACGTTGACGTTTGGTAAGCTGATGGCGGTCGCCTACCAATCGGATAACCGAATGTCGGGCATAACCGCGATCCAGCAACCAGCAGAATTCATAAACTGCATCGCGTAAACGATGCAATTGTTCACCGCTAAATAATGCTTGGTCATTCAGATGCATGCCGCGATGTCTTTGCTCGTGGATATTCATATAAGCACTCAATCAGGATTCAGAACTTGATTCATGATAAAACATCCGCCCATAATGAAACTATAGAAACAGAAGCTATAAAACACCTGATGAGAAATTTAGACAAGCTCTTTGAGACCCTCTCAAAGTCACCTTTCCGCAGCAAGTTTCACCTCCAAGGCAAAGATCTTGTCTATTTGCGCACTAAAGGGCTGCCAACGGTTATCGTTCATGCCGGAGACTTTGTCGCAAAACGTCTGGCACCGGCAGTGCTTCAAAATGATGGCAAACAAACCCCTTTTCGAGGCCATCCGGTTTTTGTAGCACAACATGCAACGGCCTGTTGCTGCCGCGGCTGCCTGGAAAAATGGCATGGCATAGCAAGAGGCAGCGCTCTTACTCCGGATGAACAAGCTTATGTGCTCAAAGTCCTGGAACGATGGCTGAATAACGAAATGAGCAAGCTCGCTTAGGAACGCGCACAACATAAAATGCGCGTTCCTTAACAAAATATCCGCTTACCTGCCTGCACCCGACCGCACTTGGTTGGAGCTTGATACATGCTAACCTCCCCTCAACAGACTTTACTATTCCCGGCCACTGCGACTGTAAGCTAGCGTGCGTAGGTGTTTATACGAATTGTGCGCTCCGCTTAAATATTGATATTTTAAGAAAAAATTGTACAGGAACTAAATAATCACTTGTTAAGCATCATTGTCAAAGGCGTAAAGGAAGATAACTTATGAAAATATATCTTACAGAATTTTTGGGGACATTTTGGCTGGTTCTTGGCGGGTGCGGCAGTGCTGTATTGGCAGCAGCATTTCCTGATGTTGGCATCGGATTGCTCGGCGTTTCGTTGGCTTTTGGCTTAACCGTACTCACTATGGCTTACGCAATCGGACACATCTCCGGTTGCCATCTAAATCCGGCAGTTTCTGTAGGATTATGGGTTGGCGGTCGTTTCCCGGCAAACCAATTGCTGCCTTATATCGTCGCTCAAGTATTCGGCGCTGTTGTTTCGGGAGGCGTTCTTTATCTTATCGCCAGCGGCAAGGCGGGTTTCGATGTTTCAGCGGGTTTCGCTTCCAACGGCTATGGCACCCATTCGCCAGGAGGTTATTCCTTGCTTGCTGCCCTAGTGACTGAAGTTGTTATGACCATGATGTTTTTGCTGGTCATTCTCGGTGCGACCGACAAACGCGCGCCGCAGGGAATGGCACCTGTAGCTATCGGTCTTTGTCTTACCCTGATTCACCTGATCAGTATTCCCGTCACCAATACTTCTGTAAATCCTGCTCGCAGTACAGGTGTCGCCGTCTTCGTTGGCGACTGGGCTGTTGCCCAGCTCTGGTTATTTTGGCTGGCACCGATCGTTGGCGCAGCACTCGGCGCGGTCATTTATCGGTTCATTAGTAGCGTGGACAATTGAAATGCATAATGCCAAACAAATTACACGACTGCGCATAACGAGACGATGCAACAAGGCAAAGTTCCCAGCCTTTACTACACCCTGTATGCACACATCGAAACCATGAAAGAGGTGACATTATGAGCAACACTTATCAATATCATCGCATTTCCAAAGAAGACGCAGCGGTTCTCTTCGTGGATCACCAATGCGGTCTGACTACGTTAGTACAGGACTATCCGCCCAGCGAATTCAAGAACAGCATTATGGCCTTGGCCGATATGGCGAAATTCTTCAATCTACCGACTATCCTCACTACCAGTTTCGAGACAGGGCCGAACGGTCCCATTATGCCCGAGCTGAAAGAAATGTTTCCCCACGTTCCGTTTATCGCCCGTCCAGGCCAAATCAACGCCTGGGACAACGAAGATTTCGTCAGGGCGGTGAAGGATACCGGCTGCAAGCAGCTTATCATCGCCGGCATAGTAACCGAGGTCTGCGTAGCATTTCCTGCGCTATCTGCGTTAGAGGCAGGCTACGAGGTCTTTGTCGTCACCGACGCAAGCGGCACATTCAACCAGGCTAGCCGCGAGGCTGCATGGCTTCGGATGGCGACCGCAGGTGTGCAACTGTTAAACTGGTTCGCCGTGGCTTCGGAACTGCAACGCGACTGGCGCAGCGATGTCCAGGGCTTCGGTAAGCTCCTTTGCGGCCATACCCCGGTTTACCAGGACCTCATGATCAGTTATGCCGCTAAAAGCAGAGTCTGACAGAACACGGTGCCGAAGCACTCCTGTTGTCGCCACGCCACTCAGGCTGTCGGTTATAGCGAGCGTTAACGTTGTGTTGTCGATACAACATTTTCAAAAGGAGAAAATGTGGCTACCAAGATTTTCGTAAATTTACCGGTAAAAAATCTCAATACATCCGTGCAATTCTTTACTCAACTCGGTTTCACGTTTAACCCACAATTTACTGACGAAACTGCAACTTGCATGATTGTGGCCGAAGACATTTTCGTCATGCTGCTGACCGAGGCCAAGTTCAAGACCTTTACCCCAAAAGAAATTTGCGATGCCACGAACTGCACAGAAGTGCTTGTATGCTTAACTTCCGGGAGCCGGGAAAAAGTCGATGAAATGGTTAGCAAGGCTGTCGCCGCCGGTGGCACACTCTATAACGAACCGCAAGATCACGGTTTTATGTATGGACATGGGTTTCAGGATCTGGATGGCCACATTTGGGAGATCATCTTCATGGAGCCCAATGCAACAAATCAAGGCTAATAAACAATCACCAATTAATACTTAAAATATAAGAGATACCGATGATAACCGAAACCGCAAAAATGCTCGACAAAACCCAGATTCGACAACTCATTAGCGATCAAATGACCGCTATTTGCACGAAAAATACGGATCGAATCATGAGCCATTACGCACCGGAGGCCATCATCTTCGACGTGAAACCGCTGTTCCAAAAAATCAAAAATGCAAATGAGCTGCGCCGCGCTTGGGATGCGTGCTTGCCCTGCCTCCCGGTCTCCTTCGGAACAGAGATGCGCGACCTTGGTATCTTCGTGAGCGGCGACTTGGCGCTCGCCCACTGGTTCTGGCGTTTTACAGGAATGGAACAAGATCATCCGACAATACAGACATGGATACGGAGCACCGTCGGCTATCAGCGGCATCAAGACAGATGGCAGATCGTACATGAGCATTGCTCGGTCTCCTTCGATCCTGAAACGTCCAAAACATTACTCGCTATCGAACCTTAGCCATATCCAATGGCAAGAACCGCTCCTCTAATCGTTATATTTGATTCCATCGCCGTACCGGGATAATAAATGATCGAGACAATAGTTATCATAATCGCCGTTCTGTTAGCCGCCCTGCTCATCTATGCAGCGACCAAGCCTGATATATTCCGTATCTGGCGCGTCAAAAGCATCAAAGCGTCGCCCGACAGGATCTTTGCGCTAATCAATGATTTTCACAATTGGGATGCTTGGTCGCCCTACGAGAAAATGGATCCGGCTATGAAGCGAAACATCAGCGGTACGCCACGCGGTAAAGGCGCCGTGTATGAGTGGGAAAGCAATAGTAGTAAAGCCGGTATCGGTCGCATGGAGATCATCGAGTCGTCGCCACCGTCCAAGATCGCTATTCAACTGGATTTGAGCAAACCTTTCGAAAGCTGCAGCATCGTAGAGTTCAAGCTGGAAACCAAAGGCGATCAGACTGACGTTACATGGGATATGCATGGCACCAATTCCTACATTGGGAAAATTATGGAAATCTTTTGCGACCGGGACAGCATGGTCGGCAACGACTTTGAGGAAGGTCTTGTCAATCTAAAGACTATCGCTGAGAGGTAAGAATCATGAGGTCTTGCCATTACTCGTCCAGCCTAACAATACGACCGCTGTGCGATAAAGCTGCCCAATCCCTCATTTCCACTGTAGACATTGTTAATTAAGGAGAAACTCATGACAGTAAAACCGATTCCGGATGGCTATCATTCTATAACCCCATACCTGATGGTTAAAGGGGCATCCGAAGCCATTGAATTTTACAAGCGGGCGTTTGGTGCAACTGAAATATTTCGTTTATCGCATCCAAACGGCCAAATTGGACACGCCGAAATTAAAATCGGCGATTCATCCGTCATGCTGGCCGATCCCTGTGAACAAGGCGCATTTCGCACCCCCCAGTCACTCGGCGGCTCGTCGGTTGCTCTGCATGTTTATGTGCAAGATGTGGACGCTCAATTTGCTCAGGCCGTTAGCGCCGGGGCAAAGGCAGTCAAGCCAGTGTTCGACCAGTTTTACGGCGATCGCACCGGTACGTTGCAAGATCCTTTCGGGCACATTTGGTTTCTTGCTACCCATAAGGAAGATATTGCACCAGAGGAAATCAACAGGCGCGCTGAAGCGCTCTTCCAACAGGGCAATACCTGACAATTGCGCCTGGGGCAAAGGTCAAGTCTATTCGTTTATCGGTAATTGTGCTTTACGCCCGCCTGGGCGGTATCGATCCATCACTTCGTCCAGCATGACATTGGTGATATGGGAGTTTTCTTTCTGCAAATAGCTTAGAAGAATCGCCTTGTTGGAATGGACACGACCCGCAGTGGGTCGTGTTCCCTGCGGGGCCGGGGAAACATTCCTAAAACAGGCGGTGAACTGTTCCGGCGCGATATTGAGGTCATGAGCAATCTTGTCAGCAGGTCGTTTCGGGTCTTCCGGCAGGAAAGCCGGACTTGCAACAGCACTGCCTGATAATGTCATTATGGCGGCAAATACGGTTATATAGACATTCATAAAGTTCCCCAGCAATGCATTGAAGTGCTTATTTGTAGTCTTCGGCAATGCGTTGCAGACTCAATGTAACCAGCGTCTGCGCCCGATCCATGTTGTCGGCTTCGGCATAACAGCGCAGTTCCGGCGCATTGCCGGACGGACGCAAATGCACGATCTCGCCATTGCTGAAAATCAGGCGCAGGCCATCGGTCAAATCCCGCCGGGTAACCGCGCCCAACTCATTACCCCACAAGTTTTGATAGGCCGTATCATCGCTTTGCAGGCTATCCAACAAGGCCCGGCTATTGGCAACAGGAAAGTCCTGCAAACGGTTGCTGGCGGTATAACGTTGCGGCAAAGCGCTGAGCAGAGCCGATACTTTGTCGCCCTGTTGCCGAGCCATCGCCAATACAGCCAAGGCGGGCAATACGGCATCGCGGGTCGGCAGCGCGGTCAGGATTTGTTCTCCAACCGTCAAATCGTTGCCCACCAGAAAACCGCCGTTGGCTTCAAAACCGACCACGCTGGGGCTACCGGCCGCGAGCATCTGTTCCATACCGGCAATTACGTACGGCGAACCGATGCGGGTACGGCTAACCTGCCGAAACAATCCTGATGTTTCGATTGCAGTATTGCAACTCACCGGAGTGACTACGGTGTCGACACCCAGAAAATGCGCGCACAATAAGCCGACGATATCGCCGCGCAACCAGTTACCGGTCTCATCGGCGACCAGTGGCCGATCGCCGTCGCCGTCGGTGGAGATAATGGCATCCAGATGATGCTCTGCCGCCCAGGTCAGTCCCCGTTGGCGGTCTTCTTCGCTGACCGCTTCGGTATCGAGAGGCACAAAGGTATCCGTACGCCCCAAACCGACCACATCCGCGCCCAGAGCGCTCAGCACATCACGCAGACAATCGCGCGCCGCGCTCGAATGCTCATAAACCCCGATCCGCCAACCGGTCAGCAAATCGGCGGCAAACAGGCTGGTGTAGCGCTGCCGGTATTGCTGCAAGGCGGTGGAATTGACGGTCGGTAATAGCGTATTGTCGGTAATCGCTTGCAACTCGACTTCGGCATGGGTAATAGCCGCTTCGTCGGCTTTGCTGATCTCGCCTTCGGCCCGATAAAACTTGATGCCGTTGCGATCGAACGGAATGTGACTGCCGGTAACCATGATTGCCGGTATGCCTTGTTTCAAGGCGTACAAAGCCAGCGCCGGGGTGGGCAGCATCCCGCAGAAATCCACCTCGCAACCGGCTTGGCGGATACCGGCCACGCAAGCGAGGACGATGGCCGGACTGGACGGGCGCAAGTCCATGCCCAAGGCGATTTTTTGCCCCGGTTGCGCAAGGCCGAGACCGTGCAAAAACGCCAGCGTGTAGGCAGTACAGACCTGATCGGTCATTTGGCTAACCAGTCCGCGCGCGCCGCTGGTACCGAAAGCCACACCGCTTTCGGCCATCATTTGTTGGATATTGATTTTTGTCATGGGGTGTTTGGTTTGTAAGGTTATATGGGTAAAAAGTCTGTTTACTTTGAATGATTTTCGTAATAGCTCAGCACGGGCACAAGGCTAAACAGCATTAGTCTAAATCTCCACCATCCTGTTCTGATCAAATCGGGGGACGACTTTTGTACCCACATAACCTCTGGGATTACACAATATTCTGGCGCCCGCTATACGATAATCTATCTGGCTGTGGATATGGCCGTGGAACCAGGCTGCAATCTCGTATTCATGCAGCAAGGGTTTCATATCATTACAATAGGCCAATTTTTTAAGCGCATAAGCCGAATCATTCCAGCTCCACAAGGAAGGCGCATGATGCGTTATCACTACAGTTTTTCCTGAAAACGGCTGAGCTAATTCTTGTTCCAGCCACATCTTTGAGCTTTGATGTAAATGGCTAAACTGCGTCGCATCAAAAGGCTTTTCGGCAAATTGAATTCGCCTGAAATCATTTAACGTCTTACCTAAAGCCGCTGCTGTTTTGTCACCTTCAACAAACAGATCGGTCCAAAGAGTACAGCCTAAAAAACGCACACCTTGAAATATAAAGCGGTCGTTCTCAAGAAAATGCACATTGCTGCCGGCGCATTGATTACGGATCGACTGCAATGTTTGTTGATATTCATGAGTGTAAAACTCGTGATTACCGGCAACGTAAATGACCGGTTTATTCAACGTTTTGAGCCACTCGACGCCTTGCATACCGATGCCTATATCGCCCGCTGCGACGATGATGTCGGCATCATTGTCCGGGGTTTTCAGTAATCCGAACTCCAAATGTATATCGGAAAAATAATTTATCCTCACACTAAACTCTACTTAATGGCCTGTACGGCGTATAATTTAACAACATTCTTTCAGATAACTGTAACCTTTTCCAAAAGATTTTGTATATGTCTATTAGCCTTAGAAAAATCACTCATCAAGTTTTAATCGGCGATGTTAAAGTCGGCGGCGGCGCTCCAATCGTTGTTCAGTCAATGACGAATACCGATACCGCCAACATTACTGCAACCGTTAACCAAATCATCGAACTGGCCGCTGCCGGTTCCGAGCTGGTCCGCATCACAGTTAATTCCGAAGAGGCGGCTGCGGCCGTTGCCGAAATCCGCAACCAGTTGGATAAAAAAGGCAACTCGACCCCGATCGTCGGCGACTTCCATTTTAACGGCCATAAACTGCTGGAAAAATACCCGGACTGCGCTCAGGCTCTGGATAAATACCGCATTAATCCGGGCAACGTAGGCCGCGGTAAAAGCCGTGATCCCCAATTCCAGCAAATGATTGAATTTGCCTGCCAGTATGACAAACCGGTACGCATCGGCGTCAACGGCGGCAGTTTGGATCCAGCGGTGTTGACCCGTTTACTGGATGAAAACAGAAGTCTGCAAACACCTGAGCCTCTGGCGGCGGTCACCCGCAAAGCGATCGTACTGTCGGCACTTGAAAGCGCCGCTAAAGCCGAAGAACTGGGGCTTGGCAAAAACAAAATCATCCTGTCCTGCAAGATCAGCAATGTGCAGGAACTGATCAACATCTACCAAGACCTTTCCGGCCGTTGCGATTACGCGTTGCATCTGGGATTGACCGAAGCGGGCATGGGCTCCAAAGGCATCGTCTCATCGGCTGCCGCTTTATCGGTATTAATGCAACAAGGTATCGGCGACACCATCCGCATTTCCCTGACGCCCGAACCCGGCGCATCCAGAACCCAGGAAGTCATTGTCGGTCAGGAAATCCTGCAAACCATGGGCTTTCGTTCATTCACCCCGATGGTTATCTCCTGCCCCGGTTGCGGTCGCACCACCAGCGATTATTTCCAGAAACTGGCGATGGATATACAAAGCTATTTACGCGATCAAATGCCGGTATGGCGCACCCAATATCCGGGCGTTGAAACCATGGAAGTGGCGGTTATGGGTTGCGTAGTCAACGGGCCGGGCGAAAGCAAAAGCGCCAACATCGGCATCAGCCTGCCCGGCACCGGCGAAACCCCGGTAGCGCCGGTTTATGAAGACGGCGAAAAAACGGTTACTTTGAAAGGCGACCGGATTGCTGAAGAGTTTCAGGAAATCGTACAACGCTATATTGAAACGCATTACGCGCCGTAAGCATAATCAATAAAAGAAGCATGTAGGTAAGCTCCATAGTTTGGGTTACGCGCTTATACGGCTAACCCGATCTACGGAACTTTCCAATACTGGGTATGGGAAAGCGCGTAGATTGAGGTTACCAAGTCCACTTCATCCTACCTTAAATAAAGCAACTTAGATTAATAATCCCATGAAGCAAGTGGCTGGGATGGAAACATAGTGTAATCCGCGAGCACGCTGCAGGAATATCCCGGATCTCGTAAACTCCATCTTGGCTACCAATCGCCATGTCTGCCATGTTCTTCAATGAATTTACCTACCCCTGTCAATTCACTGGTTATTTCAAAAAAGAATACTTCAGGCTGCCCTGCTTTTGATTCAAATCCTTCAACCTCAACTTCAAACTCTGTAGCTTCTTGGATTAAATTATCATCTTCATCGTACTCGGCGTTAATCCCATAGCAATCGCCGTAAACGCCAAGAATAAGGTTGTCATAAACCGCCAAATAACGATCATCATCTGACAGATATTCCTTATCCGGCGTCCATGCAGCAAATGGCGTTTTGTGCAGCTCTGAGAAATTTTTAGCTATTTGTATTTTTTGACTGTCGCTGATCATTTTTATTCACGATTGATTATTTGTGGATTGACTGACGTCATTTAACTCCCCGATGCCTCGAAGCGATAAACATCGATTATGCTAACTCGGGCTGTGGGACAACTTTGCTGATTCTCAAGTTCAAGCTTGGGAATCAGTTCTTAGAAACTCCGGCTTTTTGTTTAGAGATTCCCAATCTGGAGATTGGCAATCAGCAAACGCCCTCGGCGGTATTTCTTGCTCTGCGCTCCCTACTATGGAGTTAAAAGCGTAACGGGATCAATGTAAAACATTCTGCTCCAAGACTCCGGCTTACTGTCATCGTATTGCCAAAATAATGGAAACAAACTGCGAACAACAAAATGTAAATGTGGAGGTTTCCCTTGTGCATTGCCGGTATTACCGACTGTACCAATAGCATCGCCCATGCTGATCAGTCGTAAAACACGGGTATCAATTTGCTGCAAATGAGCATAGTAATAAAAACGCCATTTCGCACCCAATACCACTACCATATTACCGCCTATGTCATTAAAACCGGTATAGACCACCACGCCGCTACTCGCCGCCAATACCGGAACCCCTTGTTTGGCAAAAATATCTATACCTTTGTGTGTACCGGAACGCCCCCAAGGATGGTACCAGAAGGATGCCGGATTCCAATCGGCCTCGCTCGCACCCTCTACCGGAATTTTGTGGCTTGTCGGAATCAGAAAACCGAAGGCAATCACTATGGATAAAAGGATCAGTGATATTTTTTTCATGATGTTGAAGTGAATATACTTTATCTGCACTTATATTCCATGCATTATCCCTGAGCACATGTTTTAAATATCTTCCAGCTTACTTTATTCGCCTAAATTTTTATGTAATAAGCCAAACGAAAAAAGGGACTGCGACGAATCACAATCCCTTTTTACACCCTTAAGCCGCCCTTTTGTCAAGAGCGGCAACCAAGCATAGGTTATTCTACTTCGACTTCTTTCATACTCAATCTGACTCTGCCTTGACGGTCTATTTCAAGTACTTTGACTTTGACCACATCGCCTTCATTCAATCTGTCGCTGACTTTATCAACGCGTTCGTCTGAAATTTGCGAGATATGAACCAAGCCGTCTTTGCCAGGAAGAATGGTAACAAATGCACCGAAGTCCATTAATCTGACTACTTTGCCTTCGTAGATCTTACCGACCTCAACTTCTGCGGTAATTTCTTCGATCATACGACGAGCTTCTTCACCGGCTGCTTTATCAACAGAAGCCACTTTAACGACACCATCATCGGTCAAATCAACGCTGGCACCGGTTTGCTCGGTAATGCTGCGTATGGTTGCGCCGCCTTTACCGATAACTTCGCGAATTTTGCTAGGATCGATTTTAAAAGTGATGATACGCGGTGCGAAGTCTGACATTTCTTCACGGGTGGTGGACAATGCCTTATTCATTTCGTTCAGGATATGCAAACGACCGTGTTTTGCTTGATCCAGAGCCGACTTCATGATTTCTGCGGTAATGCCATCTATTTTGATGTCCATTTGCAGTGCGGTAATGCCGTCCACTGAACCGGCAACTTTAAAGTCCATATCGCCCAGGTGATCTTCATCACCCATGATGTCAGACAATACTGCAAAGCTGTCGCCTTCTTTAATCAGACCCATCGCGATACCGGCAACAGGTGATTTAATGGGCACACCGGCATCCATTAACGCCAGACTGCTTCCGCAGACCGAAGCCATGGAGCTTGATCCGTTGGATTCTGTTACTTCCGAGACCACGCGAATGGTGTACGGGAACTCTTCCATGTTTGGCAACACGGCGGCAACCCCACGTTTCGCCAAACGGCCATGACCGATTTCACGACGTTTTGGTGAACCGACAAAACCGGTTTCGCCAACGCTGTACGGAGGGAAGTTATAGTGCAGCATGAACGGCTCTTTGTACTCACCGGCCAATGCGTCGATGATTTGCGCATCGCGTTGCGTTCCCAGTGTTGCAACAACCAAGGCCTGAGTTTCGCCGCGGGTAAATAATGCTGACCCGTGAGTTCTAGGCAATACGCCGGTTCTGACAGTAATCGGTCTGATTTTGTCTAATTCGCGCCCGTCAATACGTTTGCCTTCGTTAAGGATAGCGTTACGAACGATACTGTATTCCAGATGTTCGATAATGCCGCGTATGTCGCTTTCTGCATACTCGCCATTTACCGTCAGTTTTTCAACTACGGCATTTCTAATCTCTTTCAGTTGTTCTTGTCTAACCAGTTTTTCCGCGACTTGATAAGCGGCTTTAATGCCTGCTTCAACTTCGGCAGTGACCAGTTTTTTAAGTTCGGCATTAACTGCGGGGGCTACCCACTCAACAACGCCTGCACCGGCAGCGGCTGCAAATTCGTTAATGGCGTTAATGGCAACCTGCATTTGCTGGTGACCGAATAAAACTGCGCCCAACATCACTTCTTCCGACAAATTGTCAGCTTCAGACTCAACCATTAATACGGCATGTGCCGTTCCGGCAACCACCAATTCCAGCTGTGATTCCTTTAATGCAGCAGGAGTAGGGTTTAATATGTATTCGCCGTCTTTATATCCAACAGTAGCAGCGCCTACCGGGCCGTTAAAAGGCAAACCTGAAACTGCCAAGGCAGCAGAGGCACCCAGTAAAGCAGGAATTTCGGGATCAACTTCAGGATTGAGCGATACGACTGTTGCAATGATCTGAACTTCGTTGGTATAGCCCTCAGGGAAAAGAGGACGAATAGGACGGTCAATCAGACGAGACGTTAAAGTCTCTTTTTCACTCGGACGACCTTCTCTCTTAAAAAAGCCGCCTGGTATTTTACCGGCTGCATAAGCTTTTTCTTGATAGTTAACAGTCAACGGAAAAAAGTCGCCGCCGCTTGCCTGTTTTTTACCGACGACAGTGACCAACAGTGTTGTACCATCTACATCGATCATGACAGCACCGTCTGCTTGACGTGCTATTTCACCAGTTTCTAATTTAACGAGTCGATCGCCGTACTGAAATTCTTTCCTGATAGGATTCACTATAAGGTTCCTTTGTGTAGAGGTTGTTTGAAAATTTGTTCAATCCATGAAATGTTAAAACAGAAACGGCACAAGAAGTCTGTGCCGTTTCTTTGTTCTATTACTTACGTAATCCGAGACGTTCAATCAAAGTGCGGTAACGGGCTACATCTTTATTTTTTAGATAATCCAGCAATTTACGACGCTGATTAACCATGCGCAACAATCCACGACGTGAATGGTTGTCTTTTTTATGTTCTGCAAAGTGCGGTGTTAAATGCGTGATATGCGCTGTCAATAAAGCGACTTGTACTTCAGGCGAACCTGTGTCGGTTTCTGATTGACGATAGGCCTCAACGACCGCTTTTTTTTGTTCTGCTGTAAATGGCATTTGTAATCCCTATTTAGATTAAAAATTAAAAATAAAGCCGCCAACATGACGACTCCTTAAGTACACTGTTTCCGCGATAGGGTGTAGAAACAGGTGTATTCTTTCAGTTTGAGCATCTAGCTCAAACTGATTCGTTGCTCATATTAAACAACTTCTTAGGCGCTAGTTTACCATCCCTTAGCATTTCCCCCAAGCCTAAAAAGACCGCATCATTGTACATACGCACTGTACCTTGCTTACTTTCCAAGCTTGCATCCGTTCCGTTCGCGCCGAGTTCATCGGAAGGCAAAAAATCGAGCGACTGACCGTATTTTATGCAGATTGTCTGTTCATCAGACAACTGCACAGCGGGTAGAGCTTCCAATGGTTTATCGACATTAATCAGGCATTGAAACAAGCTTTGCTGATCCATTTCCGTCAATTGTTCGATGGTTCTGGCATTTTCAATGTTGAATTGACCCGCTTCCAGTCGGCGTAATTCCTTTACCGTTCCGCCGCAGCCCAAAGTGTGCCCGATGTCTTCCGCGAGCGAGCGAATATAAGTGCCTTTTGAGCAAAATACGTCCAGCGTCAATTGATCCGGTTGCTCAGCCAGAGCTTGAGAATCGGTCAGCAACTTCAATTCAAATATGGTGATACGTCTGGCTTTGCGCTCAACAGTTTTGCCTTCCCTCGCCAGTTCATACAGCTTTTTACCGTTATGCTTTAAAGCCGAATACATGGGGGGAACTTGATCGATTTCGCCGGTAAATTTTTCCAGACAGGCGTGTATGTCGTCGATGGATAGCTCCGGCACCGGCTTGGTCTCTATAACAGCGCCTTCCAGATCGCCGGTATCGGTCATGATTCCGAGTTGAATAACAACTTGATAACGTTTATGGTCATCAAGCATCAACGCCGACACTTTGGTCGCTTCGCCAAAACAAAGCGGCAACAAACCGGTAGCCAGAGGATCAAGACTGCCGGTATGCCCAGCTTTATTGGCATTAAACAAGCGCCTGACTTCCTGTAAGGCTTTGTTTGAAGACACTCCCAGGCGCTTATCTAACAGCAATATGCCGTGAATATTGCACCCGGACTTGCGTTTACTCATCTGAACTAACCTTCGTCTTCGTCGCGCTTATCCAAACCGCTTAATAGTTCCGATACCCGCATGCCGGTATCAAACGAGTCATCGTAATAAAAACGCAAGTCAGAAATGTGCCTTAAGCGCATTCTTTTGGCCAATTGATGCCGGATGACCGGCGACATTTCGTTAAGCAATTTAACATTGGCTTTTTTGCCTTGCTCATCGACATTCAATACCGTGACATATACTTTTGCAACAGCAAGGTCTTTAGTGACTACCACTTCATTGATAGTAATAAAACCCAGCCTGGAGTCATCAATATCCCTTTGCAAAACCAAAGAAAGCTCTTTTTGCATCTGCGATGAAACGCGGGCATTACGACCGAATTCTCTTGCCATAAGGTTTACAGTTCCCGTTTAACTTCTATGCGTTCAAACACTTCGATCTGATCGCCGGGCTGTACATCGTTGTAATTTTTTACACCGATGCCGCACTCCATGCCCATCTTGACCTCGGCCGCATCGTCTTTGAAACGACGTAAAGATTCCAGCTGTCCTTCATAGATTACTACGTTATTACGCAGAACCCGTATCGGCAGATTTCTCTTCACATAACCGTCAACAACCATACAACCGGCAATCGCGCCGAATTTCGGCGATTTAAAGACATCGCGCACTTCGGCAAGACCGACAATCTGCTCTCTGATTTCAGGCGCCAACATGCCGCTGATGGCTTTTTTAACCTCATCAATCGCTTCATAAATGATGCTGTAGTAATGCAGATCGATGCCTTTTTCTTCAATCAGTCTTCGTGCAGCTGCATCAGCCCGGACATTAAAACCCATCAGAATCGCACCGGAAGCCAATGCCAAATTCGCATCGCCTTCATTAATACCGCCGACGCCACCGAAAACGACTTTGACTTCGACTTCGTCATTCGACAACCCGACCAAGGAGCTGCGCAACGCTTCCAGACTGCCCTGAACATCCGTTTTAAGTACCAGATTGACGCTGGCAATCTCACCGGTAGCCATTCTGGAAAATACTTCGTCCAGCTTGGAGGCTTGTTGTACGGCATGCCGGGACAGTTTTTTGCGGTCTTCACGATGCTTGGCCAAATCTTTGGCAATACGTTCGTTTTGTACCACCAGAAATTCATCACCGGCATTCGGTGTACCCGAAAGCCCTAAAATCTCAACAGGAGCACAAGGCCCGGCTTCTTTGATGTTTACGCCGTTCTCGTTAAACATGGCTCGAACACGACCGTATTCATGGCCGCACAGCACCATTTGCCCGCTTTCCAGAGTGCCTTTTTGAATCAGCACCGTTGCCACGACACCACGACCTTTATCAAGTCTTGACTCAATAACAATACCGGATGCCGCACCTTCAACAGGTGCTTTTAATTCAAGAATTTCAGTTTGAACAATTAAAGCTTCAATTAATTCATCGATACCTTCACCGGTTTTTGCCGAAATTTTGAGGAACTGCACATCGCCGCCCCACTCTTCCGCAAGCACGTTGATGGTAGACAGCTCTTGCATCACTTTATCGGGGTTTGCATCGGGCTTGTCAATCTTGTTCATCGCCACAATAATCGGCACATTGGCCGCTCGGGCATGCTCGACCGCTTCTTTGGTTTGCGGCATAACGCCGTCATCCGCGGCAACAACGACAATCACCACGTCGGTAACATCCGCGCCTCTGGCGCGCATGGCGGTAAATGCCGCGTGACCCGGTGTATCCAAAAAGGTTACCGATCCGTGATCGGTTTTTACCTGATAGGCACCGATATGCTGGGTAATACCGCCCGCTTCACCGGCAGCAACGCGGGTTTTACGAATGTAATCCAGCAGCGAGGTTTTACCGTGATCGACATGCCCCATGATGGTAACAATCGGCGCTCGCGGCAATTCGACACGATTATCTTCTTCTTGCGCCTCAGCCAGCATTTCCTGTTCAAGATCGTCTTCACTCTGCATAATCGCTTTGTGACCCATTTCTTCAACTAAAATTGCCGCTGTTTCCTGGTCTATGCTTTGATTAATAGTTGCCATAATGCCAAGCTTCATGAGGTGTTTAATCACCATCGCAGCTTTAACACTCATCTTTTGCGCAAGATCGGACACAATAATCATTTCCGGAATGGCAACCTCTTTTACAATAGGTTCAACCGGCATTTCAAATTGATGTTTGCCTTCAGCCTTTACACTGACGCGTTCAGTCTTCTTGCCTTTTTTCTTGGCTTTTTTGGTGTCTCTACCGCCCGCTCCGGCGCGCGATCCTTCTTCCTGTTTTTTTCTATGCAAAATTTCTTGTTTGGCCGTTGCTTGCTGCCTTACTTTGTCAGCATTTCTTTTGATGGATTCTTCCAGTCGAAGATCCTTTTCCTGTTGTTTTTTTCTGGCTTCTGTCGCTTCTTTGACTTTAGCCGCCTTTTCATGGTCAACTTTCTTTTCTTCCTGAACCGGCACTTCAATCTTTTCTTCGACGGGCAAAGATGGAGGAAGTATTGTCATCGGTAGGGAATCGGTACTGCCAATTTCAGGTACGATAATAGCCACTTCGGTCTCAACCGGCTCGACAGCAGCCTTAATTTCCGGCTCAATTGCAACTTCTTCTTTCTTTGGCTCCAAAGCGACTTCTTTTGGATTTACCGACTCTTCAACTGAAGAAGGAAGACTTTCGGCTTGCTTTGCAATCTGCTCTTCAAGAGCGTGCTTGGCCAACTCCAGATTTTTTTGCTCGTCAGAATCCGCAACTTCACTACGCTTTATATAAGTTTTCTGTTTACGAACTTCAACGCTAATCGTTTTGGTAGTACTGCCTGGTACGCTCGCCTGTTTAAGCTCGCTAACAGTTCTGCGCTTTAAAGTCACCCGTTTCAGTGAACCTTCGGTCGCCCCTTCATCCTTACCGTGGCGTTTGCGCAAATGCGCAAGCAGCTGCATCTTTTCGTCTTCATTAATGACATCATCAGGGGCACTCGCAGATAATCCTGCTTCTTTCAGCTGCTCTAATAATCGTTCCAGAGGTATTTTTACCACCTCTGCTAATTGCCGTACCGTTTTATTACTCATTTCATACCCCTTACCTACTCGCCTGTTCCTCAGCAAACCAAGGCTCACGCGCCTTCATAATCAATTTTGCCGCCCGATCTTCGTTCATTCCCGGAAAATTCAACAAATCATCTACTGCTTGCTCCGCTAAATCATCCATCGTAATTATACCTTGGCTTGCCATATCATAAGCCAAATCCCTGTCCATACCTTCCATTTCCAGCAAATCCTGTGCAGGTTCGGCCGTCTCTATTTTTTCTTCAGCAGCAATTGCGCTAATCAGTAAGGCATCTTTAGCTCGGCTTCTGAGTGCAGTAACAAGATCTTCATCAAAGCCTTCAATTTCCAGCATTTCACTGACCGGAACATAGGCGATTTCTTCAACCGTATTAAAACCCTCTTCAACTAAAATCAATGCAATGTCTTCATCGACATCCAACTGCTCAACAAATAACTGCTTTATCTTGTCAGCTTCGGCTTCACTGTTTTGTTCCGCTTTAGAAGCATCAATAACATTCAATTCCCAACCTGTTAACTGGGTTGCAAGACGTACATTTTGTCCGCCACGACCTATAGCCTGGGACAAATTATCCGAACTTACCGCCAGATCCATACTGTGTTTATCTTCATCGACAACAATGGACTGGATTTCAGCCGGTGACATGGCATTGATTACATATTGGGCATCACTTGGATTCCAAAGAATAATGTCAACACGCTCTCCGGCCAGTTCATTTGAAACCGACTGCACTCTTGATCCTCTCATGCCAACGCAAGCGCCGACTGGATCCAATCTGGGATCATTGCCTTTGACGGCAATTTTAGCTCTGGAACCGGGATCACGCGCCGCTCCCATCACTTCGATCAAGCCTTCGCCCACTTCAGGCACTTCAAGACGAAACAATGCAATCAACAACTCCGGTGCGGTTCGGCTCACAAACAATTGAGGACCGCGAGGCTCTAAACGTACATCCTTCAAATACCCCCTGATTCTATCGCCAATACGAATGGCTTCACGGGGAATCATGTCTTCTTTGGCGATATAAGCTTCGACATGCCCACCCAAATCCAGATAGACACTGCCTTTTTCAATACGCTTTACGATACCGGTAATCAGCTCGCCCACGCGACTCTGGTAGGCATCAACAATCTTCTTGCGCTCTGCTTCCCTGACTTTGTGAATAATAACCTGTTTGGCTGTCTGTGCAGCAATACGGCCGAAATCGACAGATTCAATTTCCTCTTCCACCAAATCACCGATCTGGACATCCGGATTATCAAGTCTTGCAACTTCCAGCAACACTTGTGTTTCCGGAAACTCTACATCGCCGTCAATTTGACTGTTGGCATCAACCACTTCCCAGACTCTATAAGTAACATAGTCGCCGGTTTTTCTGTTAATGCTGACACGAGCTTTAATTTGATTCGCGTGACGTTTAATTGTAGCAGCTTCTAATGCTGATTCTATCGCCTGGAAAACGACTTCTTTTTCAATATCCTTTTCATTAGAAAAAACATCCACCACCAACAAAATTTCTTTATTTGCCACTGCGCCCTCCTTTTTCAATTAAATACTCAGGAACCAAACGCGCTTTACTCATCGCGATAAATGGAACCTCAAAAACCTGCTCGCCATCTTTTAGCGTAATAATATCGCCTTCAACTTTCTCGATCAGGCCTGTAATTTTTCTACGTCCATCTATGGCTTTAAATAAATGAACCAACACCGTACTGCCGATATACCGTTCGAACTGGCTCACTTTAAAAAAAGGTCTGTCTTCGCCCGGTGAAGAAATCTCCAAATGATAGTTACCTAATATAGGGTCTTCTACGTCCATGACGCCGCTGATTTGATGACTGACCTTAGTGCAGTCTTCAACCAATATCCCGTTATCACTATCAATAAAGATTCTTAACAGGCCATGTTTAGGATGAGGATTATATTCAATGCCTACGCATTCATAACCTAAACCTTCAACAATTGGCTCAATTAGATTAACCAAGTGCTCAGGAGCCTGTTTCATTTTTTCCTCACTTACTTTCGCACAAAAAAAAAGAGCCGACGGCTCTTCCATTAACAATCAACTATGAGCTTCCAAATCATCAAAGCCCAGAAAATAAAAAACCCCAAAATGGGGTTTCTCAGCAACCAATCCTTGAGTCACTCTAACTCCTGCATCCATGCAGTTTTATATGGTAGCGGGGGCAGGATTTGAACCTACGACCTTCGGGTTATGAGCCCGACGAGCTACCAAGCTGCTCCACCCCGCGATTGATTTGTGTATTATAGGGGATTCTCAGCATTTAGCAACCTATTTATCTCTTTAGTCTAAATGAGTGACTTATTGAGTCCCAAGTGCTGTATTTTCTCAAGCGCATAAACTTCCAAGGCATTAATAATCTGACTATTTATATTTTCGCTTTGACACAATTCTTCCAATCGACTGAAATAATTGCCGAGCACAATACCGGCCCCTGTTTGACGCCCTGTTAACCTGTTAACACAGAACTCATTCCATCTTCGTAGATCATCAGTATTCAAGGTTTCAGGATAATTTCTGGCACGGTATCTAAACAACATTTCCGGCAATCGACTATCAGTAAATTTGAATACAGACTTTGCTAATTGCTCGGGCGACATCCCCCTGATTTTAAACATTTGCTTTTTATCGTTTTCAGAAAAAAAACCGCCACTGTATATTTCCAGATCAGGATCAGAGTCTTGTTCGATATAAGTTTGACCGCTAAAAACCGCCGCCAACTTTTCAGATAAACCGGAAGCGGCTTTAATCTTGTCTATATTAGCATGACACAATGCCAGATCAATTTCCAGACGCTGAGCATCCTCCGGCCTGATAACAGACACAGGCGCTAAAACAGGACATTTGTTAATATGCACGGCTTTTAACGGGATTCTTGCCATACCTTCCGGCAAGTCCGCAGTTGCTGTAAAGATTCTTTGCTGAATTTCTTCCGCCGTTAAGCGAAGCATCGACTCAGGATCAACGGATAAATCATAGACAATTACACCGTTGGCATTGGTAGGATGCTTGCAAACCGGAAGCACTACGGCTAAGCAATTTTTAACGGCCGGGTATTTGCCTGAAATATGAACCACAGGCTTCAAACTGCCTAGCTGAAGTAAATTAAGCGCTTCGGCTTTAACCCGGTGTTGTAACAGAAACTGGTAGAGCTTGGGCTGGGCCTGTTTGACCAGCTTGGTGATTGCCAAAGTGGCATAAACATCTGAAAGCGCATCATGCGCTGCTTCATGAGCTATGTTATTGACGCGGGTGAGCTGATCCAGCCTGAAACTGGGACCACCCTCTTCGTTAACAGGCCAGACGATGCCATCAGGACGCAGGGCTCTGGCCGCCCTGACCACATCGATTAAATCCCAACGGGAATTGCCGTTTTGCCATTCCCTTGCGTAGGGATCATAAAAGTTACGATAAAGGCAATTACGAGTAACCTCATCATCAAAACGAAGACTGTTATAGCCGAGGGTACAGGTATTGGGCTGAGCTAATTGCTCATGAATCAAACGAATAAACTCGGCTTCGCAAACACCTTTTTGTTCGGCAAGCTGCGGTGTAATCCCGGTAATTAAACAGGCTTCAGGATGAGGAAGACAGTCTGTCGAAGGCTTGCAGTAAACAACTAAAGGATCGCCGACGATATTGAAATCAAAATCAGTACGAATCCCGGCGAATTGAACGGGCTTGTCTTTTCGAGGGTCCGTACCGAATGTTTCATAATCATGCCAATAAAAGGTCTGCGTACCACTCATTATTTTTGACAGCCATAAATACTGGAAATGCCGCAGGAGCCGCTACGACAACGGACTCGGCGCACAAATAAACCTTAATGAATTGAAGCCAGAGCCCTTAAGACATCCGTGCGACTGACAATTCCAACCAAATCATTATCCTGAAAAACCGGAAAACTTCTGACTGAAGTTTGCTGAAACTTCTCCGCCAAATCTACAATGCTGGATTCGGCATCCACACTAATGGTTTCTTTAGTCATATAATCGCCAACCTTACCACTCATGCTTTGGTTATAGGCGGCTTCCAAAACAATGTTCATGACGTCCTTTTCAGAAAACATACCCAGCAATCGACCTACTTGATCAACAACCGGAGCGCTGGTGATTTTATGATCCAGTAATTTCTTTACGGCATCGACTACATCGTTATCCTTGGCAAGTGTAACCAATCTTTTCGACATATAATCTGCAACAGTAATTTTCGTCAACATGATGAACTCCTGCGTTGTTTATTATTGTAATAATCCTACGATCCTTGATTCAACCGAACTTCTGCTTCCATTTTCTTTCTTTTATCACACTTTTCCACACAAACACAATCCGCGTTGTTTGCCGCGCCGCCACATGATCCTTTAATAGCGCGTCTGCCAAAAATAACACCTATCGCCATAATGGCAATAACAAAAGCCATAAAAACAAAAGTCACTAGAAAGTAAGCCATGGTATCACCTCGTAAAGTTTGTAAAGACCCATAATAAAAAACGAGGAGTGGGACTAGCCGCACTCCTCGTGTAGATTGGGTTACGACTGCATGGATGCAGAAGGTAGAGCAATGCAGGAGCTATTGCCGAGCCTTGGCGTAACCCAACAATCGAAGCCATAAATGCTGGGTTACGCTAAAGCCACCAACAGTAGGCGCTTTAGGTGATCCAGCCCAGAATTCTTATCCGCCAAAATCATCCAGCAAGATATTTTCCGGCTCTACGCCATTATCCAACAGCATCTTGATTACCGCTGAGTTCATCATCGGCGGCCCGCACATGTAAAACTCGCAATCTTCCGGAGCCGGATGATTCTTAATGTATTCTTCAAAAAGAACATTATGAATAAAACCGGTATAGCCTGTCCAGTTATCTTCCGGTAACGGATCGGACAGCGCCACATGCCATTCAAAATTGTCATTTTCCTTGGCCAGCATGTCGAAATCTTCTACATAGAACATTTCGCGCTTACTACGAGCGCCATACCAGAAGCTCATTTTGCGCTTGGATTTCAGCCTGCGTAATTGATCGAAGATGTGCGAACGCATCGGTGCCATACCTGCACCACCACCGACAAAGACCATTTCCGCATCAGTTTCTTTAGCGTAGAACTCGCCGTAAGGCCCTGAAATAATACATTTATCGCCGGGCTTCAAGTTAAAGATGTATGAAGACATAATGCCTGGCGGTATGTTATCGGGCGCACCGGGAGGCGGTGTCGCGATACGAACGTTCAGCATGATTTCTTTTTCTTCAGGATAACTTGCCATCGAATAGGCACGTAATGCCGGCTCTTTTACATCAGAAACATAACGCCATAAATTAAATTTATCCCAATCATCGCGGAATTTTTCTTCAACATCGAAATCGCTGTATTTGGCAATATACGATGGACATTCAATTTGAATATAACCGCCCGCCCGATAATTAATTTCCTCGCCTGCCGGCAAGTCAAGCACCAGCTCTTTAATAAACGTAGCAACGTTATTGTTTGATTTGACCGTACATTCCCACTTCTTGACACCAAACACATCATCTTCGACTTCTATGCTCATGTCATGCTTTACCGAGACTTGGCAAGAAAGACGCTCACCTTCTGCAGCCTCACGCTTGGTGATATGGCTTAACTCAGTAGGTAAAATCTCCCCGCCGCCTGTATGAATTTTTACTTTACATTGTCCGCAAGTACCACCACCACCACAAGCTGATGAAACAAACAAGCCATTATCAGCTAAAGCAGTTAACAGTTTTGAACCCGCAGGTACATGAATTTTCTTTTCATCATTGATCAGGATCTCAACATCTCCTTCAGCGACCAATTTGCTCTTTGCACCGATAATAACGAATACCAGCGCTATAACAAAAGCCGTGAAAATAATAATCCCTAATAGAATTTCCAGCATTACACTACCTTCTTAAAGTTGGATTCCAGAGAAAGCCATGAAGCCAAGCGACATCAGACCCGCAGTAATAAAAGTAATACCCAGGCCTTGTAAGCCGGCGGGAATATCACTGTATTTAAGTTTTTCGCGTACACCGGCCATAACAGTAATAGCCAATGCCCAACCCAAACCACTGCCCACACCGTAAGTAACACTTTCCCCGAAATTATAATCCCGCTCAATCATAAACAAACTGCCGCCAAGAATCGCGCAGTTAACCGTGATTAGAGGAAGAAACACGCCTAGAGCGTGATACAACGCTGGAAAAAACTTATCCAGAATCATTTCCAGTATTTGCACCAACGCGGCAATCATACCGATACAGCTTAACAACGCTAAAAAGCTTAAATCAACGCCGGTTATACCCATCCATGACAATGCATCTTCTTTTAATAAGGCATGATAAACAATATTGTTGGCAGGCACCGTAATGGCTTGCACCACCATGACCGCGACACCTAAACCCATCGCTGTCGAAATTTTCTTGGACACCGCGATGAAAGTACACATGCCCAAAAAGAAGGACAGCGCCAGGTTTTCAATAAAGACAGCCTTAACAAACAAACTAATATAAGCTTCCATTAGTGATGCCCTCCTTCACCGTGCGCAATCGACATAATCTTGAATTCTACCTTTTCAGTTTGCTCCGGCTTCCATTGACGGACAGACCAGATAATCAAACCGATAATAAAGAAAGCGCTGGGCGGCAGCAACATCAAGCCATTAGGGTCATACCAGCCGCCATCCTTGGTTAGCTTGAAGACTTCGATACCCAATAATTTACCAGAACCCAACGTTTCTCTAAAAAATGCCACGATAATCAATATCAGGCTATAACCCAAACCATTACCGATGCCGTCCATGAAACTTTCTAAAGGCGGATTTTTCATCGCATAACCTTCAGCACGCCCCATAACGATACAGTTGGTAATAATCAAGCCCACGAATACCGATAATTGCTTACTGACATCATAAGCAAAGGCTTTTAATAACTGATCAACCACGATAACTAATGACGCAATAATGGTCATTTGCACAATAATCCGAATACTGCTGGGAATATGATTTCTGATCGCACTGATTGCCGCACTGGAAAACGCCGTCACCAAGGTCAACGCCAACGCCATAATCAGCGATGTCGACATTTGTGAAGTCACCGCCAAGGCTGAACAAATCCCCAAAACCTGCAAAGTAATGGGATTATCATTAACCAATGGAGTAATTAGTACCTTTTTTGTTTCATCATTTAATAATACCGCACTCATGATTTAACTCCTTTAACTGTTCTTACTTTAGCTAAATACGGGGCAAAACCTTCATTACTCATCCAGTATCTGACCAGATTAGTTACACCGGTACTGGTTAATGACGCGCCCGCCAGACCATCGACCTGATATTGCGAACCCGGCTTGGTGTTATCGACCACGCCTTTAATCAGACTCAACGCAGGTTCGCCAATCTCAGCTTCCTCTATCAGGCCTTTTTCCAGTGAAGGCTGATCGCTTTCCGCATAGACTTTCTTGCCTTTCCACAGCGCACGCCATTTGGGATTGACGACTTCGCCGCCCAGTCCCGGCGTTTCCTGCTGATCATAAAAGTTGATGCTTTGTACGGTCTGCCCGTCAGCATCCAATGACAAAAAGCCATATAACGTAGACCACAATCCATAACCGTTTACCGGCAGAATAATCGACCTGATCGCACCCGACTCCTTGACCAAATAGACCTTGGCGTATTTAGCCTTGATCCGGATGTGGGCAATATCTTTATCTTTCGGAATAGCCACACTTAAAGCCGGATCTTTCGCCGCTTTACGTTGATCGTATTCAGCAACATTCATATCCTCGACATAGTCGCCTGTTTCCAGATTGACGATTTTAGCTTCAATTTTTTCCGCAAAATCCGAGTCTATATCGCCACCTTCCTGAAGCAAACCTGCCACATCGAGAATATTCTTCTTCATATCCAGTTCTTTGTTATGGACTTGAAGAGACTTTAAGGCGACCGCAGAGAATGAAACCAGAACCGCACAAACCAGACACAGCGCAACCGCAATGGCAATGGTTTTTTCCAGACTGTCATTCCCCAGGGCAAGAACATTATCCCGGTAAACCTTGAATTTTTGGTAATGCTCGCAATTATCCAGCGCGACGCATATTTTATTGAACTGTTCGCACTTAAGCATGACGTTTCATCCTTCTTCTGATATTGGCCTGAATGACAAAATAATCTATCGTAGGCGCAAACATGTTGGAAAATAGAATAGCCAGCATAATACCTTCCGGGAACGCCGGATTAACAACCCTGATTAATACCGTCATACCTCCGACTAAAGCCCCGAACACCCAGCGACCGGTATCGGTCATTGCCGCACTCACAGGATCGGTGGCCATATAAACCATACCGAAAGCAAAGCCGCCCAGCGTCAAATGCCAGTACCAAGGCAACGCAAACATATGATTGGTGTCGCTGCCGATAAAATTGAACAGCAACGAAGTCGCCACCATGCCTGCAAATACGCCGCCCATGATGCGGTACGACGCAACCTTCGTGTACAGCAGGAATGCCGCGCCAATTAAAATAGCCAGCGTTGAGGTTTCGCCAAGACAGCCCGGCTCAAAACCAAAGAAAGTTTGCATCCAACTGTAATTGGCCGAATAAATCGCTTCAAGACCGCCATTTGCCGCCAATCCCAAAGGCGTAGCTGCGGTATAGCCGTCGACTGCAACCCAGACCGAATCACCTGAAATAGACGCGGGATAAGCGAAATATAAAAACGCCCGCCCGGTTAACGCCGGATTCAGGAAATTTTTACCTGTGCCGCCGAATACTTCCTTGCCGATAACAATACCGAAGGAAATACCCAAAGCCACCTGCCATAAAGGCATATCGGGCGGCATAATCAATGTGTATAACATTGACGACACCAGAAAGCCTTCATTGACTTCATGGCCGCGAACGGTTGCGAACAATACTTCCCACACGCCGCCGACAGCCAGCGTGACCAGATAAATAGGCAGAAAATACAACGCGCCGTGAACCATATTCGAAAACGGATTCATCGTGCTGTATCCAAAGATCATCATCGGGATACTGCGCCAGCCCTGAGCTTGCTCCAAGCCCATCGCTGCCATGGCCAAATTGGCCTGATAGCCCGTGTTATACAAGGCCATCAAAACACAGAACAATGTTGCGATAACAACAAAAGTCATGGTTCGTTTCAGGTCATTACCATCGCGAACATGCGTTGCTCCACGCGTTACATCAGCCGGTGTATAAATAAAAGTATCCACCATCTCGTAGAGACCGTAATACTTTTCGAACCGCCCACCCTTGGTGAAATGCGGCTCCATGCTATCTAAAATATCTCTAGGCGACATTATCCTTCCTTCTCAATTTTAGTTAAATTCGCTCTCAGAACAGGACCGAAGTCATGTTTACCGGGATCCACAAACGTAAATAAGGACATATCTTCCTCATCAAGCTCCAAACAACCTAATAATTGAGCCTGATCCGAGTCGCCGACCACCAGCGCTTTTAGCAGCGGTGTAGGCAAAATATCCAGCGGCATGACGGCTTCATAAACGCCGACCGGAACAATCGCCCGGTTGCTGCCGTTTTTATCGGTTGTTAATGGAAATTTACGATTCAACTTACGGTCAACGCTTGACGTATAAATATTGAGCGCCGAGTATTTGTTTTTACCCGGAACAATCCAGCCGAATAACTCACGGGCACGGCCTTCTTGCAATACCGAGATTTGGTTGCTGTAGCAACCTAAAAAAGCAGCCCAATCCGCAGCAAGATGACCATGTAGCACCGAACCTGAAATCACCCGACTTTCAACTTCTTCCAACTGATCGACCACCAAATCATTAGTGTTGGCACCGACACGGGTACGAATCAATCTTGGTTTTTTTACGATAGGTCCAGCCAGCGAAACGACGCGTTCAACATTGATTTTACCTGTGGTAAATAATGCACCGATTGCGATCACTGCCTGATAATCCAGATGCCAGACAAATTTATCGATACTAACAGGATCAATCAAATGAATATGGGTACTTGGCAATCCGGCAGGATGAGGGCCTGCAAACTCGGCAATACTTACAGGCGCATTACCCGTTGCGATATCAGCACCGGTCGCCTTACAAACGTAAGTTTTACCTTCCGTGAGTTTGGCAATAACCGCCAAACCATTGGCAAAATCATCGCCACGCGCTTTAATGATAACCGCAGGATTTGCCGCTAGCGGGCTGGTGTCGATTGCAGTCACAAAAATAGAACGGGGTTTACCGCCCACAGCAGGAATTTTGCCGTATGGACGTGTGCGCAATGATGCCCACAACCCGGACGCCAACAGGTTTTCTTTAACCTGTTCTGCCGATAAATCACTTAACTCTGAAGCTTTGTATTTTGCAAATGACTCCTGCGCCGTTCCTTTCAGCTCGATCACAACAGACTGCAAAACCCGCTTTGCGCCGCGATTAATGGATTGAACCACACCCGCGCCGGGTGAAGTGAAATTGACTCCAGGATTCTTCTTGTCAGTGAACAGTATCTGGCCCAGCTTGACCGTATCACCTTCGCTAACCATCATGGTAGGCTTCATGCCTATATAATCCATCCCCAGAATAGCAACGGATTTAACCTTATTGCCATCCTCAATAACTTGTTCGGGCTCTCCGGTAATCGGTAGATCCAAACCTTTTTTAATAATAAATTGCATAGTTAATAGCCTGCTCTCCAATCAAGTTGCGGCGAAACCATCCTTTCATTTCAAATACCAATAAAACAAGAGGCGCATTAAGACGTAAAACGCTGGCATTAAACCACAAAAGCGAGGCATTCTCAACAGCCACAAGGCTTACCGATGAGTCTTTTAACAAATGCAAAAACACAGACTCCCATCATTTCCGCTTGTCCAACCGCCATTACGTTCAATAAACAGCAAAAAGAACGCAAGCGTGTAGTCTAAAGCTGACAAAGATGACTATAATCACATACTATCAATTTACCGGTATTTTAGTATCTGCACACGGCGAAACCAGCTTGACACGCATGCCAAAAACAGACGCGGATGACACGCAGTTAAATGCATCACGGGGGAAATGAATTGACTTTACCCTGATAAAACATTATTAAATCCTGACAAATCACCTATCCGCCGCAGTGCCCTACGAACAGAGCATCCCACCATGACCCAGAATAAAACCCAATCAACTCCATTGGCTTACCCGGAAAATCAGCCTCGACAAAGAGGCGACTTTCCCATTGTCGGCTTAGGCGCTTCCGCCGGTGGCCTGGAAGCCTTCGAGCAATTCTTTCGCCACGCCCCCCCCGATACCGGCATGGCCTTCGTATTGGTTTCGCATCTCGACCCCAGCCATGCCAGCATCCTCACCGAAATCCTGCAGCGCACCACGACTATGCCGGTAGTTGAGGCGCAAGACCAAATGCAAGCTATGCCTAACTGCGTCTATGTCATCCCCCCCAACCGCGACATGACCATTTTTCATGGGGCTTTGCAACTAAGCATACCGGCAGTGCCGCACGGGCAGCGTATGCCTATCGATAGCTTCCTGCGTTCACTGGCCGAAGATCAGGCCGAAAAGTCCGTCGGCATCATTCTCTCCGGCACCGGCACTGACGGTACTTTAGGATTACGCGCCATCCTCGGCGCCGGCGGCATCACCCTGGCACAGGAACCGACTACCGCCAAATTCGACGGCATGCCGGTCAGCGCCATTCAGACAGGCTATGTCACCCATGTTTTGCCTGTGGAAAAAATGCCCGAAGTATTGCTATCCGACATGCTCACTCTGACTCTCCAGCGCCCTCCCTCACCTCCGGTTGCATTAAGCGGCATCAATCACATCCTGCTGCAGTTACGCACCAGCACCGGCCACGATTTCTCGCTCTACAAAAAAAGCACCATTACCCGCCGCATCCAGCGACGCATGTCGCAAAACGGCATTGACGATACCGAAACCTATGCTTGCTACCTTAAGGAACATCCATCCGAGACAGCGTCACTGTTCAAAGAACTGCTGATCAATGTCACCAGCTTCTTTCGCGACCCGGAGGCTTTCATTGCGCTGAAGCAGGACATCCTGCCGACACTGTTGGCGGACAAACCGCAAGATTACGTTTTCCGCGCCTGGGTGGCGGGATGCGCCACCGGTGAGGAGGCCTATTCCATTGCCATGGTGTTGCGTGAACTCATGGATAAAGACCAGACTGAGTTTAAAACGCAGATTTACAGCACTGACATTGCCGATGACCCCGTTACCATCGCCCGTGCCGGTCTCTACCCCCCCAACATCACTCTGGATGTCACGCCTGAGCGTTTACGCCGTTTCTTCATCAAAGAAAACGGCGGCTATCGGGTCAAGAAAGAAATACGTGAAATGGTGGTGTTCGCCGTTCAGAATGTCATCAAAGATCCGCCTTTTACCAAGCTCGATCTGCTCAGTTGTCGCAATCTGATGATTTACCTCGAACCGGAACTGCAAAACCGCCTTATCCCCGCCTTTCACTACGCACTCAAACCGGGCGGGGTGCTGTTTCTGTCGCCGTCGGAGGGCATCGGCAACCATACCGAGCTGTTTACCCCACTCAATCGTAAATGGAAACTCTACCGCACCATTCCCACCGCCGCGTCAACCCGCGCTATGTTGACCAGCAACTTGAGCTGGACGACAGAACAGGCTCACAAATCGCCGGAAGACATCATGAAATCCGCCAGGGAGAACAACCTGGCCGAACTGACCCGGCGTGTACTGCTTCAATTCTACGCCCCCACCTCGGTAGTGACGGACCTCAAAGGCAATATCCTTTACGTCTATGGCGAAACCGGCAACTACTTGCGCCCTGCGCCCGGCCATGCCACCCTCAACATAATCGATATGGCTCGGGAGGGTCTGCAACTGGAACTGCGCTCAGCTATTTCGGCCTCAAACCAAGGCACACCGACCCTGAGCCGGGAACTATCGGTCAAGACCAACGGCGATTTCCACCCTGTGCACCTTTGGGTACGCCCCTTGTCGAATCCGAATGATCAGCAAAACCTGCTGCTGGTCAGTTTTCAAGATATAACACACCCCGCATCAGACAAACCGAAACCGGCGCGTGCCAAGCGCACCTCCAAGCTGGATGGACTGCATCATATTGAGGAACTGGAACGTGAGCTGGCCTACACCAAAGAAAATCTCCAGGCTACCATCGAGGAACAGTTTGCATCCAACGAGGAGCTTAAGTGCACTAACGAAGAGATGCAATCCACCAATGAAGAACTGCAATCCACCAATGAAGAACTGGAAACTTCCAAAGAGGAATTACAATCCATCAATGAAGAACTGGTCACCGTAAACTCCGAACTACAGGCCAAAATTATACAACTGGCCGACATGCAAAACGACATGAAGAACTTGCTCGACAACATCCATGTCGGTACCATCTTCCTCGATCAAAACCTGATCATCCGGCGTTTTACCCGCGATGCAGCCCAAGTCTACCGCCTGGTTGCCTCGGACGTGGGCCGCGCACTGAGCGACATCAGACCTGAACTGGAAGGTAAAGACGACCTGCTGGATGCCGCCCATGCCGTTCTCGATAATCTGGCGCCCATAGAACGCGAAGTAAAAACCTTGAACGGCAACTGTTACTTGGCACGCATTCAGCCTTACCGAACCCTGGACAACATGATTGACGGCGTGGTGCTGACTTTCACCAACATCACCGAACGCACCCGGGCTATAGCCACACAAGAAGCACGGCTATTGGCCGAAGGCATCGTCAATACAGTGCGCGAACCGCTGATCGTACTTAATGACGCCTTAAAAGTCGTCACTGCCAGCCGCTCGTTTTATCAAGGTTTTCAAGTGACGGCCAAAGAAACCGTGGGTCGGCCGATCTACGAACTGGGCAACGGCCAATGGAACATCCCCGCCTTGCGCGACCTGCTGGAGACCGTCCTGCCGCACAATCAGGCTTTTGATAACTATCAGGTGGAGCATGATTTCCCCAACATCGGTTACCGTAAAATATTGCTCAACGCCCGCAGTATTATCGGCCCGAGCGGCGAACCACAATTGATCCTGCTGGCGATGGATAATGTTACCGACAAGCCATAGGTTGTATTATATTATTCAAACTTACCGGTTTAAGTGCGCAAAAGGAACAACCCAAGCTATCGCTATCTTAAATAACAGTATGGAGTTTACATGAACAGCAAACCCACCAAACTGAATCGGCAATTAAAACCACGCATCGGGGCCGTAGATCGACGCGCCCGCACTCCGGTCGAGCCATCATCTCATTCCATGGAGAAGCTGCTCCATGAACTACGGGCGCACCAGATTGAACTGGAGATGCAAAACGAGGAATTACAGCACGCCCGTGCAGCTCTGGAAGCATCTCATAACCGCTACCTCAATCTTTATGAATTCGCTCCCGTTGGCTACCTCACCCTCACGCCCGAAGGTAAGATTATCGAGATCAACCTTACCGCCGCCGCGCTACTCGGAGTGCAACGCAGCAGCCTGATAAACCACCCTTTCGCCAACTTGATCGCCCCCCAAGACAGCGACCGCTGGTATCTTCTATTCAAAAATGCACTGAAGCACGAAGGAGAGCAGAAAAACATCGAACTGACAATCAAACGCGACGATAGCCACTTTTATGCCCGGCTGGACTGTCTGCGGGTAATGAGCGACGATCAATCCCCGATGCTGCGCATCACTCTCACCGATATCACTGAAAGCAAGCACGCAGAAGAAGAATTGCGTATCGCCGCGGTCGCCTTTGAGGCTCAGGAAGGCATCATGATCACCAATGCCGATAACCTGATTTTACGGGTTAACCGGGCCTTTACCGACATTACCGGCTACAGCGCCGAAGAACTGATAGGCCAAACGCCCCGCCTGTTCAAATCGGGATACCACGACGAGGCCTTTTACACTGATATGTGGGAGTGCATTAATCGCACCGGATCCTGGCAGGGCGAAATATGGGATCAACGCAAAAATGGTGAAATCTACCCTAAATGGCTAACCATCACAGCCGTAAAGGACAGCACTGGAAACATCACTCACTACGTCGGCTCACAGACCGATATATCTGTACGCAAAGCCTCGGAGGAGGAAATAAAACAGCTCGCTTACTACGATCCACTGACCGCCTTGCCGAACCGCAGACTGTTGTTGGACAGGTTGCAACAAGCACTGGCCACCAGCACGCGCAGTAAAAAATACGGCGCATTGCTGTTCATTGATCTGGATAACTTCAAATCCCTTAATGACCATCTCGGGCATGACATGGGGGACGTATTACTGCAACAGGTCGCACAGCGGCTTATGGACTGTGTGCGAAAAGGCGACACCGTGTCTCGTCAGGGCGGCGACGAGTTTGTCATCATGCTGGAAGAACTGAGCAAGAATATTAAAGAAGCCGCTGTCAAGGCTAAGACCATCGGCGAAAAAATTATTATTTCGCTCAACCAGGCCTACCAACTCACCAGCCATGAGTATCGAAACACGCCGAGCATCGGCATCACGCTATTCATCAATCATCAGCATGAAATAAACACGCTTCTGAAACGGGCGGATATCGCCATGTATGGCGCCAAGGCCGCAGGCCGCAACACCTTGCGTTTTTTCGACCAGGATATGCAAGAGGCGGTTACGGCTCGGGCCGCCTTGGAAGCAGACTTGCGCTTTGCGCTGATAAAAAACCAATTCAAGCTCTATTTTCAGCGGCAGACGCGCCACGACGGTCAAACGGTCGGCGCCGAAGTGTTGTTGCGCTGGGAACACCCTGAGCGCGGTTTTGTCCCGCCGCACGAATTCATTCCACTGGCTGAAGAAATCGGATTAATAATGCCCGTTGGACAGTGGGTGCTGGAAGACACCTGCGCCCAGCTTAAACGATGGGAAAGCCATGCACAAACCCGTGATTTGCAGCTTGCCGTTAACGTCAGCGCTCGCCAGTTCCATCAACCCGACTTTACCGAACAAGTGTGCGCGATACTGAACAAATCCGCTATCAAAGCGGATCGGCTCAAACTCGAATTCACCGAAAGCCTGGTATTCGACGACATTGACGACACTATTGCCAAAATGGAAAGACTCAAAGAAATCGGCGTGAGCTTCTCTATCGATGATTTCGGCACCGGCTATTCATCGTTGGCTTGCCTGGCGCAACTGCCATTCGATCAACTGAAAATCGATCAGTCTTTCGTGCATAACATTGGCGTTAAGCCTGCCGATACGGTGATCGTGCAGACCATCATCGGCATGGCCAGCAACTTGGGAATGGATATTATTGCCGAGGGCGTAGAAACCGAAGAGCAGCGTGCATTTCTGGAACTGCACGGCTGCCTCACTTACCAGGGCAACCTGATCGGCAAGGCCATGTCGCTGGAGGAGTTTGAGCGTTCTCTGGGGATTTGAACAACAAGACATGATCCCCTTTCGCTCCTAATTCAGGATGGAATTTACGTTCCCACGATATCCTCCAGTACTCAGGCAACTCTATTTTGACGGGTAAAAGTAAATCCGTTCGTCCTGAGCCTGCCGAAGCCTGTCATGAGCTTGTCGAATGAGATGAACGGATTTACGCTGAGCTAAACAATTTTTACACGACATAACAAGACTGACTGAGTACCGGCTTCTTAAATAAGTGAATAGGCGGGGCAGTCAGCGACTTTCCCCGCCTCGTTCTGCCTTTTCAGGCAGGGCGGCAGACGATTTTTCCAGACTGCTGAAACCTTTTTTAGCAAAATATTGCCCGGCTCGCTTGGATTGATTCCAAAGTCTGCGCCAATAATCCTCTTTACGATATTCTTTAAGACAACGCAGATAGCGCACCTGCTTGGCTTGTTCGAGCTGCTGAAAAACGGCCGGAATTAACCCTTCCTCAACATTATATTCAAAGCCCGGTTTTAAATTGACCGGTGCAATTTGTTCGATTTTTAAGCCCAATTCCGTCGTTACAGTCTCCATCATCAGTCTTATTGCCTGTGCTTTGGGCGAGCCTGGCTTGATAACATCATAAGGCGGGCTCCATTCCCTGAGCGGTCGCAACTGATCGACATGCGTCAATGCCACAGCGATGGGCGGTAAACTGTTCCTGTTCTTGGCTTCAAAACAATCCCGAATGGTTTGCAGCATTTTTTTATCGGGGGCACGCGCGACATTGATTGCGGAAATCACCAAAATAATAATGTCACTGCGGACGATTTCTTCCGAAACCCTGGTGGAAAGCGCCCCCTGATAACCATCGCTGCCATAACCTTCGCAGTCCGATATAATCGCGGTTTCCAATCCGGGACGTTCCAGCAGATAAGAAGTGATGCCTTCTGTTGTAGGAACCACATCGGTTTCGGCTTTTTTGACCCCAAACAGAACATTGATCAGGCTGGATTTACCGGCATTGGTCTGGCCCAGCACCAGTATGCGGAACGGTTCCGCAGACGCAGCTGCTTCCCGGTGCTTGATTTTGTCCAGTTCCTGCTGAGATGATCGGGTCGCGTGAGCGAACAAACTGTTATCCAGAATCAGGTTTCCGCTGTAAAGCTCTATCGCGTAATAGCCTATTTTCTTGATATAAGCGTCGATAAGCCAGCGCTTGATGTCCTCGGTGGAATGCGTCAATAGACTATCGGTAGCGAGTATTCTTAGTTCGCGAACCATGGCGGATATCGGGTCCAACCCGGCGGATACGATACGAAACAGGCGATAGAGCTCACGTCCGCGATTAGCTAAGCGCTGACTGCGAACAATATCGTTCACCGAGAAAATATGACTGCCCGGCACGTTTTCCGAAAGACTCACGCGTAATTCCTGCGCCAACATTTCGATGACTTTGAGCAGATAGGGCAGCTTAATTTCCAACAGAGCGTCTTTACGTTTCGGATAATACTGCTCCGCTACGGCCCGCATCACTTCAAGCAGGGTCTGCATATAAAATTCCGAAGAGGCCAGATCAGGATTGCTGTTTCTGTGTACTGCGGAAATCTGCTCAATTTTTTCATACGCCCGTTTGCTTTGAGCGGTTTTTTCGACTGATGGAGAAATGTCGAGTAATTCCAGTTCCAAATCCTGTCGGCTCAAACGTTGGTTAATGAGCCACCATATCCCGCCCAACACAGCCGCAGCTGAGAGCCATAAAATCAGCAGCTGATGCAGCCATAACCAATAAAAGCCTGCTGCTAAAGGAATGCTGAACGGAATCATTATGATTAAAAAATGGATCGTCCAGCGGGTTTTCATTTTCATTTCAATACCTTCTGCTGAATCTCACTCACATAATCTTTCAACATCGATCGGCCCAGCTCAAACTGTTCCTTGTAAATAACCTGGAATGCCTCACTGGATAACGCGGTCCCGCTACGTAAGTTTTGAAAGTAAATCGTCAGCGTCTTGCCTAATGCATAGGTTGTTGCAGCGGTCAGCGCGGAAGACGCAGCCGAGCCATAAACGGGGATTAATTTGATTAATTCGCGGCGGCCGATATTTGTCAGCAGAGAAAGGCCGAGTGAACCGCTGATTTCAACCCAACTTTTTCGGTCCAGCTGATAATTATAAATGGACGCGATGGTCTGAAACATTTTGGCCTGAATCAGCGTCACGATAGGAATATCGACAAAAGGGACAGGAACGGCTCCGGCCGCGCCTGAAGTAAGCGCATAGGCAATAATATGCGGATGCGCCGCCTTGCTGTAGACATCATGCAGCTCCCTGCGGATTTCTTTCATGCCATGAAGCACCATGGCAACGCCGTGCGGCAAAGCGATTTCCAAGCTATGCCAAAACGCTTCCAAACCGTAATTGATCGGCTGGTAACCATCTTCCGGCAGCGTAAAATCAACCGCGACAAACTGAGCATCGATACCCTTAAACAGTTTTCTTTGTTCAAGTAAAGACCGGCGCAAGTCCTCAGGAATTATTTTAGTCCAGTCTTCAGCGTCAAAAGGATAAGGATTTATGTGTTCGAAAGCCGAGTCGGGATACCCCTCGTGCAATGCCGTTTGCGCAACAATAACCGGCCAATCGGGCTTGGCTTTATGAATCAATCGGACAGCCGCCATAACAGCCTGCTGGGAATGATCCATGGCTTTCATGACCACGATCAGTACGTGCGCCTGTTCTTGAAAAGCTTCGATATCGTCATCCGGTTCATAATCCACTTCGCCCAGTCCTCGCGTGTCCAGGAAGCGCATGATGCAATCCTGGGAATCAGGGAAATCATAAATGAATGCGGTTTTGGTGCAGGCGTGCATACCGTTGCCTATCTGGGCGCGGCTGTCTCCGGTCAAGGCCCTGATGATCGAAGTTTTTCCCGATTGGGTCTTTCCCAACAGCCAAAAAACCGGCGTGGGTATAGATGACTTGATGGCTTCAAGGCGCTTGCCGAGTTCCTCATCATCAAGACGAGGCATGAAGACAGTCGAGTAAATTTTTTTCCACATGCGCAAAACCTCAAACCACGGAGAAAAATTTTTAGATGCTTAGGCGCAAAGCCTATTCTTGGATTTCATCAAATTGAAGCATACTCCGACAATAAATAAATCTGTCGTGTTTTTAATATTACAACCTCCTCGATAGATTTAGCGACTTCTTTCTGCAAGCGTTGCAACTTATCCCATCGATGATCATGATTTCGCAGCGCCTTGTCCGTCCAGCGATCTCCAGCATACTTACGACCAGATCACGATTCTCTATCAAAAACGGTGGAACATCGAAGTCTTCCACAAAGCTATTAAATCCAACACCGGCTTGGCCCGCTCGCCGACCCGCACCATTCGGACCCAAAGCAACCATTTTCTTGATTAGCAAGATGCTCCAGCTAGCACCGTCATACTGGCAGGGATGCCAGTATCCAGAGCCAGGGATGGTAACTTTCCGATACCGCTGTGGCATGACTTAGGCTTGATGCCAAGCCATAGCCTCACATCCATGTGACTGGATTCCGGCATCCCTGCCAGAATGACGAGCTTTTTGGCGCTAGCTGAAGCATCTTGCTAATCAGGACCATTTTTGCATCCATCTATGCTTTTTTTTCAAACTTGAACAACTCAAGCTTAAGCATCAGCTCAACCATTTCACACTTAGAAGTAAGCTTTACATCAAAGCCTTACAAGCCGGTTTTGCCGAACTGCATCGGCTCAGTGCGTAACATCAGTTATTACTTTTAAAGCGTCAGCAATGGCAAAGAATCCTGCCAGACAACAGGATTCTTAATTGTATTCTTTACATAATAGACACCAGGTGTCTGTTAGAACGGGATATCGTCATCAAAGTCGTCATAATTTGGCGGTGGCGGCATGGAGCCGGAACTGCTCTGCGGCGCCGGTTGCTGAGGCTGACCGGCAGGCTTGGAATATCCGCCCTGTGGCTGCTCGCCGCCAAACTCGGAAGTGCCGCCGCTACGGCTGTCCAGCATGTTCATAGAGTCGGCGACAATTTCGGTGGTGTAGCGATCCTGGCCGTCTTGAGCTTGCCATTTTCGCGTGCGGATATGACCTTCGATATAGGCTTGACTGCCTTTTTTTAAATATTCACCGGCGACTTCAGCCAAGCGGTTAAAAAGCACCACCCTATGCCATTCGGTTTCTTCGCGGCGCTCGCCTGTTTGCTTATCTTTCCAACGCCTGGAGGTTGCCAGACTCAGGGTCGTAACTGCACCGCCACTCGGCATGTACCGAACTTCAGGGTCAGCGCCTAGCCTTCCTATTAACATCACTTTATTAAGCATCTATTTCTCCTCATTGTTTACGCGATTATGCATTGACATACTGCGTGATCAAACCTTGTAATTGGTCTTTATCAAGTTTTTGATTATCAACCTTGAGATAAACCAAACCTTCTTCATAATGCAGGGTAATCTCTTCTACACCGCTGATTTTAAGCATTTCGGCAATAAATTCATTTGCGCCCTGTTCACTGAGTTTTTCCAGCGAAATAAGCAGATTTGCCACATACCGCGGAGGCTTCATCCATAAAGACACGACCAGCCAGCTGAATGCGGCAGCGGCGCAAAATAAAAACACCGCCGTGACTCCAAATTCGCCGTTAAACCAGCCGCCCACCAGTCCGCCCATAAAAAGACCCATGAATTGGGAGCTTGAATAAGCGCCCATGGCCGTGCCTTTCAGGTCAGCCGGCGCTGTCTTCGATATTAAAGAAGGCAGTGTTGCTTCCAATAAATTAAAGCCGCAAAAAAACAGCCACAAGAAACCTACAATCCCGATCAGGTTTTGATGAACTGTCGACAAGCCCAATTCCGCAATCACCAAGACCGCGATGGCCCCGAGAAACACCTGTTTCATTTTGCGTTTCTTTTCGGCCAGAATCACAAACGGCACGGCGAAAGCCATCGAAATAACAAAAACCGGTAAATAAACCTGCCATTCATGCCCTGCCGGTAATCCCGCCCCTCTCATTAACGAAGGCACCACCACAAAGATAGCCATTAAAATCAGGTGCAAGGTAAAAATGCCGTAATTCAGGCGCAATAAGTCCGGATTTTTCAATACCTGCATGGTTTCTTCGGGAACGAACTCCGCATCCCGATGCAATTTGGATTGCTGGGGATTGGGAACGATATAAATAATCGCCAGAATAGCCAGAAGGGTAAGCACCGCTGTTACCCCAAAAACGCTCTGCACACCGCCGAATCCGGAAATAACAGGCCCGGCTATGATGCCGACGCCAAACGATCCACCGATGCTGATTCCGATAATCGCCATGGCTTTGGTGCGATGAACTTCCTGAGTCAAATCGGCCACCAAGGCCATGATAACGGCCGAAACCGCACCGGCGCCCTGAAAAGCCCGACCCACCAAAATCCCGTAAATGGTTGTCGACAATGCCGCGATCACACTGCCGATAAAAAACATCACCAAGCCAATAATAATGATTTTTTTGCGACCGAAGCGATCGGATAGCAAACCGAAAGGAATTTGCAATAGAACTTGGGGCAAGCCGTAAATGCTCATGGCCAGACCGATCAGCGCAGGCGTTGATCCCTCAAGCTGTTCGGCAAATAAAGATAACACCGGCAAAATCATAAATAGCCCCAGCATCCGCAAAGCATAAATGCCTGCCAAAGACCATGTGGCGCGTTTTTCCGATGAAGTCATCGAACTTGTAATGTCTTGCGTTGTTGTCAAAACCAGCGTCTCCTTTTGAACCAGAATTATCAAGAAATGTAGGGTACGCATCACGCACCATTTTCCAAGTTCAGTAAAGATACGTGGTACGTACCTTACTAACTCAGTGGTTTATCTCATTATTTTAATGGCGGCCATTATAACAAGCTTTATTTATCGCATTCGCTCATTTGTGCCTGGAGCGCTGTTTAACTGAACAGCGCTATGGCTTGCGTTAACAAATGCAGCCAGGCGGATTTAAAATCCATCACTGAAATTTGACTGGCTCTAACCATTCCAATTATGCCGACCATAATCCAGAATACATTCAGCAAGGTATAGGCACTGTCTTTCTTGAGTATGGAGCACCAGGAAAGTATTACCGCATCGGTGGTATTAAAAGCCCACACAAACAGAAAAGGACTTTCCGGTCCCATCCAACTGACCAGCGAAAAACTAAAAATACGCATCAGTACGCCGAGCATTTCGATAAATTTAATATATTTAAAAACAAATGAATTTAATGTGTTGATAATCATTATTTAAAACCGGTTAGTTATTGATGTTACGCAGTCTTTATTTGTTGCACTTCGGAATGTGCCATCGGGGTTACTTTAATCAGCCGCTTTGCCCTGCCTTTTATCTTTTAGCACTCCAGCTTGAACACAGCTCGAATTGCCATAAAGACAAGGTTGTCCAGTCCATTTATGGCTCAGGTTTTTTTCAAACCTAAAATAACAAGCTTTTCGGCGCTATGCATAACATCAAAGATTAACAAGTGTTGACTTGATAAATGATAATCATTATCATTTGATTCAAAGTAACTTGCCTTGCTTTCACTATGGAAAATAACTTGGTACATATAGCAATCTCAGTAAATACCTTAGCATCACTCATTGAAAGCGAATGTATTCATGCCGTGGATTTTAAATGTCTGGATATAGATTCGAAAAAAACGGTTTGGAAATTATTCCTATCCACTGTGAAATTAACAAAAAAGAATAAAACCGGATCAGGAGAATTATTATGTCTGAAAAAGATCAGCAAGAGACGTTATTAATGGCTATTGAGTATTTGAAAACTCAATATGAATCTCTGCAAAATCCCTGTATTGCTCTGCTCATTTCTCGATATTACCGCTTGCTTGCCAATTTAAATGTTACCAAAACCAAGCAGGAAAAGTACGCCAAATACTCAAAGTCATGGCTTATTTGCCATATAAACAACCCAAGGCATTCCCAAAAAATGCAACATCAGCTTAATGATTTTATTCAGCCTTATGAATTCAACTTATAGAGAGGCCGGAGAAGAATACCGATTGCGATTGACGCGTCAAAGTATAAATTAATTCTGACCAAATAAAACAAACAGCCAGCCATCGCCTCTTGTGTGACCAGCCAGCCAACTACAAGCTACACACAACAAGCGAGATATTTATGAAGAATCACAAGAACCGACCGTTAATGCTGGCTATTGCTGCATTACTGAACGCATCGCATACCGAGGGCGCAGAGATTGCAAAGTCAGTACTACCGGAAGTTAAGGTAAAAGCCGCCGCTGAAAAAGAACCTGCCTACAAAGCTGATACATCCAGCACCGGACTTAAGTTTGAAACAGCTATCCGCGATATTCCCCAATCCGTCAGCGTAGTGAAGGAAGAGTTGGTCAAATCCCAGAACGCCTTCAACCTGCGCGATGCATTGAAGAATGTCAGTGGACTGACCATCGCCGCCGGCGAAGGCGGGCGTACCGGCGATTCGATCACCTTGCGCGGGTTTTCAGCGAACTCCGATACCTATCTCGACGGTGCAAAAGAAAACGGTCAATACTCTCGCGACACTTTTTTCCTGGATCGCGTCGAAGTGCTCAAAGGCGCGTCTTCGGTACTGTTCGGGCGGGGATCGACAGGTGGCGTCATCAATCCGATTGCCAAAAAACCGGTCATGGGAAAGTCATTCGCCAATGCCGATTTTACTTACGGTAACTACGATTTCAAACGCACCACGCTGGATGCGGGAAAAAAACTGACCGATAACGTGGCCGTGAGGCTCAACGCCCTCTATCAGGATGCCGATTCTTTCCGCGATTACAATTACACCAACCGCTGGGGGGTAGCGCCGTCGATTAAAGTCGACTTCACCAAGGACACCGATCTAACCCTGATGCTGCTGCACCAGGAAGAAGACAGCGTCTTCGATTACGGCGTGCCGATGGTCGGTGGAAGGCCTGCCAATGTCCCTGTCAATCAATTCTACGGTTTCAAGGATGACCTGCTGCAAACTTATGATACTTCGGTAGTCACCGCGATATTCAACCACCGTTTTAACTCGCATTTTTCGGTGCGGAATACTGCCCGATACGGCAATTACGACCGTACCTACCGCTCTTTGTTATTTTCCGGATCACCCTCCAATACTGGGCCGACAGCGACCATAGCCCGAACCCAGGCACTGCGCGAAAGTCCGCAAGAGAATTATTACAATCAGACCGATTTTACCTTCAAAAAACCGCTGTTCGGTTTTAACAACACCTTTCTTTTTGGCGCGGAAGTCGGTTGGGAAGATTATAGCTTCCGGGGCAAAAATTCGACCGGCGTCAGCCGGGTTTCGGTCTATAACCCGATAGGAACGTCAACCGTCGGTTTAGGACGGGCCAACGATTTTTCAGGCGTGCTGGCAACCGACAGAAACACCAAAACCAATACCGTCGCCGGTTACGTGCTCGATCAGTTTGAAATTACGCCCGAGTGGAAGCTGCTTGCCGGTGGACGTTACGATGTCTTTCAGGCGAAACAGGACGACAACCTTAGTAATGCCAATGATTTCGAGCGCACCGATCACCAATGGAACCCGCGCGCCGGGCTAGTTTGGCAACCGAAAAATTGGCAGGCGTACTATTTCAGTTACGGCACTTCATTCAATCCTTCGGCCGAGACTTTTTCGCTCGCCAGCAATACCGCCAACCTTAAACCTGAGCAAAACCAAAACCTGGAAGTCGGGGCCAAAATTGATCTTTTTGACGGACGGCTCAGCGCGACCGGTGCACTGTTCCGCCTGGAAAAAACCAACGCGCGGACCGCCGACCCTACCGATCCGACCCGAAACATTCTGGCTGGCGAACAGCGCACCGACGGTTTCGAATTAGGTCTGGCTGGAGATCTATTGCCTGACTGGAGTCTTTCGGCAACTTACGCTTATCTCGATGCCGAAGTGGTTAAATCGAATAACAGCGCAACAGGCTCGGTCAGCGGCCTATCCAAATCGCTCGAAGGCAAGAACGCCGTGAATGTGCCGGAGAACAGCGGCGTGGTCTGGACCAGTTACAAGATCACTCCGGAATGGGAAGTCGGCGGCGGGGTCTTTATGTCCAGCTCACGTTTCACGGATGCGGTTAATGAAGTGACTTTGCCCGGCTATGCCCGTCTTGATGCGACGGTGTCTTATCACCATAAGTACTTCGATATACAGGCCAATGCTTTCAACCTGCTGGACAAGGTCTATTACGAATCCGGACAAACCAATACGGCCCTGCCGGGAACGCCGCTTTCCGGGCAGCTTACATTACGGGTGAAATATTAGGCCTCGCCCACTCAGTAATCTATCCTGCGGTTAGATTCTATTATTCATCACAAAGACACGAAGGACACGAAAAAATATAACTTCGTGCCCTTCGTGTCTTTGTAGCGAGTGAAAATACCTATCTCCAGAAACGTTTTTTAAAAGAAATCACTATAAATCTTTAATGCCCAACTGCAATCACATCATAGAAAGAGGCTAACCATGCTACTTGCCATTGAAAATGTTTTAACCGGTGAAGAACTCGCCAGTGCGCGCGAACTGTTTGCCAAGGCGCAATTCGTCGATGGCTGGGTCACCGCAGGCCAACTGGCCGCGAAGGTAAAAAACAACATGCAATTGCCCGCCAATGCAGCGGAAACACAAGTGCTGACCGCCCTCGTGCATGATGCCTTGCATTGTAATCCGCTGTTCGTTTCCGCCGCATTGCCGAAAGTGGTCTGCCCTCCCCTGTTTAACCGCTATGTTCCCGGCATGGATTTCGGCATCCATGTCGATAATGCGATCCGCGTCGGCGTAACAACTTTTCGCACCGATGTATCCGGAACCCTGTTTCTGTCCGAACCGGAAGAATATGAAGGCGGTGAACTGATTATTGAAGACACTTACGGCGTGCAGCAAATTAAACTGCCAGCCGGAAGTCTGGTGCTTTATCCATCCAGCAGCTTGCATCGAGTGGAACCCATCACCGGCGGCCATCGCGATGTCGCCGTGTTTTGGGTGCAGAGCATGATTCGCGATGTCGCCCAGCGCTGCCTGTTATTTCAGCTGGATGCCGGTATCCAGAGCCTGCGCGCCCGCGCCCCGGAAAGCCCGGAGATTGTCCCGCTGGTCGCCACTTATCACAATCTGCTGCGTATGTGGGCAGACATCTAACAACGAACGGAGATCATCATAATGACGAATATACAGAATCCGGAGATATTGATCCGGAAATCCAAACGCATTCAATGGCTCAAATGGCTGCGTCGACTCCATGCCTGGGTCGGACTGTGGGGAGCGGCGTTGGGTTTGTTATTCGGCGTTAGCGGGATTTTACTCAACCACCGCGCGGTGATGAAAATTCCGGCAGCGCACATGGAACAGTCGCAAATCGAACTGGCCTTACCCACACCGCTTCCGGCCGATGCCAAAGCCTTGGCAAAATGGCTGCAAGTACAGCTAAGCATCGACCGGGAACCCGGCAAAGTTACCACTGAACCGGAAAAAACCGTCATCTGGGCCGATCAAAACATCCAGCAGCCCAGCCAGTGGCGGGTGGATTTTCACACTCCGCAACAGTCTCTTAATGCCGAATACTGGGTAGGTAATACTTTTGTTTCGGTAAAACGTCAGGATGCCAATGGATTCGCATTCATCACCCGATTGCACAGAGGTGTTGGCATGGGAACGGCATGGATACTGTTGGTCGATACGCTGGCAGGCGGTTTGGTGTTTCTTTCCCTGACCGGCCTTTTACTATGGACCAAGCTACACGGTTCGCGCTTGGCTATGGCCGGGCTGGCGCTGACCTCGCTTGGACTGGCGGTGTTTGAGGTACTGACTTCGCTATAATTATCTGTGCTTTGAGTCGGGAGTCGCTATTATCGCTGAACGCTTGTTTTGAGCAATGCAGCAGCGGCTATGAGGAAGTTTTGCACCCGGAAGAACCGGCAAATACTCGATTCCGGGAGTATCTTTTGTGTCTTTCATGGACACATCGCCGAGCAGTGTAAGGAGCATAGTCGCCTTAGCCGACAATCACCAGCCAGTCGGTCAGATAAGTCATCTTTACCGACAGGTTTTTTTCCAAAACTTTCAGCATGTCGTCCGACTCACGCAAATTGATGCGTCCATTGATTTTGAGTTCACGCAAATTATTGTCCCTGTAAACCACCAAACCGGCTCTGTAGCGAAGAATCTGGTTGATGACGCTTTCCAGGGGGGCATTCTCAAACGCCAGAAAACCGTTCACCCAGGAGGTTGCCAGCGCCGAATCCAGCAGCAGGGTCTCACCCAGTCCTGCGGCATCGACCGATACAGCCTCGCGATCATGCAGAATCAACGGCTGCTTCAAGGTGCGCCGATCGGTTACTTCCACCCGGCCGGACACGACTTTGACTTCGTCGCTATGGCTCCTTTCATGCACGAAAAACCGGGTTCCCAGCACACGAGTCGTCGAATGATCGGCCTGAACAATGAACGGCCGATTGGGGTCGGGTTTGACCTCAAAGTAAACCTCGCCTTTCAATAGTTCGATCCTGCGTTGCGGGCCATCCATACTGACCGCGATAGCGGTGTCGGTATTGAGCATCGCGGTAGAACCGTCATCGAAATAGACGGTTTTACGTTCGCCCACCTGGGTCGAATAATCGCCTTGCAGCAAGATCCACAGCTCGTTGTTAAACAGCAAGCCCAAAGCCAGACAGGCGGCCATCGCCAGCGGCAATTTGAAACTGGCTGTGGTTTTTTTATGCGGTGTTATGCGACGTTTCCGGGCGGTTTCGCCAAGCGCTTGCAACAGATCGGCATCGCCCCATAGCTTGCTGACTTCATTAAAGGCGTCGCGATGCGTATCGTCCTGATTCAGCCATCGGAGAAATGACGTTTTTTCCTCGCTGGAAACATTATCGGCCCGCAACCGTATAAACCAGGTCACTGCTTGCTCGTCAAGGTCGTTATCAAGCCCGGATTCCAAACTGTTGTTTTCGTTTTCCTGTTTCATAGATAACTACTCGGTTTATGCATAGAAAGCTCTCCGCAGCCGGATAAACCAGCCACCCAACCGGCGACACAATTGCACCCATAGCCCTCAGATGAAAGCGCTAAAGAGTTGCGTTGCATAGTATTCATCAATATTCCCTTGTGGCCAAAAACCTCTCCGTTAGGGAGATTAGTAAAACTTGACAGCGCTGTGTAGGCAATACAACCCTCCTTGGCTCCACCGACCGCTTGTCTGCGGGTGGTATTTTACCCCTCAGATGCGGATTGAAACGACCTAAACCTATTGCTTATGATGTTTTTAATCGTCATGCGGTTGTAACAACAGCATGTGTTCGGACTTTCCTGCTGTCAATGCCATCGCCAAGCCTTTGAGCCAATAGTCCTGCTGGTCCCGGTAATAAGGCGACAAGGGCTGACCTGATTGGCCGCCGGGCATATGCAGAATGGCGTCTTCAAAATGGCCCGGCGCAACCACCAGCCGCTGGCTGGCTCCAAAACCCGGCCCCGCCGCGCGAACGCAAAAAGCACAACCCGGCAATGCCTCCTCCGGCATATCCAGCAAAGCGCTCAGTATCGGCATCGCCTTTGAAAACGGATGCGTTTGCTTGACCTTGTTCAGCCTGCCCCAGTTCAACGCCATTAGCGCCACCTCCGGCTGCCGGGCTTGCACTCGCTGAAGACTGTGTTTCAATTGCCCCAAAATAAAGTCGTCCCAGTTCCGGTAATGCGCCGTATCGGGCAGTGCATGCAAGGGCTTTTCGTTCAGCAGGGCTTGCAACGGCGTATCGATATACGTCCACGCATAACTGAAGTTTTTATCGGCTTGCCGGCTGGCCGATAAAAACGGCGTAAATACCGATTCGATCAATTGCTTGCGAAACTCGACCAGCAACGCAAAACCCAGGCTGTCGACATCAGCCCGCCCGTTCCAGGCCAGCAAATAGTCTCGTACCCCGGCCAAATCCGCTTGCCCGGCAATGGCTTCGGCGGTCAGACTGGTCAGGGCCAACTGCTGATAGAAGCCATAAAACTCGCTTTCGGTATCCAGTTGCAAATCGAACATGGCCCATTCGCCGATCTTGGGCATTTGCGCAAGTTGCCGGGTAATCCTGTAGGCGCGGTAGCCGTTGCCGAACTGGTGGCCGATGACATACGGGTAATTTTTGCCCAGACGGCGGTCGTTGGCCGACACCAGGATGCCCTCGGGCGGATCGATGACGCGCGGCAAATGTTCGGGTTCGATATAACCGTTCCAGCCCACATTGCCGTCCGCCCATGAGCGACTGACCAAACCGTCATTGCCGAAGCGCTTGGGGATTTTGCCCATCAATGTCCAGGCAATGCGGCCTTTGTCGTCGGCCAGCAACACATTCAACTGCGGGCCGCCGCTGCTGTTGACGACTTTTACCGCTTGCTCCAGGATTTCGCCTTGCTCCAAGTCAAACATATTCAAGTTGATGGCATCGGCATCCAGCGCCGCCCAATGAATTGCCACCGATTTATCCAGCAACGGCTGGTTGGCAACCGGCCCCCAACGCGTCTGCTTGACCATGACCTGTTTGGCCTCCCCGCCCTTGACGAGGATGGTTTCCGGGTATTCGTCAAAGCCTTGCCATTGTTCGCCTACCCGGTATTGATCGGGATTGGCGGGATTAATCTCAAGCTGTACCAGATCCAGGAAATCGCCGGTCAGGTTGGTGGCCCCCCAGGCAATATGCCGATTGCTGCCGACGATTATCAAGGGTGTGCCCGGTAAAATTACGCCTGCGGCATGCGTGTCGCCGTAGTTCAACTCGACGCGGTACCAGATATTGGGCACCGATAGGCCCAAATGCATATCGTTAGCCAGAATGGCCCGACCGTCCCAGGTCTTCTTGCCGCTGACCGCCCAGGCATTGGAACCGACCATGAAATCGGACTGCTGCACCGTCTGCGCCAACAAGGTTTTATCCATCGGCTGATGAGCCAATGCGGTTGCCAAAGCCTCGACCGGAATCGCCTGCGCCGGACGCAACGATTCAGCCTGTTTCAGTAATGATTCGGTGTAAGGATCGGTATCCGGCGTCAGAAAACGCACGGCGGCATCCGGCAAGGTTTTTTCCATCACGCTCAGCATGCGTTCGCTGCGCTCCTCACCGGCAGTCAAGGTTTCACACATGCCTAATACCACCAGCAGGCTGTCCTCGGCTGTCCAAGGCTCCGGCTGATAGCTCAATAGCGTAAACTCGAAAGGCAGTTTGCCGGATTCGGCCATATAGCTGTTGACGCCGTCGGCATAGCTTTGCAGATAATGCAGATGATCCTGCGGCAGTTTCGCCAGGATCGCTTTTGCCTCCCGATGAAAACCGTAGGTTCGGGCCTTGATGTCGCTGTCCAGCGCGATGTCGCCAAAGATTTCCGCCAAGCGCCCGGCATTTTTGCGCCGCATCAGTTCCATCTGAAACAGGCGGTCTCGGGCGGTGACATAGCCCAGCGCCCGAACCGCATCGGCACGGTTAGCGGCGTCAATGACCGGAATGCCGTGCGCATCGGTATGTACGCGAACCTCCGCGGTAAGCCGTTCCAGCTTCACCGTGCCGTCAAGTTGCGGCAGGGACTTATGCAAAACCCAGAAACCGCCGCCGACAGCGATCGCCGCCAGACTTGCCAGCCCCAGACAGGTATACAAAACAGATTTTCGAATATTCGCCATTGCCATCCAATACTATGAAATGCGATTAAAAAACTTAAAAGATTATCACCACGAAGACACGAAGGACACGAAGGACACGAAGAAAAACAAAGTAAAACTTCGTGCCCTTCGTGTCTTGGCAACTGCTCCATACGTTGCTCTACCTCTTACATCCATACAAGTCGTTCGTGGTTATGCTACTGAGCGGGACGGGGTTTGCAACCCCGTCCCTAACGTTTCAACCTAACTAGCTACGTTATAATCACCTCAAAAACACTTCGGACAGGGCAACATGCCCCGTCCAGCCATGCGACACGAAGAAAAACAGAGTGAAAACTTCGTGTCCTTCGTGTCTTCGTGGTGAATACATCCTTTCCTAGTTGCTGACTGCTACGGGCTTTTCCGTGGCTATAATCCGACCTTCTTCCAGCTTGATACAGCGATCCGCCAAATAGAAATAGCGATCGTCATGGCTGATAATCAAAACTGTTTTGCCTCGGGCTTTCAAGGCCGGCAGTAATTCCGTATAGAATAAATGCTTGAACTCGGGGTCCTGGTCTGCAGCCCACTCGTCGAAAACATAAAAAGGCCGATCTTCAAGATAAGCGACCAATAGCGCCAAACGTTTGCGCTGGCCTTGAGACAAGTTCACCGAAGAAAACCGGCCGTTCTCAACCCGCACTTTATGGTGTAAGTGCAGGCGCTGCAAATAATCGTCGACGAGTGCGTTCTGGTTATCGACCCCATACAGCTCGTCAAACAAATAAAAATCCGAAAAAATCACCGAGAAGTTTTGCAGGTAATCATCCCGGTTACAGTCATCAACGACCTTGCCGTTCCAGCGAATTAGCCCTTGCTCCGGCATGTAAAGCCCGATCAGCAGCATTGCCAGCGTGGTCTTGCCGCTACCATTACCGCCAATTAAAAATACCAGTTCCCCTGGCTTAAAGTCCAGGTCGACAGGCCCCAAGATAAAATTGCGATTTTCCTTTTCCCGGTGAAAACTGTGCGTCACACCTTGTAGCGACAGTCCTGAAAACATTGCGCAAACCTCGGTTTTTTTATCAGGCACATCGACCGGTACCGTTTGTCTTTTGAGCTGGTCGCCGAGCTGTCCGACTTTTTGCAGCGACACCTTGGCACCGCTGAAAATCGGCAAACTGGTGGTGAGTAGGGTCAACGGGGTCATCATAAACAAAAACACCAGCGCATAGCCGCCGATCACTTCCCGGTCGATCGCTTGCCAAGCCGGAAAAACATAGAGGATCACGCCAATAGCTAAATAATACAATAGCTGCGCCCACTGATTAACCCATAAATAAGCCACTGCGCCCCGAAAAGAGTAACGGCTATAGGTCTCGGCGCTGACCGCCAACGACTGCGCCATAAATGCGTCGCTACGCTGCCGGTGCAATTTCAGCTCGCGAATACCTTCCGTCAAAGCCCGAAAATCGCTGCTGAGTACATCGTATTCCTCCCGCGCCTTGAACACGGCTTCTTTCGGCCATTCTCTGAACAGACTGGAACTCAATACGCCGAATGCAATCACTCCACCCAAAACCAGCGCCAACTGCCAGGACAGCCAGCTCAGATAGGCCATACTGCCCGCCACAACCACAAAATTAATGCAGACTACCGGCAATAATTGACTGGCATTGGCAATCGCCGCGATGTCCTCAGTCAAATTAGCCAATAACGCCGACTTGCCGAGCTTTTGCAGATAAGGATAAGGCGCGGCTAGAATCAAGCGGCTGATGTGGATACGAAGATCGCAAATAATTTTAGCGCTGAGCCGTTTGAGCAGATAATGGGATAGAAAACCGCTGGTCAATACCGCAATAGACAATCCGCCAAACAGCCATGGCAAAAGCCTGGCATCCAAAGCATTCGACAACGTCGAATTAATCAGCGCCACCAAGGCTGCACTGCTTAAACCGCTGATAATACCGGCAAGCATTACGCCAACAACCGTTAGCCGGGAAGAGCGGCATAAAAAAACTAACATAAACTATTTTTCCTTTAAGCTTGCGTACACATAACTCAATGCGTTAGAACAAATTCTATGCCGCATATCCGGCATCAAAGCCACAACAGGTTTAGTATTCAGTCAATTCTATTTTGACCGGACAAAGTAAATCCGTTCGTCATGAGCTTGTCGAATAAGATGAGCAGGTTTACGCTGAGCTAAACAATTTTTACGCGACATAACAAGACTGACCGAGTACTGGTAATAGGACGCCTTAAGCCTTGTTTAACCTCATCCTTTCGCTAAAAAATACTCATGAACCACCCGTGCAACTGCGCAGGATGTGCTGAACGCAGTAAAGCGCCCCATGCCATTCAACGCCGGCGTCGCCTTTAATTAAACTATGTTATATGCCGCATTATCACTGCATCATCTGCCTCGCTTTTTAAAGCCCGTCCTCAAATAAACTTCTAACCCATTGAAATTAGTCAGACATAAAAATGGCACATTCATTGCTTTGTTCACTATAGCCGGCGCAATGCATTCAGGACAACAGGCTGACTTTGAGAGCATCGCGCGCAGGCATGCCAACAAACAAAAAACATGCCTTGACGGCAATATTCACCGACTTACCCGGTTTGATACCAGCTACTTACCTGTGTACCGATAACCGCTAACTAACAAAGCAGAGACCATGGAATCACCTATGCTTATGCAACCCAATATATGGCGCTTTAGCTGTTTGCCAACGCAAGTCTCTAACGCTGTTAGACCCGCCCACCTTATTCCGATGCCGAAAGCGTAACAACAAGGTAAACAGTCTTAACAACAACGAAGAGGGATTTGAACTTGAACATAGAAGCCATTTACTTAAATCACCAGTCCGAATTGCAGTTTCATTTGACCCGGATTGTCAACTGCCCGGATATAGCCGCCGACATTGCACAAGAAAGCTTCATTATTTTTTTCCGAGAAGCACAAAAACAAACGATCGATCATCCGCGCGGTTTTCTGTTCAGAGTCGCCAAAAACCTTGCGTACGATCACATCAAGCATCGAAAAGTAACGGAAAACTACCAACAGACGAAAGACCAGTCCCTACTCCCGCCAAGCGAATTCCCCTCTGCCGAAAAACTCGTATCCATTGACGAAAGGTTGACCGCCATCAAGCGGATATTAGATGAATTGCCTTTGCGCACTCAGGAGATATTTATCCTGAATAGAGTTTACGGCATGACCTATACCGAAACAGCCATGGAACTCGGCATATCCGATAGCGCCGTTGAAAAACACATGGCCAAAGCCCTGCTGCACTGCCGCATCCAATTCAAAACCCAGTTACTGGATCAGCATGACAGCTGAGGTGTTTTAACGCTTCTATCGTCTACTACACGTAAACATCAAAGTAACCGGCCCATCCCAACAAATCGCGGGGTGCGTTTAAAGCAATTACATTAACGGAGCATAATAATGGCTTGGAACGACGAAGAAGACACCACCCTTTATCGGGTTGTGGTCAATCACGAAGAACAATACTCAATTTGGCCTGAATACAAAGAAATACCAGGCGGCTGGCGGACGGTCGATAAAATCGGCAACAAGCAGGCGTGCCTGGATTACATCAAAAAAGTCTGGACGGATATGCGTCCGTTAAGCCTGCAGATACACATGCAACAAACGGCGTCACAATAGTCAATGGATGGCGAGAGACGGGATTTACATCCCGTCTTTATCTTTACCTTGGTTCGAGCCGTCTAAGCTCGATTCTGTTATAACATTTCGCAGGAACCGTCAGCGCAGCGCTGATGCCACGGTCAAAATCCAAATCGACCAGCACCCAATCTCCAGCCGAACCATACCCCTCCGGCACAGACAAAAACCTCGTCGCACCAACCGCCGAAGAAACAACCTTGGAAACATCTAGTCCAAGACCTACACCGACGGCTTTTACAAAGCTTTCCTTCCTTGTCCAGAGCCGATAGAAAAACTCGTCTTTGCTGTTTTTTGGCAATCCGTTCCAAAAACGGCGTTCGACTTCGGCAAAACAGAGATTGGCGATTGCAGCACAGTCAATTTTACTGTTCCAAACTTCAATATCGACACCTATCTGCTCATTCGCCCCCACTGCCACCAGCATTTTATCGACGGAATGCGCCAAATTGAATTTAACCTGATGCTCCAGGCCATTGATAACAATAACCGGCTTGCCAAACGCCTGCTCCGCATAACCGATCTTTTCAGGAGGCATGCCCAGATACCCGGACAGGATCAGCCTGAGCTTGCCGTGACTTACCACATAACGCCTGCCGTGCATTGCTTGCACGAAACGCGAGGCCTTGTCTTGCTCGTTCTTGTCCAGCAACGACCAATAATATCGATGCTCTTCGTCTGTAACGGCTAATTGTTCAAGCCATACATCGATAGTCATACAGAATCATCAGCCCTTTAGTTTGATTTTTGCTTTACGCCTTGTTTAAGGCCGATATGATGAGGGGTCGAAGATGCCGTTTCAGTTCACTTGAGAATGCAAAAAACAGCAATACTGACCGGAGGATAGAGTCATCGCTCCCGTTTCACTATAAACTACCGCGCCTATCCGCGAACCGACTTCAAAACCCGATTCAACATACGTTTTCCCTTAAATAACCATGACATGATTTCAAACAACGGCACATAGCGCCAGGGAACTCCTTCCGGCGGTAACCATCTCAACTTACGAGAATCATCCCAGAAAAAAACGACCGCAGAACTGAACTCTTCTGTCTCAACGCCATGCCACCAGTAAATTGGAAAAAACAGCATTTCCCCAGCGTTAACTTCGCACTCGTAATACTGAGCCTTCCCATACAAAGGATATTCCTCTAAATCAACGGGCTCGCCTTCAATCTTGCTAAAATGCAGCTTCTGGTAAAGATACGGGGTTTGATCGGGGGCGAAAAGCTTTACCCGCTTGCGTCCCGTAACTTGACACAGCAACGCCTTTCCGAAAGGGTGGAAGTGAATTTGCGAATGCACATGACTACCGATGTAACCCACTGCGGCGAATTTTGTTGAATTAACGTAAGCCGGAACCGTATAGTCGCCGGCGATTTCCGGCAAAATGTCCTTAACAGACCGCTCGCTTAAATAAACCCGCTCACTGCCAACCGGCTCCTTGTTGACGACAGCCAAATAATCCGCCAACTTCATCGATTCGGTGCTCGCTCCGAGATAGGCGCCGTTACGCATACGTTTGACAGGAACTGAGCGCTCACCGGCAAGCGCATTGAAATATTGCGTATTCCAAAGCGAGCAGGCATTCCACTCGGAAACAACCCCGGTTATCAATACCGGCTTACCGGGTTCCGCATATAACTTATTAAATTCTTCAACCGATGGCGCATGCAACCTATCCACTTGCAATGGCAATTTTTCATTCGAATTCATTGTGTAATCTCCCGTTATTCAGCCTTACCAACATCGCGTCAGACTAAGTCTGGTTTTCAGCAAACTGGTGACACATATACCACAGACCCAGCCAAGACATTGTGGCTACTATAAAAACCCATAAATTAAGCGTAAGTCACTGCCATTAACTTAATGGCAGTGACCGGGTTGCGTTGCCAAACAGCAACCCGCCGAACTCCAATGCCATAAATATATTGCCGTCGCCCGTTATTTCGCCCTGTTCATAAGCATCGCCTGCCGTTTTCCTGCCTTCGATCAGCTCGCAAAAAACGCTGTAGGTTGTAGCGATTGTACAATCGCAGGAGCCGCCATTGTCTTTTAAAGTTAAGCCGTCACCATTACTCTCAATTGTCCACACGCCTCCTTTCAACCCGGTTACCACGAATTTACAAACACCGCGTAATTGGCTGAATTTGTCCATTTGTGCAGCAGTATTTTGCAAAAAACGATTTTGAAAAAAATCATTCACGTCCAGATCGTAAAGCGCCGGTTCGTCATTACCTCGTTGTTCGGCATATAAAGCGTCTATCGTCGGATACCCTAACTGCTGGTGAAGCGTGTCAACCTCGGCCATCAGCTCATCAGAAATTGCCGTTAACGGAATCGCTGTCCCGTTGCCTATAGAATCCTTGCTGATTTTGCCGGAAAACCAGACTTTCAGATCGCCCTCGCCCTGATCGTGAGGCACTTGAAATATCGAATCAATCAAACGCGCATCCCAAGGCTCATCGAGAAAATCAAACAATTTTGCCAAGACATGCTCCGGCTGTAAAACCAAAGACTCATAGTTAATCCTGATGCACTGGTTGGCATGAGCCTGTTCGAATGCTATCAGCTTACCGGTCTTTTCCTGCCAGTTAGCAATCATCGCGGCAACAAAATTAGTCGGACACTTCTGTACATAAGCGGACAATTCATGCATATACCCCAATGGATTAAATTTAATGCACGAATACGCAACATCCAGGCAATTGCGATATAAACAGATATATTTGGCCTGCGGAAAAATTTTTGCCAATATCTCCAAATAATCGATATTGACGGTCGATTTTTCGCACCATTTTTTTTTGCCTTTCCCTTGTGTATAGCGGCCCAATATATCCGTTACTACACGCCGGGTTTCTTTAATGGCCAATTGCTCCCTTTGTTCCTCCGTTTCCATACCCGGCAATTTTCCCAACGAATAATAAGTCGTCGCATATAAATTGGCGCATAACGGCCCCAAGTTCAAATGCCCCGGACTGCATAGATTAGGATGTGTATCGACAATGCACCGCAGCATTGTCGAACCCGAACGGACACAAGATAAGATAAAAATCGGTTGTTCAACCGGTTCCTGATGAGAATTGTTGATGTTTTCCATGATTAATGTCCTTTTGTACAACTTGAATTCACAATAGCTTTACCCATTTTGAATTTGATTTAACGAAAAATGACTAATGTTTTTAGCTCAATTAGTGACGTCTATTTAAAGCCCTGCTCTCAACTGACTTTGTGCATGGAGAACATTATTGATTTGCACAAACCAAGCGCCTGTTTCTGGCGTCACGTTTTTGCAGCCAGCGCAAAATGCCGGTGATGTATAAAGCCAGCGGTGCAAAACCGGTGACGCACCACAGGATACGACTAGGAAGGCCTAGAAATTCGCCGTCGTGCAAGCACCAAAGCAGGTTTAAAAATGTCTCGCCTGCGGTAAACTTGCCCGGATCCTGAACAGCCAGCACCTTGCCGCTGTATTGATCTATCCAGACTTTACTGCGCGGACGCTGGCGATTGGCTTCACCCGCTTGTCGTTTGGCAACCATGTAAACACCCTCTTTGCCATTCGGCGTATCTATTCCGCGCAGTTCCGCGCCGGGGAAAACCTGATCGGCGATAACGGCCGCTTGTGCGATGGAAATAGGCGGGCTTAAATCCAGGACGCTCGATTTAAGCATCGGCGCTTTTAAATGATCCGCTTTGACAGCAGAAAAATAGCTTACCAACGGAGTGATAGTGTCCTTATAGCCAAAGGCAAAGCCGGTAAAAGCAATGACCAGCAATAACGCCGAACTATAAAAGCCGATGGTTTTGTGCAGGTCAAAATAAAACCGTTGCGGACTCGAATGGGGTTTGATCGTTAAGGCCTGTTTGAACTTTCCGCCGCGCGGCCACCACAGATAAAGCCCGGACAGGCTGGAGAAAAACAGGAAAATCCCGAAAAAACACACCACCTTAAAACCTGTTTTACCCATCTCCGCACTTATTTTTCCGGTCACAAAAGCGGCATGCACTTCGTAAATCAAGCTAATCAATGTCCGCCCCCAGAAGTTTTCTGAAACGATCTCCCCACTATAAGGATCAATCAGTATTTGCAGCGGAGCAAACAACTCGTCTTTGGTTTCTTCAGGTTTTGGATAGCTCACCCAGACATAATCGCTCTGGTAACCCGGCAAAATCATATTCCAGCCGCCGGTTCTTTGCGGATGCGCGGCTTTAACGGTATGAAGAATGTCGTCCAGACTGCGCATCCTGGATTGGCTTGTGACAGGCACGGCGGGCAAACCCCATTCTTCCAGTTCGTTATAAAAAACGATACACGAACCGGTCAGCCCCAGAATGACGAACTCAAAGCCGACCGTTAGCGCGATGGTTAAATGCAGGCTTAGCCAGAACTTGCGGAGGTTTTTTCGGGAAAATAAATACTTATAATTGTTTAAATCGGGTTCTTTGATCATACGAAATTTCAATCAAAATGTAGGTCGGGTTAGCTTGATGAGCGTAACCCGACAATGCGAAGCCGTCGTGTCAGATTATGGCTGACGCCTAACCTGATCTACAGGAGTTATGCATAAAGACATGAGCAGAGCATGGAACCCGGCGAAGCCTGAATAGCCTGCTAAAACTCCAGCCGTATTGAACCCATAGCAGTCAAAGGCGCCCCCGGATAAATTCCGACGCGTGGCGGTGCATTTTGAAAAGGATCGGTCGACTCGTAATAGGTTTTGTCCAACAGGTTGCGGATATTAAATTGCGTTGTAAGACGCGTACCCTTGAAATCGTAACGATACGCGGCAAACGCATCTAATCGGGCGTAACCGGGTAAAGCAAAGGTATTGGCGTCGTCGCCCTGTCTTTGTCCGGAGGCAAACATCCCGAGTCCGGCGCTCCAACCTTTTAACGGTTCATAATTTTGAATCTCGTACTTTAACCACAGACTGCCTGAATGCTCGGGCACGTTATTCATTTTATGATCCTGAAGCCCGGAGTTGTCTTTTGTAATACGCGCATCGGTATACGCATAGTTTCCGATCAAGCTGAAACCATCAGTCATTTGACCTATCATATCCAATTCGATGCCTTGGCTACGCGCTTCGCCGATTGCCGTTCGGGCAGAAGGATCCGGACTATTCAGGTCGCGAGTCATTATATTTTCTTTGGCTAAATGATAGTAAGCCAGCGTAGTCGTCAAACGCTGCTCAAATAATTCAGATTTAAACCCGGCTTCGAACTGTTCCCCAATCTCAGGATCGATTGTCGCCCCGGAAGCCGTAACCCCGTTATTTGCCCCAAAAGACGTAGTCCAGTTACCATAAACGCTCATCCATGATACAGGTTGATATAAGACTCCGACCCTTGGGCTGAATCCTTCGTCATTTCGCGAAGGCAGCACAGCTTCGGCCGCACTATACGAATCGCCCACCCCGCGGCCGGTTTTAGCCCAATCATAGCGACCGCCTCCGACCAAATGAACAGAATCCCAAAGTGTTATATCATCCTGAAAGTACACGCCATACCATTCATCCCTCATATACGAATGATTACGCCCGGCAGGATATGGCGTTGCTAAAGCGGTGTCATAAAACGAAGAATTAATACCATATACCGGCTCGTAAATATCAATGCCCAAGCCATTGACCGGATTCACGAAATTGCCTCGAGTCAGGTAAGTCCCGGTCGATCTTAAATAATCGAAGCCGACTAAGGTTTTATGCTGGGTACCCAGGAAATTGGTATTTCCAGTCAAATCCACATTAGTAGTGTACGTTTGTGCTTTCACTGTTTGGGCAAATATATTACGCAGATAAGTACGGTTACCTCGACTTGGATCCAGGAATTGCTGCACGGTAAAAGCATTTGCCGGTTTGACGGAAATATCAGAGCTATCGTTATGGGTCGTTAAAAAACGATTGTGTAACGTCCAATCCTTGTTAAAGGCATGCGTTAAATTGAACCCCAAATTTACATTCGATAATGTGTCCACCGGGTCGTTGGGGTCAATATATGAACGCTCGACAGGAACGGCGGCGGGTCGATCGCCTATTGCAAACAAGCCCCGATCAACTTGAAAATCCTGATCCAAGCCTTCGACATCCAAAGACATTTCGGTTGCATCGCTGGGGTTCCAGGTCAGGGACGAGTAAGCGGAGACTCGATCATTAAAATTGAAATCCCTGAACGAATTATTGTTTTGATAGCTACCTGAAAAACGATAACTTAGCGACTGATCGTCTGTAAGCGAGCCGGTTGCATCCCATTCGGTGCGGTAAAAGTCATAGGAACCGAAACGTTGTTCCACTGCGTAACGCGGTGACCTTTCAGCCCGTTTGGTATTCACATTGATAAGGCCGCCGGGTTCTATCCGGCCGAATAGCATGGCCGCAGGCCCCTTAAGCACTTCGACGCTTTGCAGGTTGGCGGTGTCGAGTTCAGTCGCTGTTCCCGTAGAAATACCGTTGGCAACAAGACCGTTTCGAAAAACCCTGCTATTCCGAAAGCCCCGAATAATAAAGCCCGTCCCATAACCCAACGTGGTATTGGAGCGCACGCCGCTGACATTCTCAACCGCGTCTTTTACCCGCGTAGTTTGTTGATCCTGCATCACCGCCCTGGGCACCACCTGAATGGACATCGGCGTCTCCATAATCGGGGTGTCGGTTTTGGTGGCGGAACTGGAATTGGGCGACGCATAAAGTTTGTCAGCATCGTATTCGGTTTTTTCGGTCACCGTCATCGCTTTCAACGTGATCGTATCCGATTGCGGCTCCGCAACAGCCATCTTCTCCAACGTTACGCTATTGTCCCCGGTCAAGCGATAAGCCAGCCCGGTGCCTCGCAACAACTCATTCAGGCCTTGTTGAACCCCATAACTACCTTTAAGCGGCTTTGATTTTGCACCCGCTACCATAGAGGCCGGATAACTTAATTCCATACCCGTTTTTTCTGCGAAGTTATTCAATGCGGATGCCAAATCACTGGAAGGCATGTCGAATTGAATTTTTTGGGCGTTATCGGTAACCGATAACGCCGGTACTGCATGGCAAAACGTTAAAACAAAGACCCCTTTTATCAAACATGCCCTGAGCTTTTTTCCTGAATTCTTGTCAATTTCGTCTGGATAAAAGTTCTTCTTTTTATTATTAACCATTTTGGAGTTTTCCTTAGTAGTTTCGTACTCGCGGTAAGCGCTTAAAAACCGGACCCAACACGAGCAGAATTTGCTGTCAGTACATCAATGTTTACAACAAGTAGACGAGCAAACTTAAAATCCACCCCACCTGAAAAATCATTTTGTTTAAAATAATTTTTCTTGGTAATACGCCGGCTCGCGGACAAAACCGCTCCGCCTAAAATAGGCCTGATAGCGCGTCAATAACTCACCGTCCAGCAAAGCGCACTCAATGCCTAACTTCGATAAGACGCCTTGCGTTTCGCTGCAATCGTAGCGAATAGAGTCTTCTTCCAACAATTCCGACGCATCATCCCGGCTTTGATCCGAAAACATCGGCAGTAAAGGCAACAAGGCAAAGTCTTTGTGGTTTCTCTGACCGATCTCCACTACCTTTTCCACCCAGTCTCGATAAGGAATACGATGCAGGCGATAACCTGAGCGGCTAAACCAATCGATCAATTCATCGGAATAAGCCGGGGTGGGATGATTTAAATGAAAACAAGCGCCGATAGAATCCGGCTGCAACGATAGCGAAACAATGGCACGGCTCATGTAATCGACGGATGCCATATCCATAGGGATGCGTTCAGCAGGCGCATAGCCCATCTGTATACAACTTTTGATCAATCTGCACAGGAAGTCTTCGGTATTCCATATCCCGCTACGGCTATCGCCGGCAACGGTAGCCGGCCGATAAATAGTCGCCTGCAAGCCTCTATCCCTGGCCAAAGTAACCAGTTTTTCAGCCACCCATTTGCTCTGCGCATAACCATTGGCCAAATTTACGCTGGGGTTCGGCTCGTCATTTTCCTTATAACCCTGCAGATTGATGGCAGACGCTTCGCTAAATACCGACAAGGTTGACACATAATGAATGGCTTTAGCTTTGCCTAAGCAGGCAAGACGCAACACTTCTTCGGTTCCCAAGACATTGGCGGCTTTTAACGCCTTGTAAGGCTGGACAAAATTGACCAGCGCCCCGTTGTGATAAATGACTTCAACCTGCCCCGCAATTTCATCGTAACGCAATGAAGAAAGCCCAAGCCGGGGTTCAGACAAATCGCCGCAGACTGCAATAACCCGGCTCCAGTCAATACCGTCCTGCAGCTCATAACAGCCGACTTGACGTTGCAGCCGGGTCAGCGCTGCTTGCTCATCGGCAGCCCTGATCAAACAATATATCTCGGCCTGAGTTTGCTCCAGCAATTCGGCCAGTAAAAACGCGCCCAGAAAACCGGTTGCACCGGTCAAAAACACACTCCGTGCGGCTACGTTTACGTTTATAGATGCAGACGGTAAGGGAATAATTGCAGGATCGAGTGCGGCTTCGGCTTCAAGATCAACCCATGTCTCACTGCTTTCGCCGCTATCGATTAACCGCGCTTGCCCGACAATGGTCGGCATCTCGAAAAAATTCTTCAGCGGCAAATGGATGCCGAATCTTTTTTGCACGGCAAACGGCAACTGAGTCGCCAACAATGAATGCCCGCCTAATTCGAAAAAATCGTCATGCCTACCGACACGCTCAATGCCGAGTATCTCGCTCCAAATAGCCGCCAACGCCATTTCCGTATCCGTTGAAGGCGCCACGTAGCGGTTTTTTGCAGTTTCAGTCATATCCGGTTCGGGCAATGCCTTGCGGTCTATTTTACCGTTTGCCGTCAACGGCATTTGACTGAGTAAAACATACGCGCTTGGCAACATGATGTCCGGCAATAGGGTTTTAAGATTTTCGCGTAACGTTTCCTCTAAAAACGCGTCACCGGGACCGACGATATAGGCAACCAGACGCTTGCTTCCAGGCTGATCTTCCCGCGCCAAAACGACTGCCTCATCCACACCCGGGTACGCCATCAGCCGCGCTTCGATTTCCTCCAGCTCAATCCTGAAGCCGCGAATTTTCACCTGATGGTCGATGCGGCCTAAAAACTCGATGTTGCCGTCCGGGCGGTATTGCGCCAGATCGCCGGTTTTATACAGTCTGCCGCCGTTTTGCTTAAACGGATCGGGGATGAACCTGTCCGCGGTCAGTTCGGGGCGCTGCCAATAGCCGCGCGCCACGCCTGCGCCGCCGATATGGAGTTCGCCCTGCACGCCGACAGGCGCCGGGTTGCCGCTGCGATCCAGGATGTAAAGCCGGACGTTGCTGATCGGCCGACCTATCGATAGCGGCCTGTCCAGGTCGTCCCGGCTTGCCGGGTAAACGCTGCTCCATACC
>NZ_JAUXVR010000020.1 GCF_030680395.1 Methylobacter sp. | reverse complement strand
TAGAAAGATCACCAGCACGCAGCTCATCCAATTTGTTTGTTCCCTGCCGCACAGGCAGCTTAGAAAGGATGAAAGTTGTGTAATATAATTAATAAAACGATCCCTGCCGCACAGGCAGCTTAGAAATCAACGAAAGCCATGCGATCAATAACCTGTTGGTTCCCTGCCGCACAGGCAGCTTAGAAAGGAAGATATTGTTACTGATACTATTTCTGTTCGTTCCCTGCCGCACAGGCAGCTTAGAAATTTTGATCCGTCCATATCCATCAGCTCTTCTTGTTCCCTGCCGCACAGGCAGCTTAGAAATGTTAAAAATGCCTAACCCTGCGCTCAACAGGGTTCCCTGCCGCACAGGCAGCTTAGAAAGCTTACTGGGTTATCGACGGCAAAAAAGTATCGTTCCCTGCCGCACAGGCAGCTTAGAAATAACGAGTTTGTTATGCAAAGCTAACTGTTTCGTTCCCTGCCGCACAGGCAGCTTAGAAATCTAAGCTATCAACCAATTCATTTACATCTACGTTCCCTGCCGCACAGGCAGCTTAGAAAGTTTCCGGTTCTTTTTCAGATATTGCTTTTTCGTTCCCTGCCGCACAGGCAGCTTAGAAAGCGTCAATGATTGCAGTTTGCGCATAGCGGTAGTTCCCTGCCGCACAGGCAGCTTAGAAATTTGTTATCAATAGCAATAGCAAATCATTTAAGTTCCCTGCCGCACAGGCAGCTTAGAAAGAGGTAAAACGATGTTTTTGTGCGCCCTGCTCGTTCCCTGCCGCACAGGCAGCTTAGAAAAGTTACATCCCCATTATTCCTGTCTATGGTTCGTTCCCTGCCGCACAGGCAGCTTAGAAAAATTTGACAAACGACTCAATCCGGTTTCTTCGGTTCCCTGCCGCACAGGCAGCTTAGAAAGTATCAAGATAAGAAAAACACGGATACATCATGTTCCCTGCCGCACAGGCAGCTTAGAAAAGCGACACCTCTCCCTCTTGGTTACAATCAAGGTTCCCTGCCGCACAGGCAGCTTAGAAACATACAGCGCATCGAACCCACATAGTCTGCTGGTTCCCTGCCGCACAGGCAGCTTAGAAACAATTATTTCCCCATCGATTATTATTGGTATTTGTTCCCTGCCGCACAGGCAGCTTAGAAATGAGTGCGGCCTCTTCATAACGGGTACATTCAGTTCCCTGCCGCACAGGCAGCTTAGAAATTGACTTCGTTTGATCCGCTCCCTACGTTCGCGTTCCCTGCCGCACAGGCAGCTTAGAAATGTATCTGATAAAGTCGTTTCTTTTCTCACTAGTTCCCTGCCGCACAGGCAGCTTAGAAAGACCGGTTGACGACGACGCTGACGAAGATACAGTTCCCTGCCGCACAGGCAGCTTAGAAAGCAGACGGAAGCAAAACGCCTTTATAGGTTTCGTTCCCTGCCGCACAGGCAGCTTAGAAAAGGTAGTAATAGACTGCACGACCTTATAGCCCGTTCCCTGCCGCACAGGCAGCTTAGAAAAGTGTTGCTGCCTGCAGTGCGCGTCGGTTAATGTTCCCTGCCGCACAGGCAGCTTAGAAATGCCGCTCTGCACGCCTCGCCAACCATGTCCGGTTCCCTGCCGCACAGGCAGCTTAGAAAAGATGAACAACGTCTTTGTGATGCCAACCGCCGTTCCCTGCCGCACAGGCAGCTTAGAAATCACGCTTGCTGTCAAACGTGATCCCATCGACGTTCCCTGCCGCACAGGCAGCTTAGAAAATACAGCGAGGTGTATTCCGCCATGTCGTCGCGTTCCCTGCCGCACAGGCAGCTTAGAAATAAGCATCAGCGCGTCGTTAAGGTTCAATCGTGTTCCCTGCCGCACAGGCAGCTTAGAAATTACGTCGTCGTCCTACGTCAGCGAGACGGTCGTTCCCTGCCGCACAGGCAGCTTAGAAAGAAAAGACGCGACCGAACAGAATCAACTTGTGGTTCCCTGCCGCACAGGCAGCTTAGAAAGTTTTCTTTTTGGCAATACGTTACAGTTGATCGTTCCCTGCCGCACAGGCAGCTTAGAAAATAATGCGGCCGGGATTATTCCGGATACGATGGTTCCCTGCCGCACAGGCAGCTTAGAAAATGTACACCATATTCGCGAAGAAAGAGAAAAGGTTCCCTGCCGCACAGGCAGCTTAGAAAATCTTGATCTATACCGTCCAGAGCAACCGAGTGTTCCCTGCCGCACAGGCAGCTTAGAAAGGGTCTGAGAATGGCTGGTATGTGCTGCGCTGTGTTCCCTGCCGCATAGGCAGCTTAGAAAACTCAGATTTAAATATCAAACCGTCAAGTCGGCTTAACGCTTTGTTTATGAAAATAAAACTTCAGTTCAGACAACCAGCGATTGAAAGCTAACGAGTTTTTCAGCGGCAGAGGAGTCGCAAAGGCCCCAAATTTTCATCACAAAAGCAAGGTTGGAAGTGGGCGGAGATAAATCAAGCCAGCGTCTGAATGTCAGCGTTTTTTGTAGAGCGACAGCATAAAAATGTTCATCCATTTAATTCTTCTCCTGTGGAGATGTCTGTAAGGCTGAATTTATTTATTTTCGCTAAACATTCAATCCCATATGACTAGGTGTTAGCACTGATTGTTTTATTAACTCTCGTCCTATATCGTTTAACTAGAGAGTAAATGACGTCGTCGAAGTGACATAAATCAGAAATATGTCTGTCGGTGACTGTAAACAGGTGTTTTGGGGGAGTCTGAAGCCATTTATGGGTTATGCGGCATAACCTATGCATAGCCCGTCTTTTTCACTGTTAGATTTGCCATGTAGGACATCTTTTAATTCTACTAACCTTGATCGCGACATCAACCTAATGGTTTCAATATTTAATAAAACAGGGGCTTGGAATATTGCTAATGAACAACAAAGATTGACTAACGAGGCCGCACAAACCGACTTACGCCTTGTAGGTATTGGCTTAGGCTCTTCTTTAGATCTTGTCGGCATTTATTATTCCTGGTATAGAAAAAACAAAGGGGATAACAGAGCTTAATCGGCGCACAGTTATGTATTACGCCTCAGCCTCATTTTAAATCGAGTACTTTATTATGCGTTTCATTATTATTGGACTGTCTATTATATTTTTTACCTTATCAACAATTATCACGTTTAAAGCACTGGAACTCCCGGATCAGAAAGTTTCTTATCAGGACCACCAGAAAGACACGACATCTGAATTAAACAATGTCATAAAAAAATTGACCGAAGATCAGGATACCAACAAGGCCATTGTTGCAGACCTACAGGCGACAGTTGCTCAGCTTGAAGACAAACTAAAAGTAAAAGAAGAAGTCCCTGAAAGCATTAAAACTACAGATGCCGAAAACAGGCCACGGACTTTGGCGGTCTTTGGCGGCGGGACGTTTCGTTCCGGTAAGACTGTCTTAAATGACGGTGATTTATCCACGATTGAAAATTTTGTCGGGGAAATATCGGCATCTCAAGGCAGTCGCGTCATTATAGAAGGCCATACCGACAATATACCGACCGGTAAGCAACACGTTGACAATATGGATTTGTCATTACGCAGGGCAAGAGCTATCGCGAATATATTGGTTTCTCATGGCGTATCGTCCGACCGGATATCGGCAATCGGTTATGGTGACGCCCACCCGATAGACTCCAACGATACAGAAGAAGGCAGAGCAAAAAACCGCAGGGTCGAGGTAAAGCTTATGCCTAAAGAACCTACAGAAGGAAAAAGTTAATGCATATGTACACAGAGCACTTTAACCTCAACTTACTCCCATTCGAGAATGTACCGGATCCACTGTTTTTTTATGGCTACGGGGACCATGCTCTTATACGTAAACAGATAACCGGATCTTTACAGAGCGGCCGGGGTTTAATCGTTGTAATCGGACCTATCGGTTCCGGCAAGACGACTCTCAGCCAGATGATAAAATTCGATTTTCCTGAAAACATCAAATTAATATGGATGGGTGAACCGCCTACAAACAGCGCTAACCTGTTTCTGTTTCTCGCCCAGGAACTCGGAATACAGCCGTCATCGTCTGAAAAGACCTTTATTATAAGGGACATCAGAAATGCCCTTTTAAAGATCAATTCTGAAGGAAAGAAGTGTCTGATCATCATGGATGAGTCACACCTGATGACAGACGATGTTATCAACGGCATCCGTTTACTGAACAATCTTGAAGAAGGGTCGATTAAACTCATCCAGTTGCTGCTCCTCGGCCAGGAAGAATTAATGGAAATAATAAACAGGCCTGAGATGGAACCCTTTAAACAGCGAATCGCTACACTCGAAATTCTGGGAAAGATGAATGCAGAGACAATACTCAAATATGTCTCGCATCGCATTCAGGTAGCCGGCGGCACCCCTGCCCTCATTTCAGATACAGGATGGGAGGCGCTCGCTATTGCCTTTAGTGCCGGTGGGACACCGCGTACGATCAACTCATTGTGTGACAAGTCATTTAATGTTGCTTTTGAACGCGAAAAACCAGTCGTTGACGCGCTGGATATCTATGAAGCAACCCAGAGAATGGGCTTGGTAACCGATGTCTTTCATTACATTTGTTTGCTAAATACCAGAGCAAGAGAAATAAAAAGTCAGGAATCGCAGCCGGCAGCAGATAAAGCTGTTCCGAAAACAGCAGAACAACCCTCACCGTCTATAACCAACGAAGCAGAACAGATAAGATGGGAGACGACAAGCGAAGTTCCTGTCATTTCCAGAATAAGGGTAGGGGCAGCCGAACTATCCCCTGCAGATCAAGAAGGTTTAAAAGTGCCTTTTACCTTACTGTTCTTATCAATAGTCGCACTCACCTTAAGCGTTTTATTCTTTTACCACCGGGCCCCGACTCCACTGGATTTCCCGGCTATCTCACGGACTTATTCAACGCTGTAAGACGCAAGCCGTAAGGCATGATAGCGGTTTTATCGCGTATTGCGCTTTACACAGCAGGCCTCGCATAAGCATTCATACGAATTGTGTATTCATTTCGAAACATTGTAGATTTAATAACCATCGCCGTAATTTGGCGGATTGCTAACGGCAAATCCACTGACAGATCTTGATACAGTAACGACGGGCGACTTACGGCCAAGAACCGGGATTCTCCGATGTTGTTCAGCTTCCGGAAGCTGAGTTGTTGTCATTACAAATTCGATATAAATAGAGTTAAACGGTTTGCCGTGTTACGCAAAGCAGCGCGATATTTGAGGAGACTGGGCAAACCATCTAGTGATGCGGTTATAACATCATCAACCCATAAAGATAGGACGTCCATGACGAAGAAAAAACCACCTATTGATCCTAATTCTGACGCCGCGGCCGACACGGCCAAGAATCCCAGGAAGCCGCAGTTCACCCCGGAAACTCTGGACTCGACCGTCATCGCAATTCCGCTTCTCGATAAGCTAAAGGAAGAACAGGAAAAGCTTAGGAAAGACCCCGAGCACAAACCTGAATCCTTCCCGGTCATCATTGATTTAAACCTTGAATTTCCTGAAGGGCGCGATAAGGCGGGAAAGCAGGTTATAAACACAATCGAAGCCATAATCAAAGATTATGGCAAAGATCGCAATCGTCATGAAGCGGTCAACTACGAAAAAACCCTGTACAGCACACAATATGTGTTTGCAAGCCTTGGAGGCGATGTAATACGTGAACTGGTGAAACGGGATAGTAGCACTGGGAACCGGCCCGGCCTGGGGGCTATTTTCCATATTTGGCCCGACTTTAAAATTGAATCTCTCATCAACAAGTCAATCCGCACGGTCAAGGCCGACGCAGCGCAAACTTCCTTCTCCGCTTTTGGAGAAAACATTGTCTGGGCGGTGCTTGACTCAGGGATCAATGCCTCCCATCCACATTTCAAATATTACGAAAATCTTAATCTTAAGCCTCCGCTCGCCCATACCGACTTCACCCGATTGGGTGCTGCCAATCCGGATGACGCGACTGCGATGCACGACGCATTCGGACACGGTACGCATGTGGCCGGCATTATTGCGGGAGCATTGAAGCTAACTACGGAATACAAGAAGAAAACGGGGGTGAAGGAGATTCGCGCAAATTCCAGACAGCGCGACGAGCACGGGGAAATATCCTACAACGAAATAAAGATCGACGCCATTTCGGGAATGGCTCCCAAGTGCAAGCTGTTGAGCCTCAAAGTGCTTGATGAACACGGTGGCGGCTTGGCGAGCAATATCATAGCGGCTATCGGGATGATACAGGAGCTCAACGGGCATGGCCGTCGCCTGCTGATTCATGGCGTGAACTTGAGCGTTGGTTATGATTTCGAGCCGGAATGGTTCGCCTGCGGGCAGAGTCCTTTGTGCGTGGAAGTGAACCGGCTCGTTCGCTCAGGCGTGGTCGTCGTCGTGGCGGCGGGCAACACCGGCTATGGCGTCGCACAGAGCCAATTCCGCGGTGTCATCTCGGCCGGCATGGATTTGACGATTAATGATCCAGCCAATGCTGACCTGGCCATCACCGTAGGCTCGACACACAAAGACATGCCGCACGTTTACGGCGTTTCTTACTTTTCGTCCAAAGGCCCGACGGGCGACGGTCGGGCCAAGCCGGATCTGGTCGCGCCCGGTGAAAAGATATTATCCTGCGCGGCGGGCACCAGGCTCGAAGAGATGCAATCGGCAGGCCACGATTGCGACTATCTGGAACTGAGCGGCACAAGCATGGCGGCGCCGCATGTTTCGGGCGTGATTGCAGCCTTTCTTTCAATCCGGCAAGAATACATAGGATATCCGGAAAAAGTTAAAGAGATATTCCTTTCTACGGCAACTGACCTGAAGCGTGACCGATACTTTCAAGGGTATGGGCTTGTGGATTTGATGCGTGCTGTTCAATCGGTATAAGCACTGGAGATTACTATGAAAAACGTGAAAGGTTTTACTTATTTTGAAGTGGAGTTCAACAAGGACGGAAGCATCCACGACCAGAATCAGGCTAAGGCGTTGATGGATTTTTTAGAGCTGGGAAGCGTGTCTGATTTGTTTGTCATCTCACATGGATGGAACAATGACATGGCCGATGCGCGTGGTCTCTATAGTCGCTTTTTTGAGTGCATGCGTGCAGTGATAAACTCGGGTGCGGTGGACGGCATCAGCACACGCAGCTTTGCTGTGCTGGCGGTACTGTGGCCCTCCAAGAAATTTGCGGAACAGGATCTTATTCCTGGTGGTGCGGCAAGCGGGAACTCGCCCATCACCAACGACTTCCTCAAACAAGAACTCAACGGGATGAAAGGCTCGTTTGACAGCAAGGATGCTGACGCCGTTCTCGACAAGGCAATCCGGTTAGTGGCCAAACTTGAAGACAGTCCAAAAGCCCAAGCAGAGTTTGCCGATTTACTGCGTTCGATACTCCCTAAACCTACACCTGACAATACGGATGCATCTGCTGATTTTTTCAAGCTTCCAGGCGATGAGATCATCAAACGGTTGAGCAAGCCCGTGCCGATAGTGCAGTTGCAACCGGCGGCAGGGCTTGGCGGGGCGGCAATAACCACAAACGGCACGGGGTCGGCCGGTGGAGGCGCGGCTGGAATCGGACAATTCTTTAGCGGGATTAAATCGGGCGCACTCAACTTGCTGAATCTCACCACGTACTACCTGATGAAAGAGCGGGCAGGCTTAGTGGGAAGCAAGGGCTTGAATTCGTTGCTTAAAGCAATCTTGGTTCAGCCAACCAAAATCAAGCTTCACTTGATAGGCCATAGCTTTGGCGGACGCGTAGTCACCGCCGCTACCGCCGGGCCGGACGACCGGCAGCATGTCATCGTGGATACGCTGACACTGTTGCAGGCGGCGTTCTCGCATTATGGCTTCGCGGAGCGTTATGATGAAAAGAACGACGGCTATTTCAGAAAAGTTGTGACAAACAAGACGGTGAAGGGACCTACGGTGATCAGTTTTACGAAGAATGACCTTGCCGTGGGCAAGGCCTATCCTCTTGCCTCATTGATTGCGGGACAGGTTGCTGCCGAACTCGGCGACAAGAACGACAAGTACGGCGGCCTTGGCCGTAATGGCGCCCAAAAAACCCCCGAAGCCACGGAAGGCAAGTTGCTTGCCCTCAACATGCCTTATCAGTTGGTGGCCGGTAAGCTTCACAATTTAAACGCCGACGCGATAATCAAAAGTCACTCTGATATATGCCATAACGAAGTCGCTTACGCGATACTCGCTGCAGTTTCGGAAACATGATTTTCTCCAACAAAAGAAGCCCGGCAGGTCAGGCAATATCTTTTCGTTGCCCGACCCTTGAAGAAAGTGAACATCAGGCATAAACAGCATGCCCACCTTACAAAACTACAGCGTTACAGTAGAGGCGTTGAATTTTTAACGCTCACCGGATTTTCTCTGCATGAAATGGTTTATAGGCAGTGTGAAATAAAAAGAGGTGCCTTTTCCAGCTTGGCTATTGAAATTCAAAGTACCTTCATGGGCTTCAACAAGTGAGCGGGTGATGGATAACCCCATACCCATGCCATCCGCCTTGGTGGTGTAAAAAGGCGTCAATATTTTTTGTTGTTGGTCTTTATCGATCCCTGTTCCATTGTCTTTCACGCTGACCTTTATGTCATTATTGCGAGTCAATAGACTGGAGATGGTTAATTGGCGCTGCTGTTTTTCCGGTAAGTTTTTTAAGGCATCAACGCTGTTTCGGATCAGGTTTATGATGACCTGTTCAATTTGTATCTGATCGACATGGACAGGCGGCAGATTATTTTTCAGTTCAAATGTTAGCTTTATGCCGTTCTGTTTAAGTTCGGCAACACACAGATTGACACACTCGTGAATCAAATTATTAACGTCGGCGGCTGAGCGCTTTTGTGCATGCGATTTAACAAATTCCCTCATACGATGAATTATCTGTCCTGCTCGTAAAGCCTGTTGCTGAGTTTTGGATAAGATTTCAGCAAGCCTTACCATATCAGGATTCTCAGCGTTGATAAGGTTTAAACTGACTTGCGTATAGCTGGAAATCGCGGACAAAGGCTGGTTGACTTCATGGGCAATACCTGACGCCATCTCCCCCATCAGCCCAAGGCGAGTAACATGGGCGAGTTCGTTCAGATGTTTTTTGTCATTCTGTTCCCGGTGTTTGCGTAAACTCACATCACGTACAATATGGGTAAAATAGCGCTCATTACCGATTGAATACTCCGCTGTGGACAGATCTAAAGACACCAAAGAACCATTTTTGTGAATGCCTTCAACCTCCTGAATTTGACCGACAGGTTGTGCAATATTGAGCAAGCGACAATAATTCGTTTCTTTTGATGATGATTGTATGAGTTTGTTAATACTGCAGCCAATGAGCTCTTCCGGTGTATAACCAAAAATAGCGTCTACTGCGGCATTAGCAGATACGATGCGGTTGGATATGCCAATAGTGATAATGCCTTCCACTGATGCACTAAAAATGGAGTTTAGTTTGGCTTCCCGTTCCAGCAGTTGGTGCTTGGAGCGGCGGAGTTCTTCAACTTTTCTCATTAAACTCAGATTACTTGCAGTCAGTTCGTTAGTCTGCCTGTGAACCTTTTTCTTCAGTTTTTTATTAAGACAGATGATGGTTTCTTGTGCCTGCTTACGCTCGGTAATATCCTGGATGGTACCCACCAGTTGCACGGGATTGCCGGCTTTGTCGTATTCGATGTAGCCATGAGCGCTTACCCAGCGTGTTTCGTTATCGTTTGGACGGATGATTTCATACTCCATCGAAAACCGTTCATGGTTACGCATTATTTCCTGATAGTGATCAATTACACGCTGACGGTGTTCAGGATGAATCAATGTTGCCCAATTGGGACTATCTCGTTCAAAGTGCGCGTCAATGCCGAAAATCTGATCGAGCAGGGGCGAGCATTCCCAACGACCGGTCGCCAGACTAATCACGTAGTAGCCTATTCCTGCCGTCTCATGCGACAGATGCAAAAGTTTTGCGTTACGATTGGCTGTTTTATTTTTCCGTTTTAGCGTTCGATAGGAAGCCAATAGCGTTAAGGTAATAACACCGGTTAATAGGGTAATGACTGCGGCAATTTTGACATATTGGAGCAGTTTTTCTTTATCGGCTTTGGGATCAGGGTCGTAGCTGAAACCTTGCAAAAATTTACCGTTTTCAACCATGCCCGCTTTGATGAAGGTTTCCGCCATGTGCCGCCAGCGCCAGGGATTCATGTGTCCCAGATCGATGACATCCGGTATGATCAACGAACGTATTGCGTCGGCTTCAAAGTTAAGATGACCCCTGGATTTGTTGACGCGGTATTTGTTGAGCAATAGATCGATAATTTCCTGCGGATGATCCATTGCGTAATACCAGCCTTCAAGACTGGCTTGGCGAAAGGCCTTGACGCGCTCGGGATGCTGTTTAAGCTCATCTTCCGTTGTAAACAGAATATCGCTGTAAAAATCGACACCGTAGTTGCGCGGATTGAGTACGGTGAATTCAACGCCTTGTTGCTTTAGAAAATAAGGTTCGTTGCTCAGATAGGAATTAAAGGCATCTGCCTTGCCGTCAACCAAATCATGAATTTCATAACTGCTGGGGATGACATGAAGGCGGCTTATGTCTATGCCTTCATTATTGAACATG
>NZ_JAUXVR010000018.1 GCF_030680395.1 Methylobacter sp. | reverse complement strand
CTGGATGTAGGCCGGAATGAGTCCGCCCGGCGTCAGCAAGGGCGGATGTTTCCGGCAATCGGAGCGCCGGAAACACCAGTCCTGCGCTTAACGCGCGGACAGGCTTATTCCGGCCTACGTCGAGATGTGTATAACGACGAGAGCTCCAGCTTGGGAATTCAGTGTGGGAAGCTCCAGCTTCCAGTCTCGCGAAACTACGATTGCATGGACAGATATTTGCTCCTCGGTAATTGTTCCCTGCGTGAGAACAGCGAAAAGGGTAGGGGGCGGAAGTGATTGAATTGCTGGGGTGGGTGCCATTGTTTCCGTTCCTGGGGTTTTTGATCCTAGTATTGACGGGTGAGCGATTTTCCAATCCGTTGATTGCGTGGGTGGGCGTCGGAAGCGTGGCTGTTTCGGCGTTACTGGTCGCCTTGATCGGAGCCGAATTCCTGAATGGAGGGCTGCAACCTTACCGCTTGATATTAGGCAGCTGGATGGAAGTTGACGATCTGTCGATACCTTTCGGCTTCTATGTCGACGCTTTGTCGGTCACGATGTTGTTTGTCGTTACCGGTGTCGGCTTTTTAATTCATGTGTATTCTGCCGGATTTATGGAAGACGATCCCGGCTATGCGCGTTTTTTCGCTTATATGAATCTGTTTATGTCCGCCATGCTGGTGCTGGTGCTGGCGGACAATCTGGTGCTGCTTTATCTGGGCTGGGAAGGTGTCGGGCTCGGCAGTTATCTGCTGATCGGGTTCTGGTATGAAGACCCGGGCAACGGCTATGCCGCACGCAAGGCGTTTGTGATGACCCGGATAGGGGACACGGCTTTACTGATAGGACTGTTTCTGCTGTTCGCGCAACTGCACACCTTTGATATTCAGCTCCTAATGCTCCGCGTTACCAGTCAGTGGACTTCAGGCTCCTTGTTGCCTGTCGCCGCCGCCGCACTGCTGCTGGGTGGAGCGCTGGGTAAATCCGCGCAATTGCCGCTGCAATCCTGGCTGCCCGACGCTATGGCAGGTCCTACGCCGGTTAGCGCGCTGATTCATGCCGCCACTATGGTCACTGCGGGCGTCTATCTCATTGCCAGAACTCATGCCTTGTTCATAATGGCGCCGTCGATTCAATTCGTCGTTGCAGTGGTGGGTATACTCACCTTGTTGATGGCGGGTTGCTCCGCGATCGCGCAGACCAACATCAAGCGTATTCTTGCTTATTCAACCATCAGCCAGATTGGCTACATGTTTCTCGCTTTGGGTGTCGGAGCCTGGTCGGAGGCTATTTTTCACCTGCTGACTCACTCCTTCTTCAAGGCGCTATTGTTCCTGGCCGCAGGCGCGGTGATTTTCTGTTTCCATCACGAGCACAATATTTTCAAGATGGGCGGGCTGCGTAGAGCCATGCCTCTGGCTTTCTGGAGTTTTATGATCGGTAGCGCCGCTTTATCCGCACTGCCTTTTACTTCCGGCTTTTACAGCAAGCACGAGATTCTGGCGGCAGTTTACAGTGTCTCTCCGGGGCTATGGGCGGCCGGTTGTTTGGGGGCGATAATCACCGGCATCTACAGTTTTCGTCTTGTCTTCGTGGTCTTTTTCGGCGTCCAACCGCAAGCCGTTGAAAACAGTCTTGGTTGGCGTATGAGTCTGCCGCTGATCTTGCTTGGTATATTGACTCTCTTGGGCGGCATGCTGCGTATTCCGCTGGATTCCGTATTTCCCGTTTTGTTTAATCAGGATCACGGTTTTAGTCTTGTTTCGGTTATCACTATTGCGGCGCCTTTTATCGGTTTGTTGATCGCGATACTGTTTTATCTTGAGGGTGGTTTTCCTGTTCACCGTCTCGTCGGCTCAGGCCGGGTAAACCAAATGCGGATATTCTTTGTTAACGGTTGGGGCATGGATACGCTTTATGACACCTTAGTGATACGGCCCTTTAAAACCATCGTCAAGCTCAATAAAAACGATGCCGTGGATGGCATTTACGCTGCGATAGCGCTGCTCAGTCGGAGAGGGCATTCTATGCTCAGCGCGTCCCAGACCGGTCGTATCCGTTGGTACGCCTCATCCATAGCGCTCGGCACTGCGATCATTATCGCGATAGGATGGCTGTCATGATACTGCCGGCGCTTATCTGCGTTTTGCTGCTGGGCGGGTTTGCAGCCTTTTTTTCAGAACGCTGGAGCCAAGACGCGCCGCGTTGGGTGGGCGTCATAACGCTTACTGCTGAGGCACTGATTCTCACCTTGCCGCTCTCATGGGCAGAGTATACGGACGGATTGTCGCCGGTCTGGCTGGCCGATTTTCACGGACCGTGGATTCCGCGCTTCGGCATCGGTTTTCATTTGGTGATGGACGGCCTGAGCTTGCTGTTGATAGCGCTGACGGTGCTGCTCGGTTTTATGGCAGTCAGCAGTTCGTGGACTGAAATCAACAGCCGTCAGGGATTCTTTTTCTTCAATCTGTTGGCGTGTCTGGCCGGTACCGTGGGTGTGTTTCTGGCGGTTGACCTGTTCCTGTTCTTTGTCTTTTGGGAATTGATGATTATCCCGATGTATTTTTTGATCAGCATCTGGGGGCACGAAAACCGGACTTATGCGGCAATCAAGTTTTTCATTTTTACCCAAGTGAGCAGTCTGCTGATGCTGTCGGCGATCATCGTTCTGGTACTGATACACCATGACAACGGCGGAAGCTACAGTTTCGATTATTTCGAATTGCTCAATACTGCGCTTGAACCCGATGTCGCATTCTGGCTGATGCTGGGCTTTTTTATCGCGTTTACCGTCAAGCTGCCTGCGGTGCCGTTTCATACCTGGTTGCCGGACGCCCATACTCAAGCGCCAACCGGCGGCAGTGTGATTTTGGCCGGAGTAATGCTTAAGACCGGCGCTTACGGCTTGCTGCGCTTTGTCATGCCGTTGTTTCCGGAAGCGGCGCATCAGTTTGCCCCGGTTGCGATGATGCTGGGAGCCGTGAGCGTGCTTTATGCGGCGGTCATGGCTTTTGCGCAGTCCGATCTGAAACGACTGATCGCTTATACCAGTATCAGTCATATGGGCTTTATCCTGCTTGGAGTATTTTCCTGGAACTTGCTCGCTTTGCAAGGTTCGGTCATCACCCTGCTGGCTCACGGCATCAGCGCTTCGGCGTTGTTTATGCTCGCCGGAGCTCTGCAAGAACGACTGCATACACGGGAAATGGGGAATATGGGCGGGCTTTGGTTCGCGCTGCCCCGGTTGTCGGCGTTGGCATTGTTCTTTTCGGTGGCCTCGCTGGGTCTTCCGGGGTTGGGGAACTTTATTGGCGAATTTCTGGTGTTGCAGGGGGCTTTTGGCGTCGATATGTTGTTGACCTCTGTGACAACCCTGGTGCTTATTCTGGCCCCGGTTTACGCACTGATTGTGATGCAAAAAGCTTTTTACGGTCCATTGTCTCAATATTCTCCTTTGTCCGATGCCAGTCGCCGTGAATGGGCATCGTTAGGGTTGCTGGCGCTTATGACGGTCTGGCTTGGCCTGAGTCCTCAGGCGGTATTGAACGTCTCGGCTCCTGCAATACGAAACGCTATAGCGATGGAGCGAGGATGAACATTAATCAACTTATCGCGCTTGCGCCTGTCATCACTCTTGCCGGAACTGCAATAGCGGTAATGCTCGGTATTGCTGTCAGGCGAAATTTTATGTTGTCCTTCGGCATTGCCGCCGCTGGCATCATCATGTCGCTGGTGGCGCTGGGCGTCGCATGGCGGAAGAGTCCGGTTCAGGTCACTTTATTGATCCGGATGGATGCCTACGCGTTGTTCTCTATGGCGTTGTTGCTGTCGGCAGGCCTTGCGGTGTTGGGGTTTTGTTACGACTATTTCAAAGAACGCGAAGGCGAAAACGAAGAGCTCCCGTTGCTGTTGCTGACGGCACTGCTGGGCGGTGCGGTGCTGGTCGGCAGCAGTCATTTTGCGAGCTTTTTTATCGGCCTTGAAATACTCAGTATCTCCCTGTTTGTGTTGGTCGGCTATCCGCTTAATCAGACACGGCCTCTGGAAGCGGCGATCAAATATCTGGTCTTGTCAGGCGTGTCTTCAGCCTTTCTGTTGATGGGCATGGCGTTGATCTATGCACAATGCGGCGAACTTTACTTCAGCGGCATCGGACGCTATATCGCGAGTCGGCAGGATATGAACGTCATGGTTTTAAGCGGAACACTCCTGATCGTGGCCGGGCTGGGCTTCAAGCTTTCCCTGATACCGTTCCATCTATGGACGCCGGATGTCTATGAAGGCGCGTCAGCACCGATCACCGCTTTTATCGCGACCGTTTCAAAAGGCGCGGTTTTCGCCTTGCTCCTGAGATATTTCGTCAGTACCGACAGTTACGCCTATACGCCCTTACTAAACGTGTTCAGCGTTATCGCCGGTCTATCGATACTGGGCGGTAATCTGCTGGCGCTACTGCAAAATAATGTTAAGCGCTTGCTGGCCTATTCGTCCATCGCTCACATGGGTTATTTGCTGGTTGCATTCATTGCGGGCGGCCGCATTTCTTCAGTATTGGTAGTGGAGTCCGTTACCTTTTACCTGCTGGTTTATTTCATTACCACGATTGGCGCTTTCGGAGTCGTTTCCGTGCTTTCAACGCCGCAAACGGAAGCGGATGAGATGTCTTTTTATCGTGGGTTGTTTTGGCGACGGCCGTGGCTGGCGGCGGTTTTTACTCTGATGCTGCTGTCGCTGGCGGGTATTCCGCTGACGGCCGGATTCATCGGTAAATTCTATATCTTTATCAGCGCTGCGGACGGCCGATTATGGGGATTGCTGCTCGCCATTATCGTTGGCAGCGGTCTGGGGCTTTATTACTACTTGAGAATCATCGTTGTTATGTCGATGAGCGTCGAAGCAAGCACAATTAAACCTGCTCAAGGTTGGATTTCCACGGCAACACTCGCCGTTTTAACGGTACTGCTGGTTGGGTTTGGTATTTATCCGGGCCTGTTGGTCAATGTCATCCAGTCGGTATCCTACGGGATGGAATAGATGTTGTGATTTCCGGTTGGCGCACGCAAGAAGCTGTAAAAGACGGTGTACCTCTTCAAGGTTCATTATTTTCTCTGACCTATTACGTTGCGTCCGGAACTGGCATTTTTTATCGATTTGAAACCGTCGCGACCGGATAAATTCGGCCAAAACAAGTGGTGATATAAGTATTCATGCATATGCCAAAACGCTAAATTAACGTTTAGACTAACCCATTCTACATTGATGATATTTATACCCTGTAAAAGTAAATCCGCTCATCCTTCGACAGGCTCAGGACGAACGGATTTACGCTGATCTAAACAATTTTTACACGACATAACAAGGCTGACTGAGTACTGGAATTACTATGACAATACACATTGAATTTACTTCGGAAACATTAGGAATTTTAAAAAAGGAAAGGCATACCCATCCCGTTCCGTTAGTTCGGCGGCGCCTACAAGCATTGTGGTTAAAAAGCCGTGGCCTATCCAATTACAGGATCGCTTTATTGGTGGACGTTTATGAAACTACTTTGCGTGATTACTTTCAGTTGTATCAACAAAACGGTGTAGAAGGTTTGAAAAGTCTTTACTTTTGTTTCGGTTAAAACTAAATCAATGCTTGGCGCGTGGCTTCCGGTGATGGCAATAATATGCCGTGATTCAATTTGAATCTCCAGCATGCGGAGCGCCAGGCGCTTATTTAAGGATTGAAAACACGTTTTATTTCCGTTTTAATCTGCTTTTTATGTTAATCCCTCGCTTCAATCCGAATAACAGCTAACGCTCTAACTAATTGCGACAGCATTTCAACCCGTGAGGCACGGCAATTGTGCCGGAATAGGATGTAACTGCCCCATCACCAATACACCCCCACCAGCAAAAATAACCCAATCACTGCACATTTCATGGTCCACTGATCCAGAAAACTCTGGCCGTAGTCATGGCTCATTATCTCTGCAACTTTGCTGCGTCCAACCTGGTCCTGCATGTGGATTTTTCTTGGCATAATAGCTCACCTCGTTATTATTATTTTATTGAGCGGTAATCACCGGGCATTTAGTCAGTCAACGCGCCCTGGATTTCGATTTTATTTAATTTTTTGTTATAACTTACCGTGAAAATTGATATTGTCCAGTGCACCGGGAGGATCGGAAGCGATAAGTGCAATGCAAGCGAGTTGGTTTGCGTCAAATTAAAAAGGCGATTGCAAAGATCAACTAACATTCTAAGGGTAAACTGATACGTCAAATCACTCAACAATCAAAGCCGGGTAATATCGGCTTTTTTGTGTCTGAAATTCCGGCAAGTGTTGCGGTTTGTTGTGGCTGTTTTTGTAGAAATGGGACGAAATTGGGAAAGCTTTTATTTCAGGCATAAAAAAAGCACTTGGTTTTCACCTAAGCGCTTGATTTGTATGGTGGCGATAGGTGGACTTGAACCACCGACCCCGGGGTTATGAATCCCAAAAACACTAAAAACCACAACACGACACAACAAACAATAATAATTAATTCAATGATTTAATCGTTTTCTCTTGTTGCCCATTATTGCCATTTATTGCCCTTTTTTATACTCAATTGCAACGTGAGTGCAACGTGAGAGTATAATAAAAACCTAGAAATAAAGCGGCCTTGAGGGTGTAACTAGCACCGACAAGGCCTTACCAATAACTTAATTCTGGGTTAAGCAATGGCTGAGAGCATCATATCAAAATGCCGGTTGCTATCCTATAGGGGCAACCATGGCAACTATCACTAAGCGATTAACAGCCGAGAACAAACCTTACTACACCGCACAAGTTCGGCTGAAAGGCTACCCAGCACAAACCGCCACTTTTAATCGGCTAACTGACGCGAAAAAATGGGCACAAGACACTGAAAGCGCAATCAGGGAAGGGCGACACTTCAAAACCGCTGAAGCCAAAAAGCACACAGTCGATGAAATGATTGACCGCTACTTATCCGGCGCAAACCTCAACAAAGTCCAAGATGATCATACCGGCCTACACCTAAGACGCTGGAAAGAGGAAATCGGTTATATGTTGCTGGCCGATGTGACGGCCGACACTTTAACGCTGGTTAAAGAAAAGCTCTTGAACGAAGAGTTTAGGGGCAAGCCACGGAGCCCCACCACTGTTTTGAGATACATGGCTTCACTGAGTACGGTTTTTACTACAGCCGTTCGGGATTGGGCGTGGCTGGAAGATTCCCCCATGAAGAACATCAAAAAACCCAAAGCAGCGCGCGGGCGTGTCCGGTTTTTGGATGATGGTGAACGGGGTCGTCTATTAATCGCGTGTAAAGCATCCCGAAATAAATTGCTTTATACGTGTGTGATTCTGGCAATGTCCACCGGTATGAGACAGGCCGAGCTTTTCAACCTGAAGTGGTCAGATGTCGATTTAAAAGACGGCTTTTTAATTCTGCACGAAACTAAAAACGGTGACCGGCGGCGCGTTCCTTTGGCCGGGCATTGCCTGGAGCTGTTGCGCGAACATGCCAAGGTTAGACGGCTAGACACTCAACTATTATTCCCCGGCATTAAAAACCCGCTGAACCCGATTGATTTACAGCAACCGTGGGAGACAGCCAGAAAACACGCCGGGATAACTGATTTTACATGGCATGACCTTAGACACTGTACAGCCTCATATCTGGCAATGAATGGCGCAAGCATGGCCGATATAGCGGCTGTGCTGGGACATAAAACGCTACAGATGGTGAAGCGATACGCCCACCTTTCAGACGGCCATGTTTCAAATGTGGTTGCCAGTATGAACGCCAAAATATTTGGTGGGGCACAATGAATAAATTTTTAATGATTGATGAAGCAGCACTATTATCTGGAATGCCTGTTAGAAGGTTATTACAGCTTGGTATGCGCGGAGAACTGTCAATTTATGCCCAGGGAGATTGGTTTTGGTGCTCTATGGAAGAGCCTTATCAAGGGCATAATATTAGAGTACCAATATATTTGAATGACACAAATCAGATTGGGATGCTTGCAAGAGGTGAAAAATTTCAACTCCATGTTGACTCTGATGGTCGGTTTATCAGTAGGCGAGACTGTGATGATGATAATGAATACCTTGATGGCGTTGCCGTTGGTGAAATAAACCTATACTGCCTGAAATCTGAAATTGAAGAAATTAAGGGTTGTGCGACATCAAAAACACTAGACCCAAATCAGCAAATCGGAGAAGTGAGTGATATGGGGACGGGTACCCAAGATAGTGCCGAACCGGCAGGCGTTAAGGGCAAAACCAGCAAACCAAGACGACAAAAAGGGGGACAGGACAAATTAAGAGCGGAGCACTTTATGGCTCGGCTAAAACAGGATGAGAATATCATCAATAAATCTCACAAGTTGATTGATGATGATCTGCGCAATGAGCGTCCAGATTTATGGGGAAAAAATATTGAAACTCTTAATACTTGGTTTAAATCAGACGAAGGAAAAGAGGTGAAAAAGCAGTTGAACACACTCAAACTAGACGCAAGGCGGGCGGGGGAAATAACAGAGAAACAAGAAACGGGGCTTTAAGCCCCTTTTTTTTGCTTTAAAAAACAGCAAATTAAGTTTTAGTAAAAAAGGTAAATTAGGTAAATTACTATTTTTACCATTATTGCATTTAAAATCAATTGCATAGAATTTCACCATCATCAACAACAAGCGCTGATGAAAGAATTTATTATCTAATAATCAATGGTGAAATTATGGGCGTACAAAACAATCAATCTGCTGAACAGCAAGTAGCATTGTATTGCTATTTAACAGTTAATCAACTTTGTGACAAACACAAAGCTTTCAAAATTGGCGGTGTTAGAGCCCAGATATTTAACGAGGAAAAAAACGGCCTCAAGGAATCTGGGGCAATTTTAAGAAATGGCCGCAAGATTTTAATTAACGAAGCGAAATGGTTCGCCTGGCTGGAAGCCGGAAACCAAGGCGGTGCTTAATGACTCCTCCCAAATTCCCCGTCACCGACTCCCAGGCAGTCCTGATGTCGAATAATGAAAATAACCCGACACCAATAAGCACGAATACTAGCGTGCCTGCAATCGTCAACGATTTCATCATTCGCGGAGGCAGCAATCAGATTTGCGTCGATAGCCGTGATATTGCCAAACAGTTCGGTCGGGATCATAAAAATGTACTGCAAACTCTGGATGACTTGCTGGCAGATGGCACAATCTCACGGCTTGAATTCAAGCTGTCAAATTATGTGAAGCGCGGCAAAGAATACCGTCGTTACGAACTCAATAAGGCGGGATTCTTAAAAGCCATGCCGTTTATCGGCGGCCGCAAATCAAGAGAAGGCCAACGGCGTTTTGTTGATGAGTTCTTAAGGATTGAAGCAGCATTCGAGCGGCAATCAAAAGAACGTGCCAGTCTGGCCTATCAGGTGGCGCGCTCATCCGGCAAAGACAGTCGAGGCATACTTACCGATGAAATTAAAACATTTATCGCCTATGCAAAAGAACAGGGCAGCAGCAACGCCGACCGATATTTTTGCACCATCACCAACGTGGTTCAAAAATCGATACTGGTCATTGATCCACACGTTACTCAGGTTAGAGAGTTGCTGACGGCGATACAGCTGGCTAACCTGAGTTTAATTGAGCTGACATCTGCTCAGGCTTTGACTAAAGGGATGGAAGCGAAATTGCCGTATAAAGAGATTTACCAAAAACTGAAAAATGCACTGGATCGCTTTGTTGTCGAGAGAACCAGGGTTCTGGGCGACTAAATGTCCAAGAAAAAACCAAGACTTGGTTATGACGGCAGAGGCGGAGTTATGGTTGTCTCTAGGGCAATGCGTGAATCACCTGCCTATCAGTCAATGCCTGCTACGGCCAAGGTGTTAATGGATTTACTTCATCTGCAATGGCGAAACGACAAACCGGTGGCCTATGGGGTGCGTGAGGCTGGTCAAAAGATTGGATGTAAACCTGAAACAGCAGGTAAAGCGTTTAATGTGCTACAGGAGCGCGGCTTCATTGTCTGTTTTGAGCAATCTTTATTCAACAGCAAAACAGGCAGTAAGGCGCGTGAATGGCGTTTGACCTGGATGCCATTCGACTATAAAAATCCTACTCATGACTGGGAAAAATGGCGGCCAGAAAATTAAAGCAACCGTACCGAAAAGGGGGGCACAAAGCTATTTTGCGTACTCCCTTTTGGGACACAAATTTAGGTAATTGGGATTTGTGTACCGATTGGAGGTACACAACAAGAAAAAATCAATAACTTACGGAGGTCTTTCGTGCTCCATTTCGGCACACACCTACTGTAACCACACCACTATGAAAAATAATCAGTGCTGTAGCTGTAGCTGTAGCTGTATTGCAGAGCTGGGAAGATAGCTCAACTGGGCGAGGAAATTAAGATGAAAGAAACTCTACAAAAATTAATGATGAGCTCCACGCTGATGCAATTGCATCAATTATCACAAACGCTGCCGGTTAATGTGCATAATCACGAGGACCTTTTAGGCGCGTTTGCAACGTGCAGCACTGAGATTATCGGCGCTCTGGATGCTGGAAGAATTCATTTTGATAATGATAAGGATCATGCAATGTTGCTTGGGCTACTAACCGTCATTACCGACTACGCCATGGATGGACGGCTAAAAACAGCATTTGGCGAGGAGGCCATCCATTAATTTACGAAAAAATTAAACCGAAAGTGAGCGAAGTTCGTTCACTTTGTCTATTCCAAGTTGTGATATAAAAATGGCCGTGTCAGATCAAATTAACAATGAGGAGCCAAGATGAATGAGAAAGAACGCCTGGAACGAAGAGAAAAAAACGACGCCATCGCGCGTAGTCATCTAGCGAGATTGGGCCATCGCGCGCCGATTGCTGAACCGGTCCTCAAGGCGCCGGAAAGGCAGGAAAATTCGAAGGTCAAAGCTGAGGACTGCTGAATTGAGCCAAATCACAGCGGCCGAGTTGAAGGCTATCGCAGCTGAAATTAATGAGCGTGAGGCTCAGATTATTAGCATGGTGCGGCAAAGTCTTAATTTGGCGGCACTGATCGGCCAGTCCTTGAATCGCATCAAGGCGAGCCTGCCTTTAGGTGATTTCATGCCGTGGCTGGCTGAAAACTGCCAAGTTAAACAAGCCCAATGTAATCGCTATATGCGTCTTGCGACAAATTGCCCGGAATATCTTATCTCGTCTAACTGTCCCACTGGCCTGGCCTTGAATACTGCGCTGGAGCTTATTACAGCCCCAGACGACGTTCGCGAGCTGGTTCTTGAAGCTGTAGAGGCAGGGGAAGTTGTTCCTCAGAAAATTATTAGAGAGCTTCGTGGGAAGCGGCCTTATCCTTATCCTGGTCAGACAGCGGCAAAGCCCGATCTAAAAGCCGTCCAGCCTATCAATATCAATACACCACCGCGTACAGAGACTTGGCTGCTTGTTCCGCACGTGTGCCGCCATTGTTGCGGCCGGTTGCTTAAACGAAACATTAGCCCGACAGTTACTGAGGTGATATGCGCAAAATGCGAGACGCGCGAGCGCGGTCCAGTAGATTCCTTGTGCTGGTGCGGCAAGGAAACCGGCACCTACGGGCGAATCTTTGAGTGCATTCAGAACCCCAACAGGCGGCCTGAATTACCCAATGCCATTATGGTTAGGGAGAAATCAGCGTATGTGAAAGCTCCTGAAATCCGTCCAAGCCGGTATGCCGGAATAGCTGGCGCGAGCGATTTATAGTGAATTATTTTGACTTGGCTTTGCTATTGATCGGTGGTGACGGAACAATAATATCAATGGCGATTTTACACCCTGTGTTGTCGCCATTCATTGAGAACAACACTGGAGCAATGAACATGGCATTTAAACCCGGTATGAGTGGCAATCCAGGTGGACGTCCTAAAGGAGTTAAGTCTGTACGGAAAGCGGCACAACTTCACACAGCTGAAGCACTGGCGACACTGGTAGAGATCATGAAGGATTCCAAGTCATCATCTGGTTCTCGGGTGGCTGCTGCTAATGCGTTACTTGATCGCGGTTGGGGAAAAATCGGGCCGTCGGAAGATTCATTTTTGGATGTAACGGTTCTTTCGGACGCAGACTTGAAAAAGATTATTGACGGTAAATATTAACTTTTGGAGAAATTAATTTATGAAACTTTTATATAATAATCATGGGCGAATACACGAAATTCGCGGTCATGGCGACATGATGAAGGCGCTTGGACTTGGAGGCGGTGGAACGACTGTCATCATGACCGACGAGACAGGTCAGCTTGTCGGAGCTGGTAGAGGTGGCGAGAATTTAATTGCCTCTATGCCACTCATTAAAGCGCTGCGGGAAAGTGAGCCGATTGTTAAAAAGCCGGTAATTATTGATAAGCCCAAACCTATGATGAAGTCGATGAACCGTCCTGGAGCAATGAGCTTTGATCGCCTGCTTGATGAACTGGAGAGCCTACAGAGATCGTTCGCCTAGCGCTGCATACGCCACCTCGACGGGCAGCTTTAGCAATATTGGTGCTCGGTTACTCACCGAGCATCGACGCTGATTTATTCCCGCTTCGGCGATTTTATGCTGTCGCCGCCTTATTCTGGCTTAAACACACCAGGAATTATCATGCCTAATAATCCTAAAATTAAAATTGACGCCGATCTGTCGTCTGTCAATTCAGAAATTGATAAATTAAAATCATCCATTGTCGATCTTGGCAATAAGCTAAAAACAGAGTCTGGGAAGTCTGATTTGAATTTTTCAGGCGCTCAAAAAGATCTAAATAATCTCATCGCTCAGGCGGATAAACTGACGGCGGCGCTGGATAAGGGGGATAAGAAGAGCGCCGCTTACGCAAAAAATCTTAAGGCTGCGGCCGAGGCTATGGCGCAGGCGTCCAAAGTGGCCGCAAAGCTCGAAAACGCCGGCAGCTCAAGCAACCATAATGCCTCTAATTACTTTCGGGAGTTTTCAGGAGAATTACGGCAAGAATCGGCCGGATTTTCAAACCAGAATGCGCTTCATCGCGAAAAAGAGAAAGTTCAGCGTCAACTTGAAAATGAACGCCAGGCAAATAATGCAAAATGGGCGGGGCGTGCCGGTAAATTAGCCGGTTTTGTCGGCGGCTCGGTCACGGGTGGGGGCGGGATGTATGCAAACTTGGGCTCTCTTGTGGGTTCGGCTTTTGGGCCTTTAGGTGGTCTTGTAGGCGGTATGGTCGGTGGAACCGCAGACCGTACTATTGGAAGCGCCAGGGAGGAGGCCAAGACGTATTCAGAACTTCGGCGCATGGTTGGCTCAACGACGGTGGACTTTGTGAATCTTCGCGATTCCGTTCGTGGTGTCATTCATGGTTTGGGTGTTACCGATAATGAGGCCGCAAATTTAGCCAAGCAGTTCGCGCACATCTCCAGTCTGTCCAGTAATTCAAACGACACGATTGCTCGATCAGTCGGCACGTCGGCAGGTTTTGCTCAAGGCTATGGGATGTTGCCTGAGCAGGCCATGTCATTCTTTGCTCAGATGCGCTTGTCTGGAAATTCCAATAATGACAAGGATAATCGACGCCTGGCGCTGATGATTGGCGAATCGGTCCAGCGTGGCGGCACCTCGGTAAAAATGGACGAGGTATTATCGGTCGTTTCCGGCTTTGCGACTCGGTCATCACAGCAAATGATGACGGCTCCGAATGTGGGGCAGTATTCGTCGTATCTGGCATCATTGACCGGTAGCTCTTATGCTGGCATCAAGGGTGATCCGAATAACGCGGCTCAGCTCATGGGTATGATGGATTCCGGCGTCAGTAGCGGCGGCACCATGGGCGAGGCGTCGCAGTATCACTGGCTGCAGGCTCGGCAATCGGCGTTCAAGGGTATGTCGGCCATGGACAACAGCATCATGCAGACGGCGGGTGCGACCGGGGATTTGTCCACGCTGTTTGCGCCTGGATCGCCGTTTTACGACAATGCCAATGCGACGGCTCGGGCTAGGATGGACCGCACGCGGCAGAGTATTTCCGGGTCTGGTTACCGCAACAACTTTGAAGTTGGTATGGCGCATATCAAGTCGATCAGCGGCGGCGACAGCTATTTGGAGAACGCGAACTTTCGCGGCATGTTCGGCGGCAATCCTCAGCAGGCGGCCGCGCTAATGCAGCGCATGGAAAAAGACCCAGGGCTGGGCGGTTTTGAAAAACAGCTATCCAAGTATGGCATTGGACTGGATAACGTCAACGTGTCGCAAATTTCCTCTTTGTCGCAGTTGCTGGGCGGCGGCGATAAGGCTATGGCATCGCAATATGAAAAACTGCTTGGCAGCGGAAAAATGACCAGTGATGAGCTAAGCTCTGCAGACAAAACTATGGCCACGAACGGTTACGGTGAAGAGTTTAAGAAAATGCTCTTTAAGCTAACCGCCAAGTACGATGTGGACGACGGCCAAAAATCACAGACCACGCAGATTGATATTAGTAGAAAAATACAGGAGAGTGTTTCAGGTCTAGTAGGCATTGAGGCTGATTCAAGAGAATATCTATTGCGCTTGCTTGATAAATTTGGCGCGGCTGGCCCTGTTGTTGATCGGATGGTAGCTGGTTTCAAGGACGGCACGCCTGAAAGCGGAAACAACATGAAAGGAGGGAAGGGGATTGGCAAGATGGCCATGCATGAAGTTGATCGAAATTTGAAGGAGATCGGCATGGCAAGCTCTCAGGATGAGCGAGACCGCCTGTACGTTGATTTTATGCGAAAGGTCCAGCGACACCCCGATTATTATCCGGCTGAAACCGAAGCCTGGATGAAAAAGGCACGAGGCGGACATGAGGCCGTATCAGATAAGTCGCCACTTGGTACTGATACTGATAATCCAACGATTTCTGGCGTGGTGCCTGCTACCTTATCTCAACGTCAGCGTAATGTTATTGGTCAGGCCCGAATGCCATCCAAATATGATGCTATGTTTGCCGATATTGGCAAAATAGTTGGCTTGGACCCGTTAGTGATCAAGCAGATCGCAGCGCAGGAATCCGGCATTAATCCGAACACGACCAACCAGAACAGCAATGGCACCACAGACCTCGGCATGATGCAGCATAATTCCAGGTATGCTGGCGGTCGAGGCTTGGGTGGTGACGGATGGCGTGACGCTTATAAAAATACCCTGGCTGGTGCCAAGTATTATAAGCAGATGCTGGACAATGCCGGTGGCGATTATCATGGCGCCTTCGAGCACTATAATGGATCAGGTCCGGATGCTAAACGGTATGTGGATATGTCGATGGGCGTGTATGACACGCTGCACAATGACCAGATGCCGACCAGTCAGCGCTCAGGGGGTGAAAATAGCATGGAATTTAGGCACAAGATCGATGTCAGTCTTTGGGATCAGAAAGGCAATCGAATGGCTGATCCTATGTCCATATCAACCAGTTTTGGTTCACCACGACCTGCGGGGGTTGGCTTATGACCAGGGCATAAGCCTCATGATTTAAGCTCTAAGGGATGCCGCAGTCATAAAAATCCCGGCATAATAGCGGTTTTGCGAAACAACTCATACCCACAGAGATGAAAGAAACCATTGCCCTTCAGTCGTGTTTACAGAAGAGCTTTCGGAATTGATGACCCGCTTGGTGAAACAAATTCCCTATGACTATCGACGTCAGGCGATGGGTGATGTTGTGCAAACCTTACTGAAAGGGAAGTCGCGTAAAGCCGAGGACGTGTTGGGTTGGAATCGACATTCCGTGGAGTTGGGGATCAATGAACTTCGCACGGGTATTCGTTGTATCAGTGATGTATCGGCACGGGGGAAGAAAAAAGTTGAAGAGGATAATCCGCAACTGTTAAGGGACATTGAATGCCTTCTGGAGCCGCATAGTGAATCGGACAGCCACCTGAGAACGACCTTGATGCACACCCACTTTACCGCCAAAGCGGTTCGCAATGCGTTGCTTGATAATGGTTATATTGAAGACGAGCTACCGGCGGAGCGGACTTTCTGCGATCTGTTGAATCGGCAAGGCTATCGTCGTCGGACGGTTGCCAAGAGCAAAGTCCAAAAAAAACGAAATGACTGACCTGATATTCGCCAATGTGAGCCAACTCAATAGAGAGGCCGATGCCGATCCGACGGCGTTGCGGATTAGCGTGGACACCAAAGCTACCGTGAACCTTGGCGAGTATTCCCGGGGTGGAAAATCACGCGGCCTTGAAGCGGTTGAAGCCCTTGATTACGACATGGCAAGCAAAGAAAAATTGATTCCAGGGGGGCTGTTGGAGCCGGTGACGGGTCAGTCTTTCCTGTTTTTCGGGGAAAGTCACAAAACCAGTGATTTCATGGTGGATGGCCTGGAAGCTTGGTGGGCGCAGCGAAAACCGGCGTTCTCCGCTATTCGCACCTTGGTGATCAACTCGGACAACGGCCCGGAGTGTAGCGGCCACCGAACGCAGTATTTGCAAAGGCTGGTTTGAATTTGCAGACAAAACGGGGCTGGTCATTCGCTTGGTGTACTACCCGCCTTATCACAGCAAATACAACGCAATCGAGCGTTTTTGGGCGGGGCTGGAGAAATCCTGGAATGGCTATTTGCTGGATTCTGAAAAAACGGTTCTGAAGCGTGCCGACAATTTTATCTGGAAAGGAAAGCGGGCAATCGTAACGACCATGGCGGGTGCCTATGAAAAAGGCGTTAAATTAGCCGCCGATCAGGTCCATAAACTTGAGGCAAGACTGCAACGTTCAACGGCCTTGAAATGGTGGGACATTACCATCTCACCAAAAAAGGTATTTTGAGAAACGCATCATCCCTAAGGTAATTTTTTGGGATGGGCATTATTTTTATTATCAACTAATATATTGACATCATCCAGTCTACGAGCGCAGAATAATACCAGCTTCACATATTGAAGTGCGGAATTGGCGTTCCGGAAACACGCGGCATAGACCGCAATCATGCGGTTTTTTTATGCCCAAAATTCAGTCTTTCGTTAAGTCGGACTGTTTGGAGCATTCGCAAGAATGGCCGGTGCGTGTACCGGTACGCCAACTTCATTCAGTCCGGCGCCAGCTAAAAAATCATGGTGTCGGCTTATAATTTATAAACCAGAGATAATGACCATGAACACTGCAGCAAAAACAAACCCAACCGAGTCGATCAGCAACACCCTCGAAAATGATTGCGCAAATTTCGCCATCTTGTTTGATCTGATGGTCGAGCATCCAGACATTCAAAATCACAGAATTCTTGCGGGTTCTGCGTCTGCTCTTAAAGAGCGATTTATAAGTCTCTGGGATAAGCTGGAAGCCGACGTTGAGATGATTGACCAACATCTGGCGGCGTAAACTAGACAATCATTGGGCGGTCCTAATTGTGGGCTGCTGAAATATTTAATAGCTGAGAGAAATTATTATGACAACAATAAAGAAAACAGACGTAGATCTTTCGCACCGCCTAGATGGGGGGGCTTATTGCATAGACCATGTTCTTGATTCAAGCACTTTGTACAATATTATTTGTCCGATGATTGAGCGTGGTATTTCTGTTTTAGAGTGTCTTAAGGCAATAATTGATGTGAAGCGAATCGACAGCCTGCCTGATGATGCGCTGAAGCATGCTATAGATACTGTGATAAATGAGTTTCGCGATATTGATTCAACTGTCAGCACTCATCATAATTCCATCGTAGCTAAAAAAACGCCTGGGCTTTGACCTTATGACTAGCCGGTAAATGTCTGATTCCGGAAAAGGATGATTTGCTGATCAAGGGTGTCGCAAAACGCTACTCCCCTTGACCCGCAAACCATCAGAAATATTAAGAAACATGCATTATTCTTGATTAAACGATTAAGCCAGTGGAGCGAATAAAGCATGAATAGCGACAAAATGTTGAAAACACCTGCAGACGACGCAGGCGGCAAGGTTCTTGTAGTTCATTTAGGCAGCGAAGGCAGTGGAGCAAGAATTTATGGTCGTCACATCGATAATGCTTGGCTATTTTGGCACGAAGGCTCTTCTTGGGATATTGACGATGATACATGGTCTCATTACCGATCTGAGCAGGTTCAGGAACTGGAGGAAGCACTACCGTCCTGGTGGATGAACGCTTGCCCAATGGAAATCAACCCGTCATTTATACCATGGTTCAAAGGGCGCTACGAACAGCTCTGCAAAAGTGACCCGGAATCCCCAGATGACTTTTACTGTAGTGATAGAGGCCGTTGGTTGGAAATTCTGTATGAAAACCGGAAAACTCAACCTTCAGAACTATGAATCTTTTTTTAGCCGCTGTGACCGCAGCCAGTTGCTACGATTTACCATCTGATCAACGGGCCTGCTGCCAAGCCCTCGAACATCGACAGGTATCTTTCTGCTACAGCATTCAAAATAACGATTTGCGTGATGATGGTGCGGCAGAACTTCGTCACAATGATTTCATGGCTAAGGTATTGAAAGTTTTAGGAGAAGAAGTAGCGCGGAAATTTTCGCACTACTATATTGCCACCAACGGCAAGAAAAACCCATGCTACAACCTCCCAAAACGCGAAGCCCAATTAATGGTCATGAGCGAAAACTACAAAGTTCAGGCAGACGTCTTAAGGGCTGAGCGATTCTGAATTAGGACCACCACAACCCCGACTTTTGCTTAAGAGACGCCCATGACCACAATATTTGATTTGAAGGGACTTCTCAAATCTGCACGAGATGATTTGAGTATAGACCCGTCCATAATGCTGAATAAAGACTGCCAAGAGATATTTGGCATTGCAGGCCGCATTGATGAACTGGCAGGGCAATTTGATAAAGGCACTACTTCAACAACTATTGCGATAGGGCTTTATGCCGTTGTGTATTACTTGGCTGGGGTCTCTGGGAATGTTGCCAATATCACGTTGCTTGTTGACTCTTACCTCAATCGGAAGTCGAAACGTGCCGCTACTAAGTCGACGGGGCCTGCAAAGGCTTACAAGCCTCTTTTGCGCAAAGTGCTGGAGTGCCAAGAAATTATTACTTGTTTTGCCGATGGGGTTCTCAATAATTATTGCGATCCAATGCTGCATATTTCCAGTCAAATCATGGTGCTGTTGGAGCATCCGGGGGTGATGCCCGACTCGGAACCGCATAGACGCCTGTCCTACGAGCTTGAGCTTATTGAAGGGTTATCCAGCAGGGTGTTTGACATTCAGCAACGTTTTGAAAATCATGCCCTATTAAAAATTGATGTCAGCCTGATTCCTGGTGGTTTAGTGCATTAAAGGTTTTGTGCTAGATTAGCTGTTTAGGAGAGTGATGAATGAACCCCATAATATTGGCGCTGGTGAGTTGCTACGGGCTGAGCCATGACCAGCAAGCCTATTGTCAGGCACGACAGCATAATGATGTCGGGTATTGCTACAGCATTACCGATCAAACTCTGAGGCAGACTTGTCGTAGCGAGATTCATCAAATGCCGTCGAACTGCGACGGCATTTCATCCGATGAGGCGCGGCAATTATGCCGGAATAAGTCTGCAAGATGATGGCGGATTTAGGCTATCTTTAACGCACTCTAGAAGAAGAAAAATATGATCAGCAGAGAAAAGTCCCCGTTATATGTCTGTACTGAATGTCATACCGTTGGACATAAAATAAAAGTCCGGCAAGGTAGCTGGATAGTTAGAGTTATCCTTTTTATGTGCGGCATTATTCCTGGAATTGTCTATTCGGCATGGCAGGAGTCCACGAAAAAGAGCGTCTGCCCAGGCTGCAAAAATGACTCCATGATTCCCGTGGACACTCCAAAAGGGAGGCAGCTTATGATTGATGCTGGACCACTTGTGGATGAAAGCTCAATTGATCATGTTGCTGTTCATGATGTTGGGGCAAAGGCACAATTAGAGCCAGCGCCGAATTCAGCGACAACAATCAACAGAATAGTTGGGGCTTTCGTGGTTTGCGGATTGATATTGTCTATATTAATGTGGTGGAAGCTGGGTGGTATGGATGGAGCAGCAATCACAGACCATCAAGTCAATGGAAAAAATCAAACCATCGAAAAAACTGATCAAATGGCGATTGCACCTAAGTTTGATGATATTAAAGAAGACCCCCATGTGTTTACGTTTGTGAATGGTGTAGACCATGATTGCCATCCTGGTGACCCATTATCTAAAACCGTCAGTGAAGAAGTCTCAAGGTTAAAATTCGATTTTAGCCTTAATCATGATGCAAGTGAATTTGAGTTAATCGGTGGAGGCGTAGAACGTGTTGATAAGTTCAATGGTGAGATGGCAGTGATCTCTATGTCATCTGACACCAAGGCGGTAACTGTATTTTCTGGAACTGCTGCAAACTGCAAGAAGCTTCTTAACTCCTTAGAAAGTATTGCCGAGGTAGGTCAAGAGGCGCGAGCTGAGACAGAAGCAAATGAAAAGTTAGTCGCTGATCAGAAAGTGGATACAAATTTCAGTGACAAAACGAATAATGACAAAGACTTAACTGCTAAAGGAGTATGGGGGCGAGTTAAAAACGAAATGGACTCAGGCATCAAAAAAGATTGGTATGAGCTTGGGGAGAAAGATGGTGGGCTTGAGGTAATAAATCAACCACTCTACATAAAAAACGGATTTATATTTCAATTTAGGGAAGCATTTATAGAACCAAAATATCAAAATAATATTAAATATTCAGTTATTACTGTTGCTTATATTGTGAATTGTGTTGCTGACACTGCAGTTATTACTGATATTGCACTTCACCATGATGGAAATATTGTATATGAGTCGGCACCTAACTCACAGGTGGCAAACCAAAGCGATCTCCATACAATGATGGCTTCGCGCACATTCTGTAAATCCGATTACACTTCTCTCGAAAACAACCTCAAGCAAGATGGAATATCTGTAACTCAAGATCAGTCTAAACATGGGGATCTTGAGTCGGATAAAACTAAAAATGCTTCGTCAGCAGATACACCACAAATGATGATTTTACGTATGCTGGAATATGCTTTGGAGGATGGTGGATTAAGTCACGAGTCAGAAATACAACAAATAAAACTTCAAATAGAAAATGCACCTAGACCCGAAAAAGGTAACAAAAAGGCAGCGAGGGCGCTTAATGATCAAGGATTGGCGTCATCTAAAGTTTATGATTTTAACAATGCTGTAAAGATGTTTGAAGAAGCCAACAAACTAGATAAGTCTGACATTGAAATTGTAAGTAACTTGGGTTTTTCGTATTTCAAACAAGGTAACTTGGATTTGGCCCAACAAGCGATCATTACGACATTAACCATGTCCCCAGGTCGTGCAATTGCATGGGCAAATTTAGGCGAAGTATTCGGGATAATGGGAGACGAAAGTCGGGCTGTAGCCTGTTTTTCTAATGTCTTTAGATTTTCAAAAGACAGGTCAAAAACGCATCAATTTATGAAAAAACTTAATGAAACAGAAGAGGCGGAGCATGTAAAAGAAGCGAGAGCCAAAGCTATAAATTGGGCTGAAAAATCATATCCGAATATTTGAATACACATCGACAAAAAGGCCGGGTAAAACCGGCTTTTTTATTTGGCATAAGGAGGCGCTGGTCACTCGCTGTTGCCACCTCTAAGCATTTTTTCGACAATTCGATTGTACTTAATGTGCTTACTGTTAGTCAGTTTTTTTGATGATACTAAGTGCTTTTTCGTTTGTTTTACCAAAATACTACTATGGCAGATTGCTATTATTTTACACAGCTGTATATCAAACTCAGGTGAGCGTTTGTGCATTATCAAGAGCCGACTAGGTGAAATAGCAATTGAGAGTATGTGGATCGGCGTAGATGAATCGCCTGCGTTGATTACTACCGGTGTATCTCCAGTTAGAAAATGGTCTTGGCCTTTTGGAATATCGATCGTTTGCCACTCCATTTCAGTGACATATTGAATAAACGGCTCATCAACAATATAGGGGGCTAACATAGAGAGAACCGTGTTATGAACCACAGCTGCGGAATCCATTCTGTCTACTATCGATTGCACTTGGGGTTGAAGAGTGCTTGATGGGCTTGGTTGCTTAAGTTCTGATATTAATTTAAAGAGTATGTCCGGTGCCCTTGATTTTATGTCGCGAAGGCGATTTGGACATCTTTCAATTAGCGAATTGACAAAGATTGCCCACTTGATTCGGTCATCAGCTGATAATGCACCTACCCCCTGATTAAGAAGCTTTCTATGGATGACACTTGCTGCGTTATCAACTTGCGCAAAAAAACCATGTTCTAGTTTATTGGAGTCTGAGTCGTGAAATGTTAAACCATCAGGAAGAAATGAGTACAGATTATCTTCATATCCAATTGCCTTGGCTGGTCGTTGTTGACGTAGCCTAATATTACCTCGTTCATCCCGAAAATAAAGCCAGAAACCGTTTTTACCTGGTTCGTACCATTTCTTGAGATAGAACTGCGGAACAAAGTGATGGCGCTCTGATGTTTTGGTTAATTCGCTCATTACAAATTACTCATTTTTTTTGCAAGTGTTGCTGGTGTTTAGTGCCTGGAATTCTGGCAAGTGTTGCGGTTTGTTATGGCTTTTTATTTTCAACTGCAACGTGAGTGCAACGTGGGGAATTACAGACATAAAAAAAGCACTTGGTTTTCACCTAAGCGCTTGATTTGTATGGTGGCGATAGGTGGACTTGAACCACCGACCCCGGGGTTATGAATCCCGTGCTCTAACCAGCTGAGCTACATCGCCATTTAAACAGGTCTTTTGAAGAGCGGGAATTATAAGTACCCGCTCTTGCTTTGTCAAACGTTGAATCTGAAATGCACTACGTCGCCGTCTTTAACAATATAATCTTTGCCTTCAAGCCGCCATTTACCGGCGTCTTTGGCACCCTGCTCGCCTTTATAGTCGATGAAGTCCTGATAGGCAATGACTTCGGCGCGAATAAAGCCTTTTTCAAAATCGCTGTGGATTACACCGGCCGCCTGGGGTGCAGTTGCGCCGACCGGAATAGTCCAGGCCCTGACTTCTTTTACACCCGCAGTAAAGTAGGTGGCCAGGTTCAGCAGTTTATATCCGGCTCTTACAACACGGTTCAAACCGGGCTCTTCCAGTCCCAGATCATCCAGAAACTCTTTCTTTTCTTCGTCATCGAGCTGTGCTATTTCCGCCTCTATGGCGGCGCAGATCGGCACTACCATAGCGCCTTCCTTTTCGGCCAGATCTTTGACTTTATCCAGTAATGGATTGTTCTCGAAACCGTCATCCTGAACATTGGCAATGTACATGGCCGGTTTGAGCGTCATCAAGCACAGATCTCTAATCAGGGCTTTTTCGTCTTCGGTTAACGGCAGGGTTCGCGCAGGTTCACCCGAGTCCAGTTGCTTGAAAACCTTTTCCAGCACGTCTTTTTTTGCCTGTTCGTCTTTGTTGCCGGTTCTGGCGGCTTTGGTCGCACGTAACAGGGCTTTTTCGACGGAAGCCATATCGGCCAGCGCCAATTCCGTATTAATAACTTCGATGTCGGAGATGGGATCGATTTTTCCGGCGACATGGATGACGTTATCATCCTGAAAGCAGCGCACCACATGGGCAATGGCATCGGTTTCACGAATATTGGCTAAAAACTGGTTACCCAGGCCTTCGCCTTTCGATGCCCCCGCCACGAGTCCTGCGATATCTACAAACTCAATCGTGGTAGGCAGCACGCGTTCGGGTTTTACAATTTCCGCCAGCTTGTCCATCCTGCTGTCAGGCACGGGAACAACGCCTACATTGGGATCAATGGTGCAGAAGGGGTAATTTTCGGCCGCGATTTTTGCACGGGTTAATGCATTAAATAAGGTTGATTTTCCAACATTGGGTAAACCAACGATTCCACAATACAGCGCCATAGAGTTCTCTGAGGTTTTAAATAAGAAATGAGTGCAGCAAGACATCAAGCCGAAACAAAGCGGGGATTATACAAGCTATGGCTTTAATCTAAAAAACTAAAACAAGTAAACAGTGAACAAGCTGGATGTAGCCTGGCGTAACTCATGTCATCCATTTGCTATTGTCGTTATGTTTTTCTTCAAGCTCTTCGTGGTAAATAATCCAACAAATCGCTAAACTACAGACTTGCTCACACGCCAATATGAATATACATGCTAAAACAAACGCCGCTTTACAATCTGCATCTTGAGCTGGGCGCCAGGATGGTGCCGTTTGCCGGCTACCTTATGCCGGTGCAATACGGCAAAGGTACGTTGCACGAACATCTGCACTGTCGCAGTCACGCCGGTTTCTTCGATATTTCCCACATGGGACAGTGCCTGATTCTGGGCGATGATGCGGTTGATGAACTTGAGCGATTGGCGCCGGGCGATATTGCCGCACTTAAATCAGGCGAGCAGAAATATACGGTATTAACCAACAATAATGGCGGAATTATCGATGATATCGTCATTACCCGCATTGATACGGGCTTGATGATTATTGTGAATGCGGCCTGCAAAGACAAAGATTTTAAGTATCTGTATAGTCGCTTATCCGGCCGGTGTTGTTTTAATGAATTGACCGGTCAGGCTTTGTTCGCCTTGCAAGGTCCTGCCGCCGTATCGGTCATAGAAAAATTTTCGGCACAAGCCGCTGAACTTTCCTTTATGCAAGCCTGTGGAACATCCATCAAAGGCATAAAATGTAATATCAGCCGTAGCGGTTATACCGGCGAAGACGGTTTTGAAATATTGGTAGGCCATCATTATGCCGAGCAACTTGCCCGCCTGTTGCTGGCCGAAGAGGCCGTGGAGCCTATAGGTTTGGCGGCCAGAGATACTTTGCGCCTGGAAGCGGGGCTATCCCTTTACGGCCATGAGCTTAATGAATCGATTACGCCGGTGGAGGCAGGTCTCCAGTGGCTGCTTAAAAAAGGGGGTAACCAATTTCCCGGAGCCGACAAAATTCTGGCTCAGTTGCAATACGGACCGGAAAAAATCCGCGTCGGTTTACTGGTCGATGGCAAAATACCTGTTCGGGAAGGCAGTGTAATTTGCAACAGCGAAGGTAGTGCTGTCGGTTATGTTACCAGCGGCAGTTTTTCTCCCAGTTTGGGACGGCCGATTGCTATGGCGTTGCTGGACCCTTATACCGTTGACCTGGACAATCCGCTGTACACCATGGTTCGTGATCACCGGATTACTGTTACCATGACCCCATTGCCTTTTGTCCCTCATCGCTACCATCGGTAAAATCATGACCTCATCTCGCCCTGGCTTGGCTCAATTGGAAATGCGCGGTAATTTCATCAACCGCCACATCGGTCCCAACCCGCAGCAAATCAAAGACATGCTGACAGAGCTGGGTGTAAATGAGCTGGAAGACATTATCGATCTGGCTATTCCGGCCAATATCCTGAATCATGAACCGTTAAAGCTGACCGAAACGATCAGCGAACGCGCGGTGATCAAGCATCTGCGTAAAATGCGCGAACGCAATAAGGTGTTCACCTCGATGATCGGCATGGGCTATTACGACACCATCATGCCTGCGGTGATTAAACGCAATGTACTTGAAAACCCCGGCTGGTATACGGCTTACACGCCTTATCAGGCCGAAGTCAGCCAAGGACGGCTGGAAGCGTTGCTGACTTTTCAGCAAGTTATTATCGATTTAACCGGCATGGAGCTTGCCAACGCCTCGCTGCTCGATGAAGCCACGGCGGCGGCAGAAGCCATGACTATGTCGCGGCGCTTGTCCAAAAGCGCCGCCAACAGCATAGTCGTGGATCAGGACTGCCATCCGCAGACCATAGCCGTGATCAAGACCCGGGCGCACTCTCTGGGTTATGAGGTCATCGTCGCCGATCCCTATCAAAACCTGGAGCAATACGATTTTTTTGCATTGCTGGTGCAATATCCCGGCGGCAAAGGCGAAATAAAAGACCTGACCGCAGTCACCGCCATCGCCCAGGCCAAATCGGCGTTGGTCACGGTCGCGGCGGATTTGTTGGCGCTGGTGTTGCTTAAAGCGCCTGCCGAATTCGGCGTCGATATCGTGGTCGGCAACTCCCAGCGATTTGGCGTACCGATGGGTTACGGCGGCCCTCATGCCGCCTATTTTGCGACCAAGGACGAATACAAACGCTCGGTTCCCGGCCGCATAATCGGGGTGTCCAAAGACAGCCACGGACAGATTGCGTTGCGCATGGCGCTGCAAACCCGCGAGCAACATATCCGCCGGGACAAGGCCACCAGCAACATCTGCACATCCCAAGTGCTGCTTGCGGTGATCGCCGGATTTTATGCGGTTTATCACGGCGCGGAAGGCTTGCGTCTGATTGCAGGCCGGGTGCATCGTTACACGCAAATCCTGGCCGCCGGAATTACCCAGCTCGGTCATCAAGTGCTGAGCGAGTGTTATTTCGATACCTTAATTATCAGTACTCCGAACCGGGCAAAACGCATCGCTGCCCAGGCCACGGAAGCCACTATCAACCTGCGTGTTATCGATGCGGATCATATCGGCATCTCGTTGGACGAAACTACAACGCGGGAAAACTTAAGGGATGTCTGGCAGATTTTTGCATCCGCTACTGCCGATCTTCCCGATATTAATGGTCTGGATGCCGCAGTAGGCGAATGTATTCCGGAAGCCTTATTGCGGAGCGACCCAATCCTGCAACATCCGGTGTTCGACCGCTATCATTCCGAAACCGAAATGATGCGCTATATGCGCCGCTTGGCTAGAAAAGATATAGCGCTGGATCGGTCGATGATCCCGTTAGGTTCCTGCACCATGAAGCTGAATGCCGCGACCGAAATGCAGACCATTTCCTATTATGAATTTAACGCACTGCACCCGTTCGCACCGCTGTACCAAACCCACGGCTATCAGCAGATGTTTGCCGAGCTGGAAGATATGTTATGCGACCTGACCGGCTTTGACGCTTTTTCCTTGCAACCCAACGCCGGTTCGCAAGGCGAATATACCGGGCTTTTAGTCATCCGCAAATACCATGAAGTCAGGGGCCATGCGCAGCGTAATATTTGCCTGATACCCGCTTCCGCGCATGGCACCAATCCGGCCAGCGCCACGATGGCGGGGCTTAAAGTCGCAGTAGTCGCTTGCGATGAAAACGGTAACGTCAGTCTGGATGATTTGCGCTCCAAAGTAGTCGAATATCAAGACACGCTGGCCGCGTTAATGATCACCTATCCGTCCACGCACGGCGTTTTTGAACAAGCGTTTCGGGAAATATGCGACCTGATTCACCAGTACGGCGGGCAGGTTTATCTGGATGGAGCCAACTTTAATGCGCTGGTAGGCTTGAGCCGTCCCGGCAAAATCGGCGCCGATGTCGCCCACCTTAATCTTCACAAAACCTTCTGCATTCCGCATGGCGGCGGCGGTCCCGGCGTCGGCCCGATAGGCGTGGGCGCGCATCTGGCTCCTTTTCTGCCCGATCATCCGGTTGTTGAAGGCGTCAATCCGGCCAAAGGCGAACACGGCACCATCGGCACGGTATCCGCCGCACCTTGGGGCTCGGCCAGTATTTACACCATTTCCTGGGCGTATATCGCGATGATGGGCGCTGCCGGGTTGAAACGCGCGACCCTAACTGCGATCCTGAACGCCAATTACATCGCCAAACGGCTGTCGCCGTATTACCCGATTTTATATACCGGCAAAAACGGCTGGGTGGCGCATGAATGCATTATCGATTGCCATGAATTTAAAAAGACCTGTAACGTCACCGTGGAAGACATCGCCAAGCGTCTGATCGATTACGGCTTTCATGCCCCAACCGTGTCGTTTCCGGTCGCCGATACCTTGATGATAGAACCGACCGAAAGCGAAGATAAAGCCGAGATTGACCGGTTCTGCGCCGCACTAATCGCCATCCGCGAAGAAATTAAAGCCATCGAAACCGGCGAAGCAGATGCCGAAAACAACCTGCTGCATAATGCGCCGCACACCCATCGCTTGTTGCTGGAGGAATGGAATCTGCTGTACACCAAACAACAGGCTTTTTTTCCGAACAGCGACCAGCATGACGATAAATACTGGCCGCCGGTCGGGCGTATCGATAATGTGTATGGAGACCGGCATGTGTTTTGCAGTTGCCCGCCGGTTGTAGATGATGAATAAGGGAGGCGGCAATGACCAAAATACCGTTTATCATGAGCCGGACCAGCCGGAACAAAAAGGGTAGGAGCGGCTTTAGCCGCGAAACTCTAATACATCGCATCGCGGCTAAAGCCGCTCCTACGGTGATGCTAAAGGGGGGCATTTGTAATTTCCTGCTCCCTAAGTAAGAACTTGGTTACGTAAATTGATCACATCCGCAACGGCGTAACTTTACCGGTCATGCGGTAATTCCGGTAATCTTCAACAACCTGGGCATGGTCGAATGCCAGCACCGCGGGAAGATTATCGAACGTAAAAATGCCGAAATTTTTTGCATCATCGGCGGCTCGGGGCATTCCGGTAGCTTCGGCAATATAGACGGCAGTGACGGTATGGTTGCGGGAATCGCGTGCGGGATTGGAGTAGATGCCCAGTAAAGCCGTCAAAGTAATATCCATGCAGGTTTCTTCCTTGGCCTCGCGAATCGCGGCATGTTCTACGGTTTCGCCGACATCGACAAAACCGCCCGGTATTGCCCAGCCGTATGGCGGATAGGCGCGTTCAATCAGCACAAACGGCCGCTCGGGTTGGTCTATCAATTCGATTAAAATATCGGCTGCCAACAAAGGGGTGACGGGTTTTGCCATGTTATCTCCTAAAAATAAGGCGTGAGCGATCAAAAATCCAGACAGAACGAATCGCCGATGAAATATACCACGGGCTCTGATACTTTGCGTCCAATCGTATTGCCGGTAAGCTTTTTCTTGGTTTCAAGGACCGATGAAACAGGTTAAAGTTAAGCCGATCGAGCTTAAACGTAACCGGTTAAAGAATCCATGAATTGCCCCAAGTGCCGACACGAGCTGCATGTGCAAAGTGAAATTTGTCCTCATTGCGGTATCGTATTTGAGAAATATCTAAAATACCATCCTGAGCCGATGGATCGGCAGGATGTTCAGTCGGCCATTGTGAGGTTAGATGAAGAAGATGAAGCCAATCCGCTGACACAGGTTCTGTTTCAGGATACGCAACAAACCACAGTGGGGTATTTTCCAGGCAGGTTGGTTATTTTTGCGGGCCTCATACTTTGGAGCTGGCAGCTTATCGGTGCATCTATCGAGAGCAATGCGGTTGCAAACTCTTTTTTACATCAGGTTAATCTGCCTTTTCATGAGGCGGGACATATTATTTTCAGGCCGTTCGGCGCATTTATCACTTCACTGGGCGGAACGCTGGGACAGCTGTTAATGCCGTCAATCTGCACGGGCGCGTTATTGCTTAAAACGCGCGACCCTTTCGGCGCATCGGTCGCGTTATGGTGGGTCGGTGAAAATTTTCTGGATATTGCACCGTATATGAACGATGCGCGAGCAGGGCAGTTGCCGCTATTGGGCGGTAATTTCGGTCATTCGGCGCCCTATGGTTTTCATGATTGATATAATCTTCTGACCGAGTCCGGTCTTTTGCAATACGACCATTTTCTGGCAAAAGCGGTCTTTGCGATGGGTTCCGCCATCATGCTGTTGTCGTTGCTAGGGTGCGGACTTTTACTGATCAAACGATATAAGGGCATGAATCGTCGGTACTGAGCCCCATTCGACAAGCTCATGACAGGCCTTCGGGCCTTGCTCATAAAAGTCTTGTCGAAGCATGAGCGATTTTAGTGGTTGCATGAAATGCCGCCTCAGCGCTTACCTTCGACAAGTCTGGAACGAATTAGTCCGGATACCTGATCGATAACCGTGAATAATGCAAAACTTTCGATCGAAGCAACAAGATCATCAATGAACCCGTTTTTCCAGGGAAATGCTGCCCGGCGCTTCGCAATACATAACCATCGTTATCAGCTCGGCGACATTTTCAGCCTGCATCTTTTCCATAATGCTTGCCCGGTGTACATCTACGGTGCGATTGCTGATATTGAGTATTTTTGCCGATTCCTTATTGGAGTGACTTTTGACGATCAGTCCCAGCACTTCTTTTTCCCTTGTTGTTAAATGATCGATGCGGTCTTGGATAAGGCGTTTTTTGACAAATTCTTCCCTGAACGCAATGTCCTTTTTAATCGCTTCATTGATTCGTTCCAGCAATACATCGTTATTAAACGGTTTTTCCAGAAAATCGACAGCGCCGGATCTGAAGGCTTTTGCCGAGTCGGCAATATCGGCATGACCGCTGATAAATATGATAGGAATATTTATTCCTCTGTTCAATAATTCGCTCTGAAGTTCGTGACCGGTCATTATAGGCATTCTAACATCCAGCAACAGGCATCCGGGCTGATCAGGAACATAGTGATTCAAAAATGCTTCGGCGGAATCAAAACTCTTGACTGCCTGTCCTGTTGATTCAATCAAGAGAGTAAGTGAGTCACGTATCGCGAATTCATCGTCAACTAAATAAACGATAGGTGTTGAGTTATCAATGCTCATCAGATTTTCTCCGTATGGGTAGAATGAAATAAAAAGTGGTGCCTTTTCCAAGTTGGCTATTGAAATGCAATGTTCCGTCATGGGCTTCGATAAGCGAACGACTGATGGATAGTCCCATGCCCATGCCGTCCGCTTTGGTGGTATAAAAAGGTGTCAGTATTTTTTGTTGTTGCTCTGCATCCAATCCCGGTCCGTTGTCTTTCACTCTGACCTGAATGCTGTTATCCATTGTCAATCGGCTGTGGATAGCTATGTGGCGTGGTTGTTTTGGGGGGAGTATTTTTAAGGCGTCAACACTGTTTCGGAGCAGATTTATGATGACCTGTTCAATTTGTACATGATCGACATAGAGAGGCGGCAGATTATTTTCCAGTTCAAAGGTCAGCTTTATGCAGTTTTGTCTAAAGTCGGGAATACACAGGCCGACAGCTTCATGAATCAAGGTATTAATGTCGGCGGTTGAACGATGTTTGGCATGGGATTTGACGAACTCCCTCATGCGATGAACGATCCGCCCCGCCCGTAAAGCCTGCTGCTGGGTCTTGTATAAAATCTCGGTGAGTTTTACCAAGTCGGGATTTTCACTCTCAATAAGGTTTATGCTGACTTGCGTATAGCTGGAAATCGCAGACAGGGGCTGGTTGACTTCATGGGCAATGCCGGAAGCCATCTCCCCCATCAGTCCAAGGCGGGTGACGTGGGCGAGTTCGTCCAGATGTTCCTTGTCTTGCCGTTCCCGGCGTTTACGCAAACTCACATCGCGCACAATATGGGTAAAATAGGGTGCATTATCGACTGAAAACTCCGCTATGGACAGGTCCAGAGGCACCGCAAAACCATTTTTGTGAAGGCCTTCAATTTCCTGAATTTGACCGATCATTTTTTCGGCATAAGGTAAGTCGCAATCACCTGTGTCTTTTGGCGATGACGGGATGAGTTTGTTAATACTGCAACCAACCAGATCTTCCGGTTTATAGCCGAAAATAGTTTCTACTGCGGCGTTCGCGGATACGATAATGCCGGATGTATCAATAGTAATAATGCCTTCTACTGAGGCATTAAAAATGGAGTTGAGTTTAGCTTCCCGTTCCAGCAGTTGGTGCTTGGAGCGGCGGAGCTCTTCAACTTTTTTCATTAAACTCAGATTACTTACAATCAGTTCGCTGGTCTGTCTGCGGACTTTCTCTTCCAGTTTTTCATTAAGATAGGCGATGGTCTCTTGCGCTTGCTTACGCTCGGTTATGTTATTAATGGTCAGGCATATTTTCAATGCGTTTTTATCGTTGTAAACGACTCTTGCGTAGCATTCGATATAAGTTAATATTTTGTTTTTATCGCTTGGTTGCACCGTGTTTGTGCAAAGCTGAAAGTACTTGCATTCTGGATGAGTGGGCGCGTTAAGGGCTTCGCCGGCTTTTTGGGCTAAGACACGATGGATAAACAAGTAATAATTATCCTGATCCGAAGAGTGAATAAATTTTCCAAATCGCTTGTCGATAAGATCGTCTTTCGCACAACCCAGCAGGACTGCGGCCGCAATATTGGCTTTCTGAATGATCCCTGTTTCATTTAATGTCAGATACCCTACAGGCGATGAATCATAAAGTTGCGCGTAGGTATCGCGGGATAAAGTCAATTCCTGATGCGCCCTGTTTAACTCCTCGTTCTGCATTGTTAGTTCTATTTGATGAACCTGGAACTCAAACAGCAGTTTTTGAATGTCGTCAGTAGACATTCGGGCAATATCGGCACCCGAATGATGAAGCATGATTTCTGCCTGTTGTCGAATAGCTTCACGATGTTTATTCAGTAGAGCCTCTGCTTTATTGTCAAGACTTTCAGCATTCAGGTGCTTATTAGGTAGCTTACTCATGAATCAGTATCCGTTTTTGCAGGTTAGCTAAATAAGATGATGCCCGGGAATAAATACGTCGTTCCCCTCTAGAATCGGTATCTTATTTTTGTTAAGTTTTTCAGTAATATGTCAGGTTTTATAGGATTAGTCTTTTATTTTGTGAGTCTACTCTTACAATTTAGACAAAAACTCCAATTTGTAAGCTAGCTTGATAACACTTTCATCAATCAAAATTGTTTATAAAAAACATTAAAACCTGTAGATATTTAGCAGGTATGGTAACTAAAGCAACTGCTTGATAAATCATATGGATGCTGGCAAGTCATTATTTTAAAGCCTATCAATAATGTACGGTATTAGCTAGTGAAAATACATAAGCAAAACTACTTAGGTAGACGTACGAGTTTTGCAGTTATTTTCTTTGCTATAAGATTTAGCCGTAAATTGATGGGGTGGTCTGTAGACGCCTATCTACCGACAGTCAATTTTCATAAAACCAATGCTGGAAAATCCGGAGAGTGATATGGCAACGATTAATTTAGAAGATGATATCCAACAATTGATTACAAACTGGCAATATAAAATTTCCGGGATTGATATTGAGCTAAAGGAAAAGCAATTTATGAATGATGACGTTGAATATTACAAAGAAATGAAAACCAAGCCAAAGAAAAATGCGCACGCAGAAAATAAGAAACCCAAATTTTTTCGTTGAAGCGAAAGTAAGGTTGCGAAGTAGATTGTTTGTGCAAAAAAGTAAGTCCGAGCAACTAGCGGCTCAGGGTGGCTGTAGTCTTTATGCAAAATCACTGTCTGTTTTCGGGTACTTTTACCGGGGTAGCTTTTTTTCTTTAACAAAGCCTCTGCGTGGGAGCTGCCCTACGGTATATTTTTTATTGCAAGCTACTCTGAGTACTTCTTAAAAGATTACTTAATTTTTAGAGATTACCTAATCAAATGCCGGATATTTTTGTTATCCAAGGGGTAGAAATGCAATGTTCGAAAAACTTAAGGAAGACCTCGGCGGATTTACTTCGTTTTTTTTTATGATGCCGCAATTAACGAATCGCAGTTTGGCTATCGATACTTTACGGATTAGCGAGGCCAAATATCGCAGTTTATTTGAAAACATTGACCAGAGCGTGATTTATCTGGACACGACGGGTATTGTGATGGCTGTCAATAAGGCCGCCGAGCAACTTCTCGGCCTTCCTCGCGATGTCATTATAGGGCGTAAGTTTGTTGATTCTTGCGTTAAAGTCATCAAGGAAGACGGCTCTATTTTTCCCGAAGAACAACAGCCTTCAATGTTGGCTTTGCGTACTGGAAAGCCTGTGGAAGGTGTGGTTATGGGGCTGTTTAATCCTGAACGGCAAAGCTATCTGTGGGTGGTCGTTAATTCAGTGCCCGAATTCAGGACGGGTGAGCGTCAACCTCATCAGGTATTAATGACATTGACCGACATTACCCGGCAAAAGCAGTCCGAAGGCAAGCTGAGTATGGCATCGGTGATTTTTAATAATATCGGCGAGGGCATATTCGTTACCGATAAAGATAAAAAAATAATTTCGGTCAATGAAGCGTTTACAACAATAACCGGCTTTACCCAGCAGGACGTTTACGGAAAGAGCGCTTGTTTTTTACACTCGAAGAAAAACAGCATAAAAATTGATGACGAATTAGACAATCTTACGGGAGCTGTAAATAGCTGGCAGGGTGAAGTATGGCGTCGTCATAAAAGCTGTATGGATTTTCCTTCATGGACCACCGTTAGCGAGGTAAAGGATTCAAGCGGAGAGGTAGCCCATTATGTTCATGTGTTTATGGATATCACGCATTTTAAGAAAGCCCAGGATCATCTGGGGTTTTTGGCCTACCATGACCCGTTGACCAAACTGCCGAACCGATTGTTATTGAAGGATCGTATCGATCATTCATTGCAAAATGCAATGCGCGAAGGTTCGCAAGCCGCCGTATTATTTCTCGATCTTGATCGCTTTAAGGGTATTAACGATACTTACGGTCATGCGGTCGGCGACGGATTATTAAGAGAGGTGGCAAAACGCATAAAAAACCTGGTCAGGAAAGAAGACACTGTTTCGCGCTATGCCGGTGACGAGTTTGTGGTGTTTATGGAAAATATTCCCGACGCTAAAAACCCTGCCAAGCTTGCACGAAAGCTGATCGAAACCTTTAACGCCCCCGTTTATATTAAAGGATACCGGTTGAAAATATCGATCAGTGTGGGCATAAGCCTGTTTCCACAGGATGGACAGGATACCGATACATTAATTAAGAATGCCGATGCGGCGATGTACCGGGCCAAGAAAGAAGGGCGGAATAACTTTCAATATTATAGTCTGGAATTAACCACCGAAGCTTTTGAGAAAATGTCGATGGAATGCGCGTTGCGACAGTCCATAGAGCGGCATGAGTTGATTTTGTATTACCAGCCGCAGGTGTGTCTTAAAACCGGAAAACTGATAGGCGTCGAGTCATTGGTGCGTTGGATGCACCCAACGCTGGGATTGATGTCACCCAAGCAATTTATAGCCATAGCGGAGGAAAGCGGGTTTATCGTGGCGCTCGGGGAATGGGTATTGCAAAACGCATGTACGCAGATGATGCGATGGTTGAATGAGGATTTGCAGGTCAACAAAATGGTGGTTAATGTTTCTGCGATTCAATTTTTACGTTCCGATTTCGTTGCTACGGTTGAGCGCATATTGCGTTTGACCGGACTTGATCCGTCTTATCTTGAACTGGAACTTTCCGGTAACGGTTTTATGAGTAATTCCGAGCAAACTATAAAGGCGCTCAATCAGTTGGTGGCATTAGGAATAGACCTGACTATTGATGATTTTGGTGTGGGTTGTTTTTCGTTTAATAATTTAAAACGCATCCCTGTAAAAAAATTGAAAATTAATAGCTCGTTTGTAGTTGATGTGTTGAATAACGCCAATGACGAAGACATTACCCGCGCGGTGATAGCGTTGGGTCATGGGTTGCATCTACAAATCATTGCTATGGGGATCGAGTCGAAAGCCCAGCAAAAGCGCTTGATCGATTTAGGTTGCGATGAAGGGCAAGGTTATTTATACAGCTCCCCGGTATTACCCTGGTCAAGCATTTTTCGGAAATTGATAAGCGAGTAGGGCTTAGCAGGCCACGGGCATCTGAATGTCTGTAAAGATAAGCATTTATACGAGGCGTATCGGCTCATTTTTAGTGTTAGACTTGCTAGGTAGTTATACGAATTGTTCCTCTATCTTTTTATACATAGAATAAAAAACGAAAAATGTATATCGGAATGCGCAGGGGGTGAGATTGTGGCCGATTTCAACGCAATGAAACAATCAAGTAAGGAGGTTGTTGATAACGAGAAACTTCAAAAAATGATTGCAGAACGGGCCTATTGCAAAGCCGAAAAAAGGGGATTTGTTGGCGGCCATGAAAGGGAAGACTGGCTGGACGCCGAGTCGGAAATTAAAAATCAATATTTCTATTGGTTTCAGGATGTTGAATAATTTTATGAATCACAATGTTTGTTGACGTAAAGCTATGGTGTTGAATATGAAACGAAACAAAATAATTGAGGCTCTCAGTCAGGATAAATTAATAGAGCATAAACAGCGTGTCGCTTTTCATGAAGCGGGACATGCGGCGGGTATTCATTTAAACAACAAAGCCAGACAATTGCCCCCGATTTTCTTTAAAATTATTTTTAAAGATATGGGAGGTGTGACAGAAGCGGATGCCATGAATTATCAAACCACTCATGACGATTGTATTGCACGAGTGGAAGGCGGGCGGTTAATCGAATCGTTGCCACCTTCTATTGATAGCTTGGTGCGTGAATTAACCAGACACAATGACGCAATGGTGCAATTAATAAATGATTATATGATGGCTTTTGAGGCGGATATTATTAATCTGCTGATCGGGCCGCTGGCTGAAGCCAAGCATGTCGCTGAAACTGATGATGAGCTATTTAATCATCAATTAGTCAACCTGAAAGCATTAAAGAACTATGGCGGCAGTTCCGATCTTGCTTTGGCTAATGAATATTTACAAAGTTTCTCTGCCGATAAGCAACAAAGAGATCAAAAATTGGATGAGTTGTTTAGCGTTGCATTTGACTTTGTAAATAACGATGCCAACTGGGCGGCAATCACCCGACTGGCTAATTATATTCTTGGTAATAATAAAAATATTATCGGCTGTGAAGAGATTGTTTCAATGCTTGATGAGTCGATAGATCATTTTCAGAATCGGAGAATCATAGCCAGGTCTTACCAAAATGGTTGATTCAAAGAACGATATTGTTAAAACGGCGCTCACGTTGTTGGGTAATTTTTTCACCTACCTGAAGAATTTACTGATGAATGGTTTAAATTATTTATCCAAACAGGAACCGAAGAAAGAACTCAATAAACCGACAGATCAAAATAGCGCCGGTTCCAAACAAAGGAAGCTATTTCTCTATGTGCTGGCATTCATCCTGTTGCTGACTTTTTTTAATAGTATTCAGGAAGTGCAACGTGACGAAATTCCTTTCAGCCAATTCATTAAGCTGGTCAAAGAGGCAAAAATCGACAAGGCGGTGGTAACAGAGCGGTATATTACCGGCGTCATCAAGTCTGATGACCCGCAAAAACCTGAAAAGGATTTCATGACAATTCCGCTGTGGCAAAACGATCTTGCGCAAATGCTGGAGCAGAACAATGTCGATTATGTAGTCAGAAGCAGCGAGAATTGGCTAACCAACTTTTTTTTCAACTGGATTATCCCGATGTTATTCCTGGTGTTTATCTGGTCATGGGTTATGCGCCGGGCTGCGGCTAGCGGGCCGCAATCTTTTCTTAACTTGGGCGATAAAATCCATATACATCAGGACACTCAAGCCAAGATTACCTTTAATGATGTGGCCGGTGTCGATAGCGCCAAACAGGAACTTCAAGAGTCCATCGATTTTTTAAGATCGCCGGATAAAATCCAAAGATTAGGCGGACGTATGCCCAAAGGCGTGTTGCTGGTAGGGTCGCCTGGAACCGGAAAAACCCTGCTGGCGCGTGCCGTGTCCGGGGAAGCGCAGGTGCCGTTCTTTAATATCAGCGGCTCCGAATTTATCGAACTGTTTGTCGGTGTCGGCGCAGCCAGAGTACGCGAACTTTTTGTACAGGCGCGGAATAAAGCGCCCTGTATCATATTTATTGATGAACTAGACGCCATCGGCCGCTCACGGGGCGGCCCGGTAATGATCGGCGGCCATGATGAGCGCGAACAAACCTTGAACCAACTGCTGACCGAAATGGACGGTTTCGATACCTCAGTCGGCGTAGTCGTGATGGCGGCAACCAATCGCCCTGAAGTACTTGATAAAGCACTGTTGCGCTCCGGACGTTTCGATCGTCAGATTATCGTTGATAAGCCGGATTTGCGCGACCGTATCGAGATTCTTAAATTGCATACCAAAGGGCTGACGCTGGCTGACGACATCGATCTGTCAATCATTGCCAAACGTACGCCGGGCCTGGTGGGTGCAGACCTTGCCAACATAGCCAATGAAGCGGCGATTATGGCGACGCGAGTCGGTCATGATAAAGTCGAAAGAGAAGACTTTGAGGCGGCTATCGACCGGATATTGGCCGGGCCGGAAAAGAAGAACCGGGTTTTAAACCCGGAAGAAAAGCGCAGGGTAGCTTTCCATGAGGCAGGGCACGCGATGGTCGCCGAGCATGTGCCGACCGGCCAGCCGGTGCATAAAATATCCATCATTTCCCGCGGCACGTCTGCATTGGGCTTTACCTTGCAATTGCCGGTTGAGGAAAAGTTCTTGTCGACAGAAGATGAACTTAAAGATCAAATGGCCATATTGCTGGGCGGACGCATGGCTGAGTCGATTGTTTTTGGAAACATATCAACCGGTGCTCATAATGATCTGGAAAAAGTCAGCGAGATTGCCCGCAGCATGGTTTGTAATCTGGGCATGAGCAAAAAAATGGGATCATTGACTTATGGCAAGCGCCAGCAACTCCAGTTTTTGGAAACAGATGTCTCGGAATATCGCAATTACTCCGATGAGACAGCCCGCCTTATTGATACTGAAGTCATGGCGCTGGTTGAAGACGCCGAAACACGTGCGCGTGAAGTCATCACTGCAAACAGGGCGGGACTGGAAAAACTGGCCAACTATTTACAAGAAAAAGAGGTCATCAGCAGGGACGAAATGCTGGCATTGCTTGGCAGTTGAGACTGGTGAGCCGCTAATAATAGCACTTGTTTTAAACTTGTCTTGATTAGCAAGATGCTTCAGCTAGCACCGTCATACTGGCAGGGATGCCAGTATCCAGAGCCAGGGATGGTAACTTTCCGATACCGCTGTGGCCTGATTTAGGCTTGATGCCAAGCCATAGTCTCACATCCATGTGACT
>NZ_JAUXVR010000017.1 GCF_030680395.1 Methylobacter sp. | reverse complement strand
AGTCACATGGATGTGAGACTATGGCTTGGCATCAAGCCTAAATCAGGCCACAGCGGTATCGGAAAGTTACCATCCCTGGCTCTGGATACTGGCATCCCTGCCAGTATGACGGTGCTAGCTGAAGCATCTTGCTAATCAAGATCAATTATGGTTTAGTGCATCCAGAATTAAGCGATAGCGGCTTACCAGCTGGCCTTGATCTAAATATGAAGAAAATCAAGACATCTAAGAAAATCAAGAATATCAATCAAACGGATTTGTTTGATTTATTAGCGCAGCTAGAGCGATTGAAGGAGATCGAATCAGAATTGAATATGACCTCTTCGCTTGGGCTGTTGGAGTTAAACACGATTGTAGAAAAACAAGTTGATTGGGTTGATTCGGGACTATTAAGTTAGTCGTAATCCCTTGCAACTGAACCAGTGACCACGCACCGCCAATAGATGTAATGGTCCAGTAAAACAGAACACTCTCTTAAGCAGACTTCTTATAGATCTTCCGCCAAAGGCGCGCTGAGCGTGCCTTTGGCGGAACTTGAACCGTTCCCTATCGCACACGGCAGACCCATTATCCTACTACCCAATAACTTCCAAACCGTCCATATAAGCTCGCAATGCGTCAGGAATGCGAATACGCCCTTCTGCATCCTGATAATTTTCCATCACCGCAATCAGGGTTCTGCCTGCGGCCAGACCGGAGCCGTTCAGGGTATGTACCAACTCGGGTTTGCCGGTTTCCGGGTTGCGCCAGCGCGCTTGCAGGCGGCGCGCCTGAAAGTCTTTGAAGTTACTGCACGATGATATTTCCCGATAGGTGTCTTGCCCCGGCAGCCAGACTTCCAGATCGTAGGTTTTGGTCGATGAAAAGCCGGTATCCCCTGCGCATAACAACATCCTGCGGTAAGGCAGGTTGAGTTTTTTCAGGATAGCTTCTGCGTGATTGGTTAAATCCTCATGCGCTTGGGCTGAATCTTCCGGCTTTACTATTTGTACGATCTCGACTTTTTCGAATTGATGCTGACGGATCATGCCTCTTACATCGCGACCGTATGCACCGGCCTCGCTACGGAAACAGGGGCTGTGGCAGACGAATTTAAGCGGCAGGTCTTTGGCGTCGATAATCACGTCCCTGACGATGTTGGTGACCGGCACTTCGGCGGTCGGAATCAGGTATAAGGCAGGATCATCACTGGCCTTGAACAGGTCGGCTTCAAACTTGGGCAATTGGCCGGTGCCGCGCAAGCTGTCGGCATTAACTAAAAAAGGCACATAAGTTTCGTTGTAGCCGTGCTCGGTGGTATGCGTATCGAGCATCAGCTGGATAATGGCTCTTTGCAAGCGCGCCAGCGGACCGTTCAATACCACAAATCTTGCGCTGGCGATTTTGGCGCCCAGCTCAAAATCCATGCCTATCTTTGCGCCTAAATCAACATGGTCTTTAGGCTCGAAATCGAAGCTCGGAATGTCGCCCCAGCGGCTGATTTCGAGATTGTCGTCTTCGCTCTTGCCACTCGGCACGCTCTCATCAAGCAGGTTGGGGATGCCTTCCATCAAGGCGGTCATCTTGGCCTGAATGTCGGACAATTCGGTTTCCGCGGCTTTCAGTTCGTCGCCCAAATGCTGAACCTGATCCAACAACGGCTGCACGTCTTCACCTTTGGATTTGGCGATGCCGATGGCTTTTGAGCTGCTGTTGCGTTCGTTCTGCAATTCCTGGGTTTTAACCTGAATATCTTTGCGCCGGGATTCCAACTCGGAGTAATACTCAGGGTTAAAATCGAATGAACGTCTGTTGAGTTGTTCCTTAACAAAATCAAGCTCGGTTCTGAATAAGCGGGGATCTAACATGATTAAATTATTACCTTAAAATTAAAATATATGAGACGAAAGACAAAAGGCAAAGGGCGAAAAAAGCATGTGCCTTTAGCCCTTTGCCTTTTGTCTTTCGTCTCTCAAATCTGCCTGCCCACCAGTAAGCCCATCCAAATCACTAAAATACAAACCAGACTATTGCCGACAAATGTACTCAGCATTAAATTCAAGTGTGTGTCGAATGAATAACCCTGCTCTACCAAATACAGCAGCAAATATAAGCCCGACAAGGTTAAAAAAACACCGACTAAAATCACCGTCAATACGACACGATATTCCACGGATATCGCCACTTTCTGCAACAAAATAGCCGCTAACATACTGATCAAAAAAGCGAATATCGCGTTAATTGTCATTAACGCATAAGGGACGATGCCGCCCGACCATTGAATCACACCGTCCGAATAATAAAACAAGCCTCTGCCGCACAGCAAACCGAGCCAGATAGCCAATAAACAAGCGGTGATACTGGTGAATATATTCAATGCCGCCTTGGTTAAATTACCCTGCTCTATCAGATAAAAAGTTTCCAGAGAAAACGTGGAGAAGGTTGTAAACGCACCGATAAAGCCGATCAAAATGGCCGCTCTGTATTCGAATGTGATGGTGATGCGTTGCAGTATCAGCGATTCGGTCAGCAAGCCGAGCATAAACGAACCGATAATGTTGACAACTAAGGTTCCATAAGGAAACCCGCGCCCCAGCCACTGGTAAATACCCGATGAAACCAGGAACCGAATCACTGCGCCAAACGACCCGCCCAGTGCAACTGCAAGAATTTGATTCATAGACTAGAACTTAATGAAGTGCTCGCGGTAATAACGCAGCTCTTCGATAGATTCGATAATATCATCCAAGGCCTGATGCGAGGACTGTTTTTTAAAGCCGTCTTTGACATGGGGAGCCCATCTGGCGGCAAGCTCTTTCAGCGTTGAAACATCGATATTACGATAATGAAAATACGCTTCCAGTTTAGGCATGTAGCGATACAAAAAGCGTCTATCCTGACCGATGCTGTTTCCGCAGATCGGCGAGGTATTTTCCGGCACCCATTGCCTTAAAAATTCAAGCGTTTGCCGTTCAGCTTCAGCATCATCGACAGTAGAGGCCTTGACGCGCTTAATTAAGCCGGATTGTCCGTGGTGATGCTGATTCCATTCGTCCATTGCCGCCAATGCCGCATCGGACTGATGCACGGCCAGCACCGGACCTTGGGCCAGAATATTCAAATTTTCGTCGGTGACAATCGTAGCAATCTCAATGATCAAATCGTTGTCCGGATCGAGCCCGGTCATTTCAAGGTCTACCCAGATAAGATGCGATGGGTCCTGCGCCATTTATTGATTCCATTGTATTGAAGGTGGCGGTTAGTGTAGCATTGGCTAATGTGTACGTCTAACTCTTAAACTTTGAAGAATCGCGCTTATGAACAGCTTTACCATCATCTTTTTAATCGCACTAACCCTCTCTTTTTCAGTCCAGTTTTGGCTGGCTAAACGACACGCCGATTACGTTGCCAAGCACCGCTCCGCTGTGCCTGAAGCCTTTAAAAACACCGTCTCGCTGGAAGCTCACCAAAAAGCCGCCGACTACACGCTGGAAAAAAGCAGCCTGGGCAATATAGACAGCATAATCGGTGTGGTGCTGCTGTTAATATTAACCATCGGCGGCGGCATTAATTGGGCTTTCGAATTTTGGGCGACCACTGTGCAGTCTCCTTTGATAGCGGGTTTGGCGGCATTAGCCAGTGTTTTTCTGGTCATGACTGCGGTAGAGATTCCGACCAGCGTCTACCAAACGTTTGTGATTGAAGAAAAGTACGGTTTCAACAAAAGCACCCCGCAACAATTCATCAAGGATCAACTGCTGCAGCTGGTTTTAGTCGCCGCTATCGGCATGCCTTTGCTGGCTTTAATCCTGTGGGTTATGGATAGTATAGGTTCACTGTGGTGGTTATGGGCTTGGGGCATACTGATCAGCTTTTCGCTGCTGATGAGCTGGCTTTACCCGACCGTGATTGCGCCGTTATTCAATAAATTCACTCCGATGGAAGAAGGTTCGTTAAAAGACCGGATTCAAGGCTTGCTTGCCCGTTGCGGCTTTAGCAGCCAAGGCATATTTATCATGGACGGTTCCAAGCGCTCAGGCCACGGCAATGCCTACTTTACCGGCCTTGGCAACAACAAGCGCATTGTGTTTTTCGACACCTTAGTCAATTCCTTGGACGATGAAGAACTGGAAGCGATCCTGGCTCACGAACTGGGACATTTCAAGTGCAAGCACACTATTAAAATGCTGATCGCCAATGCCGTTATGACCCTGGTCAGTTTTGCGGTTTTAGGCTGGCTGATCGATCAGCAATGGTTCTATAACGGACTGGGCGTAGAGCAGCCCTCGCATGCCGCCGCCCTGTTGCTGTTCATGCTGGTATCATCGTCATTTACGTTTTTCATCCAGCCGATCATCGCCTACTTTCAGCGCAAATTTGAATTTGAAGCCGATAATTTTGCCTCAACTAATGCAAAAGCCGAAAAGTTGATCAGCGCCCTGGTCAAACTGTTTGAAGAAAACGCCAGCACCTTAACGCCCGATCCTTTGTATTCGGCTTTCCATTATAGCCATCCGCCTGCGGCTATTCGTATTGCCAATTTAGAATCCCAAATACGCCCTGCGTGATGGCTGATTTAATTGAAGGACTGGTCATCTCCCATTTAGGTCAGGGCATTGCGGTTGAACATGACGGAAAGATTGTGCTTTGCCAAACACTGCGACGGCTTGAAACCGTCGCAGTGGGCGATAGGGTCTTATGGACGCAATCTTCGCCCGATCAAGGACGCATAGAGGAAATCCTGCCCCGGCGTTCGTTATTGATGCGTCCATCCAGAAACGGCAAAACGCGTCCGGTTGCAGCCAATATCGACACCGTCTTTGTCGTCTTTGCTGTCGAACCTTATTGCGATTTTTTACTGATAGACCAGTACCTGGCTATTTGTGAGAATCGCAATATAGATGCGGCGTTAGTGCTGAATAAAACCGATCTGTTGCAATCGGCCGGTATTGAACAAGAACTGCTGGACTATACCCATCTGGGTTACGCACTGTACCGGGTCAGCGCCACAGCGGCATCGGGACTGGATGAGTTAAAGCGGGCCTTAAAAGATCAGGTCAGTATTTTGGCGGGACAGTCCGGCGTCGGTAAATCATCGTTAACCAATGCGATCATTCCCGACAAGGATCTGAAAACCAACACTATCTCGGAAACCACCAAACACGGACGACATACGACCACCGCAGCAACGCTCTACCATATGGACCAAGGCGGCGATTTAATCGACAGCCCCGGCGTTGCCATTTTCGGACTGGCCGGTCTATCCGAGCAACAACTGGCGTACGGTTATCGTGAATTTCAGCCCTTGATTGAACAATGCCAATTTAAGAACTGCCGTCATCTGGTTGATAAGGGGTGTGCGGTGCGTGTGGCGGCGGAAAACGGCGATATTTCAATGACGCGGTATCAGCGGTTTTTAAAACTTAGAGAGAAGATGCCGACGACGTATGTCTGATAGAAATTCAGCCAGAAGAATTACTTGCAGACTGGGAACTTGCCGTAATCTGTCATGCAACAAAGATTATCTGTGGCAAACAAAGTCATATCTACTTACAATATACGGTTTTGTTAGTCTTTTCGGTAACCTTTTAAGTACAGATAAAGCGGTTTTTTATGCAGTCTGTATGAACAAACGATCTAATCAAACACGAGAACTATGGAACAACACAATCTTACCCTAGGCATCCCCGGCTTTAACTATCCCGATTTATATGATTCTGCGCGTCTGAAAGAGCTGCTGGATGTGTTTGATGCTTCGGTTGAACGCCATGATTCGCAGCTGCACAATGAATTCAAAGCTTACCGCCAGAATCAGGGTGAAGGTGTGTCACCGGAGACTATTTCAGATTTGCTGGTGCGCATGGGACCTTATGTCGGTCAGTTTGTCGCCAGGATTTTTAATATTTCCGAGCAACATCAGGCGCAAGGCGCAAAAATCAAGGACGAGATTGACACCATTTTTATCTTTAAAAATGAAATAGTCGATAAGCTGGCTTTCTTCTTTAAAGGCCAGGATGCCGGCGATTGGGCTATTCCCGCGATCCTGAATCGTTTTGACCTGCTGATTGACGCAGGCTTCCCTGAAGCCAACCAAGATGATGATCCCGAACACCGCGTTGCGCGGGTCGGCGCTGTTATTGGACTGTTGTACAGCCATTACAAACTGATTGCCAAAGGCAAAGACAGCGATTACGAAAATGCCGACTTGGTCGCAGAAACATTGCGCGCCAAACTCGCCGCACACGAAGAAGCGGCAACCGAATTTAACGACATCATCAGCTTGCAGGATCCCGCCGAATTTATCAACGGCCTGATGGATGTCGTGCTGCGCTGGAGTTTTGTCGCCCAGCAGGATAACGATGTAGTTGCTAACTGGCCCAGTTTTAAGCTCCCGGAAAAACGCGACTTCGATCAACTGGTTGAGCATGAGCTTGTCGATCGCGGCGAATTTAAGGCGTGGATGGGCGAGCAGGAACACCGTCGTCGCCGAGATGGTTTCAAGCTAACCGACCCGCGTTTTAATGAACGCCAGGTATTGTCCGAAGTCAATCATTGCATTTACTGTCATGAGCGCGATACCGATTCATGCTCCAAGGGCATGCGCAACAAAAAAACCAATACTTTCAAGGTTGATCCGCTGGGCGTGACCACCATCGGTTGCCCGCTGGATGAAAAAATATCGGAAATGCATCTGGTTAAACGCAACGGCGACAATATCGGCGCGTTGGCGATTATTGTCATCGACAATCCGATGTGTCCGGGCACCGGGCATCGTATTTGCAACGAGTGCATGAAAGGTTGTATCTATCAAAAAACCGATCCCGTCGATATTCCGCAAATTGAAACCAGCGTACTGACCGACGTATTGTTCATGCCTTACGGCTTTGAAATATACAGCTTGCTGACTCGCTGGAATCCGTTAAACGTCAAGCGTCCGTACATGCTGCCTTACAACGGCAAAAATGCGCTGGTGGTCGGTTTAGGACCCGCCGGTTACACGATGAGCCATTACTTGTTGAACGAAGGTTTTGGCGTTGCCGGTATCGACGGCTTAAAACTGGAACCGTTGCCGGTAGAACTAACTGGCGACAGCAACAACCTGCCTGCGCCGATTGTCAACTTTCAAGATCTGTACGAAGATTTGGACAAACGCATCCTGGCCGGTTTCGGCGGCGTGGCCGAATACGGCATTACCGTGCGCTGGGATAAGAACTTCCTGAAAGTCATTTACCTGACCTTGCAAAGACGCGAAGCGTTTCGCTCTTACGGCGGCGTGCGTTTTGGCGGCACGATTACGATTGAAGACGCATGGAGCATGGGCTTCGACCATATCTGCATTGCCTCAGGCGCCGGTAAGCCGACGGTTATCGATATGAAAAACAATCTGATGCGCGGCATACGCAAAGCCTCGGATTTCCTGATGGCGTTGCAATTGACGGGGGCAGCCAAGGCTTCTTCGCTGGCAAATTTGCAGGTGCGTTTGCCTGCCGGCGTTATCGGCGGCGGCTTGACCGCCATGGATACCGCAACCGAATTGATGGCGTATTATCCGGTACAGGTCGAAAAAATCCTGCATCGTTATGAAACGCTGGTTAACGCATACGGCGAGCAATCCGTTCGCGGTCGTTACGACCAGGAAGAAACCATCATACTTGATGAATTCCTGGCGCACGGCAAAGCCATACATGCCGAACGCCAACGTGCCGAAGCGGAAGATGAACAGCCCGACTTCCAACCGCTGGTAGAAGCGTGGGGCGGCGTCACGCTGTTTTATCGTAAAGGCATACACGATGCGCCCGCTTATCGCCAAAACCATGAAGAAATCGCTAAAGCGCTGGAAGAAGGCATCGCCTTGGCCGAAGGCATGAGTCCGCTCGGCGCACAAGCTGACGAATACGGGCATTTAAACGCGGTAGAATTCGAAAAACTGGCACTGGAAGACGGACGCTGGAGCAACTCGGGGCAGACCGTTAATGTGCCGTTACGCAGCTTATACGTTGCGGCGGGTACATCGCCGAACACTATTTATCAAAGCGAATACCCTGATACTTTCGTGATGGATAAATGGTTTTTCCAACGCTATCAGCCAGAATGGACCAACGATTCAGTCGACTTAGTGCCGATGCACGATGACGCCATGCCCAAACTCGGCAAACCCGCGCCGCTGACGTCTTATCAAAAAGACGGCAAATTCATCAGCTTTTACGGTGACAACCATCCGGTTTATGCCGGCAACGTGGTTAAAGCCATGGCCAGCGCCAAAAACGGCTATCCATACGTGGTCAAACTGTTTGAGCAGGAATTGGCCGGATTGAATCCTGCGCAACAACCGGAACGCGACACTGCATTAAAAGCCTTGTTTGCCCGGTTGGACGACGCGTTTAAAGCCACTATCGTAGCCATTAACCGCCTGACGCCGACGATTATTGAAGTCGTGGTCAAAGCGCCGATGGCAGCGGAAAAATTCCATCCCGGACAATTTTACCGTGTACAAAACTACGAAGCCTTTGCGCCTGTCGTCGAAGGTACGGTATTGGCCGCCGAAGGCTTGGCGCTGACCGGCGCGGAAGTCGACAAGGAAAAAGGCACGATCTCCCTGATCGCACTGGAAATGGGTTCATCTTCGAGGTTGTGCGCAACCTGGAAAGTCGGCGATCCGCTGGTGATCATGGGCGTAACCGGCACCCCGACCGATATACCGACCGGCAAAACCGTGTTGTTGCTCGGCGGCGGATTGGGTAATGCAGTGCTTTTCTCCATCGGCAAAGCATTAAGAGCAGCCGGAAATCGGGTGATTTATTTTGCCGGTTACAAATACGCGCAAGACCGGTTTAAAGTCGAGGATGTTGAAGCCGCCGCAGATATTATTGTCTGGTCGGTTGATAAAGGCGAAGGCGTCACTGCCATCGCCCCGACTCGTCCGCAAGACAAGACCTTCGTCGGCAATATCCTTGAATGCATGCTGGCTTATGCTCACGGCGATTTAGGTGAACAGCCCATTTCACTGGCGGATGTCGATCATCTGATCGTGATCGGCTCTGATCGTATGATGGCAGCGGTAAAAAGCGCACGTTTCGACGTTCTAAAACCTTATTTAAATAAAGCGCATCATGCAATCGGCTCCATCAACTCGCCGATGCAGTGCATGATGAAAGGTATTTGCGCCCAGTGTTTATGCAAACATGTCGATGCCAATACCGGTAAGGAATACTTTGTGTATTCCTGCTACAACCAGGATCAAGATTTGGATAAAGTTGATTTCCCGCATCTGAATGCCCGACTGCGGCAAAATACCGTGCAGGAAAAGCTGTCTAATCTTTGGCTGGATTATTTGCTGGAGAAACAGCGCCGGAATTAGAAGCCATAATCACGGCACCTCAAAGCCGGACGTGGATATAATACCCATACGCGCCAACTTAATGACATATACATTAAAAATCAATAAGTAGGCGTGCATGGGTAGTCTTATAATGAAATATTCTTATCGTCAGTTATGCTGAGCCGAAGCGATAGAATATTGTTTTAACCTCAGGTATGAATGTTGACTTTCGTTCAGCGAAGTTCAGTCATGCCGGCCATCAAATAAAGTCAATTTGACCGACGCTAAAAGACTTCTGTTGGAAGCCTTATTTCGTAAGAAAAAAGCGCGGCCCATAACCAAACGCAAGCCCACATTCTGTTAAAGGCAACAACCGGTAACACATTATCCAGGCACCGGATATATCTTCTTCAATGCTGATAAAAACCACCAATTGGTATGTAAAAAAGGCCTGAAAGAAGCGGCACTGAAATACCCTTCTCCCGAGTCCCGGCCAAGCTCCCAAATTACATTGTAGAACTGTATCCTGATGCGCCGATATCCGTGTGGGATTGGGCAACCAGCCGATTGGCCTTCCCAGCCGCAAGCGCAAGCCATTATTAAAACACTATTGCCTCGCTGCCGATCAAGTGCCAATTACTGGTTAAGCCTTGGCTCATCACGTTAATCCGTCCAATCTTTACCTGAGGAATTAACTGCACAAAATTCGCCCCGCCCATCATCAACGCTTAAAAATTGCTAAATAACGTGGAATAATAGCCATCATCCCTAAGTACCTACAGGATGCAGGTACTTAGCGTAAGCGCGATTACATGAACGCAGGAGGTAGAGCAACGCAGGGAGCCGTTGCCGAGGAGCAAAAGCTGTGCCTATGGCGACTACTTCTGGTACCCTCTATCAACACTTAAACTGATGAACTAAACACTATGGCGCAATACATATACTCAATGAACCGGGTCGGTAAAATTGTCCCGCCCAAAAAATACATTCTCAAGGACATCTCGCTGTCTTTTTTCCCCGGCGCAAAAATCGGCGTACTGGGTCTAAACGGCTCAGGCAAATCGACGCTGCTGCGAATCATGGCGGGCATCGATAAGGAGATTGAAGGCGAGGCTATCCCGCTCAAAGGCATTAAAATCGGCTATCTGCCGCAAGAGCCGCAACTCGATCCCAATAAAACCGTGCGCGGTAATGTCGAAGAGGCAGTCGCTGAAATCAAGGCGGTTCTGGAACAGCTTGATGCGGTCTATGCCGCTTACGCGTTGCCCGATGCCGATTTTGACAAGTTAGCCGCCGATCAGGCGCGTCTGGAAGACATCGTCAACGCCTGCGACGGCCATAATCTGGATCGCAAGCTCGAAGTCGCCGCCGACGCGTTGCGACTGCCGGATTGGGATGCGAATGTCACCACCTTATCGGGCGGTGAAAAACGCCGCGTGGCATTATGCCGGTTATTGCTGTCCAACCCCGACATGCTATTATTGGATGAACCGACCAACCATTTGGATGCGGAATCGGTCGCCTGGCTGGAACGGTTCCTGCACGGTTATCCCGGAACCGTAGTTGCGGTCACCCATGATCGCTATTTCCTGGATAATGTGGCCGGCTGGATTCTGGAACTGGACAGAGGCTCCGGCATTCCGTGGGAAGGCAATTACTCCAGCTGGTTAGAGCAAAAGAGCAACCGTCTGTTGCAGGAAGAGAAACAGGAATCTTCCCGCCAAAAAGCCATGAAAGAAGAGTTGGAATGGGTGCGCTCCAACCCCAAAGGCCGCCATGCCAAAAGCAAGGCCCGTTTGGCCCGTTTTGATGAATTGTCGTCAACCGACGTGCAAAAACGCAACGAGACCCAGGAAATTTATATTCCACCCGGACCTCGTTTGGGCGACGTAGTCATTGAAGCCGACAACATCAGCAAGGCTTTCGGCGACAAGCTGTTATTCAACGGCTTGAGTTTTAAACTGCCGCCCGGCGGCATCGTCGGCATTATCGGCCCGAACGGCGCGGGTAAAACTACGCTGTTCCGGATGATGGCCGGTGTCGACAAGCCCGATTCGGGCACCCTAACATTGGGGCAAACCGTTCAACTCGCTTATGTCGATCAGTTGCGCGATGACCTGGATCCGAAAAAAACCGTGTTCGATGAAATTTCCGACGGGCTGGATTTGATTACCGTCGGCAAATATGAAACACCGTCCCGCGCTTACGTCGGTCGTTTTAACTTTAAAGGCGCAGATCAGGGAAAACGTATCGGCGATCTTTCCGGCGGCGAACGCAACCGTGTGCATTTAGCCAAGCTGCTTAAAACCGGCGGCAACGTGCTGTTGCTCGATGAGCCGACCAACGATCTGGACGTTGAAACCCTGCGCGCGTTGGAAGAAGCGCTGCTCGCATTCCCCGGTTGCGCCGTGGTTATTTCGCATGATCGCTGGTTTCTGGATCGGATCGCCACGCATATGCTGGCGTTTGAAGGCGACAGTAACGTGGTCTGGTTTGAAGGCAACTATGAAGATTACGAAGCCGACCGCCATCGCCGCTTGGGTAGCGATGCGGATAACCCTCATCGGTTGAAGTATAAGAAGCTGACTGGATAAGAAGTTTAAAAAATAACACCACGAAGGTCACGAACGACTGCAAGGATGCAGGAGGTAGAGCAATGCAGGAGCAATTGCCGAGAGCATGAAGTTTTTTATCTTAGCTTTTCTTCGTGTTCTTCGTGCCTTCGTGGTGAATTAAAATATCGGCTAAAACCCCTATCCCGCAAACACCACATCAAACCGTTTCATCAATCCGGCTATATCTTTCCGGTAAAACTCCTGCACCGGCAAACACAGATCGCCCGGCTTTAAGCCGCGTTCCTGTAACGACTCCACTTCGGTATAAATGTCGTTAACATCGTAGATTTCCAGCGCTTTAAAAATGGCCGAAGTATCCTTCATGCCCGCGATTTCAGGATTCTGACCGTTTTTCAGCTGAAACACGCCATCGTCCAGCAGCAAAATGCTGACATGCTGGTCAAACGCGGCGGTGGTCAGAATAATATCCAGCATTTCCTGAACCTGTGCGCCGCTGTGCGGCGGTTTGCGCAGTACGAATAAATAACGCTTCATGCCCTCACCCGAATACGATAAAACGGTCGGCTTCCAGCGTGGCTTCAACCAGCTGCCCCAAACCGGAAATACGGAAACCGTCGGCCAGGTCATTGTCCTGCTTGCCCTGCCGCTTGGCCTCATCGCTACATAATAAGCCTCGCCGTTGCGCGGCGGAAATACATACTACCAAGTCGATCCGATGCAGCCTTGCCAGCTCGCTCCATTGCGCGGTGAACTGGAGTTCGTCATCCGGCGGTGTCGCATATTTGAACGCATGGTAAACGCCGTCTTGATAAAAAAACACCCGGAACACTTCATGCCCGGCTGCCAACGAGGCATTGATAAATTGATACGCGGTATACCCGGCATTGGACTGGTACGGGCTGGTGTTAACTTGAATGGCGAATTTCATTGGGTTTTATGGCTAAAATTATTCTTAATAGAAGAGGCAGCTTAGCCTATTCGGCTGCCCATCTATCGAGATAAGAACTTGGTAACGGAAATACCCGCTTGCTTCAAAATCGCTCGCAAAGTGCCTTCCGGCATATCGCCTGGATGATTGGGTATCGTTGTATAACGGCTGGTACTTGAGTTATACCAAATCTCGTGGCTGCCTGCGGCCTGCCTGTCGAATTGAAATCCTAACTGCTTTAATCGTTTGACGATTTCACGATAACAAAAACCACCCAACTGTCCCATTTAGCTGCCCACAACCAGTGGATAATCGAATGAATCCTCAGTTTGCTTGAGATTGGAAAGTTGATGGTGCTCGGCTTGCGCCTCAAGAAGCTTCTTGGCTACGTCACGCGCAATTTCCAAGGTTTCGGTTATTGTCCGTCCTTGGGCGATCAAACCGGAAATATCGTCCGAAGTAGCCAAATAAACGCCTTCGGGTAGTTTTTCAATATGAAGATTAATAATTTGTTCCATGCAGAAAACTCCGGTAATTAACAATATAGTTGTAAGTCACGTAGGGTACGCTGTGCGTACCTTTCAGCGTTCGGCATTGATGGTACGCACAGCGTACCCTACATGGCTGGCTTTGAACGATTTACACGTACAAGGCAAGCCTTGAACTCCAGACCCCACGCCGGACGGGGCATGTTGCCCCGTCCGAAACGTTTTACGTTGGTTAAGCATGACCATTTTGCTTAGACATCGCAAAAACGTTAGGAGCGGGGTTGCAAACCCCGCCCCGCCTATGAGGATGTTATATTTTGTCTATTTGCTAATAGGTACCAAAGTGATTTTTGCTTCATGTAGCCTCGCGAAAGTTTCCCCAGACTCAAAACACCAACCTAGTGGCATTGTCGACTTATAACCTAAACCAAAGTCAATTTTCCTTGCTTGTTCTTTTGTTATTCTTGCGATCTTCCAATGCTTCTGAAGTAATTTAGCAATTTCCGTGTCGTTCAATACCTTTCCTTCAATAAGCCTACATGTTTCGCTTATTAGAACAGCACATGGAACAATATGCTCAGGATGAAAACCAGATTCATTTGTTACCTCGGCAGATTGACCTATTCCAACAAAGTCAAATTCCCAATGGAGCATGTGTTGAAATATTCTTGAGTTAAAACCACAGTTAAAACCGCCGACCCTTGCCTCTAAAAGATTTCTAAAATGTTGTACTAGAAGCACACATGTTCGATAAACAAGTTCTTCCTTTGAATTGTGCGACATTACTCTTCCTCAAATATAACTACAAATAGACATCTTTTTAGGCGTGTTAGTATCGAGCAAATACTTTATCATTTTACGGATCAATCCTGCCTAATCTCATTAAAATAAAGCGTAGCGCCAATCACCGCAGCCGGGGCGACGATGATATTCAGCACCGGAATGGTTAGTCCCAGCACCGCCAGTCCGCCAAAGCTTAACGCGCCCAGCCTGACGCTTTTGACCAGCTCTTTCTGCTCGGAAAACAACACGCCCTGGTTTTCCAAAGGATAGGCCATATATTCCAGCGCCATGCCCCAGGCTCCAAACAACGCCCATAAAAAAGGTGCAATTATATTAACGCCGGGAATAATCGACAATATCAGTAGCGGCAAGGCTCTGGTCACCAAATAGCCGATACGTTTTGATTCGGCAACAAGGACTTTAGCCAAAGGCTGTTCAGCAGATGCAAAGGCTTGGTCGCTAATCATGGCCAGTGTTTTTGCGGACAATTTGCCGTAAAAAGGCGCGGCCAGTATATTCGCCAATACCGTAAAGGTAAAAAAACCGGCTATAAAGAAGCTGATAAAAAATAACGGCCATAATACCCAGCTCAACCATTGCAACCAGCCTGGGATAAATTGATCGATCAAATCTGCAATATAAAAATAACCCAAGGTTAAGGCAACGCTATACAGCACCACATTAATTAACACTGGGATGATTATGAATTTGCGCAATTCCGGGCGGGTCAGTAATTTCAGGCCTTTAAATAAAAAACCGACGGCTAGCACCGGATTATTGCCCTTTTTACTAAATTGCATTTTTTAAACTCCTTACCCCTTGTTCAAAAGGGTTCAGTATTACACCGCGTTCGGTCACAATCGCTGAAATCAATTCCGCCGGCGTCACATCAAAAACCGGATTCCAGGCACTAACCAAAGAATCTTCTTTGATATAACAGGCGGGCAATAATTCGTTCTTATTGCGCTGTTCAATCTCTATCTTATCGCCATTATCGATATTCCAGTCTATGGTCGAGGTAGGTGCCGCCACCATTAACTTTACGCCATGCTGTTTGGCTAACACGGCCAGGGAATAGGTGCCGATTTTGTTTGCGGCATCGCCATTGGCGGCAATGCGGTCTGCACCGACGACAATCCAGTCGATAGCCCCGGATTTCATCAGCCATGCCGCCGCCGAATCGGCAATCAGGGTCGCCGGGATGCCGTCTTGCGCCAACTCCCAAACGGTCAGCCTTGCGCCTTGCAGCCAGGGCCGGGTTTCTCCCGCATAAACGTCAATGCGCTGTCTTTGATAAGCGCTGCGGATAACGCCCAGCGCCGTACCGTAACCGCCTGTCGCCAGGGCACCTGCATTGCAATGCGTCATTACCCCCTTTGCACCGTCCAGAATATCGGCACCCAGTTCACCCATTTTGTGATTGGCAGCAATATCATCAGCATGAATTTTTTCCGCACAAGCCAGAACGGCCGCCATTGGATTATCAAGCTGTTTGGCCAGTACGGCTTTCATCTGATCCAACGCCCAAAACAAATTAACCGCTGTTGGTCTGGACGCTGCCAACATGGCTATATCAGCCGTTACTTTTTGCCGCCAATGATTGGACTGGGCATAGTGCTTTCGAACCGACAGCGCCACGCCGTAAGCTGCCGCTATGCCGATAGCCGGTGCGCCGCGAACACGCATGTTAACAATAGCCTCTGTTACACCGTCGGCATCATTGTATTCGTCGTAAACGATTTTTTCCGGCAATTGTCGCTGGTCCAGCACTTTTAAAGCAGTGCCTGTCCATTGCAAGGCTTGTACAGTCAATTTATTTTGCATAGTCATTTTTATCAAAAACCAATGGTAAAAAGTTATAATTTGGCACCCAATACAGGAATATCTTATGACAGTTGTCGACACCCTCATCCACGCTCGCTGGATTATACCCGTTGAACCGGAATCCGTAACCTATGAACACCATACGCTGGTTATCAATAGCGGTCGAATCATCGATCTGCTTCCCACCGAAATTGCCAGGCAAAAATACCAGGGTACAACCACCGAAAACCTGGAAAATCATGCCCTGCTGCCCGGCCTGATCAATAGTCATACCCATGCCGCGATGACTTTAATGCGCGGTGTTGCCGATGATCTGCAACTGATGGACTGGCTGCAAAACCACATCTGGCCGCTGGAGCAAAAATGGATGAGCGAGGCGTTTGTCAAAGACGGCACCGATCTGGCGATAGCCGAAATGATTCTGGGGGGTACGACCTGCTTCAATGACATGTATTTTTTCCCGGAAATCACCGCCGCGCAGGCGATACATCACGGCATCCGCGCCAGTGTCGGCCTGATCGTCATCGATTTCCCGACAGTCTGGGCCGAAAACAGCGACGCCTATATTGAAAAAGGTCTGGCGCTGCATGATCAACTACGCCACCACCCGTTAATTTCCACGCCGTTTGCGCCGCATGCGCCGTACACCGTGTCGGACGAACCGCTGCAAAAAATCAAAACCTTTGCCGATGAACTGGAACTGCCGATTCATATTCATGTCCACGAAACGCTGCATGAAATAGAACAGGAACTGGAAAAAAACGGACAGCGGCCCCTGCAAAGGCTGCATGAACTCGGCCTGATCGACCCGTCGTTTATCGCGGTACACATGACCCAGTTAACCGATGACGAAATCATCCGGTTTGCAGAGTCCGGCGCGCATATCGTGCATTGCCCGGAATCCAATTTAAAACTGGCCAGCGGCTTTTGCCCGGTCGCCAAATGTATCGCCGCAGGCATCAACGTGGCCTTGGGTACCGATGGTGCGGCCAGCAACAATGATCTGGATATGTTCGGCGAAATGCGTACCGCGGCATTGCTCGGCAAAGCCGTTGCCGGTGACGCCAGCGCCATTCCGGCAATGACTGCACTGCGCATGGCGACCATCAATGGCGCCAAAGCTCTGTGTCTGGACCATGAAACCGGCTCGTTAAGCATCGGCAAAGCCGCCGACGTGATCGCCATTGACTTGTCGCATCTGGAAACCCAACCGTTATATTGCCCGGTTTCGCAGATTGTTTACTCCGCCAGCCGCCAGCAAGTCACCGATGTCTGGGTGGCGGGCAAACGCTTGTTAAAGCAGCGTCATCTGACCACAATTAATGTTGATGAGTTGAGAATGAAAATAGCCGAATGGCGGGAGCGGTTGGCGGGTTGATTGTTAAGATAAAGCCTGTATATTTGTAACGGCTCAGGCCTGTTTCGTTCCCGCGCCAACCGCAATGTGATAAATCCATGATGTTGTTTCGGAGTTCAAAACCGGCCTTGAACGATTTACAAGCACAGGGCAGGCCTTGTACTCAGGTATAGGGCTATGTGTTGGTGTATATGCTGGATGAACAAGGCAGATACGGATAGCCCGGCGTATTCGGCATGGGATGAGACTACCGCTCCCGGATCTGAGCATTGCCTGGTCGTTTATGGCGGCTATTTAAGTACGCACAGCTTACTCCCGCATAGCTGTCGGAGCCAAGAAGCGCCGGATTCCGCAAGCTTCATCAGGCTGCTCGCTAATTAATTTTTTAATAATGGACGGGGCTTACAATCCTGTCCTAACGCTTCAAAGATGCCAAATGGCTACGCTTCTTAACCAACGCCTTACGTTTCGAATGTCACGTCCAGCTTTGATGATTAAATCAGTTTAGAGAACTACCTTATGGTTACAAGCCTCATCATTTTTTTCTTGTATTTGGTTGCAGTTATTTATTTGGCAGGCCTTGCGCTCACCGATAACTCAACGCAGATAAGAATTAAAGATGTCTACATGTATTCAGGAACACTCGCCCTGATAGGATGCATTAGCGAGGTGGCTGTCAATAGCTTCTGTAGAACCGCTTTCGACTCGCCTCTTTGGATATATCAGGTAACGGCTGTACATCAGGGCGATACCTCGATTTTTGCGTTTTTCCAGTGGTCACTCTATGGTTATCATCTTTATTTCGTTCAGAAAAAGATTCAGTCCTTTAAAGTTAAGCATGAAACAACTATTTTTATTTTTGTGCTCTCTGTAGAGGCATTGCTGCTTGAAATATTCGTAAATATTTCAAGCAGCTTTTTCCTTAACACGCTCATATTTTATTATGTCCCTGGAGATATGGGACATTTGACTACTGTTTTTGTGTTTCCGGTTTATATTTTGGGAGGCGCCATATTGATTGAAATTTTTAAAAGATTTTCGCAAGACCCCATTTTTTTCGGTAATCTGAGTTTTTCCATTGCTTTTATTTTTGTATTTTTAGCGTAATACGTTTTACATCCTTATTGAAACAAACGTCCGATGCTCAAAGCTGTAAGAGAATTCGTCAACGCTTCGACTGATTGCAATCCGCGCTGTGCGTCACCTCGGCAATTGCTCCATGCAGTGGTGAAGCGCCTACTTTTGGTCCCTTACGCGCTATAGGACGCCATAACTTCAGCGTATGGCGTCCCACTACCGCTTTACTAATCCCACTTCATAACCGGCACCGAGGAAATAGAATTCTTTGGAGAACCTTCAATCACCCTGTCACTGTAAGCCATATAGACCAGGACATTACGTTTTTTATCATAAAAACGCACCACTTGGAGGCTCTTAAAAACCAGCGACAGGCTTTCTTTAAACACCACATCGCCATTTTTCAATTTATCCAGTTTATTCGTGTCAATTGCGCCTATTTGCCGACATGCAATTGATGCTTCTGTTGGATCTTCAGCCAGACCTACTGCGCCTTTCATTCCTCCTGTTTTAGCCCGTGATATATGACAAGCAACACCGGAAACATCAGGATCGTCGAAGGCCTCAATCACAATTTTATGATTGGCTCCCAGCAGCTTAAAGGTCGTACTGACATCACCGATCTCTTCGGCTGACGCAGTAAAGGCTAATGTGCTGAGAATCATTGTTGCTGTAAGTAAGATTTGTTTTTTCATCAGTCTATCCACAAAGTTAAGAAGTTATACTGCCATTATTACCCGATCGCAGCTTTGAATGTTAAGCCCTTGTCGCGAACCTGCTCAAGTTTCACTCTCAATGATCCATTTTCAGAACAGGCACAGCCGCCAGCAGCTTTTTGGTATAGGCCTGTTTGGGTTGGGTCAAAACCTCGGCCACACTGCCCTGCTCTATGATCTTGCCCTGGTACATCACCGCAACGTCATCGGCTATTTCGGCGACGACGGCAAGATCGTGGGTGATGAACAAATAGCTCACGCCTTTTTCCTGCTGCAAAGTTTTGAGTAATTGGATAATCTGCGCCTGCACCGACACATCCAGCGCACTGGTCGGTTCGTCGCAGACAATCAGTTTGGGATCGACCGCCAAGGCGCGGGCTATGCAGATGCGCTGGCGCTGACCGCCGGAAAATTCATGCGGATAACGCAGCGCCGAATCTGTGGGCAAGTCGACTTGCTGCAACAGTTGCCGGACCCTGGCCTTGCGCTCATCAGAGCTCGCCTTGGGATGCAAGGCTCTGATGCCTTCGGCGATGATGTCGCCAACCAGCATGCGCGGGTTCATTGATGAAAACGGGTCTTGAAACACGATCTGGATATTGGCGCGCTGTTTCCGCAATGCTTCGCCGGTCAAGGCATTCAATTCGACGCCGTTGATCACCACTCGTCCGCTACCGGGTATCAGGTTTAACAAGCTTTTGCCCAAGGTGGTTTTACCGCAACCGGATTCGCCGACCAGGGCCAGCGTTTTGCCTTGTTGTATATTAAAACTGACGCCATCGACGGCCCGTACAAAATCGACGACCCGCTTGAAAATGCCTTTCCGGATCGGGTAATAGCAATAAAAATCGCTGACCTGCAGCAACGGCGGCTTTTCCTCGGTCTTGTGCGCTAAGCAACTTTGCATCAACGGCAGGGCATCCAGCAGCTTACGGGTATAAGGATGTTTGGGCTGGTTAAAAAACTCGGCAGTCAGACCGGTTTCGACGATTTTACCTTGCTGCATGACCGCAACCCGATCGGCCATTGTCGATACCAGCGTCAAGTCATGACTGATCAGCCACAACGCCATGCCGGTTTGTTGCTGGATAGCTTTCAGCAACCCCAGGATTTGCGCCTGAATGGTCACATCCAGAGATGTGGTCGGCTCATCGGCGATCAGTAAATCCGGCTTGCCCGCCAAGGCGATGGCGATCATCACCCGCTGCCGCTGGCCGCCGGACAGTTGATGCGGATAGTCTTTAATGCGCTGCTGCGGTTCGGGGATTTCAACTTGTTGCAATAATTCCAGCACCCGTTGTTTAACGGCGTCCCTGGGCAGGTCGAAATGCAGCTTGATGACCTCCTCGATCTGGCCGCCGATGGTCATAACCGGGTTCAACGAAGACATCGGGTCCTGAAAAATAAAGCCGATGCGCCGACCGCGAATTTTGCACAGCTCAAATTCAGAATGATTCAGTAAATTATCGCCGTGCAGGTTGACGGCTTCGGCATTAAGCCTTGCGTTATTGGGCAATAATCTGAGCACCGACAAGGCGGTAATCGATTTGCCGGAACCCGACTCGCCGACCAACGCAAAGGTTTCGCCGGCATGGATTTCAAAACTGATGTCATCGACCACCGTCTGCCGGTGGTTGAAGGTGACGCTAAGATGCCGGATGGCCAGTATCGGATTATTCATTGCCGCTCCGTCTCGGATCAAACGCATCCTGCACCACGTCGGCAAACAAATTGGCTGCCAGCACCAGCGCGAACATAAACACAAAGGCGGCCGTCAGCGACCACCACACGATAGGCTCGCGGGCCATTTCCAGCCGCGCGCCATTAATCATATTACCCCAGCTGTAGCTGGTCGGATCGACGCCGATGTTGATATAAGACAACACCGCCTCGGCCAGCACCAGCGAACTGAAATCCAGCACCACTGAGATCAACACGATGTGCATGACATTGGGCAGGATGTGGCGCAGTAAAATCGCGCCTTGCTTTACACCCAACGCAGAGGCGGCCTGGACGTATTCCATTTCCCGAAGCTTGAGGGTTTCCGCCCTAAGCAACCGGCATAAGCCTGTCCAACTGGTCACGCCGAGGATCATGCACAGAAACAACAAGCGCGTATCCGCCCTGACGATAACGCTGGTAAAGGCGGCTTCGTGATTGGCCATATACACCTGCACCATCAGGATTGAGGCGGCTATCAGCAAGACGCCGGGGATGGAGTTGAGCGTGGTATAAATATATTGAATGATGTCATCTACCCAACCGCGAAAAAAACCGGCCAGGATGCCGAAGATAATCGCCATCGGCAGCATGATTAACGTGGTTAAGGTACCGATAACCAAGCCGGTGCGTATACTTTTTACGGCTTGATAAAAAACGTCTTCGCCAACTTTGTCGGTGCCGAACACGTGATAATAGCCGGATAAATAGATTAAGGCGTAACTAAACGACACCATAAAAAACGCTACCGCCCAGACTGTTTTTGCCGTTGAGCTGCGCATGAAACGTTTATGCTGCTCAACAAGTAACATCCACATGAGCAGCATAAAAAAACCAATCAGGCTGGCGCCTTGGGCCAAACCGTAAACTGTTTTTTGTAAAATATCGGGGACTTTCTCTATCTCAGGATTACTCAAATGCCTGCCGCCGAACTCCAGGCGCGGGTAACCCCATTGCATGGAGCCGTCTGCCAGCGTCATCATTTCCTTGCTGTAAAGCGTGGTCGCAAAAGGCGCGGAATAGGTTTTTTCGCCATGCTCGCGTAGCGGCGTCGCCCAATCGTCCAGCAGACTGATAATCTCGTTTTTCTTATCATCGGCGGGTTTAAAATGCACGGAATCGAGCAAGCCGATCAGCACAAAAAACAGCAGCACCACCAGTGACACCATGCCGATTTTACTGCGGCTTATTTGTTGCAGCGGGCGCTTGATGTGTTCCTTGCCGCGCAGATACAAGCCCAGCGCCAGTATCACTACAATCAACAAATAGATCAGCGCGTCTGTCCATAACACCACCATTACGATAACCTCACGCGCGGATCAACCAATGTGTAGGAAATATCGGTCAACAACAGCCCGATCACATATAACACCGAGCCCAGAAAAACCATCGCGCGAACGATAGCGAAATCCTGGCTGTTAATCGCGTCTATGGTGTAACTGCCCAAACCGGGAATACTGAAAAACGATTCCATGATTAGACTGCCCATAAACAACAACGGCAGCACGACTACGACGCCGGTCAAAATAGGAATCATCGCATTGGGTAACACATGTTGAAACAGGGTTTGGGTTTCGGTTAAGCCCTTGGCTCTTGCGGTGCGCACATAGTCTTTTTCGACTTCTTCTAAAAACAGGGTTCTATACCAGCGAACGCCTGAGCCGATGCCTGAAAATACGCCGATCAACACCGGCAGGATCAGAAATTTAATTGCCGCCATGCCGTCGTCATAGCCCGAAATAGGCACTAATCTTAAGACTTTACCGATGAAAAACTGCCCGCCGATGATATAAAACAGCGAAGAAATCGACATCAAAATCACGCATAACACGATGCCCGCATGTTCCAGATAACTGTTGCGGAACAACACCATCATCAATGCAAAGCAAATATTCACCAGCAGGCCGACAAGCAGCGTCGGCAACGCCACGGCAAGGCTGGGCCAAGCGCGTTCTTTAATGTCCGCACCGATATTGCGGCCGCTATCGGACACGCCGAAACGAAACAAAAACAAGCCGACCGATTTTTGGTAAAAAATGGTGTCGGTTATTTTTTTCTCACCTTGCGCATCGGCATTCCAGAGCAACGGCACATCGTAGCCGTGTTGCTGTTTCCAGTTGGCGATAGATTGCCCGGTAACGTGCTTTTGCCCCAGCTGCATACGTGCCATATCGTCCGGGCTATTGACGACAAAGAACAGGACAAACGTTAAGATATTAACGCCCATCAACAAAGGCAGGCTGTATAAAAGCCTTCGGATAATATATTGGGTCATTGAATAGATTTCCTTACACGGCGGCGGTAGGTATTAATCGCCGGAATCAACATCAGCACAAATACCGCGCTACCCAGTACCAAAGGCCAAAACACCGGCTTGTTCCATTGTCGCCTTTTCTCGGCTCGATCGGCCGTATTGATACGGGTATATTTAAGCAGGTTATTGGCCATCAGGTTCGGTTTAATATTTTTGTACCAACCGTGAAATAACGAAAAATTCTTCGGATGATAGCCAAACACCCACGGCGCATCATGGCGCACAATCTCCTGCATTTGCTGGATGATCCGGTAACGTTGCTCGCTGTTATTCATGTTGCGCATTTGCTCGAACAGGCGGTCGAATTCGGGATTATGGTAATTCGCGGCATTTTCACCGCCGTGCTGCACTTTGGAGTTTGCGCCATACAGCAGAAAAAAGAAATTCTCGGGATCCGGATAATCGGCATTCCAGCCCCAGACAAAAATCTGGGCGTTGCCGGTACGCATTTTTTCCTGGAAACGATTGTAATCTGTGCCGCGTATCACCAGTTTTATGCCCAGTTTTTCAAATTGCTTGCGATACCAGTTCATTCTGGGCCGGTCATCAATGCTGGTAGTCGTTGTATCAAAATATAAAATCAGGGCTTCTTTGGTTTTGGGATCTATGCCGCCGGCATAACCGGCTTCGGTCATCAGTTGTCGCGCCGCATCGATTTTTTTACGCTGAGCTTTGCCTACAGGAGCGGCAGCTTTACCGTTCAGCCACTCGTAAACATAAGGATTGATGCCGGTTTTATCGTCAAAGCCGTAGATACCGGGAGGCAAAATGCCTTGCGCCGCAACGCCGCGACCGTTGGTAAAAATAGAGATATATTCTTCATAATCAACCGCGATAGCGATCGCCTGCCGCAACTTTCTGGCTTGCTCAGTCGTACCGCCCACGATAGCGTCAAGCATGTTAAAGCCCATGTAAAAACTGGAGGTCGCCACCGAAGTTTGTAACTGGATGCCTTTTTCCAGCATGGTCGGCGTTAACGCCACGTCGCCGCTGCCGGTAAATTGTATGGCCTGATCGAAGCTGTCCGAGGCGATACCCGATGCATCGTAATAGCCTTGCAGAAATTTTGTCCAGTAAGGAATGGTTTCTTTTTCCAGCATAAAAACTACTTTGTCGATAAACGGCAGCTGTTTTCCTGCATCAACCAGCAGGCCTTTTTGCGCGTCTTCAGGCTCGCCTTCGGTCGGATAGGATTCAACATGAAACAAGGGATTTTTAAGCAAAATCATGCGTCGATTCGGGTTATTTTCAGCCATCAGGTAAGGCCCCGTGCCTATCGGAAACCAATCCAGCGTAATGTTTTTGTCAGCAAGCCCTTTCTGACTATAAAACACATCAGCTTCCCACGGCATCGGCGAGAAAAACGGCATGGCCAACCAGTAGATAAACTGCGGGTATTTGCCTTTAATACGAATACGATATTGATAACGGTTGAGCGCTGTTGCACCTTCTATCGGCAAGTCTCTAATCGCCGTCTTGGCTTTATCTTTGACCTGCTTGGAATAGTCATCAAAGCCGACAATATAATTTTTCATGATTTCGGCTATCGGCGACTGAATTTTAGGATGTGCCAGACGTTTAATCTGGTAAACATAATCTTCGGCAGTGAGCTCACGCGAGCCGGTGGCTTTGAAATCGTTCAGCGATGTAGCAGCCTCGATTTGCGCTTTGTCTAACTGATGATATTTATAATCACCCTGAATGTTTTTAGCCAGAGCGGGGTGCGGTTGGTAGCGAATACCAGGCTGGATTTCAATTATATACTCAGTAAATGCAATGTCGCTGTCATTTACGCCATTGCCCAGTTTTTCGCCTTTTAGAGTCAGGTAACTCACTTCAGGCATACGAACGGCGGTTAGCGGCACCACTTGATAAGGCCTTTTCAGATAATGATATTGGAACGGAGGCTCGTAAATCTGCGCAATAAAAGTATATTCACTGTTGCTGTAGGATACAGCAGGATCCAGATGCTTGGGTCGTTCTGAAAATGACTCATACAAAACCGCCTGATTGTTCTCATCTTCCGGATAAGGGTTATTAAGTTCTTCTGACTCCCATGCCGCGCAAGAAAACGAGGCAGACCAAAATATGACCGACAACATCAGAACTAACACACGAGCTTTGCAGGTTTTCATCTTCATACGACTACATGGAAGTGGAAGGTAGAGCAATGCATAGAGCAATTGCCGAGACAAAAGACTGGACATCAATAAAAGGGTCATAGATACTTGAAACTCTATTGTAACAACAAAAACATTGGGAGATGATAATGGGTTTTATGCAGGGCAAACGAGTCTTGATTGTGGGTTTAGCCAGTAACCGTTCAATTGCATGGGGCATTGCTCAAGCCATGCACCGCGAAGGCGCTGAATTAGCCTTTACCTTTCAAAATGAAAAGCTGCAAAGTCGCGTCGAAGAAATGGCTGGTCAATGTAATTCCAACATTACCATTGAATGTGATGTCAGCATTGACGAGCATATCGATACTGTATTTAACAAACTGGGCGAACACTGGGACGGCCTGGATTGTATCGTGCATTCGGTCGCTTACGCGCCCCGTGACGCGCTGAATGGTGATTATGTCGATGTCACCACCCGCGAAAACTTTCAGATTGCCCATGACATCAGCTCCTACAGCTTTACCGCTCTGGCAAAAGCCGGACGCGCGATGATGCAAGGCCGCAACGGTTCTCTTTTAACCCTGACTTATTTAGGCGCCGACCGGGCGATTCCTAACTACAATGTCATGGGTGTCGCTAAAGCCAGCCTGGAAGCCAATGTCCGCTATATGGCTGTGGCCTTAGGTGCCGAAGGTACACGCGTTAATGCGATTTCAGCAGGCCCTATCAGAACGCTTGCCGCATCGGGGATTAATGACTTTAAATCCATGCTCAACAAAGCGGCCGATACTGCGCCGTTAAAGAAAAACGTAACCATTGAAGAAGTCGGCAATGCGGCGGCATTTATGTGTTCCGATCTGGCTTCGGGTATTACCGGCGAAATCACTTTTGTCGATTGCGGCTATAATATTGCCGGTTTAGCGGCATCTTAACGCAAGAATTTTGACACAAAAAAGGGAGCTTAATGCTCCCTTTTTTATTTGCAATGCGTAGGTCGGATTAGCGTAGCGTAACCCGACAAACCAATATCAAAGCCGTGGGTTACGACGCAAAAAGATGCGTCTCGGCAATTGCTCCTGTATTGGTTCCACCTCCTGCATAACCCACAGGGATGTGGGGAATGCAGAGAAATGACTGGATCATTTCCTGTCCGTGCAGTCGTAACCCAACCTACGGCGCCTTGACTGATATATCGGCATCTTCCTGCAAACTGTTTATCAACGCATTGAATTCAGTCTGACCAAAAGCTTTGGCAATATTTTTGGTCGCCAGTTCCATTTGTTTCTTGTCATCCTCAGTCATTACGCCTGCTTTTACTTTTGACAAACTCACGACCACTTGTTCACCGGCAGGCAATTCGGCGATAAAGACCGTCGGTTTATCGCCGACAGGTTTAGCTGCCTTGAAAATCGCCTGACTCAACGGTAGCGGCACATCTTCCTTGCTACGAGTTAATCCGGCAACCGTCTTTACTTGTAGCTTATTTTCAGCCGCAACAGCTTGAATGGACTCACCTGCCTGAAGTCGAGTCTTGATCTGACCCGCTTTTTCGACAGCCTGCTGCTTGGCTTTGTCAGCCAGCAATACAGCAACTATATCGCTCTTAACATCTTTCAGCTCTCGCGCAGCAGCAGCTTTGTGTTCCAACAGCCTTAAAACAACCAAGCGATCGGTTCCCAATTCTATTGGCGTACTATTGTTACCTTGCAAAACTTCTTCAGTAAAGGCGGCGTTACGAATTTTTTCGTCAGCTGCAATGCCGTCGCCTTTATCTTTGGTAAACAACGCTGATTTCTTAATGGTAATGCCTAAAGCATCCGCCACCGTTTTCAGATTATCGGGGTTTTCATAACTCATTTCGGTTAAAGTTTCACCGGCTTCATAAAAGGCATTTTCTGCCTGGACTTTCTGATAGGCCTTGGTTACTTCATTTTTAACTGAATCGAACGGTTTGACTTCGCCGGGCACTAACTCGGTCACTTTAATCAAGTGATAACCGAATGCCGACTTAACGGGACTTGATACTTCACCCAGTTTTAAAGCACTCGCCGCATCTTCAAACGATTTTTCCATGACGCCCACATTAAACAGGCCTAAATCTCCGCCTGTTTTAGCGGTTAATTTATCATCGGAAACTTCTGCCGCTAAGGCAGCAAAGTCTTTATTCGCCAGTTCTTTTTGTGCTTTTAAGGCTTTTTCTAACGCGGCCTTTTCGTCGACCTTGTCATTAATTGCAAACAGGATATGACTGATTTTTCTTCGCTCGGCAGTGGTATACTGATCTTTTTGCTCTTCATAGAAGGCTTTCAACTTGTCATCAGTTACCGCTATAGTCTTGGCAATATCTTCAAGTGATAACTCGATGTACTCTACAGAAACCTGCTCAGGTATTTGATATAAGTCCTGATGCTGCTGATAATAGGCCTCTATTTCTTGCTCTGAGGGTTGTTCCGTAAGCTTCTGTACCGTAACAGTGACATAATCCACATCACGCTGTTGATTCTGGATTTTGAAAAAACTTTCTACATCATATTTCGTTGCAAAACTGCTATCTATAATACTGCGCTGAAACTGTTCCATAATCAGTGCATTCTTGATTCTGTTTACAAACTCCGCTGAGGACATTTTTTGTAAACCAAGCATTGTCTTATAACGCTTCTCATCAAATTTACCATCTACCTGAAAATAGGGCAGGGTTTGTATAAATTCACGCGCGGTATCATCAGTTGTGACAAGGCCCTTGTCATGCACATACTGCAATAAAACTTCATCTTTTATCAGTTTCTCTAATGCTTGCGCTTTCAAGGTTTGTTCATTAATCGTCAGTCCTTGAAGATTCTGGCTATATTGCTCATAAGCCTTATTAACATCGCGCTGAAAAAAATCCTTATCGCCGACGGAAGCGACGGGAGCTTCTTCCCCAGTATCCAGATAATTTTGAATGCCCCATAAAGCAAAAGGCACACAAATTATTATCAAAATACCCCATGCAAAAGCACCTTGTGCTTTTTCTCTAATCTTTGTCAGCATAGCTCTGTCCTAAAGAAACAACTTAAATTTTAATCAAAAAAAAAGCCCCGAACCAATCGATCCGGAGCTTTTTGATTTTGGCGGAGTGGACGGGGCTCGAACCCGCGACCACCGGCGTGACAGGCCGGTATTCTAACCAACTGAACTACCACTCCAAAGTCTGGTGGGTGCTGAGGGGTTCGAACCCCCGACCCTCGCCTTGTAAGGGCGATGCTCT
>NZ_JAUXVR010000010.1 GCF_030680395.1 Methylobacter sp. | reverse complement strand
TTTAAAGAAGATACAGGCTGTATGCGCGGTAATGCGCAAGCTTTTACACGCCATCCATGGCATGCTGAAAGCTAAAACAGAATTTGACGGGACTCGTTTTTACACGTTTCCTGTTGAAGCAAAATCATAAAATTTTATGATTTCTTGCAAAATTGGGCTTGTGGTTTAAGAGAGTATCTACGGTCAATCAGTTAGCCTGCTGCGGTGCTCTGGAAAAATCCGGACCTTTAGGATGGGCATTTTGTTGCAGGCAATGGTAAGCCGCATTTTCATACTTGATGACTAAAGATTGGGCATTTTTATGCTCACCGATAAATTTCTCGGCTTCCTCGGCGGTCAAGTCCTTCATTAAAAATTTGGCTATGCACATGCACGGCGTGGCGTAGCGCACTTTATCGAATTCTTTATTGGTCGAATTTTTCAATTCCCTGTCTACGCATTGGCTGGCGAAATCATGCTCAAACTTGTGCTTTTGTATATCGGTTACTTCGCCATCGTGGGAGTGATCGAATGGATTATGTACAACGTTGGCGGCTGCCGGTTTCGCCACGGCGGTTTTTTGTTCATCATCCGAACAGCCGGTAACCGCTAGTGCGATAACCATACTGGTCAGGGCGGCAAAAAAGAAATTCTTGGTAAAGTTAGGCGTTTTCATAAGTTTAAATCGTAAATAGTTTCAGAATTTAATAGTAAGGTTAATCGAACTTTATCATTTTATTAAGACTCGTTCTACTCATCTTCGTCGTTCATATCAAGATGTTTACAAATAGCGCTACTCGTTGCGCGTCTGTTTTCGTTATCATGAGGCCTTTTCATTCATGACTTTCACCCATGTCTTTTATTAAAAATATCGAATCCGAATTTGCAGCGCTGCCAGATGAGCTAAGAGCAACGGTAATTGCTTCACTGACAAAATGGGATGAACGGCTTGCGGAGCTTAAGCTCAATATCACGCAAACGCCGGAGTTTAGTAAGGCTATCGTCAAGGTCTGGTGTTCCAGCCTGTTTGTTGCCGAAAGCTGTACCCGCAAGCCCGAGCTGTTGGTTGATCTGGTCAATTCCGGTGATTTATCGGCAATTTATAATGAAAATAGTTATACCGAAAAATTAGCGCACACGCCGGTTGAGACGCAAGCCGAGTTAATGACAAAACTGCGCCACTTCCGGGGCAGGGAAATGGTCAGGATAGCCTGGCGGGATTTGGCTGGGTGGGCCGAATTATCGGAAACGCTGGCTGATTTATCGCATCTGGCTGACGCCTGCATTCAATACGCGCTGGACTTTCTTTATCAACAAGCCTGTGAGCTGCGCGGTACGCCGTTATTATCCGACGGCAGTCCGCAGCAGATTGTGGTGCTGGGCATGGGCAAGCTGGGCGCTTATGAATTGAATTATTCGTCCGACATCGACCTGATTTTTGCTTACGCACAAGACGGCGTGTTGCAGGACAGGAAAGAAACCACTTATAGCGAATTTTTCACCAGGCTATGTCGCAATCTGGTAAAGGTCCTGGATGAGATCACCGTAGACGGTTTTGTGTTTCGCACCGATATACGTTTACGGCCTTATGGCGATAGCGGCCCTATCATCATGACTTTCGACGGCATGGAAAACTATTACCAGACCCAGGCTCGGGAATGGGAGCGTTATGCGATGATCAAGGTACGTCAGGTTGCGGGCGACTTTAAAACCGGCGCGCAACTGATGGCACTATTCAGGCCTTTTGTCTATCGGCGTTATCTCGATTACGGGGCGTTTGAGGAATTGCGCTCGTTAAAGGCGCAGATCACCCAGGAATTGCGGCGCAAAGACCGCATGGAAAATATCAAGCTTGGGCCGGGCGGCATACGCGAAATCGAGTTTATCGGACAGGCATTTCAACTGATACGCGGGGGCAACGACAAAGCTTTGCAAACCCGCCCCATTCTGGATGTTTTACAACTGTTGGGTGAGCGGGAGCTGCTGGCGCAAAAAGATACCGAGCAATTAAAACAGTCATACTGCTTTCTGCGACGGGTGGAAAATCATATCCAGCAATATCAAGACCAGCAAACCCACGATTTGCCGAAAGACTCGTCAACGCAACAGATATTGGCGTATTCACTGGGCTATGCGGACTGGGTGAGTTTTAAACAGGACCTGGATCAGGTAAGAACGCAGGTGCATGGAGTTTTCGATCAGGTTTTTTCGCTATCAAAACAGGATGGTTCGACAGGTTCGCCACGAACGGGAATAATTTGGGCTTGCGTGGCCGACGACTCGGAGTTGATGGGGCATTTAAAAGAGTGCGGCATTCAAGACACCGCCGCAATGCTTGCCGCGATAAAAAATTTTAAAAATTCCATAGCGGTTAAAAGACTAACGGCCAAAGGCGCGGGCGTGCTTGACCGGTTAATGCCGCAGCTTATAGAGGCCATGCAGCAGGTCGATAACCCGGATGAAACCTTGACGCGGATACTCGGCTTGTTTGAGGCGGTAGTGGGTCGAAATGTGTATTTATCGTTATTGTCTGAAAACCCCGGCGCCTTGCTTCAATTGATTAGACTGTCATCGGCCAGCCCGTGGATTTGCGATTATTTATCGCTGTCTCCGGTGTTATTCGACGAACTGCTGGATACCCGCTCCCTGTACGAGCCGCTCAAAAAAGCCGACCTTGACGAACAACTTAAGGTTTTGCTGGCTCAAGTCGAGGTGCAGGATCTTGAGCAGATGATGGTTGTGTTGCGTCAGTTTAAACAATTGAATGTGTTAAGAGTGGCCGCTGCCGATATTATGGGCGTAATTCCGATCATGGTGGTCAGCGACTATCTGACCTATATCGCCGAAAGCATCGTCGGCCATGTTGTTGAACGCGCGTGGCTTATGTTGACCGACAAACATGGCTTGCCACCGGATACCGACAATACTTCCATAGGCTTTGCGATTATAGGCTTCGGTAAACTGGGCGGTATCGAGCTGGGTTACGGCTCCGACCTGGATCTGGTGTTTTTGTATGATTGCAAGGATGGCAATGTGATGACGAGCGGAGCAAAGCCGATTTCCTGCTCCCAGTTTTACGGTCGGTTAGGGCTGAAAGTCAGGCATATTCTCGATACCAAGATGTTGTCCGGCATACTCTACGAAGTGGATATGCGCTTGCGCCCAAACGGCGACTCCGGCCTGTTGGTCAGTCATATTAACGCTTATGAGGATTACCTGAAAAACCAGGCTTGGACCTGGGAACTACAGGCATTGGTCAGAGGCCGGTTTATCGCCGGTGATCCGCAGCTGAAAGTACAGTATGAGGCTATACGCAGCCGGATTTTGAGCTTGCCCAGAGATACCGAAAGCTTGAAAAAAGAAGTCCGCGAGATGCGCGAAAAAATGCGCGAGGCCTTGGCTACCAAAGATAAAGACAAGTTTGATCTAAAACAAAGCAAAGGCGGTATTGCTGATATTGAGTTTATAGTACAATTTGGCGTTTTAGATCAGGCCGCTTTTAATGTAGCGTTAACGACTTACACCGATAATGTAAGACTGCTTGAAGGCCTGCAACAGCAGGGATTTATATCCAAAACCGATGCGGAAACACTTAAATCCGCCTACTGCGGCTATCGGGATGTCGGTCACAAGCTGGTTTTACAAGGGGATAAGGCTGTTATAGATGAGGCCGAGGCCGCAGAAATGAGCGCCAAAGTCGAACAGATTTGGCATGATTACATGGAGTAGGATGTGCTAACCAAAAGCAGGCGGCTTAGTGCAGCGCATCACTCGCGAACGATGCGCTTCGCGCCTCGGCACATCCTACGCACTAATTCAAATTACCTATTAAATAAACATTAATGTTGGAGAATAAATGATGACAATGGACGATAGAGACGGCGTTATTTGGCTGGATGGGCAATGGGTTGAGTGGCGCGAAGCTAAAGTCCATGTGTTGACGCATACCTTGCACTATGGTCTGGGTGTATTTGAAGGCATCAGAGCCTATCACGCCGAAAAAGGCACGGCGATTTTCAAGATGCAGGATCATACCGATCGCCTGTTCCGTTCCGCGCATATCATGAATATGAAAATGCCTTACGGCAAAGACGAGCTGAATCAAGTTCAGCGCGATGCGGTCGCCAAGAACAACCTGGACAGCGCCTATATCCGCAGCATGTGTTTTTTAGGCTCTGAAGGCATGGGCTTGAGAGCCGATAACCTGAAAGTGCATGTCATGGTTGCCGCATGGTCGTGGGGCGCGTATTTGGGCGCGGAAAGTATAGAGCAGGGCATCCGTATCCGCACGTCATCTTATACCCGCAACCATCACAACAGCACCATGTGCAAAGCCAAAGCCAACGGCAATTACATCAATTCCATTTTGGCGTTACAAGAAGCGCGCGCCAATGGCTACGATGAAGCATTGATGCTGGATCATGAAGGCTTCGCGGCGGAAGGCAGCGCCGAAAACCTGTTTATCGTGCGTAACGGTAAAATTTACACGCCCGAAACCACTTCCGCATTGGAAGGCATTACCCGCGATACGGTCATGACCGTTGCCAGAGAGCAGGGCTATGAAGTGATTGAAAAACGCATTACCCGCGATGAGATTTACGTTGCCGATGAAGCGTTCTTTACCGGTTCTGCGGCCGAAGTGACGCCGATCAGGGAACTGGATAATCGCGAAATCGGTTCCGGCAGTCGTGGGCCGATCACCGAGCAACTGCAATCGTTGTATTTCGACTATGTGCATGGACGCAGAGACGATCATGCCGATTGGTTGACTTACGTCGCCTAATAATTGGATTAAAAAATTTAACCACGAAGACACGAAGATCACGAAGTTTTATGTTTCTTTCTTCGTGATCTTCGTGGTGAAAAAGCAAGGCGTCGGTATTTCAACAACGCGTCATCTCGGCAGGGAATCACGTCAGGCTATCCTGCCTGACGTCCTTCGAGTTAATGCAAATCTGTTCCAGACAGATTTGTGCCGGGATCCAGTTGCCATGGATGGTAACTTCAGATTTCGCTAACCGTTTTTAGCTACATGAAGACACTCTTTGATCTGTTTTTAATACCTGCCGGAATGACGGCGAAATGACTAGCGTAAATACAAATGCCCCCAACGGCACAAAAAAAATCTTAGTCGTCGGTCCCTCCTGGGTCGGCGATATGGTGATGGCGCAAAGCCTGTTTATCGCCTTGAAAAATACCCACCCGAATTGCCGGATTGACGTACTGGCTCCGTCATGGACATTATCCCTGCTGGAAAGAATGCCCGAAGTGACCAAAGCTATCGCCATGCCATTACCGCGCGGTAAGCTTGGCCTGATGGAGCGCATCAAACTGGGCTTGAGCCTGCGTTCGGAAAGCTACGACCAAGCCATCCTGCTGCCGAACTCATGGAAGTCGGCATTACCTCCTTTCTTCGCCAATATTCCCGTCCGTACCGGGTATATCGGCGAATGCCGCTGGGGACTGCTTAACGATGCCAGAAAGCTGGATAAAAGCCTGCTGACCATGACTGTGCAGCGTTTCGTCGCGTTGGGTCTGCCAGTTGATGCAGCTCTGCCGCCGGTATGCCCAAAGCCTGCGCTAACGATCAGCAAAGACCGGCAACAGGCAGTCATCGATAAATTCAAATTAACACCATCAGCCGCCGAGTCTGCTCCCGACAGACTTACGGCATACACACCATCCATGGCGATAAAAATCCTGGCCTTATGCCCCGGTGCCGAGTACGGCCCGGCAAAGCGCTGGCCGATCGAGTATTACGCCGAAGTCGCCCGGCATAAAATCGACCAGGGCTGGCAGGTTTGGCTGTTCGGCTCCGATAAGGATAAAGCCGACGCCGCACAAATCAACAGAGAAGCCTCAGGATTTTGTACCGACTTTACCGGCAGAACCTCATTGGCCGAGGCGGTCGATTTGATGTCGCTGGCTAATACCGTAGTGAGCAACGATTCCGGCCTGATGCATGTCGCCGCCGCGTTGGACAAAAAAATCATCGCCATTTACGGCTCATCGGATCCGGGCTTTACGCCGCCGCTGAACGACAAGGCCCGGATTATCTCGTTGAACCTCGATTGCGCGCCCTGCTTCAAGCGCGAATGCCCCTTAGGGCATAGCCATTGCCTGACCGGTATCACGCCGGATCAAGTGCTTGAATATATAACAGTTACCCAGTCAGGGCGTAAGTGAAAATTGCGATCGTAAAACTCTCGGCTCTGGGAGACATCGTTCATGCGATGGTTGCGTTGCAGTTTATCAAGGCGCATTCCCCGGAAATTCAGATCGACTGGATCGTTGAAGAACGCTTCTCCGAAGTTTTAAAAAACAATCCCGACATCGATAACATTCTGACGGTTAACCTGAAAGCCTTGAAAACCAACAAGGCCGGTATAGTTGCGCAGCTTAAAAAGATACGCAGCCATGCAAGCAATAACTATGACCTGGTGATTGATGCCCAGGGGCTGATTAAATCGGCGGTCACCGCCAAACTGGTATCGCCATGGAGGGTGTGCATGCCGCAAGCCAGTCGGGAACCGGCGCGGCGAGGAACACGCATCGCCGGATTCGATGCCGATTCGATCAGGGAAAAAGCCGCATCATGGTTTTACGATGTCAAAGTGGCCTGCGCATACGATGCCAACACCATCGACAGAAATGCGTTGATATTGTCCAGCCCTTTAGGCATTAACATCACCACAGAGCACATCCTTAACAAACAGCCGTTTTTGTTTTTTAACAACGAAGACCCGCACATATACGATTTCCTGTCAAAAGACCGGAGCAATATTGTGCTGGTGATCGGTTCAACCTGGGACAGCCGCAATTATCCGGCCGCCAAGTTTGTCAAAATAGCAGAGGCCTTGCAGCAAAACTGCCTGGTCATCTGGGGCAGCGAGCAGGAAAAAGTCGCCGCAGAGTGGATGGCGACGCAATCCGAGCGGATCAAAGTCATGCCCAAACTGGATTTGAACAGCCTTAAAGCGTTGATAGCCAAGGCCGATCTACTGATCGGCAACGATACCGGCCCGACCCACATGGCCTGGGGATTAAACAGGCCGTCAATCACCATCTTCGGCCCGACGCCGGTCAGCCGGGTTTACCAGACCGACATCAACAAGGTGATTAAGTCCGCTTCAATCGTTAATCCATATAAACTCAACAAGCAGGATTATTCGATTAAGGATATTGATGAACAGGCGATTATTGAGCAGGCGAGGTCTTTGTTGTCGACATGAATAAAGAAGAACTTCAGGGCAATCGCGCTACGCCAGAAATCTCTTATAAATTATTTTACTTATCACGCTTAATTTAAAATGTAGGCGTTTGAATGTGTAATAAATTTAAAAGTAAAATCCGATCGCTCCGCTACGCGCCTTGTGTTGAAGCTCCGGCTCTCGGCCGGTAAAAGGAAACGGCCGGGCTGGAAAGCTCCTGACTTGGGGTAACAGCCCGAGTGATGTTTATAAACGCTCTGAATCATGCGCATGACAAAAAACATAGTCCACTCAGTCGGTCAGGCATGCTGCTTATACTCGACATTTATCACCCTATCCGATTGCCAAGCGCCGGAACGTCGGGCAACGAAAAACTGTTGCCCGGTCTAAGGAGCTATGTGAAAAGTTCAACGGCAAGATTGAGTAACGTGAGTACCAGGCTTCCCATCAATGCGGGCCAAAATCCTTGAACACGGATGCCCGGAACCAGTGCCGCCATCAACCAAAGCATGAGCGCGTTGATCACCAGCAGAAAGAGCCCGAAGCTGATAACCGTGAGTGGCAAGGTAAGAAAAACCATGACCGGTCGGACGACGGCATTCACGAAACCGAGAACCACCGCGCCAATGAGCGCGGCCCCCCAGCCCTCCACCTGAACGCCGCGGACGAAATGGGCCATGAGCAGCAACATGCCTGCTGATAAAATTAGATGTGCAAAGAACGAGAACATACATACCTCCAATCAGGTTTTAAAGTGGTAAGGCGTAGCGTAGATTCGCTGCTACGGTTGCATCGAAAGTATTTGCTCCTGCATTATTCTATTCCCCGCCATCCATGGCGTTGTCAATATCTGCATTGCCTACATGAATGTAGGTATTAAGGGTGGAGCGGAAGCTTTTACCATGTCCTATGGCTTATGCAGGAGCAGCATAACAGTGTGCCGCAGCAAGCGGCCTTACTATGAGAGGCTGTTGCCAGCCGGGTAAATCGGGCATGATTTTTTATGCCCGGCATTTCATATAGACCGGATTCTGAGGTATCCCCATAAAATAAGTTTATAAAACAATCGGTTTTTGATATTTTGCGCATTCAATTTATACAACATAGCCGAAAAGTCGTCATGCTGGCAGGGATGCCAGTATCCAGTCACAAGGATGTGAAACTTTAAAATACCACTCGCTTTTATTAAGCACCTGGAAAGTCACCAAAGTTATACCATCCATGGCACTGGATTCCGGCATCCCTGCCGGAACGACGAGCTTGGGAAATTTGTGGGGATACCTCATGACCGGATTCGCTTGCCAGTCTCATGCGGGGTAAAGATTAAAATTCCCTGCACCGACGATTATCCCTGAATTACTGAAACAATCGCCGAAGCCCCCGCTTAAACCAGATACCGGCTCCAGTCCCCGTAGCGGTTCTCGATCTTGCCGCGAGGTATGCTCAAGAGAATTAGCAGCAAACCTGCCACGAGGCCAGCCCAATCGGCGCCAAGGCTGCCGCCGTCGAGCATCCAGGGAGCGGTCATTAGAGGAATAGCCAACAGTATATTGATAAAGCGTGCAGGGCGGGCGGATTCCGCCAGCGCGGTAATAGCAACCGTAATGACCAGAGCACCGATCAAATGATCGCTGTTTGCCTGCTCGCCTTGGGTAGCGAAAATCAGCCGGGTGCACATTAACCAAACCCCGATGGCCATACTTAAAACCAACGACCAAGGAACATTGACGCCGCCGCCGAGCATGTCCTTGAGCACAGTCCAAGGCGACTTTTCAAAATTCTCAGCCTCCATTTTGCGACCGCCTTCCATGGTGTCGCCGCGCAAGAAGGCCAGGATAACCGACTTGCCTTTGCGTCGGCGTTCCGCCAGAAACTGGCCGGTGGCAACCAGTTCATCGACAGAGTAAGGAATCTGGATGAGCATTGCCGCAGCAGCAATCAGGCACAGTGTGCACCAGGTTCCGATCAGAATGGGCTGGATGATGATGAAGAAGATGCTGACGATGCCCAAGGGCACAATCATCACGCCGAACAGAACCACCAGCCAGGGCATGGTGCGCCAGCGATCGCGGCCTCCTATAATGCCGGTGAGTATCTCCAGTGCATAAGTCACAGCGCCGAGACCGGCGTCGGGAACCGGCCATGCTTTTGATATATCGGAAGTGATGATGCGTTCAGTGCCATCGCCGAAATAGGGATCCCAGACGTTTCCGATATGCCCCAATTGGTAGGCAGCAAGATAGCGGGATATATAAAACCCTATGAATGCCAGGAAGATGATCGGTATGCGCTGGGTCCACGACGACGGGCAGTAATCCCAGCCAGGCGGGACGTCGGGACCGGCCATACGTGCCACAAGGCCGATGCCGGGCATGGGGCGCGACAGAATTGCGAAGCCGATCACCAGGAAACCTGCCAAAGTATCGTTCAGATAAGCCGAAGCGCTTGGCGTCCAGAACACCAGGGGCGCGAACAATAGCCACAGCCCTACCGCTGCGTTAGCGATACGCGCCCAGGCCATGCGCGGCGACAGCGACAGCGCTCCGAACAGAAACACCAGGGCGCCGCTTGCCAGATCGTTGATTATCATGGCCCGGTCCTGATAACCCAAAATGGGCGGACTGGTCATCAGCCAGGTACCCATGCTCATGTTGAGAAAATGCGCCCAAAGATTTTGCCGCCGCTCATCGCGCAACGATTGGTTATAGGCTTCGATGAAATGATCGGCAGACTCAGTCTGTGCGATCATGGTTTCGACCCATTCGGGCGGCGTCAGTCTATTGCGCTTATACCAGCCCAAGGGGTCGGTTTTGAGCTCTTTGATAATCGACGGCAGGGCGTCGCGTAGCGAATGTTTCGGTTCCCAATCCAGCAGCTGACGAGCCCTGGATATATCCAGCTCATAATGATCATCAGCCAGGTCAACCATAAACGGCTTGATAAAAGGTTTTTCGCCTTTGTCGATAGAATCCGGGATAACAATCTCCATGTGCTCTTGCAAATGAGCGCCGACTTTGGCAAACATTTTCGGCAGCGTTTCCGTTGCCCATGTTTCGCCGTGAATCAGAAACCCAAGTTCATTTTGCAGCGCTTCATAGCCCATCGTCGATGGTTCACCCAGCAGCAATGGGGTTTCAGCAGGTAATTCATTACGCCGCCGGACGATACAGACGACAGCGTCAATCAGGTCGTCGATATGAATAAACGCTTGCCCGTGCGAGATATCGCCGGCGAACACACGGCTGGTAAACTGGCGTTCGTAAATCCGCTGTATCTGATGCGCCAGTGTGGGCGGCTGGACATGATCCGTGTATACGCCTGCGATGCGGGGCAGCACATAGTGGATGGCGCCATGCTCGTTTTGGACGACGTGCTCCGTCTCAAGCTTTGACTGCGGATAGGCCCACTTGGGCTGTAACGGCCAATCTTCGGTGATCGGTACGCCGGGTTCGGTGGGAGCGTGAACCAGCATGGTGCTGGCATAAATGAACTGTTCGATCTCGAAGTCTTGCAGAGCCTGTAGCAGGCGGCGGGTGCCTTTGACATTGACCTCTTCATAGAGCGGATTAGGTTCGCCGGTGAAATCATAATAACCGGACAAGTGTATGACCGAGATGAAGCGTTTGCCGAAGCGCTTTCGCAACGTGTCCATGGCCTTTCCGACCGAACTGTCCGAGGTTAAATCGCAGGGAATGCAATCAGGATATTTTGCGCAATCGGATTCCCGATCTAAACCGACTACACAATAATCTTGTGCCAGTGCTTTGCTGAGTGAAAGCCCGAGGAAGCCGCCGATGCCGGTAATTAATAGGATGTCTTTTGCGGCACCGACAGTTTTTTCTTTTATCGGGTCTTCGTTTCTTCGCAAAACGATGTCGTCTTTTTTACTCATGATCGCTTTCTCCTTAACTGTTTGAACAGTCACCGGATTATCGGGTGACCTACGTATCCAGTAAACGATCATTACCCTAACGGAGCGTAATGACGCGAGAGCTTGATTTTTACGCCCTCTGATTATGGCTTGTCAAGTCTACTTGCCGGCTGCGCGGCAATTTCAACAAGCGTACGTGTTTGTTTATTTGAAGGGTAAAAGGGGGCAGATTGATCAGATTACTTTTTCTTTTGCAGTAATGTAACCTGACGTCGTTCTTTGGATTCGATGATAACCCTGACGATAATACCGGATTTTTTCCCGGAGACGGCACAAAACCAGGCCCGGTAATGCGCGGAAAAGTTGGAAATATCCGTTCGGATAAGAGACGCAAGATGGGACAGGGACAGGTGGCGCGTTTTGGTATCAACAATGCGCTTAAGCCGGACTTAATCATTAATCTATATAAATATTATTCGACTAAGGCATCAGAGCAGGCAAATTTTTTATGGTCGTTATGAACAAAAAACAGGGTTTTGGCTCCACAACAAGACAGTCCAAGCTAAAAACAGAAAGCTTTAATCCCAAAGAGAATCACTTGGAATTAAAAGATACCTGAGATTTTAATATCGAGTATTCCTCTAAATAGCAGGTTCATTTGATAGGTAGTAACGCCTATTGATTGGATAATGCTAACACTCTATTCTTTATACACTAATACAATACCTACCGGCTTTTCCAGAATAATGGCATATGAATCGTTGCTAAGTGTTTTGCAGGATAAGCAGAAACTTTCCGTCACAGAATTAAAAAAAGTTGAGCGCGTGCAAAAAACATCGGTATCGGAAACTGTGCCGCAGTTACTGGTTAAGCTCGGGCTGTGTTCGGAGCTGGACGTAGCCGATGCTTTTGTTGAATCGGGCCGGTTTGAAAAGGTTGCGCCGGATCAATATCCGCTGGAAATGCAATTGCCGGAAACCGTGCCGTTGCGCTTTTTAAAAAATTATCATGTTATCGGTTTGAATAACAACAACAACATTACCGTTGCCTTGATGGATCCGGAAGACCGGTTTGTCATTGATGCGTTAAAATTGGCGACCGGAAAAAACATTATCCCCAGAGTCGGTCTGCTTTCGGAGATTGATGCCGCGCTGGAAGTGCAGTATGGCGAAAGCCACCCGCAAACGGACAAGCTGGCCGACGATCTGAGCGTCGATGATCTGCGCGAAGAAGATCTGGAGCATTTGAAAGACTTGGCCAGTGAAGCGCCGGTGATCAAAATGGTCAATTTGATCATGCAACGGGCGATTGAAACCCGAGCCTCGGACATCCACATTGAGCCTTTTGAACAATCCCTGAAAGTCAGGCTGCGCGTCGATGGCGTATTGAAAGATATTGATGCGCCGTCGGTCAAATCGACGGCAGCAGTGATTTCACGTATCAAGATCATGGCCAAGCTGAACATCGCCGAGCGCCGCCTGCCTCAGGACGGCCGCATCAAGGTGCAAATGTTGGGCAAAGAGCTGGATTTGCGGGTTTCGACGATACCGACGATGTACGGCGAAAGCGTGGTGATCCGTTTGCTGGACAAGGAAACGACGGTGCTGGATTTTGCCGCGCTGGGCTTTTCCGGCAAGCATCTACAGCAGTTTATCGAGGTACTGTCTCAGCCGCACGGCATCATCCTGATTACCGGTCCGACCGGTAGCGGAAAATCGACCACGATGTATGCCGCGCTAAAGCAGCTCAATACGTCCGAGCGAAAAATCATCACCGTTGAAGACCCGGTGGAATACCAGATGGAAGGGGTCAACCAGATTCAGGCCAAGCCGCAAATAGGCCTGACCTTTGCCTCGGCGTTGCGTTCTATCGTGCGGCAAGATCCCGACGTGATTATGATCGGCGAGATGCGCGATCTGGAGACCGCAAGAATCGCCGTGCAATCGGCGTTAACCGGGCATTTGGTGTTATCGACGCTGCATACTAACGACGCGGCCGGCGGTGTCACCCGGTTGCTGGATATGGGGCTGGAAGAATACCTGCTCACTTCCACCGTCAACGGCATATTGGCGCAACGTCTGGTAAGAAAACTGTGTCCTGAATGCAAGCAACCCTATACACCTCCCTCGGACATCATTGAGGGCATGAAGTTACGACGGTTTGCTTCGAATATCGCCAAGGAGGGTGGATATACCGCAAGTCAGCCGGGAACTGGCGCGGAAGGCGATATTGTCTTGTACAAGCCGGTCGGCTGTGCGTCTTGCGGGGGCTTGGGCTACCGTGGACGGCTGGCGATCATTGAATTTCTGCAAATGACCGATCCGCTCCGTAAATTGATTATGGCGCATGAAGAAGCCGGGGCTATTCAGAGGCTCGCTATTGAAGAAGGCATGACCACGATGTATGAAAACGGCTTGGTCAAAGCCCTGCAAGGTATTACAACCCTGGAAGAAGTGTTGCGGGTAACGTCGGAAACATAATGTTATTTGCGTATAAAGCGATTAATAGTCTGGGCGAGACTGAAGAAGGCGTCAGGGACGCGGTTAACGATCGGCAGCTGATTGCAACTTTGCAGACGGAAGGCTATATCCCTATTCGTGTGATACCGGCCAGCGCCAAGTCGTTTTTGGGCTTAAGGCTGGGTTTAAAACAGTCCAGACTATCGCAAAAAGATATTTCCTTGTTCACCGGCGAATTGGCAACGTTGCTGGAGTCCGGTTTGCCTTTGGATAAGTCTTTGCTGGTATTGATGGACTTGACCGAAGACAACGAACGGGTGACCAGGTTGATCGGCAGAGTTCTGGATAAAGTCAAAGGCGGCTCCACCTTGGCCGATGCGCTGGAAAAGCAGTCCGGCATTTTCAGCAAGTTTTATCTGAACATGATACGCGCCGGTGAGGCGGGGGGGAGTTTGGGCGAAGTATTAGTGCGTTTGTCCGAATATCTGGAGCGCTCCCGGGAATTAAAAGAAACGGTCAGCACCGCATTGATCTATCCGGCCATCTTGCTGGTTATGTCATTGGCCTCTTTGTTTGTGATGCTGACTTTTGTGGTGCCGCAATTTTCCGAAATGTTTGAAAGCGCGGGCAAGGCGCTGCCGGTATCGACGCAGATCGTGGTGGGACTGGCCGAATGGCTGCAAAGCTATTGGTGGGTATTGATTTTGGGTGTTGTATTCATCACCGGTTATATGAATCTCCAGATGGCCGATCCGGTAAAAAAGAAGGTCTGGGACGCCCGTTTTTTAAAACTGCCTCTGGCCGGGACGATTATTTTGAACAAGGAGACCGCCAACATCAGCCGAACGCTGGGCACTTTATTGGGTAATGGCGTTTCGATACTGGCGGCTCTGGTGATTGTCCGCGAAACAGTGGATAACCTGGTTTTGGCGGCGGCCATTCAGGATACCGAAGAGCAGTTAAGGCAGGGCAAAAACATGTCGGATGCGCTACTGGAAAAAGGAATATTCCCCAAAATGGCCATGCAAATGATAAAAATGGGTGAAGAGACAGGACGTCTGGAAGAAATGCTGCTGCGAGTGGCAACTATTTACGATAAGCAGCTTAGGGTGGCGATACAGCGCATGCTGGCGTTGCTGGAACCGGCGTTGATAATTTCATTAGGACTGATGATTGCGGGCATCATCGTATCGATTCTGCTGGCTATTCTGAGTGTTAACGATTTGGCTTTTTAAACGAGGAAATACTACATTATGAAACAGATATTAAGATTCAAGGCGAAAGGCGAAGGGCAAAAGGCCGGGGCTTTGCATCAGCGGGGTTTTACCTTGCTTGAGTTGTTGGTCGTGCTGGGCATTATTGCGATGCTGGCCGGAATAGTCGGACCTCAGGTCATGAAGCATATGGGCGAATCCAAAACCAAAGCGGCCAAAGTGCAAATTGAAGACCTGTCGGCCGCCCTGGATATGTACAAACTGGACTTGGGCAACTATCCGACCACCGCACAAGGCCTGAAGTCGCTAATTGAATCGCCCGACAACGCCAAACGCTGGAATGGCCCTTATTTACGCAAAGCCAAAATGCCGCTGGATCCATGGCAACAGGAATATCATTATGTTGCTCCCGGCGAGCACGGGAAGTTTGATTTGTTCACCTTGGGGGCGGATGGCAAGGAAGGCGGCGAAGGCGAAGATCAGGATATTGTTAGTTGGGAGTAAGACGCAAGGCGAAGGACGAAAGGCAAAAGGTTCGTCTCATTCCTACGCGCTGCGTGGCAATGCAGTCTCAGCGAGGCTTTACTCTGCTGGAACTGGTCGTGGTGCTTTTTGTTGTGGTGCTGGGTTTTTCGGTTATCGGCCTTAACCTGTCATCGGGAAGCGACTCTACAGAAATAAAGGCGGCGGCAAGAGATATAGTTTCAGCGCTGCGTTATGCCAGAGGGCAGGCTTTAATGACCCACCAGGAAACCACGGTTGCTCTTGATCTTGGCAACAACAACTACAGGGTCAGCGGTCGGGACAAGCTTTATCAAATACCCGAGGGTATTGATATCACCGTGGTGACTGCGCAAAGCGAATTAACCGGAAAAGGCACGGCAAACATCCGTTTTTTTGCCGACGGCTCCTCCACGGGAGGAAGAATCACCCTGGAGCGGGGGCAGACAGTGTGGAAAATGGACATAAACTGGTTAACCGGCCAGGTTGAACTTGAAAATGAATAAACAGCGCGGCTTTTCTTTACTGGAAATCCTGATTGCATTTTCAATTCTGGCGCTGGCATTAGGGATTTTGCTGAAGATATTTTCTGCCGGCGTCAATACCGCCAGCGTAGCCGAGGAATATACCGCAGCCGTTCAGGTTGCCGAGTCTTTAATAGCCCAAACAGGCGTGGAAGCGCCCTTGCAGCAAGGCGAAGCGACCGGACTGGAAAATGGGAAATACCATTGGCGGGTATCTGTTAGCCCGTTTCAGTTTACGGCTGAAAATTTGGATGTCACAATCATACCGGTGGTACTTTTTAAGGTTAAGGTTAGTGTAAGCTGGGGTGATGATGCCAGAGCCGCCGGCAGGCAGGTTGAGTTAATAACCTTGAAACTGACGAATAAAATGTTATGAGGAAAGCTCAGGTTCAAGCTGGCAAGGTACGTATTGCACACCATGTCATCAGTGCCGCGCCGGGGTTAAGATATGCGACGGGCTTCACGCTGATTGAGGTTCTTATAGCAATGACATTATTAAGCATTATGGTGGTGTTATTGTTCAGTAGCTTGGGAATTTGCGCCCAAAGCTGGGAGCAGGGAGAAAATAAAATAGCCGAAGTGAATGAGGTCGCCGTAGTCTCTAACTTTTTTCAGCGGCATTTATCCTCAGCCACCCCTTTATGGGATGATTTTACCGACGGGGATGATGCGGATGTCTCAAGCCAGTCGGGAACCGGCGCGGCGATCGGCAGGGATGATGGGAATGCCGCGGCGGCGGGAAACAAGGACAAAACATTCTCTTTTCAAGGCAAAAAGGAGTCCTTGCAGTTTGTCTCGGTTTTTCCTGCAAGCGTCGGTAGAGCAGGTATGCAGCTGTTTTCAATACAGCTGCAAAAACAAGATAAAGAGCAGGTTATCAAAGTGACGCTAACGCCGTTTTTTCCGGTAACCGAGGGCGAAGAATGGAATCAGGAAGAGGTGATTTTGCTAAGGCATGTAAGCGATTTTGAGCTTGCTTATTTTGGTGCTACCGATGATGCGGATGATGCCGGTAATGCGGGCAAAAACAGTTGGCAGAAGGAGTGGTTGGAAAAAGATGTTCAACCCAAATTGGTCAAAATCAACATCAGCACTACAAATGGCGTTTTTTGGCCGGAAATGATTATAGCGCTTAAAGTTGCAGGTGCAGAGACTGGAGTAAACGCGGCGCCGTTAGAGGCTGGCAATTGATCAGGTCTGGCGGCTTTGCCCTTGTTCTGGTTTTGTGGGTGCTGAGCCTGCTGACCATTATGGCCGGTAGTTTTGCTCTTAGCATGCGGCGGGAAGCGGGCATTGTGACCGGCAGCAGTAATAATGCCAAGGCCGCGGCGGTCGCAGAATCAGGCCTTGCCATTGCCGAATTGATGGCAATGCATCCCGATCAACTACAACGGTGGCGTACCGATGGCAGTATTTACCAAATAAATTACGCGGATTCGAAAGTCCGCATCCGGCTGCTATCTGAAACAGGCAAAGTGGATTTAAATAGTGCCGACCAGACCCTGTTAAAAGGGCTCATGGTTCATGCGCCTGTTGATGCCCAGTTGCAAACCCGGTTGGTGAATGCGATTCTCGATTGGCGCGATGCGGATGATCTGGTGCATATAGAGGGCGCGGAGAAAGAAGAATATAAAGACGCAGGCTTAAGCTACCAGCCGCGCAATAAGCCGTTTCAGTCTATTGAGGAATTACAGCTGGTATTGGGCATGAATGAACAGGTCTTCAAGTGGATTGACAGCCTGGTCACGGTCTACTCGGGACAGCCCAAGGTTGATGTGACTCAGGCGGCCAAAGAAGTTTTATATGTATTGCCGGGAATGGATGTCCGATTGATAGACCAATATATTGCGGCCCGGCGTGTAAGCGCGATAACCGGCTTGCCCGTGCCGGTAATTCCGGTAGCCTCTGATCCCGGTATGGCGTCCGGGCAAACGGGTGAGAACGCACCTGCAATAGCGATCAATGACGGAACAGAACAAAAAGGGGTGCTTACGGTTGTTACCGAAGCGCAGTTGGAGGATGGCACAACAGCCACCCTCAAAGCGCTGATAAAAAGACCGGATAGTCCGACGGGGACGTCGCCGTTTCAGATACTGAAATGGCAGCGCAATACCGCAGTTGACGGTTCATTGTTTGTAGATGAACAAGATGAGTTGCTAGTGAGACAGTATGCCGAGCCTGAATTCGACAATTGATTTGGATGTTAAAAAGTTCTTCCGCTGGTGGCTGCGCGAGCTTGACTTTTTGGTGCCCGAAAAAATCAGGCAGCTGGTTAACGAGAAGCAGGGCTTCATTATCGTTCGTCCCGAAAACAATCAGTTAGCGTTGACCTACATGCTTAATGAGCAAGCCGAGCCTTTGGCAATACTGGAGCGCAACGCCTCGGGTATCGAGCAATATAAAGCCTTGCGAGCCAAAGATGAACGGGTGGCTAAAGCAAACTTAATACTACGACTAACAGGAACCGAAGCGATTCAAAAAGAGCTTGCCTTGCCGATCGCCGTAAAAGAGAACCTGTCGCAGGTTGTTGCCTACGAACTTGATCGCTATACGCCGTTTAAGGCGGAACAGGTTTATTTTGCGGTTAAGCTGCTGGAAGGCGAGCATGAGCCTGGTCAAATCAGGGTCATGCTGGTGTTAACGCCAAGAGAAACACTTGATGCCTTGTATGAAGACATCAAGACAATGGATATGTCGCCGTTATTCGTCGATTATGAGGCCGCGCCAAATGATCTTGGGCAACGTTATGACGGCTACAATTTATTACCGGAAAACCTCAGGGAAAAACCTGCAAATGCACAGCGTTTGATTTATACCGGATTGATTGCAGCGATATTTTTACTGCTGGGCGCCGTGCTGGTGCTGCCGGTCTGGTTTGAATATCAGACGATCAATACTTTACAGGAAAAAATCGATGCCATAGAAAAGGATGCCAAGGAAGTTAAGGCCTTGCAGTTGGAGGTTGATTCGATAATAGACGAAACACGACTATTAATAGCGGAGAAAAATGCGGTTCCAACCCTGGTTGATATGCTGAATACCTTAAGCACGTTAATAAAAGACGATACCTGGCTGTCCTATGCGCAATACTCGGACGGGCATCTGCAACTACAGGGCGAGTCGCCCGCGGCTTCAGCATTGATCGGCGTTTTGGAAGACTCTAAGTTGTTTGCCAATGCCCGCTTCGTGTCGCCGGTCACTCAGGACAGGATTACTGGACAGGAGCGGTTCCAGATTACTGTTGACGTTATCCCGACAGCTGAACCGCCCTCCGTGCCGTCGAAACAGGGAGGGGCCAATGGTCAAGACAGGTAGTCAGCAAATGCAGCGATGGCTGGCTGTTGCCCTGTTAGTTGCAGCGATACTGATTGTCATCCTGGTCGTTATCGTACCTGTGGTTAACAAAGGTTTGGAATTGCACGAGGTCAAAAATAACCTTGTTTTCAGGCTACAACAATACGAGCGGATTCTGGCAAGAAAAGACGCGGTCATCGAAAGCATGAGTGTGATAAAAGAGCAGTATCAAAAGCGTGGACTTTTGAACAGGCAAAGTACCGACGCTTTAGCGTCCGCGGAGGTTCAGGAGTTTATTAAAAAAACGATTGTAGAGGCTGGCGGACAGCTGAGCAGCACTCAGGCGCTTCCTGTCTCGACATTTGTTCCCGGCAATACGGCTTCTGCATCCATGCAGTCGGGCGCCGGGAATGAGCTTAGCCGGATAACCGTCAGCGTAAGGATGACGGGTAATAGTAAAGTGTTACGGGCGGTGCTGTACAAGATAGAAACATCAACTCCGCTGATTATTGTCAATCAGATAGAGATAAGGCCGGTACGTGGCGTAAGAAGCAGGACATCGCATCAGATGGAACTGAGTAACGAACTGGATATTAGTTTTCAAGCGGTTAGTTTTATGAGAAAGCAGCCGGGATGAACAGTAAACTTATAAAATTGCTGGCAGTTGTCTGTATTAGCCTGTGTTTGGTTATAGCCGGAGAGTGGCTGTATGCAAGTTACATGCGACATCGTTTGCTGACATCGATCACCTCGGCAACACCGCAAGACTATAAAGCAGACGAGTTGCCCGAAATAGAGCTGACCAAACAGCCGGAAGAAAATTACGCTGATCTGGTTGCCAGGCCGTTATTTATTAAAGGCAGAAGGGCTGTAGATGAGCCGAGTTCGGATGCAGCGCAAGGCGCTTCTAAATCGGAGGGCTTCGATTGGCAGTTGACCGGAGTTTACAGTACAAAAAAAACCGTATCGGCATTATTCAGTCGTTCCAAGTCAAGGGTTGCCAAAGACAATCATCGAAAAATAACCCTGGGCGATGATATTGACGGCTGGAAACTGATCGAAATAAACAAGGACAGAGCTGTGTTTAAACAAGGCAGTAACGAAAAAGAACTATTGCTTCGAAAACCGAAATTAAAAGTATTACCACATGGAACAAACGGCGCAACACCGGTTACACCGGCTCCTGCGCCTGTCCCGGCAGCTATTCCTGAACCTCCATCAGACACTACTGGAGACACATCTGAGGGTAAACGATGACTAATGTAAAAAAAATAATAACAGCCTCCTGTCTGGTGGTCGTCGGTTTAACGCTGTCAAGCTGCGAATCGCTCGCGCCCAAGCGCGCCGCTAAATTGCCGTTGACGCCGGTGAAAAAGGAGCAAGCCGATGTCACTATTGAGCAACTGCAAAATAAAGCGCCAGTTACTGTGGCAACGCCGACACAACCTGAGCTATTTCCCGGTACCAACCGGTTTGTACCGGATACGACAACGCAGCATAGAAAAATCAAGGGCCGCGGCGAAGGCGAATACAGTCTCAACTTTGATGAAGCCGATTTGGGGGAAGTGGCCAAAGTAATATTAAGCGACATCCTTGGACAAAACTACGTACTCAGTCCCAAGGTGGCAGGCAAGGTCACCCTGCAAACTACCGATCCTTTAAGCAAAGAGGAGCTAATTCCCACCCTTGAAATGCTGCTGCGCATGAACAATGCCGTCCTGATTAAGGACGCCAGCATTTACCATATCGAACCCGCCAGCGAGGCTCTGTACAGCTCCAGTTTTGCCACTCCCAGCACTGCCGGAAGAGCCGGCTTTCAGGTCAGGGTTATTCCGGTTAGAAATGTCGCCGTACAAAATATTGTCGATGTGATCAAACCGTTGGTGCAGGAAAAGACCATTCTCAATGTCGATAGCACGCGCAATATGCTGATCGTTTCCGGTACTCCTGATGAACTGGGACGGGTCATGGACATGGTCAGCACTTTTGATGTCGATGTGTTGAAAGGACAATCTTTCGGCCTGTTTCCATTAGCCCATGTTGAGCCGGATACTATTATTAAAGAATTGGAAGAGGTTTTTAGTAAAGACGGCAAGGAAGGAGAGGATAATTTTTTTCGGTTTATTGCGGTTGAAAGATTGAATGCGGTTATGGCGATTACGCATCGGGCCAGTTACTTGAAGGATATTGAAAGCTGGATATTTCGTCTGGATCGCGCAAACACAGCGTCCGGCGGCGGCGTTAATGTCTATCGGGTTCAACATGTCGATGCAGAAGAACTGGCGTCCACGTTAAATGAGATTTTTACCGGTGCCGCCAAGAAAGAAAAATCTGCAAAAGTCGCGCCTGGGCAACAAGCGGCTGAGTTAAGTAATAAAGCGCCTGAAAAACAAAAGGTTCAAAAAATATCAGGGCCAACCGGAGATGTGGAAGTTGCCGATGTGGGCGATGTAAGAATTATTTCGGACGCGGCCAATAATTCGGTAGTTATTGTTGCCACTCCGCAGGATTACGAAGTGATACTTCCTGTCATTAAACAGCTCGATGTATTACCGTTGCAAGTGCTGATTGACGCAACAATAGTCTCGGTTGCTTTAACCGGTGACTTAAGGTACGGAATATCATGGTATTTATCTCAAGGGAACGATGCGCTTGCCAGCACCTCGGCGCCTCCCGGCAAAGTGGCGGATATATTAGGAACTGCCGCTCAAGCTGCCGCTGCCGCTGCAACAGGCGGATTTAGCGCTATATACAGCTCGGGATCGGTGAAAGCTCTTTTAAATGCGCAAGCCACCGCTAATAACCTGAATGTAATTTCTTCTCCGTCGTTAATGGTATTAAACAACCAGCAAGCGAAGATAAATGTAGGCGATCAAGTACCTGTACAAACCAGCACCACACAGCTCCCTATATCGGGTGGAACGGAACCCAGCATAGCTCAATCCAGTTCGATACAATATATAGATACCGGTGTTACCCTTGAAGTTACGCCCAGAGTTAATGCAAACGGTATGGTCATTATGGAAATCAAGCAAATAGTCAGCAATGCAAAACCGTCAACGACCGGTGTTACAACGACGGTTACGATTGCAAAAAAAGAAATTGAAAGTTCCGTGGCTGTACATGATGGGGAAACGATAGTGCTAGGCGGTTTAATTGATGATAATAATGCTGAAGGTAATGCAGGGATTCCTTATTTACAAGATATTCCATGGATAGGGTCCTTATTTGGCGGTAAAACCTTTACGAGAGCCAAAACTGAATTGGTTGTCCTGATCACACCGCGTGTTGTAAAAAGCAAGCAGGATTCCAGGCTGATTTCTGACGAATTCAAACGTAAACTAACCGGAATTTACGAGAGTAGACCCGTTGTTTCAACAGGTTCGGTAATAGAATAATTGATGAAAACTTAAACACACAAACGACGACAAGGTGAAGCGCCTGCTACACGCCATCCATGGCGTTATCCAAGATCACAAGCGTGTGTTATGCAGGGGCAAGCCGGGTACAGTGCGAACCCGGCGGCCAACTGTTTTAAAGCGTAGTTACTTCGTTACCTTTGCCGATTAACACGACATCCGCAGGGCGCATCGCAAAAATACCGACAGTGACCACGCCGGTAATGTTGTTGATAATTTGTTCCAGTTTGATCGGCTCGATGATATCCAGATTATGCACATCGAGAATCACGTTGTGGTTATCGGTAATAAAATTTTCCCGCCACACCGGCTGACCGCCCAATTTAACAAGCTCTCTGGCAACATAACTTCTGGCCATGGGAACGACTTCAACCGGTAAAGGAAATTTACCCATTACATCGACGCATTTGGTTTCGTCGGCAATACAGACGAATTTTTTGCTGGCTGCAGCGATAATCTTTTCGCGAGTCAATGCACCGCCGCCGCCTTTAACCAGCTGTTTACGGGGATTGATTTCGTCCGCTCCGTCGACATAAACATCCAGCGTACCCACCGCATTTAAATCAAGCACCGGAATGCCGATTTTTTTTAAGCGTTCGGTACTTGCGATCGAACTGGAAACAGCGCCCTCAATATCGGCCCTAAAATCGACCAAATAATCAATAAAGTGATTAACGGTTGAGCCCGTGCCTACGCCGATAATGGCAACATCTTTAATATAATGTAAAGCGGCTTGAGCTACTTTTTGCTTTAATTCATCTTGAGTCATAGAGTTATCCTGATTTTAGTTATAGGTATGTAGAGGGTGTGTGATAATACAGCAGATACAAAGATTACTCAGCTGATTTTTGAAAAATGCCGCTACGATAAATTAAAGCCCTCATGTTCATCCTGCACAGCTCCAATAAAACCGAAAACCTGGTCTTTCACCTGACCACAGTCATTGAAAACTCACCGTTGGCATCGCCTTTTGCAAAAGAAGTTTTTTTGATTCAAAGTCAGGGCATGGAGCGATGGCTATCGCAGCAGTTAGCCAGTCAATTTAAAGTCTGGGGCAATTACGAATTTTTATTTCCCGGCAAGTTTTTCAGCTCTCTGGCGCAGAGCATCGACAGCCGTTTAAGCGATGCGGCTTTTGAGCGTAATTTGATGCTCTGGCGGATTGAAGCATTGTTCCGCAGGCTGGACGGCGATGTGTTCTTGCCGTTAACGCAATATCTGTCGGGCGAAAATATCGCCTTAAAGCGTTATCAGTTAGCCCAGCAGCTGGCGCAGATTTTCGACCAATATCAGATGATGCGGCCGGATATGCTGGAGGCCTGGCAAAAGGGCCGGTTTTTGTACCAAACGGCAACCGAACGTTGGCAGCAAGCGCTATGGCTGCAAATAACCGAGCAGACCGGCAATAAGCACCGGGGCTCGTTATGGCTGGACGTAATCGCCAAATTGAATAACGCAGAGCAAGGCGAGTTTAGCGAGCAGTTACCGGAACGGATTTCAGTGTTCGGGCTTAATACCATGCCGCCGTTATTTTTAAGTTATTTGGATGGCCTGTCCAAACATTGTCAGCTGCATCTTTATTTGCTTAATCCGGCGCAGGAGTTTTGGGCCGATCTGGCAAGCAAACGGCAGAGAGCGAATGATGAGGATTTTACCGGACATCCCTTGTTGTCGACATTAGGCCAGCAGGGACGGGAATTTCAGGAGATGTTGCTGGAACAGGCACAGTTCGATTATGAACCGGAAAGTTTTGAGGCTAGCGAAGCGCTAAATAATCTGCAACAGTTACAAAACGATATTTTAAATAACCGGCTGGGTGAAGCGGTAGAGACGCAGAATATTAAGCCTCTGCAACAAGATAACTCCATCAGCATTCATGCGTGTCACTCCAGAATGCGCGAGGTGGAGGTATTAAAAAACCAGTTGCTGCAAACGTTGGAAAATGAGCCAACGCTGGAGCTGCGCGATATTGTGGTGATGGCGCCGGATATTCAAGTGTATGAGCCGTTTATTTCTGCCGTTTTTGACGATATTCAACATGCCATCGCCGACCGGAGCTTACGCCTGAGCAACAATGCTCTGGACGCATTCATTCGTTTTCTAGACTTAAGCCAAAGCCGTTTCGGCTGGCAGGCTGTGCTGGATTTGCTGGAACAGCCGGTGGTGTATCCGGGGTTCGGTTTATCCGAGGCTGACCTGGAATTGATCAAACATTGGGTGCGGGATACCCGTGTGCGTTGGGGCAGGTCAGCGCAACACAAGCAGGAACTCGGCCTGCCCGAACTGAGCGAAAATACCTGGCAGGCAACCTTGGACCGATTGCTGATGGGCTATGCTATAGGCAGCGACCGGGATTTTGTTGCCGCCGCTGCCGCCAAGCACCTGCATCCTGTAGGCGATGTGCTCCCTTACAAGGATATTGAAGGCTCCTCTGCGCTGGCCTTGGGCGGTTTGTGCGATTTTATGCAACTGCTGTTTAAAGCCAGCAAGGAACTTAAACAGGCGAAACCGCTAAAAAGCTGGAGCGCACAGCTTTATTATTACGCCGACCAGTTATTGGCGAAGGCGGAACCGGTCGAACGTCAGCAGCTTAACGAATTATTGGCGGAATTGTCCGCCGAGTCGGCCTTAGTGCATAGTGATGATGTGGAACTGCAAGTGATTACCAGCTGGCTGAAAGGCATGGTTGCCGAACGCAAATCAGCGAACGGTTTTTTACGCGGCCAACTGACCTTTTGTTCGATGCTGCCGATGCGCTCCATCCCGTTCAAGGTGATTGCGCTGTTGGGTATGAATGATGGCGAATTTCCCAAAATAGATCGCCATCCAACCTTTGATTTGCTGGCGCATAACTTTCGCAAAGGCGACCGCTCGCATCGCGCCGACGACCGCTACCAGTTTTTGGAAATCCTGTTATCGGCCAGGCAGCAGCTGATTATGACCTATGTCGGCCAATCGATCTGCCATAACGACCCTATTCCGCCGTCGGTAGTCATCAGCGAATTGCTGGAAGTTTTACAGTACGGCGGCGACCTGATTACCCGGCATCCGTTGCAAGCGTTCAGTCGCCGCTATTTTGACGGGACAGAAAATTTGTTCAGTTTTTCGGAGGCCGATTGCGAAACCGCCAGGGCACTATCCGGCAGGAACACTCAATCGCTAGCCCCTACGGGTTTATGGTGGCAAGGAACAATCCCTAGCGATACTGTAGAAACGGAAGTGATCGACCTGAACGAATTGTTCAGTTTCTTTCGGCATCCTCAACGTCATTTCATGCAGCGACAAATGGACTTGCGCTTTAGTCGCATGGAGGCCGCAGCCGAAGAGCGGGAGCCGTTTAGCATTGCCAAGCTGGAGGGTTATGCCATTTACCATGAATGGATACACGAAGCGTTAAACGGCAAACCGCTATTGGTGAAGAAACTTCAGGCGCAGGGACGGTGGCTGGCGGGTATACCGGGCGAGCTGGAGTTTGAGCGCCAACAGCGAGTGATTAATGAATTTGTCGAACGAATAAAGGCCAAAAATCTGGGCGCGCCTTTGGACGATTTGCCGATAGACATAACCGTCAACAGCTATCGCTTGGTAGGCAAACTCGGCAACCGTTATCAATGCGGCAGCCTGTTTTATCGCTATGCCGATCTTAAGGGCAGGGATTTTATCTGCGCCCTGTTGCATCACCTCATTATTAATCAGGTTCAAGAACAGTCGACGTTTTTGCTCAGTACCGATGAAGACTTAGGTTTGTTGCCTGAACATTATCAGCCGGAGCATCTGGCCGAATTGATAGAAATATACCGACTCGGCCGAAAACAGCCCGATGCATTTTTTGTCGATCCTGCCTTGGCGTACATTAAGCAGGCCTATAAGTTGGCAACCAGCAGCCGGGCGTCAAAGTCTGCGCTTGATGCCGCAATAGAACAATTGTCCAGAGCCGCCCAACAGCCATACGAGCCGGAACTCAGGCGACTTTACGCCAATGCGGCGGACATCGGACTGGTGCTGGGCGAATCGTTTGAGCGGCAATGCCAAAGTCTCCTGCAACCGGTTTGGAATGCAACGCATTAACTTAAGGCCTGAAAGGACACGCTGTTTTTTGCATTCATCGCGGTGATTAATTAAACGGCCTAACGCAGCTATTAGCGGTTCATGCCCAAAAGTGCGTCCACGACCAGCCCCGTTCCTATTCTGAGCAGCAGAACGTCGGCTCCCACGCGTGCGTAACGGTATCCGGGTTGCGGTTGTCCCAGTTGCGCAAGGATATTCGGCGGCAGATCGTAGTAAATCACGTTACGAGGCAGCGGCCGGCCTATCTGCCACTGTTTTGCCTGTCCGGGCGGCATGCAGCCATTGTGCTTCTTGAGCAGGCCTGGAGGACAGCGGCCGGTACGGAACTGCTCATTATAGTAGTCATGGACAATGGTTTGATGCCGGTCATCGAAATAGCGGCGCTGGTTGTCTGCATCTTTTGAATGATACGCCCGATCATCGCGATCCCGGTCGTGATTTTGTTTTTCCCGTTGCTCATGTTTCCCGGCTTTATCATGATTATTCCGTGACGGCTTATCTGCGAGCGCCGGGCCGGTCGTTAGTATTACGGCGACCGCAAGGACCAACGTGTAACTCATTTTCAAGGTAAATTGCTGCATGGTTTACTCCTAGTAAAAAATCAATATACGCTTACTACCTTGTTTGCGCTAATGTGTATAAAAGTTTCTTAAGTCTGCCTGGGGAATCATTGTCAATGTCAGTGGCAGCAATGGTGCCGGCACCGCCTAACTGTTTTCAACACAATGGTCTTGTCGAACGGAAATGCCCGCATCCTGCGAAGCGCTTCAAAGCTGCCGGCTAGGTCGTTCAAGGGCTGAATATCACTGCTGCCGATAAGCTGCTCATCAGGCAGTGCTGTGCCGCGCAGCCATTTTTGCTCAAACTCGTAAAGTGAGTTTAAACGCACTTGTGCCTCTCCATGCACCGAAAATAGAAGCTCGGCATTTTCGTCAAAGCCATTGTATGAGGGGTCAGAAACCGGTGATTATTTGACTGGTAGTTATGCGTATTTACTTCGATATGCAAACAGGAAATACTTCTTTATGAGCTTTTAGAAGTCCTTTTAAGGCGTAGCGGTAAAAGCGGAATAAACAATTATTCCCTAATCCCGCAATCATATGGAGAACCCTATTGAAATCACTACGCCGATGCACGATTGTCGCTATTAGCCTACTGACAGCCTGTTCTACTGTTTCTGTCTCCACCGACTATGACAAATCGGCATCTTTTTCCCAATACCGAAGCTATACTTTGGCTCCTTCTACCGACAAAATTCCGCTGTCGCCTTCTGGCGAAGCAGCCCTCCGCGATGCCTTGCGTGCAAATCTTTTGAAGCGCGGTCTCAGCGAGGTCGCCGAGAATGCCGACCTGCATGTGATAGGACATGTGTCGAGCAAGGAAAAGCTGGCTGTTCATCATTCGACCGATTGGGCTTATACCGGCATGCCATACGGCTATGGTCATTACGGCATGTGGCAAGGCGCACCACGCACTTACACCGATGTATCGCAATATACTGAGGGTACGCTAATACTGGATTTCGTCGATACCAAGACGCAAAAACTGGTGTTTCGCGGTATTGGCACCGGCACTATCAGCGATCCGGAAACCAATGCCAAACGCATTCGGGAAGCTGTTGAAAAAATCGTCCAGGATTTCCCCGGAACTGTCGCTCATTGATGCTCTAAAGCGGTCCACTTTATTGACGAGCCACCTACTGATGTGGCTACACTAAACCGGACGCACACTCTAAAATAATCTGAGCTTAGAGAGTGCTCGGTGAACAAGGATTTCGTCATGGCCCTGAACAGCAACCGGACCGTCGCCCTCAGCCAGGAAGACAAGCGTCAAGGTCATTTGGCGCGCGTGGATGCGCTGTCGCTAGAAGACAAGACGGCAACGACTGGTTTTCATCAAGGGGCTTACTTTACTCAGGGCGAACGGAAAAATTCCGTTCAATCAATATCGGGAAGTTATTACTGACTATATCCTAAAGCCTCATGTTTTTTGATCTTTTCCTTGCCGCATAAATCTGTCATGTCGCCATCCGGCGCCCAGCCGAAAATCCTCGACTGTTTCCAGAATGTCATGATCGATAAATTTGGTTTTGATGACAAAAAAACAGGGATACTCATACACAAAATGGCTGAACAATCGGCAGATGCGCAACTTGTTTGTGGTAAATACCCCCAAAAGAATACCGGTCTGATAATCACAGGCCGGTATTTGCAGAAGGAAAATTTAGCTGGTTTTAGGTTCGGAATGTTCCCAGAACCGGTTGGCGATTAAAGTATCAAAAAGGCCCAATTTATCGCCGAAATGTTTAATGGCAACAATTGGAATCGGCGAATCCGCCATCAGTTCCGAGGTTACACTGCCGAGCAGAATAGTCACAGCGCTGCTGTGACCGCGGGTACTGATGACGATCAGATCGGCTTCAAGTTCCTTGGCTCTGCGCAAAATCGCCTTGGCTGGGATGCTGCTCTCGACAAAGTCAGGTTTGATGGTTATGCCGTGCGTGTCGATACTGGACAGGAACTCCTCAAAGGCATGCACCTCATGCCATTTGATCTCGCTAATATGCTCCTCGTAGCGTACCGTCGAATCGTCGAAATAGACATGTACCGCCGTTATCTCGCTCAAGCCGTGCAGTTTCGCCAGCGCAGCCGCCTGCGATAAACTGTCTGCCGAAGGTTTGGAAAAATCGATGGGAACCATAATCCGCTTGATGTCGCGGGCTGTGTCCTCAGGAACCATCCAGACCGAGGCGTTGGTGACCATCGCTAAGCGGCGGCCCAACGAACGTTGCCCGGTGCGGCTTTTACGATGACCCAGCAGAATCAGGTCTGAGTTGGAGGTAACCGTATATTCAATCAGCTTGTCGAGACGCGATGCACCGCTCATGACGTGAGCGCTTAATGTCAGCCCTTCTATAGCAGCCGCATCGAAACATTTTTCGACTTCATCGTAAATGCGCCGTTTGATGGCTTCTTCCTGTTTTGGCCGCATCGGTTGCTTTTGCGGCGGAATCACATGCACGAAATGGAATTCCCTAGCAATGTCCCGCGCTGCAAGCGTGGAGGCATAATGCAGTAATTCAGCATCTTCATCGGTCATCGACAAGGGAACGGTAACGCAATTAAATTGTCCGGGCGAAGCCATGATTTTTTGCGCTTCGCCGGTAATTTCCACGAGATGTTCTTCGCGCTTAACCGGTTTATCCAGAAATTTAAACAGCACGGCATAAAGAATCAACGCTGAAAGTACGCCGGTCAAAAAGTCGGTCATGGGCACCATAATCGCGGTATAAAGCATCAAGCTTGCATGAAATTTGTTGTGATTCAAGACTTCTTTGATTTCAGCCGGTTTAAACATGTTGCTCGCCACCCACAGTAGAATGCCGCCGATACAGGCCATCGGTACAAGTTCCAGATAGCTGGCTATATAATAAGCCAAAGCCAGTTTGAGGATCGACTTGAAATAACCCGCCAGCGGAGTGACGGCTCCAGCCTTGATACTGGTTGCAGTCCGGGCCAGAGCGCCGGTGCAGGGAAAGCCGTTGACCAACGGTACAATAATTTGCACCAAACCCTGGCCCCAAAATTCCTTGTCGGGATTGAACGGGGTTTTGCGGTTATCGGCAAGACGGTCGGCCATCGACGAACAAAGCAGGCTCTCGACTCCGGAAACGAAGACGATGGCTAAGGCGAAATAGATAATATCGATGATAACGCCCGAAGTCATGCCCGGCAGAACAGGCGGCGTAAAGACGAAAAAATGATTAGGGATTGAGCCGTAAATATCGCCGACGACGATAATACCCTTATCGCCTAATAATGTTGCCGACACCACAGTCGATGTTGCGATAGCGATCAGCGGGGCCGGAATAAATATCGAAACGCGCAACAGATACTTGGTCAAGACAAAGGTACCCAAGCCTATGAGCACAGACCAGCCGTTTATTAGGTTCAGATTGGCGAAGGCGAGTGTAATATTATGAACAAAACCGCCGGTTATATTCTCATCCTGGCCGAGCAAGTCCTTGAAATTCTCCAAACCCAGAATATCCTCGACATTGGTGAGCGCGATAACGGCCGCAATGCCGACGGTAAAACCGACGACGATCGAATTCGGCACCAGTTTGGCGTATTTGCCGAGGCCGAATACGCCCATCAGCATTAATATCACACCGGCTATGATCGACACCAACACCAGAAACCCATGGGCTTCCGGAAAGGTGCCGCCGCCTGCTTCGCCGTACTTGGCCATTAGCCCGGCAATTAACGGAATAAAGGCCGCGGTAGGGCCGTAAACCTGATATTTGGAGCCGCCCCAGGTTCGGCCTACCGCACAGGCCAAAGCACCGGCAATAATGCCTTGCTCAGGACGAAGCCCCATCGCCATTGAAAAACCCATGGCCATCGGAATTGCGGTCAGCGCTACGATCAATCCGGCGCTAAAGTCCCGATAGGTCGTCTGTATCCAGGTTTCGCGGGTTAAATCCTCCCAGCGACTGTCAAAAAAGGTGTTGAAAAGTTTTAATCGTTGCAAAATCATTGGTGATTTCCTCATGAATGGGACATGCTATTCCTTTGTCTGTCCGACCCATAACCCTTAACTTTAACGGCAGTGAGTCTTTGGTCGGCAACCATTGAATACGTTGTTATCCTAGTCCCTTAACCTTTCAAGAACCTTTCGCAGCACCCTGAGACATGAACATTTTATTGATAGAAGACGACGCCGTTCTGGCCGATGGTTTGACTCACACCTTGAGCGGCAGCGGTTATTCGGTGACATCCGCCACCACCGGCACATACGCCGAACAGTTGCTGCTGGCGCAAGGCTTCGATTTGGTCGTATTGGATTTGGGACTGCCGGATATGGATGGACTGGAATTGTTGCGCAAACTTCGCAGCCGGAAAATTCCGTTGCCGATTTTAATTTTGACGGCGCGTGACGGTGTCAACGACAGGATTAACGGTATTGAACAGGGCGCTGACGACTACATGACCAAACCCTTTGAGCTGAGAGAATTGGAAGCCCGGGTTCACGCGCTGATTCGGCGTTGTTACGGCGGCTTTAATAACGATATTGTGATCGGGCGCCTGGCGCTGGATACCCATAATCATCAGGTTTTGGTCGACGGACAGACCATTAACCTGTCGGCGCGGGAATACGGCGTATTGGAAATATTGCTGATTCAGGCCGGAAAAGTCGTCAGCAAAGACCGCATTGCCCAGCGTCTGGCTGTTGACGGCGACGCGCTGACCGATAATGCCGTTGAAATTTACGTGCACAGGTTGCGCAAACGTATCGAACCCTATGGCGCGGTGATCAGAACGGTGCGCGGACTGGGTTATTTACTGGAGCGGGCAGACGATGAATAAACAGCGCAGCCTCAAAACGGAAATTCTTTTACGATTAGCCATTCCGTTGATTTTTTTTATAAGCATCGAGTCGGTGCTGTCCTATTTTGTTACCTTGCACCATGTCAATGTCGCTTACGATCGCTGGTTACTCGATTCCGCGCGGTCATTAACCCAGGAAATCAAGGTGCATAAAGGCGAGGTGGTTGTGGAATTGCCGCCCGCCGCTTTGGAGATTTTTAAATGGGATGAGTCGGACAAAACCTATTTTAAAATCATCTCGGAACAAAAAGGCATGATAACGGGCGATAAATTCGTTCCCGAGCCGTTCGACGTGGAAACCGATTGGACGCGGCCCGTCTATTTTAACGACGAAATGTATGGCGAACCGGTCAGGGTCGTGTCTATGCTCATTGCGCCCGAGCACACCACGGAAAAGGTTTTTGTCCACGTTGCGGAGACCTTGAATAAACGACGAAACATGATGTTGGATATTTTGCTGGCCGACCTTGTACCGCAGATGGCGCTGGTTTTTCTGGCGGGTATTTACCTGGTAGCGGGAGTAAAACGCGGTTTGCAACCGTTGCATGTATTGGCCGATGAAATTGCTCAGCGTTCGTCACGCGATTTGCGGCCCATTCCTGAACAACATGTTTTTTTGGAAGTGCGGGCACTGACCAATACTATCAATGATTTATTGGCGCGTCTGGAGTTGGCCATCGCTACCCAGCAACGTTTTATTGCCAATGCCGCGCATCAATTGCGCACCCCGTTGGCGGGCTTGAAGTTGCAAGTTGAACGTGCGCAGCGTGAACAAGATTTGCCCGCTATGAAACCCGCCCTGATGCATATTCAAGGTTGCGCCGATCGTATGTCGCACCTGACCACGCAATTATTGATTTTAGCCAGATCGGAACCCATCGATGGCGATTATGAGTTACGGCCGGTCGATTTGTGCAAACTTGCCAGGGAAACCTGCATGGACTGGGTGCCTAAAGCATTGCAGCGGCACATGGAGCTTAGCTTTGAAGGCTCGAAGCAGGCGCTATACGTGCGCGGCGACGAGGTTCTGTTGCGGGAACTGCTGGCTAACTTGCTGGATAACGCCATCTGTTACGGTCATGACCAGGGCAATATTGTAGTCAAAGTCGAGAGTCAGCCGTCGCCCTGTCTGATCGTCGAAGATGATGGACCCGGCATACCCGAGCTTGAAACGGGCAAGGTTTTCGAACGGTTTTACCGTATCCCCGGCAGCCCCGGCGACGGTTGCGGGCTGGGGTTGGCAATCGTCAATGAGATTGCCGATCTGCATAAAGCGCGGCTTGAGTTAAACCGCGCCAGTGCGACAGGCGGAACCCGGATTAACCTTATTTTTAAGGAGACGTGAACATAAACCCGGCCGAGTTGAGTTTATACTTTAGATAGCCTGGGTACGCGCTGAAAAATAATACCCGTTTCCAGTGGCGCGTTATTTGCCGAACAAATTACGCATATGCCGATTGGCTAGCCATTTCAGGCTGACAAATAGCAGCATGGTCGGCATGGCGTAAGCCAATGCAACGCCGGTTGCACCGTAGTAGGAGCCCAACATATAGCTCAAGCCTATCATGCTGATCGCAGCCAATGACATTAAGCTGACGACCACGCGATTGCGGCCCATGAATTGCAGATAGTAGGGCGAGTCGGAAAACAGGGTGCTAAAAGCGGCTCCGGTCGCGGTGATGAATAAGGCTTGGTAACCTTGGGAAAAATCGGAGCCGAACAGGTCGAGTATTTCTTGCCCCCAAACGCCGATAATACTCAGAAAAACTGCGATAAAGCCCGCGATCAAGCGCATGCGTTTATCGAGTAGGGCTTTGATGCCGCGTTGGTCTTTGCGCTCCAGCAAAACCACCAGCATAGGCAGATAATAGCGATTGGTCGATGTGCCGATCAGCGAAATCAAGGCCGATGTTTTCATGGCAACAGCGTAAGTTCCGACCACCGCTTGGGACGGGTGCAACACTTCCAGGATGATAATGCCTGCGCTGGTGAGTACGGTCATCATCACACTGCTGATCAACAACGGCAGCGAATTTATCAGCCACCAGCGTCGGCCTTTTGAGTTGGCTTCTGCCTGTCTGAGTGCTCTTGGACTGGCCATTCGCGCCGTGATTATCATTAGTATCAGCGTCAAACACCAGGCTATACCAAAACACAGCACCGCCGAAACAGCTGTCAGCTCAAATTGAAAATTGTGTAAACCGGTAATCAGCAGCAAAAATACCGCAGGCAGAAAAAAGCGATATAAAGCAAAAGCCAGAATCCGCACACCGTAGACGGTAATGACTTCAACCAAAAACAGGCAAAGCGCAATCACGGGCAGAAAGCCCGAGTAGACAATAGTTACTGCGTGATAATCGGTCTTATGCAAGGGCAAAAAGGCGCCCAGCCCCAAGCTGAGCAAACCCATCAGCAAAATACTGAACAGTATGATCGTGCGCAACGAAAACAGCCAGAAGCCACGCAGACGCGGCCAGTTTTCGCGCTCGATATACAGGGAAACCAGACGCAGGGCGTATTTTTCGAGGCCTAATGTTGCCAGCGTCGATAGCAAAGTGACGATGGATATTGCCACGCTGTAATCACCGAAAGCCCCGATAGTAAGATGTCTGGCCAGAAAAATATTCGCCCAATACATCAGCGCATAATTGCTCAGGCTTAAGCTAAACAGCATCAGGGAACTGAAGTTATTGGGATGAACGGAAAAGCCGGGGTTCAATATAAATCCGTTAAATTGATTGTTTTAGTGGGCTTGAGTATAAAGCAACAGACTGTGCAATATGATGACAATATCGGATAAATTTTCTCAAGGATGGAGATAGTGGCGGGTCGCAAAGCATCTGCTTTGGGTGTTTTATCTTTTTGTCTGCATCTATAGTGGTGTGTTCACGGTTCTCATTTATTCAGGCAAAGCAAGCTTTGAACGTCGGTATCTGTGGTTTTTGGCGGTCAAAATATACTTTGATCCGGAGGTATCCTCATAAAATAAGTTTATAAAACAACAGGTTTTGATATTTTGCGCATTCAATATATACAACATAGCCGAAAAGTCGTCATGCCGGCAGGGATGCCAGTATCCAGTCACAAGGATGTGAAACTTTAAAATACCACTCGCTTTTATTAAGCACCCGGAAAGTCACCAAAGTTACCATCCCCTTCGACTACGCTCAGGACAGGCATGGCACTGAATTCCGGCATAACCCACAGGGATGTGGGGAATGCAGATATTGCAGGAGCAAATATCTGTCCCTGCCGGAACGACGAGCTTGGGAAATTCGTGGGGATACCTCAGGCTTTGATCAATTATGCGGTATTTTTGTTGCTAAAAAGATAATCGGTAACCTGCTGGATTTTATTGAAAATTTCGCCAAGATCTAACGATGTCTTAAATTCTTTGTAGATCCGCAACCGTGTATCGCTTTTGTTGCGCTGTCATGAAACTGTAATAAAGCTGTCATTAAGCTGTCATTTTATTTTCTTATTCTTGCCCGGACCTTTTCGACAACAACCAGAGCAAAACATGAAAATATCTAAACTTACATTGGCAATCGCTACCGTTTTAGGTGCGAGCGCAACATCCGGCGCTTTTGCCATGGATCTTTATGTAGATACCAAAACCAAGCAGATTTATGCGGAACCGGGCCGTGGCCGGGAACTGATGGGTTCTTTCGAGAAGGTTCAAGGTGCTCCAGCGAAAACAGCCGAGAAATTAGACACAGCGGAAATTAAAGCCATTCGTGAAGACTTGGCATTAAAAGATAATGCAATCAAAGCATTACAAGAGCACAAAGAAGAATCAACTGGGCCGAAATCAGTGAATCTCAAGCTGAATGAAAAAGGCATACAGTTTGAAACAGCGGATAAAAACTTCAATTTCAGATTGGGCGGTCGTATTCATGCCGACGCCTCATACAGCAACGATGATAGTCTTGTTGCCAGAGGCACAAGAACCCATGTTGAAGCCAATGACGGCACCGAAATCCGTCGCGGACGTTTGGAGTTTTTAGGCACTTTCTATAAAGACTGGGAGTTTAAAAGCCAGGTTGATTTCGCCGACAACCTAGTCGCAATCAAGGACATGTTTGTGCAATATAACGGCTTAAAGGTTGCATCCCTTCCTTTAGCGATCACGTTTGGATCGCAAAAGCAGGCATTCAGTCGCGAGTTGCAGGAAAGTTCTAACGATATGATGTTTATGGAACGTTCGTTAATGAATGTGCTTAACGAACCGACCGTAGATCGCGCCATCGGTCTTAATGTTGCAACGCTCAACAAAGACTGGACTGGGCAAGTCGGCATTTATGGGGATACAGTCACTGCTAATACTTCAAACACTACAGCGGATGAAGGCTGGGGGATTAACTCCCGTTGGACTGTTGCGCCGATTAACGAAAAAACCAAGCTGATTCACTTAGGCGTTGCCGGTAATTACCGGGCTCCGAACGCTGCAGATTCAGTCAATGATAAAGCTCTGAGTTATTCATATGAAACCTCTCATATGTCTAACCTGAAGGTGCTTGATACGCACGCTATCACTGGCATTAACAACATCAAAATGGTGGGGCTGGAAGCTAACGGTATGTACGGGCCTTTCACCTTGGGTGGTGAGTATACCCACACATGGCTGGATCGAGAAAGAAACTCGGCTAATGTGGAGTTTGATGGGTGGTATGGCGAAGCATCATGGACAATAACCGGCGAATCGCGCAAGTATAAGACAGGCAAATTCTATAAAGTTGAACCCAACAAGAATTTCAGCTTTAAAAATGGCGGATGGGGCGCATGGGAACTGGCGACACGTTATGCGGAAGCTGATTTAAACAGTGGTTCTATTAACGGCGGACGGATGAGCAACTTGACTGTTGCGCTTAACTGGTATGTAAACAACAATATCCGCTTCATGGCAGATTACAATAAAGTGTTGGAAGTTAAGAATCCACAAGTGACTACAGTCACAGGTGGAAAGCCTGATAATCTGGATGTCTTTATGCTGCGCGGACAATTGGCGTTCTAAAACCCAGCTATAGTTTTTTATTAGCATTCAAAGCCGCGCTGGATTTCCAGTGCGGCTTTTTTTATTGTCGAAAATTCATATATGATGAGCGTATTAAAAACCTGTCATCAAATGAGGTTAGTTTTGAAAGTTAGTCACATCATTAAATTTTTACCGGTTTTATGGCTGGCCGGTTGCGCATTGGCGCCTGCCCCGTCCGCTACCGGTCATTGGGGAATAGAGCCGGTCAGTCTCTATGACTCGGGTTATGACAAAGGCACGGAAATCGTCAGTGTGCAGCAATCCACGTTGCGGGCGGTACTCAGCAACTTCGCAACGGGCGAGGTTGATGTACTGGATGTCAGCCAACCTCAGCACATGCACAGAAAAGAGCGGTTCAATCTTAAACTAAGCAAGGGCGAAGAGCTGACCTCGGTTGCGTTTCATCCTGACTTGGATCTGTTTGCGGCAGTTATCGATGTCGGTAACCGCCCCGGCAGGCTGGAGATTCGTTCGGCAACAACGGGGGCATTGATCGATCGTATCGTGGTTGGCTTTGGGCCTGATGCAGTGGTTTTTTCCGAAGACGGCAACCTTGCCATGATCGCCAATGAAGGGGAGGATTTTTTGTTTGAGCCGTCAAGCAAGCAATTTTTTACCCCGGAAGGCAGTATTTCCATGGTTCGTTTGAGTCAATCCGGGCATATTGTGAGCCACAAAAATCTGGAGCTGGCTAACGCGATCAATTATGAAGGCTTTGTGATCAGCAGGGAAGGCCGGTTTATGGAACGAGAAATCGACTGGAATGGCGACGGCATTATCAGCAAAAGCATGGATTTCGACGGTAACGGCAAGATTGAAAAGAAAAAAATTTACTTGGGATGCTTTGAAGGGCAGGATGTGTTCGGCACGGAAACCAAAGGCGAGCAGAAAATATTGATCCCGATAAAAACCCATTCCCCAGCCTTATTAGAGCCGGAATATATCGCCATTTCGCCGGATGCAAAGAAAGCCTATGTAACCTTGCAGGAAGACGATGCGGTCGCGGTTGTCGATTTAGTCAGTGAACAGGTCATCGGCTATTACGGGTTGGGAGCGAGCCAGCATAAAACCGACGCCCGTTACGACGGCTGGGTGAAATTCGACCAATCGATGACGGGGCTGCGCGAACCCGACGGGATAACCACGGTAGCCAACGGGCGTTATTTCGTGACTGCCGATGAGGGCGATACCGACTCGGATAATGCTCTTCCAGCGGACAACCAGCCGACCAGCGGCGGGCGTTCGGTCAGCGTTTTCGATGCGGCGACAGGTACTTTGCTGGGCGACACCGGCAGCCAGCTCGATGAGGTTGCATTCGCCAATAAAGTCTACCCGGAGCGGCGCAGCGGCAAAAAAGGCTCGGAACCGGAAATGCTGGTTCCCCTGGAACTGGACGGCATACCGTATGTTGCCGTCGGCATGGAAAGAGCCGGTTCGGTTGAGTTGATTTCCCTGGCCGATCCCTTTCATCCTAAAGTGGTTGCTCTGGGCAAGATCGGCGGCGATGAAGACAAATCGCCGGAAGGAATGGCTCATTTTGTCGTGAACGGCGAGCATTATCTGCTTACGGCCAATGAAATGAGCGGAACCGTTGAGTGTTTTAAAATCGTTCGGCAAGGCAGTGAATACCAGTAGCTCTTGTTTATGTAATGTGCTTTTTGAAACAAGCTGGATTAGGAAAGAGTTTTTAACTGAAAAGGCGTTAAAGCAGGCACCGCATAATCCAGAAGTTTGCGGTGCCAAGGTCTCGACTGACTATCTATAACTCCGATATTCTCAATCATGCCCCCTTACTTTTAGTTGGGTACGCAAGTTTTCAAGTTCTTCCATCAAATCCAGCGCCAGCGCGATACCGGCCAGATTTACGCCCAGATCGCGCTGTAATCTTAGCGCAGAGCGTACCCGTACCAGGCTTGCTCCTGAAAAGCGCCATACATGTATTTCATCCCCTTGCGGCTCGATAATGCTTTCTTCGACCAGGCTGATAACCCAGTCTGCATGGACGCCGCAAGCATGGCACAATTGCTCCAGGGTCAGGCTATCGTCTTCAATGACTGTTCCGGTATGCACTGGCAATAAGTCATGTGAACTCATCGGTTTTATACTCCCAGAGATAGGCGCGGGTTAAAATCAAGTTCCTGTTGCATGGTCCGGTAGATCGCTTTGGCGCGTTCGGTGCTTGCAGGCGGCAGGGCGATTTGCAGTACTACAAAAAAATCACCCGGTGTTTTGGCCGGTAAGCCGCGTCCTTTTAAGCGCAGTTTGCTGCCCTGCCGGGAATTGGGCGGTATTTTCAGGTCAATATTTCCTTCCGGCGTGGGTACTTTGATTTTTGCGCCTAACGCGGCTTCCCACGGCGTGACCGGCAGATCCAGATAAATGTCGGTTTCGGAAACCCGGTACAGCGAGTGGGCGTTAAAGGCTATTTCAAGCAGCAGATCACCGGATTTTCCGCCGCCTGAGCCGGGATCGCCCTGACCTGACAGCCGGATGTGTTGTCCGGGTTTTACGCCTTTGGGAATTTTGATATTCAGGCTTCTATGCTTAACCTGTACATGGCCTTGCGCATCCATTTCCGGCGCACTCAGGGAAATATTGCGCGTCGTACCCCGGACGCTGTCTTCCAGATCAACATATATTTTTGCATGGGTATCCTGTCCTCGTGCATGGAATTGGTGCGGTTCGTGACCGGATGGACGAAATCCGGCGCGTCCGAACAATTGCTCAAAGAAATCGCTAAAAGCGCCGGCGTCGCCACCGGCAAAACCGCCGCCTTTGAATTCGAAGCCTTCATCCCAGTTTGGTGGCGGCCTGAAATCTTCACCGGCTTTCCAGTTGGTGCCCAATCTATCGTAAGCGGCTCTTTTTTGCGGGTCCTTAAGCACTTCGTAGGCCTCTCCCAGTTCCTTGAATTTTGCTTCGGCATCCCGTTCCTTGCTGACATCGGGATGGTACTTGCGCGCCAGCTTACGATAGGCGCGCTTAATTTCGTCCTGAGTGGAGTTTCTGGAGAGCCCCATGATCTTGTAGTAATCTTTATATTGCATGTTGAATTGTCTGGCCGCTTGCAATTGAATGGGAAGTGGGGGTAGTGGGTGAATGCACTTTTGCGTTGAATATCACAGTATGTTTTTAATACTACTCTTTGTGACAATTAAAAACTTGAGTTTTAAGTTCAACTTAAGTATATTTTTGAAAAATCAACTGATGTTTTTTAACTAGACAAGGAAAAATCATGGCTTTACCATTTATTTTGTGGGGCGCAGCAGCTCTACTTGCAGGTACAGGGGTTGTAAAAGGTATTGGCGCAAAAAACGATTTTGATGAAGCTAAATCTATTGGCGAATCAGCGCGTAGCCGCTATGAAAACACTGAATCTAGCTTACAAAGTTCCCGTGATAAGACTAATTCGGAGTTTGAAGCACTGGGTAAGGTTAAAGTGTCGATTTTCAAAAATCAAATTAATCACCTCATTACTGTCATCAAAAAATCTAAACAAGCCTCTTCTAAACTAAAGGATTTTGATGTAAGCATCAGCCCTGACGAATTAAAAGAGATGGAACGGCTGGTTTTAACATCGTTAGAAATAGAAAAAGGTCTAGGTACGGGTGCGGTAACAGGTGCGCTTGCAGCATGGGGGGCTTACGGTAGTGTAGGATTGTTAGCCAGCGCGTCAACAGGCACGGCAATCGCTGGGTTAAGTGGTGTAGCCGCGACCAATGCCACACTAGCATGGCTGGGCGGTGGTGCATTAAGCGCGGGTGGTTTCGGTATGGCGGGTGGTGCACTTGCCTTAGGTGGCATTGTTCTCGGTCCCGCGCTTGCGGTTGGCGGTTTTATGTTGGCAAGTAAAGCCGAAGAAGCATTAACCCAAGCGCATAAATACAGAGCAGAAGTAGATATTGCCATTGCTGAAATAGATAAAATGGAAATTGTACTGTTAGCTCTGCAAGCTAATGCAAGAGAAGTGAGTAATGTCTTAAGTCAAATGGCAAAACGCTTTGATGCCATCAAAGTACATGACGATAGTAATAGCCAAGCGTTCAATCAAATGATAATTGTGGCTAAAGGACTTAAAAGCGTATTGGATACCGCTATCATGGAACAAGATGGCGGTGCGTCGAAAAATATAAAAGCCAAAATTTCGGGTTACTTAGAAATTTAACGCAAGGGGCTTCTATGGATATTAAAAAAGTGATTACTAAAATACCTAAATCACCGCTTCCCATATCTAATCCAGCTGTTCTAGCATTTAATAATTTAGTGAACGCATGGAAAGAATGCTCGATTATTTCTGAACAAGAACAAACTAAACGAGAAGATATAAGAGCTTATCGCGATATAAACGTCAAAGCTATCGAAGAAAACTCAGCTATTTTAAAACTTTACCTAGAAAAAACCTTTGCCGAACGAGCTTATACCATTCAAGAAATGTTTGATCGCTTAGACAAAGGCTTAGAATCGGGTAATACCGAAGTGATTGCATTAACTATTGGTGCTATCGTAGATATTACTAAACAATCACCTTTAACAGCAGCCAAAGAATTAATCGCCAATTATCACAATCCCAACGTAACAATGATTGAAATATGAATGAAGTTTTCCCCTGTAATAGCTGTGGCGCGTGTTGTAAATCTATACGCCTATCAACACTGACCGATTGGCTAGATAGAGGGGATGGCGTGTGCAAGTATTTTGATGATACACACAATACTTGCACCATTTATGAAAACCGCCCTGAAGTTTGTAATGTCCGAATAATGTATGACAAACACTATAAAAATAGTTTTGTTTGGTCTGAATTTGTAACAGTCAATCAAAAAGCCTGTGAAGAGCTTTTAAAGAATTGTATTAACAAGGAAACAAAATAATATATTTTGCTACTCTTTTGAATTAGTTAATTGATTGGCTCGATAGGCTCGTATTAAGGCAATAGAGATCAGAAAATCGTACAAGCCGTGAATCACTATGGGAATTAATAAATTCCTGTCGCCGCTATAATCCATCGCCAGGCTTAAATAAATCCCCACTAAAGCTGCCAGCACCGCATAAAGCGGGGTCACGGCATGAGCCAGTCCAAAAATAATATTGCTGCCGATCAGGCCGGCGGTCATTCCCCAGGACGATTCTATCCAGGGCTGGATAACGCCGCGAAACAGCAGCTCTTCGGAAAGCCCTGCAATCGATGCCAGCATCAATAAATCAGCCCAGTGATAACGCTGCAAGCTGGGGCCTAAGGTTTCAAACAGCAGGTTTTTAATCTTGATTACCGATTCTATCCGCATCTGCTCCAGGCTTAACAGCAATAAAAATAAAGGTATAGCCCCTATTACGCCGTAAGCGATGGCGGTTTCTGAAAAATGCAGGTAAGCAAAAGGATTGATGTTGGCGAGCCAGCCTAACGCTATCGCAACCGGAATCAGCGTCGCTTCAAAAGAACAGGCCTTTTTAAAAAAATCGTCGGGGTTGAACGAAGATTTATCCATGGGTTTTATGGGTGCAGTCAGCGCAGTAAGAAAACCACATTCTAATCAAAAATGGTTAAAATAGCCGTTTTGATTCACTACTGCGACTGACCTTATGCTGTGTTTTATTTATAAAAGCCTGAAAAAAGAACATCTTTATCTGTATATCGATAAAAAAGACGATTTTTCAAAGGTACCGGAAGCGCTTTTCAACAGCTTTGGCAAAATGGAATTTGTGATGGATTTGGAATTGACGCCGGAGCGCAAACTGGCCAAAGAAGATGTCGAAAAAGTGATTGACAGCCTGAAGGTGAAAGGTTTTTTTGTGCAGCTGCCGCCGACCAATTTGCCTGCGCCATTGAAAATACAGTAAGTTTATAAAAACTTAAACCACGAAGACACGAAGTTTTTTACCTTGAATTTTCTTCGTGTCTTCGTGGTGAATTATTAAACCTGCTGCTTACGCTTTCGGCAAGGTAACGCCGGTCTGCCCCTGATACTTGCCGCCCCGGTCTTTGTAAGAGGTTTCGCAAATTTCATCGCCGCCGAAAAACAGCATCTGCGCAACGCCTTCATTGGCATAGATTTTTGCGGGCAGCGTTGTGGTATTGGAAAACTCCAGCGTCACATGACCTTCCCATTCGGGCTCTAAAGGCGTTACATTCACAATAATGCCGCATCTTGCATAGGTGGATTTGCCAAGGCAAATCGTCAAGACGTCGCGGGGAATACGGAAGAATTCAACCGTTCTGGCCAAGGCAAATGAGTTAGGCGGAATAATGCAGACATCGGATTTAACATCGACAAAACTGTTCGAATCGAAGTCTTTGGGATCGACGATGGCGGAGTTGATATTGGTGAAAATCTTGAATTCGTCTGAACACCGGACATCATAGCCGTAACTGGATGTACCGTAGGAAATGACCCGGCCGCGTTCCGAATCCCTGACCTGGCCGCTTTCAAACGGCTCGATCATGCCCTGTTGTTCCGCCATGCGGCGTATCCACTTGTCCGACTTAATGCTCATGGAGTATTACTACCTGATTGATTTAAAAAGGCGGATTTTAACACAGAACCGAGTAACTTCTCATCCACAGGCGGAGCAAGAGTTAAGCGCGGAAGTTAAGTAAACATCCAGGTTAAAAGTTTTTTATTCACCACGAACGACTGCATGGATGCAGGAGGTAGAGCAATGCAGGAGCAATTGCCGAGGCACGAAGGACACGAAGAAAAAAATAAAACTTCGTGTCCTTCGTGCCTTCGTGGTGAAAAGCTTTTTATATTACGTATTCTGCACGACGATCTTGGGGAATTTTGTAGTGAAATCCCTAGCCTTTAACGCCAGTCTGGCCGCTGCTTTGCGAGCAATTTGTTTGTAAATTTGCGCAGGCCGCCCGTCGGGGTCGGCAACGACAGTTGGTCTGCCGGAATCTGCAAATTGGCGGATGTTAATATCCAGAGGCAGGGAGCCAAGAAACTCAATCCTGTTGCGCTCAGCCATCGCAAGCCCGCCGCCTGCGCCGAAAATAGCCTCTTCATGGCCGCAGTTGCTGCAAATATGCATGCTCATATTTTCAACCAGGCCCAGTACCGGCACGTTGACTTTCTCGAACATGCCTAAGCCGCGCTGGGCGTCAATCAGCGCAATATCCTGCGGCGTAGTGACGATAATCGCGCCGCTGACCGGAATCTGTTGCGACAGGGTGAGTTGAATATCGCCGGTACCGGGCGGTAAATCGACAACCAGATAATCCAGGTTGTCCCAGTTGGTGTCTTTAAGCAATTGCTGTAAAGCGGTGGTGACCATCGGGCCGCGCCAGATCATGGCTTGACCGGCTTCTACCAGATAGCCGATAGAAATAGTCTGCACGCCGTAAGCGACTTTAGGCATCATGGTTTTATTGTCTTTACTTTCAGGATAACCATAGAGTCCCAACATCGTAGGAATACTGGGTCCGTAAATGTCCGCATCCAGAATGCCCACATTAGCGCCTTCTGCGGCCAGAGCCAGAGCCAGATTGACTGCCGTCGTCGATTTGCCGACACCGCCTTTGCCGGATGCCACGGCGATAATGTTTTTGATGTTGGGCAGCGGTTTTAACGCCTGTTGTACGGCATGGGAAAGGATTTTTACGCTGACTTCAACGCTGATATCGCCGATGCCCGCCAATGTTTTTAAATGCTCTTCAACTGCGGCTTTGAGTTCGGGGATATAGCTCTTGGCAGGATAGCCCAATTCCAGTTTAACGCTGACGTTGTTACCCTCTATAACAATGGCTTTAACCGATTTTGCCGAAACCAGATCGGTTCCATTATTGGGGTCGATAAATGTTTGCAGAAGGTCTTCTACATCAGTTTTTTCGATGCTTGCCATGTCCATGCTCCATAGTTGTCAATAAAATGCGCCTGATCAATAACCAAGCATTTAGCTCAAGATAAAAACATTTTACCGGCTCCCCTGCTATATTGCACTTTTTAGATGGCTGATAATCACAGGTTGCATTTATTTTATGCCATAATACAAGGCTGTTTTTGCCTTCGGATTGTTTGAACTTTTTACACTATGTCAGATAGAAAAATTCTCGTCACCAGCGCGCTACCTTATGCCAACGGCCCCATTCATCTCGGCCATCTGGTTGAATATATTCAAACCGATATTTGGGTGCGTTTCCAGAAACAACGCGGCAACCTCTGCTATTACGTCTGTGCGGACGACACGCACGGTACGCCGATCATGCTCAGGGCGGATCGGGAAGGCATTACCCCGGAACAACTTATCGCGCAGGTCGGCAAGGAACATCTGGCTGACTTTATCGAATTCGGCGTGGCCTTCGATAATTATCACAGCACCCATTCCGAAGAAAATAAAGCGCTGTCATCGCTGGTTTACGAACGCTTGCGCGATGCCGGGCATATCAGCTCACGCAGCATTACCCAGGCTTTTGACCCGGTTAAGAACATGTTCTTGTCCGACCGTTTTATCAAAGGCGAATGCCCCAAATGCGGCGCGGCCGATCAATATGGCGACAGCTGCGAAGCGTGCGGTGCGACTTATGCGCCGACCGAACTGAAAAACGCGGTTTCCGCGATTTCAGGCGCAAAACCTATCGATAAAGATTCCGTACATTATTTTTTCGATCTGGCTAACTTTAGCGACATGTTGCGCGACTGGACCAACGCCGGTCACTTGCAGCCCGAAGTCAGCAACAAATTAGCCGAATGGCTGGATGGCGGCTTGCAGCAATGGGACATAAGTCGCGATGCGCCGTATTTCGGCTTTGAAATCCCTGATGCGCCGGGCAAATACTTCTATGTCTGGCTGGATGCGCCGATCGGCTACATGGCCAGCTTTAAAAACCTGTGCGATAAACAGGGACTCGATTTTAATGAATTCTGGTCAAAAAACAGCGACGCCGAGCTGTACCATTTTATCGGCAAGGACATCATCTATTTCCACGCCTTGTTCTGGCCTGCGATGCTGAGCGGTGCGCATTTCAGGACGCCCAGCGCGATTTTTGCGCACGGCTTTTTAACCGTGAACGGCGAAAAAATGTCCAAATCGCGCGGTACGTTTATCAAAGCAAGAACTTATCTGGATCATTTGAACCCAGAATACCTGCGCTATTATTTTGCCGCCAAACTCAGCGCCGGGGTCGATGATATCGACCTGAATTTTGACGATTTCAGTCAGCGGGTCAATTCCGACCTGGTCGGAAAAGTGGTCAACATCGCCAGCCGTTGCAGCGGATTTATCGCCAAACGCTTTGATAACAAGTTGTCAGAGCAATGTTCGGAACAAGCTTTGTTTCATGAGTTCGTTACCGCCAATGCACAAATTGCCGAACTTTACGAAGCACGCGAATTCGGCAAGGCCATGCGCGAAATCATGGCGCTGGCCGATAAAGCCAATCAATATATCGACGAGCTTAAGCCGTGGCTAATCGCCAAGGAAGAAGGCAAAGACAAGGAACTGCACGAAGTCTGCACCATGGGACTCAACCTGTTCCGGTTGCTGGCCGTTTATTTGAAGCCGGTTCTTCCTGTTTTGGCTGGTAATGCGGAAAGCTTTTTAAACATCGAAGCGCAAGCTTGGCCGGTTGATGCCAAACCTTTGTTAAATCACGCGATCAATGAATTTAAGCCGTTGATGACGCGCGTTGAGGCGGATAAAATCGAGGCGATTGTAGAAGCGTCCAAAGAAAACCTGGAAAAAACCGCCGAGCTTGTGAAAGCTAAAAAATGCGAACCGATTGCCGACACCATCGAATTTGAAGATTTTGCCAAACTGGATTTGCGTATCGCCAGAATCATCAAGGCCGATCATGTCGAAGGCGCGGACAAGTTATTGCAACTGACCGTCGATATCGGCGATGAAACCCGCAATATCTTTGCCGGGATTAAATCCGCCTACAAGCCGGAAGATCTGGAAGGAAAATTGACCTTGGTCATCGCCAATCTTGCACCCCGGAAAATGCGTTTCGGCCTGTCCGAAGGCATGGTGCTGGCCGCAGGTCCCGGCGGCAAGGATATTTGGATTTTGAGCCCGGATGAAGGCGCCGAGCCTGGGATGCGGGTTAAATAACTTACGTTATCATTCCCACGCTCCGGCGTTCATTGTTATACACAAGTATTTTAAAGCACGTCATCCCGGCAGGGATTGCCGGGATCCAGAAGCCATGGATGGCAAACACCGCATTTCGCAGACTGTTTTTTATCCAAATGAAATCTTTTGTATCTATTTTTCACATCCTTGTAATCTGGATTCCGGCAATCCCTGCCGGAATGACAGCGACATGGCTTGCGTAGTGCCCATGCTTGAAACCCCCATCTTAATTGACCAAATCAATGCCTTACTGCCGCAGACCCAATGCGGGCAATGCAGCTTCCAAGGCTGCCGCCCTTACGCCGAGGCCATCGTCTCGGGCGTGGCGGACATCAACCAGTGCCCGCCGGGCGGAGACGAAGGCATACGCGATCTGGCCGATTTATTAGCCGTCCCTCCCAAGCCGCTGAATACCGAATTCGGCCTCCACAAACCCCCAAGCGTCGCGTTGATTATTGAGGAAGACTGTATCGGTTGCGTTAAATGTATCGCAGCCTGTCCGGTCGATGCGATATTGGGCGCTGCAAAATTCATGCACACGGTCATAGCTTCGGAATGTACAGGTTGTGAATTGTGTATAGCGCCTTGCCCGGTCGATTGCATCATCATGCAACCCGCACCGGTCAACAATACCGAAGGGAGTCGGGCGCAAAAATCCGTGCAGGCAAAGCGACGCTACGATGCGCGTTGTTTGCGCAAGGAAATGGAAGAGGCTGAAAAAGCGGAGCGTACGAAAAAGAGAAAACTGGCATTGCTGAAGCTGCAAGCGGCGAAGAAATAGGACGGAGATCGGATTGGCGCGCGCGATCCTCCCGTCACCCCAATTCGATCAAAATGGCGTAGGCCGGAATAAGACCATCCAAGCGCGTAGCGCGAGGTGGCGTTTCCGGTGATCCGGGGGGGAAACGCCAGTTCTCGCTGTCGCTTGAACCAGCTTATTCCGGCCTACAGGACTTTATTCGTTAGGCCGCATTACTTTGGTGTGCGCCAAATTCATATGTGAAACTGACTGCGCTTAAGGGCGGCACTTTCTAAGATTGATGCGATGCACCCAATAGAGCCTGGAAATAGCGAGCTCCGCGAATAGAATCTTTGATGCAATAGGTTGAGTAGCGATGCTACATGACTGAATCAGGCATGTAGCCACATTTTTGTTGCTTCGTTCTGTTGTCATAATTTAGCCAAAAACTCATAAAATTGATAAGGAATCGAAGTATAGGTACCTATAAAGTATAGGGATAATAAACCTAAACGCTAGATGCCGCAAACGCACTCCTTCGCAACCAAAAATTCCCAAATTATTCAACAAATTATGGGTTTCGCTCGCGCTCTACCTATCCTACGATGTATAATACGCGGTTATTTTTCACTGAGTTATAAGGTGTGGTCTATGAAAATTCTTCAGGAAGCGCTGACGTTTGATGACGTTTTATTAGTGCCTGCGCACTCGACTGTGCTGCCACGCGATGTAGAAATGAAAACACAGCTGACGCGGGGCATTATGCTGAATATCCCGCTGGTTGCGGCCGCGATGGATACGGTTACCGAGGCTCGGCTGGCGATTGCGATTGCCCAGGAAGGCGGTATCGGCATTATTCATAAAAATATGACGGCCGAGCAGCAAGCGCGTGAAGTTCGTAGCGTTAAAAAATACGAAAGCGGTGTGATTAAAGATCCGATTACGGTTTCGCCGGATGTGAGCATTCGGGACGTTATCAAACTCACCCGCTCGAAAAATATTTCCGGTGTGCCTGTGGTTGACGGCGATGAGTTGGTCGGTATTGTGACCAGCCGTGATTTACGCTTTGAGACGCGCTTCGATGAGCCGGTTTCAAAAGTTATGACGCCTAAAGAGCGTTTGATTACGGTCAGCGAGAATGCCGATCGTAAAGAAGCGATTGCGCTGCTGCATGAACATCGCATCGAAAAAGTGCTGGTGGTCAATGATGCTTTTCATTTGCGCGGCATGATTACGGTAAAAGATATACAAAAAGCTAAGGATTATCCGTTGGCTTGTAAAGACGAACACGAGCAGTTGCGGGTCGGTGCGGCAATCGGTACCGGACAGGGCACTGAAGAGCGGGTTGCCGCGCTGGTTGAAGCCGGCGTGGATGTGATTATCGTCGATACAGCGCACGGTCATTCTCAAGGTGTATTGGACCGGGTGCGCTGGGTAAAACAGAACTATCCTCAGGTGCAGGTTATCGGCGGTAATATTGCCACCGCAGCGGCGGCTTTGGCCTTGGTTGAGGCAGGTGCCGATGGCGTTAAGGTCGGCATCGGCCCCGGTTCCATCTGCACGACCCGTATTGTTGCCGGTGTCGGTGTGCCGCAAATTACCGCAGTCAGCAATGTCGCCGATGCGTTAAAAGGAACCGGCGTGCCGTTGATTGCCGATGGCGGTATCCGCTATTCCGGCGATGTCGCCAAAGCGCTGGCTGCCGGTGCCTATGCGGTGATGTTGGGCGGCATGTTTGCCGGTACTGAAGAAGCGCCGGGAGAGGTTGAGCTGTTTCAAGGGCGGTCTTATAAATCTTATCGCGGCATGGGTTCGCTGGGCGCGATGGCGCAGCAGCAAGGTTCCAGTGACCGCTATTTTCAGGAAGAAACCGAATTGGTCGAAAAACTGGTGCCGGAAGGTATTGAAGGCCGTGTGCCTTATAAAGGCAGTCTGCTGGCCGTTATTCATCAGTTGCTGGGCGGAATTCGCGCCAGCATGGGCTATACAGGCAGCCAAACCATTGCAATCATGCATGAAAAAGCGCAGTTTGTACGGGTGACCAGTGCCGGTATGCGGGAAAGCCATGTGCATGATGTGACCATTACTAAAGAAGCGCCTAATTACCGGATGGAGTGAGTTTAGGCGAAAGACGAAAGGCGAAGGGCTAAAGGTTGACCTAATTTTGAAGCTCGGTTTTTTTCGCCTTTCGTCCTTTGCCTTTCGCCCTTGACCTTTCGCCTGATCTAAAAGAGTTCTATCGTGAATCAACAATCCCCAAACATCCACACTCATAAAATCCTAATCCTGGATTTCGGCTCGCAATACACTCAATTAATCGCACGACGCATTCGTGAAATCGGCGTTTATTGCGAAATTTATTCCTGCGAATGTAGTGCTGAACAAATCGAAAAATTTGCGCCCAACGGCATTATTTTATCCGGTGGCCCGGAAACGGTAACCAGCGGCGATACGCCAAGAGCGCCGCAAATCGTTTTCGAGTTGGGCGTTCCGGTGCTGGGTATTTGCTACGGTCTGCAAACCATGACCGAGCAACTGGGCGGCAAGGTTGAAAGCTCCGATCACAGGGAGTTCGGTTATGCGCAAATCAGGGCGCGCGGCCATTCGAAATTATTGGCCGATATCGAGGATCATTTATCGCCGGAAGGTTTCGGCCTGTTGGATGTTTGGATGAGCCATGGCGACCGCGTGGTCGATTTGCCGAGCGGTTTTAGTCTGATTGCCAGCTCGGACGGTGCGCCGATTGCCGGTATCGCCAATGAAGACAAGGGCTTTTACGGCTTGCAGTTTCATCCCGAAGTAACCCATACCAAACAAGGCGGGCGGATATTGTCGCGGTTTGTGCTGGAAATTTGCGGCTGCGAAGCATTGTGGACATCCAGCAATATTATAGAAGACAGCATCGAAGTCGTTCGTAAAACGGTCGGTACCGATCATGTGGTTTTGGGTTTGTCCGGCGGCGTTGATTCATCGGTCGTTGCGGCGCTACTGCACAAAGCTATTGAAGACCAGTTGACCTGCGTTTTTGTCGATACCGGTTTGCTGCGCCTGCACGAAGGCGACCAAGTGATGGCGACTTTCGCCGAGCACATGGGCGTTAAAGTTATCCGGGTGGACGCCGAGAAGCGCTATCTGGATGCCTTGAGCGGCATCACCGACCCGGAACAAAAACGCAAAATCATCGGCGGCTTGTTTATTGATATTTTTGACGAGGAAGCCGCGAAAATCACCGATGCAAAATGGTTGGCGCAAGGTACGATTTATCCGGATGTGATCGAGTCGGCCGGTTCCAAAAGCGGCAAAGCGCATTTGATCAAGTCGCATCACAATGTCGGCGGTTTACCGGAAAATATGCTTTTAAAGTTGGTTGAACCGTTACGTGAGCTGTTCAAGGACGAAGTTAGAAAGCTGGGCGTCGAGTTGGGTTTGCCTGCTGATATGGTTTACCGCCATCCGTTTCCAGGTCCCGGTTTGGGCGTCAGAATTTTGGGTGAAGTGAAAAAAGAATTCGCCGATTTACTGCGTCAGGCCGATGCTATTTTTATTGAAGAACTGTATCGCCATGATCTTTATGACAAGGTCAGTCAGGCATTTGCGGTATTTTTGCCGGTCAAGTCGGTCGGCGTGATGGGCGACGGTCGACGTTATGATTATGTGATCGCTATCCGCGCGGTCGAAACTATCGATTTTATGACCGCTCGCTGGGCGCATCTGCCTTATGAGTTTTTGGATTTGATTTCCCGGCGCATTATCAATGAAGTTCCGGGTATTTCCCGTGTAGCTTACGATATCAGTGGCAAGCCTCCCGCAACTATCGAATGGGAATAAGCAGTACAACGGATGAAGCATGGATGCGTCATGCCATCAGGCTGGCGCAAAGAGCCGAGCAGCAGGGTGAAGTCCCGGTTGGCGCTATCGTGGTCAGGGATAATCGATGTATCGCGGAAGGTTGGAATATTCCGATAACCAGCCATGACCCGACAGCCCATGCCGAAGTGGTTGCAATGCGTGGCGCTGGCGTGGTCATGGAAAATTATCGGCTGAATGATGCGACCTTGTACGTGACTTTGGAGCCTTGCGTGATGTGCATAGGCGCTATGAGCCATGCACGAATTAAGCGGCTGGTGTTCGGCGCGTACGATCTCAAACGGGGCGCGGTGTGCAATGCATTGAGCCTGACCGATGCGAGTTTTTTAAATCACCGGATCAGCTGGGACGGCGGCGTGCTGGAAACGGAATGCTCGGAAATGTTGAGGGATTTTTTTAAAGCCAGACGGTGAAAGCGTTTTAAAGCGCCAATAGATCAACAGTTACCGCTTCATGCTCAGTATCTTCGCTATCTGCTTTCATGGCATTTTTCTTTATCTGGTTTTCCTCGGTCAACCAGACCAGCAAATCGTAATAGCTGCGGATATTTTCTACAAATTCAACCGGTTCCTGGCCTCGGGCGTAGCCGTGTTTGGTTTGTTGATGCCACTTTTGCTGGGTGAGCAATGGCAGCCTCTGCTTGACATCCATCCATTTATCGGGATTGCCGCCTTGCTTCTTTGTTAACGCTCTGGCGTCATCAAGATGACCCAGGCCGACATTGTATGAGGCTAATGCAAACCAGGTGCGATCCGGTTCCGGAATTTGCGCGGAGATAGTCTGGATTCTTTGTTGAAAATATCGCGCACCGCCGGCGATGCTTTGTGCCGGATCGGCACGATTTTTGATGCCGAGTTCGGCGGCCGTGTCGTTGGTTAACATCATAATGCCTTCGACACCGGTCGGGGAAACCGCTTTATCCAGCCAGTGGGATTCCTGATAGCCGATTGCGGCCAGTAAGCGCCAGTCTATATTGTATTGCGTTGCCGCTGCGTTAAAATATTTCTGATACAGGGGAAGTCTGCTTTTTTGTTGCTGACGGAATTTGCAGTTGCCGATATAGCTCAAACTACTGGTATGTCCGTAATGTTTTTCAATGAGTTGATCGAGCGTCTTATCCTTTTTTATGCGCTCGAAAAAATGCACCACTTCATTGTATAAGCTGTTGTCGTCCGATGGGCTTAACGCCCAGGCCAGTTGACGGGGTTCGGAAATGTCGAAGGCAATGTTAAGTTTGGGATAAAAGCGGCGGATTAAAGCGGTCTGGTTCGAGTCGGCTACGGTGTAATCGATAAGTCCTTCGTTAACCAGATACAGCAAGCCATCGGTATCCAACTCATCGTTGACATTCCAGGTCAGGTCAGGCGTATCCTTCTGTAGATAGATCAGGCTGTCGATGTGGCTGGTGCTTTTGGCGACCTCGATAATGCCGTGGGTCAGACTGCTGATATTATTGGGGCGGCGAGTACTCGACCGGTAAATGAGCTGTTCGGTTATTTCATGATAGGCAGGGGCAAAGCGCATTTTTTTGTTACGCTGTTCGGTGACGGTCAAGCCTGCGGCGGCAATGTCGGCCTTGTCTTTGGAAATGCGATTTAGAATGTCATCAAAGGTACTGGGGGTTTCAAACTTTACTTTGACGCCTAACTGGTTGGCGAAAAGTATAACCAGATCATACTCCAGTCCGGTAAAGCCTTCCGGGCTTTCGTAATAGGTTGTTGGGTCGTTTCTGGTTAATACGTGCAAGATTCCTGCCCGTTTAACCTGCTCCAGCTTATTAAACGACAGGAATCCGCTATCGCAAGTCGTCAGCGTAATGGTGAAAATAAAGCCAATAATCAGTCTGGGCAGGCGGATCAAGATTGCCGATCGCATCAGTTTTCTCGGCAACTGCTCCTGCGTTGCTCTCGATTGCTGTTCCAGACGCGATTCTACCGCCCTCATCCTTGTGGTCGTACCTCCTGCATTCATGCAGGCAAGGCAGATTTTGCATTAACGCCATGGATGGCGTGTAGTAGGGTAATGCAGGAGCGATTACCGAGGAGCAAAAATCTGTCCATACAGCCGTACCGGTTACGATGCTTCCACTGTCCCTGACAGTCGTGATTGTTTGTAGGCATTAATCAATGCATTGGTTGAGCAATCGTGGCTATCAATGATCTTGTCATTTTGAAGTTCCGGCAGGATGATCTTGGCTAAAGTTTTTCCTAATTCCACGCCCATCTGATCAAATGAGTTGATATTCCAGATAACGCCCTGTACATAAATTTTATGTTCATAAAATGCAATGAGCGAGCCTAAGGTCTTGGGCGTCAGTTTGCTAAACAAAAATGAATTGGACGGTTTATTGCCGTCAAATATTTTGGAGGCGACCAGTACGGCATCGGCCTGGTCTTCGGGAGACAATTCCCGCTTAACTTCTTCGGCTGTTTTACCTTTCATCAAGGCTTCGGGTTGGGCGAGAAAGTTTGAAATCAAAATATCATGATGTTCGGGCAGTTTGTAGTGACTGTTTGCGGCGGCCAAAAAGTCGCAGGGTATGAGTTTGGTGCCCTGATGGATCAGCTGAAAAAAAGCATGTTGTCCATTGGTACCGGGTTGCCCCCAGATAATCTGGCCAGTGCTATAATCTACTTTATCACCATTAAGATCTATGCTTTTACCATTACTTTCCATGTCGCCTTGCTGAAAATAATCAGCAAAATAAAGCATGGATTGGTCGTAAGGTAAAAGGGCGTGGGATTCGGCATTATAGAAATTGTTATACCAGATGCCAAGCAAGCCCATGATTAAAGGGATGTTTTCCTCAAAAGGCGTGGCGCGAAAATGCTCGTCAACTTCATAAGCGCCTTGTAAAAGCTCCTCGAAATTATCCATGCCTACATATAAAGCGATAGACAGCCCTATCGCCGACCATAATGAATAACGTCCGCCGACCCAATGCCTGAATTCAAACATGTTGTTGGTATCTATGCCGAATTCGGCGACATTCTTGGTGCTGGTAGAAATGGCAACAAAATGTTTGGCAATAGCTTGCTGATCTTGCGCACTATCAAGAAACCAGCTTCTTGCTGATTTTGCATTGGTCATGGTCTCTTGCGTAGTAAATGTTTTGGACGCAATAAGAAATAGTGTCGTTTCAGGGGATAGGTGCTTTAGGGTTTGAACAAGGTCGGCTTGGTCAATATTGGAGACGAAATGAACTTTTAATGTCTCGGAAGCATAAGGAGTAAGAGCTGTTGAGACCATCTTCGGTCCCAAGTCGGAGCCGCCTATACCGATGTTAACGATGTCAGTAATGGCCTTGCCGGTATAACCTCTCCATTCGCCTGAGCGAACGCAAGTGCTGAAAGCTCGCATTTTGGCGAGAACGCTGTTAATTTGCGGCATCACATCCTGCCCGTCAACATAAACAGGTTGATTGCTTCTATTACGTAAGGCGGTATGCAGTACGGATCTGTGTTCGGTCTTATTTATTTCTGCCCCGGAAAACATGGCTTTAATTTTTGCTTCCAGCCCTGCATGTTTCGCAAGATCGATGAGCAAGGGCAAGGTTTGATCGGTTATTCTGTTTTTGGAGTAATCAAAAAGGATGTCATTAAAATGAAGAGAAAACTTGAGGTGGCGGTTGTGATCAGCATTAAAGCTGTCGCGCAGGAGGATATTTTTGGTTTCGTTGTGATGCGTTATTAAAGCTGTCCAGGCTGTAGAGGTGGTCAAGGATGACATGCGTAAAGCTCCGTTTAAATAAAGTTGGCTTAAGTCTACGAAAAGCAGGGAAGGATAGCAATAGTACAACAACGCATTACCTTTTGCTTATATAATGGCTCTTGTAGATTCGACTCCCATCAATTCCTTGTATTTGGCTAAATCGATGTGCTAGAGTGACTTATTGCTATTAGTCAAAAGTACAGCGCAAGACACTTGTTTTTGATGAGTTCAAAATACATTAATAGCATCTACATTTTTCTCATAATAATAATTTTATCAAAACTGGAAGGCGTTATGAACAGTACACATATTTTAAGAAAGGGTTTCCTGGTACTTCTTGGGTTGTTATTTTCTGCATCGTTATGGGCGCATGGTGGAGCCGCAGGTACCGATACCGACCAATGTAAATTTGAATTGGAACCTACTCATTGGTTACATTACACTGCTTATCAACCTAACGCATTTCCCGCAGAGGATTTTTGTGCCAATCTTCCTCGCGCTAATGAAATGACTTTACTCGTATTCGACTATCAAGATATGAAATACAGAGATATGGCGGTTGAATTTGAAGTGACAAAAGAACCTGAAGGTACTCGCGTATTCTTCTTGCCGGCTGCAAAGCATAAAAAAGGTACGGTTGAGTTAAAACTCCCAAATGGTGTACCAGAGGCAGGCAAATACCTGATTCATATTACTCTGGTTCCTGATTCGGGTGATAGATTAGATGCGCATATGAGTTTTAGTGCAGGCGGCGGTAAAGCAGTGAGCAAAAATAACCTGCTCTTATATGCATTTTTCGCATTCGCCGGACTATATGTACTTTATCTGTCACACGCTGGTTTCAAAAGTAAGGTAGATGAAGCAATAGCGAAGATTAAAAGCTAAGCAGGCACGACTTTTTGGTAGGTTGTGTGTTGGTGCCATTGCTTGGTTACGGGTAGAGAGTTGGCCTTAAAAAAGCAATGGCATTGTTTACATGGACGTAGGCAAGATGTAGGAGCGGAGGCTTTGATTTTATTGAACAATAGAGGAAATAAGTAATGGTGAAGTTATTATCGGCTGGGGCACTGGTTTTTCTTTTTTCTACGTCAGTATTGGCGGTGGAGTATGAAGATCATGATGGGATGCTCATGGATCACGGTGATGGCCATTTGATGGATATGGCCGGTGGTATGGTTATGGGTCAAAATACCAGCACGTTGCCGGGTGGCTGCGATAGCATTGCTGAGACCAAGGAAATTACCGTGCATGCCGGTCATAAATATGCTGAGAAATTTCCGGGCAGAATGTTTGCGTTTGATACTCAGGAATTTAATTTTAAACCGTGCACTAAATTGACGGTTCATTTCATCAATGACGATAATGTTCGTCATCAATGGATGATGCACGGCTTGCCCAAGTATTTATACCCTAAAGGCATGTTCCATTTGGAAATATCCGGTCCCGCAAAAATCTCCGGAACATTAATCCTGCCTCCCGGCGATAAAACCTATCTGGTGCATTGCGACATTGCCCAGCATATGGAAAAAGGCATGAAAGCCCAGTTGAAAGTCGGTAAAGGTGATGGCGATCTGCCCAGTATTCCAGGCGTGACGGCTTACGTCATACCCGATGATTACAAGGGAAGTCTGCCGACAGTGATGGCCGATGTTTCGGCTGCAGCTGAAGCAGCACCGGCGGCTGTTGTGGCCAATAAGCCTGCGCCGGTAAGTCAGCCGCCAAAAGAAGATTCTATTATTTCAGGTGTTACTGTGATCGGTTTGGTGATTGGCTTACTGCTGGCCCCATTTTTAGCGAAAAAATTTAAAGGTATGAGCATATCAGAAGTGGTAGCTACTATTTTTGATATGTTAAGAACCGGAATTGAGTTGGTCGTAAAGCTGTTGTCCAGATTGGTTAAGCTGATTATTTCCAATAAAAATAAAATATTGCCTGGGAGTTAAATTCGGGCAACACAAAAACCCCTGCGCTCTTTGAGTGCAGGGGTTTTTTTTGAGAGAAAAAGTGCAAGACACAGGGTTTGAAATAGGCGGGCTGTTTATCAGCGCATTTATATCGTCAACGATAGCGCCAGGAGGCTCTGAAGCTGTCTTGGCTTATATGGTAGCGGCAGGACATTATCAGGTTGAGCTTTTAGTCATCGTTGCCACGATAGGCAACACGCTGGGGGCTATGACCACATGGGGCTTGGGTGTGCTGGCAGCTAAAAAATTCCCGGTTGCTACGCTCTTATCGGAAAAAAAACAGAAAGCGTTGGATGTAGTCAGAAAAAAAGGTATCTGGACGCTGTTTTTTACCTGGTTGCCGGTGGTGGGGGATGCCTTGTGTTTTGCGGGCGGATGGCTAAAACTGCCATTCTTTCAGGCTTGTTTAATCATATTGCTGGGCAAGTTGGGTCGATATACGGTGATAGCCTGGATGTTTGTGTGAAGGCTTGGATTTTCTAACAACTTAAAATATATCACCACGAAGAAAAACGATAACTACTTAGCAACCAAAAATAGAATACTGATGACACTGAGTAGTTACGAAAAAAACCAAGATAAAACTTCGTATTCTTCGTGGTTAATTAATCCGCTTACATTGAATACGAGGTAATTGTGTTACGCCATTTCCCACAAGTTAACATCGCTTACGCCCATAGAAAACGGGACTATTTTATAGCGGCGTTTACTTTTTTTTGCGTGGCGGTCTGCTTAATCAGCGATGCACATGCAAGTTTGGAAAAGCAAAACGCCCTCGGTGTATGCGGCTGGGTGTTTCTGATTGGATTGTTGCTCGGAGAAAATAGGGAAATAAGAGTGCAGGTTGGCATTGCGGTCATTTTCGCGACCATCGGCGAGCATTTTGCGTCCCCTTTCATGGGGGGATACACGTATCGGTTTGAGAATGTGCCCGCTTATGTGCCGCCCGGTCACGGCATGGTTTATTTAACCGCTGTTGCGCTGGGGCGTTCCGGATTATTCTTGCGCTATGCCAGAGAAATCGCCACATTGGTGGTATTGGTGTGCGGCGCATGGTCAATTTGGGGTATCAGCGGTTATGCAGAACAGGGTGATTCAGTAGGCGCGCTACTGTTTTGTGTTTTTCTGGGCTATCTTTTTAAAGGCCGCTCGCCAATGGTTTATCTGGCGGCCTTTTTTATTACCACATGGCTGGAGTTAATTGGCACCGCTGTTGGAACCTGGGCATGGGCGGCAATAGATCCGGTTCTCGGTTTGCCTCAGGGGAACCCGCCTAGCGGAGTTGCTGCCTGGTATTGCCTCGTCGATGCGGTAGCGATGGGTGGCGCTGCACCGGTATTAAGAAGAGCGAAGAATGCCCGTGACTGGATAAAGTCCGGCAAATTGCGGAAAAACGCATATCAAGGCGCGGAGAATGAATAAGGTGCTTAGATAAAATAGCGTCGACCGGATTTGCTAGTTAAGTAAAACGCCTCTGTGATAGGCAGGGGAATCAGTAATCAAAAAAGGTGAGTGTTATGGAACGTCGTGATTTTATTCGATTAAGTGTAGTGGGTGTTGGTGCCGGTATAATCGTGCCAGCAATTGCACTGGCTGACAGTGGCAAACAGGCAGCTACAGGAAACATCTATTATACAAAAGAGGCGCCCGGTCGCTGGAGTGATAAAGTTGCAACGCACTTGCCCAGCATTGAAATAGAAAAAGCGGGAGGAAATATCGCTGTAAAAATCGTAACGGCACATGAAATGAAAGGTTACGAACACTATATTGTTAAGCATGTTTTACTGGATCAAAACTATAAGTTTATAGATGAATATCTCTTTAACCCTACTAAGGACAAGGCAGCCATATCGACATTTACACTGCATGACTACAGTGGACCGATTTACGCGCTGAGCATGTGTAATAAGCATGACCTTTGGTTAAACGGCGCAGAAGTGTAAGGATAAGCTTTAGATTATTATTTTGGCGTTGATTTTATTGCAGGCAGCTCATTAAGTCGCGTTAACTTCAATGATCTGCTTAGCCGTCGCCGTAATATAATTCAATCAATGAAAAGCTACCCATCTTTACAGCCAAAGCCAACAAAAATTCTGGTAATCGCAATGCGATACCTCGGCGATGTGCTACTGACAACACCCTTATTGCATTCGTTGCGGCAGGCTTATCCTGATGCTCAGCTTGACGTCTTGGTGTTTCGCAATACCGCCTCCATGCTCGAAGGCAATCCTGATATAAGTCACATCATTACTACGCCTAACCGCCCTAGGCGCCATGATTATTGGCAGTTATTACGGCAGTTGTTCAGGCGGTATGATCTTGCCATTGCTACGCAGGCCGGGGATCGCCCTTTTTTATATACATTACTTGCAGCGCCATTACGGGTTGCCGTAGTGCCGCCGAAAAACACCACAGGCTGGTGGAAGCGTTTTTTTGTTCAACACTGGACAGAATTTGACGACGACAATACGCATACGGTCCTGCAACATCTGAAGTTGCTGGAATTGATCAATGTTCCGAAGTGCTTTTCACTGGTTCCTCCGCAAATCAATGATGCCAGGCAGTTGGCGCAGCAATTTCCTTTTTTAACTGATAATACCGCTTATGCCGTTTTGCACCCGCATCCACAGTGGACATACAAGCAATGGACTGTAGAAGGCTGGATAGAGATTGGTTTTTATCTTAAAAAACTGGGATTAAGACTGGTTCTTTCGGGAGGACCGGCCCGAGAGGAAGTTGATTATGTCGCTAATATTCAACGTCAACTTCCCGAAGATACGATCAATCTGGCTGGTCAGGTTTCATTGGCGCAGTTGGAGACTATTATTGCTCGGGCAAAATTATATATCGGCCCGGATACCGGTATCACTCACTTGGCGGCTGCAACGGGAATCCCGGTGATTGCACTTTATGGGCCGACCAATCCGGTAAAATGGGCGCCTTGGCCTGCCGGGTATAACCAAAACATAAATCCCTTTCATAAAACAGGCAGCCTGCAGCTTAACAATATCAGCTTGATTCAAGGTAAAGGCGACTGCGTTCCCTGTCATTTGGAAGGCTGTGATAAACATCGGCAAAGCCGAAGCCTATGTCTTGATACGCTTAGCCCTGAGCGAGTCAAAGAAGCTATTCGACGTGCGCTTGGAAAAGAGTAATCCTGTCCTGAATAACGATAAATAATGATTTGTCCGTAATTGATTTCGCTTTACTTGCGGTTTTTGGTAAAGTTTCCCGATATAGTCCGCAGTCTTTCAAGGTAATAGCCGGAATGCATTTAGCAACAAAACAACTGGATGGTCTTTACGTAATAAACGTAAAAGCATTCCATGAGCGTCGTGCGTTTATGGAGGTGCAGCTTTTAAAGCATGACATGACGGCTGAGTTTATTCTTGACGGTGATGCTGACGAGCTGACAGCGGAGATTATTAACAAATATTTTATTGGTGATAACTTATCGGTCAACCAAATGTCATGTGCCTTAAAACACATCATGGCGTTGGAAAGCATTGTTGAAAACAAACAGCAACAGGCATTGGTTCTGGAAGATGATGCTATTTTTTCCCCTGGGTTTAACGACGGCCTGCATTATGCGTTGGAAGAAAGCCCTCGCTTTGACGGGCCGAAAGTCATTTTTATCGGTTGCGGCGGCAACTTTTATACGCCGAAAAGCCTTAGAAAACCCGGTCAGCATTTGTACGTGGGTTCTCGCGGTCGATTTACCGACTCCTATATTATTGATTGCAACACGGCACAAAAACGGCTGGACTGGATTACCCGCAACAAGGTTTCATTGCCGATAGACAATCAGTTTGAAAAAATCGATCGGGAACTGGGAATCAGCATGCTGTGGCTCGAAGAACCCGTAGTGGAGCAAGGCAGTAAGGCCGGCTTGTTTATGAGCGCTGTCGAAAAAGCCCCGCCTGTCTGGTTGCAGCGCCTCTTGTTCAATTGGGAAAAGCTTAAGCGAAAACACATTTATCAATTATGGCGCTAATAACTTATTCTTCTATCGATACGCCATGCTTAGTGTAGTCATCATTACAAAAAACGAAGCCGGGCATATCGCTCGTTGTCTTGAGTCAGTTTCCTGGGCCGACGAGATTGTCGTTCTGGATTCGGGCAGCGAGGATGATACGGTCTCGATCTGTCGTCAATACACCGATAAGGTTTATCAAACAGACTGGCCCGGCTTCGGTATTCAGAAACAACGCGCTGTCGATAAAGCCAGCGGCGACTGGATTTTATCGATAGATGCCGACGAAGTTGTAACGCCGGAATTAAGGTTGGAAATCGAAACAGCGCTCCGGCAAGAAGGCTATAACGGCTATGAGATCCCGCGTCTTTCCAGCTATTGCGGCAGGCAAATGCGCCATGGCGGCTGGTGGCCGGATCATGTGCTTAGGCTATTTCGTCATGATTGCGGCCAGTTTACTGATTCAGTTGTTCATGAGCGTATTATTGTTCAGGGGCAAATCGGGCAGTTAACCACTCCGTTGCTGCACGATGCTTTTATAAACCTGGATGAGGTTTTACATAAAGTGAATTGCTATTCGACCTTGGGTGCTGAGTTGCTTTATCAACGGGGCGTTCGCTCATCTTTGAGCAAAGCCATTTTAAAAGCGCTTTGGACATTCATACGCACCTATTGGCTTAAATCCGCTATTCTGGATGGGCGGGAAGGGCTGATGCTGTCGATTTCCAATGCGGAAGGCGCTTATTATAAGTACCTTAAATTACTGGAACTGCAAAACCGGCAGTCCCGTTAACAATGAATTTAATCTCCGTTATCGTAACCACCTATAACTGGCCGGCCGCATTAGAACTCTGTCTGGACAGCTTGTTTGCCCAGCGTGATCCGGCGTTTGAAATCATCATCGCTGATGATGGCTCCACACCGGTCAACCAGGCCCAAGCCCAGGTTTATTGCGCTAAAAGCCCGGTGCCCATTCAATATGTGCATCATGATGATCACGGATTCAGGGCGGGAACCATCAGGAATAAGGCGGTTGCGAGCAGTCAGGGTGAATATTTGCTGTTTATCGATGGCGACTGCGTTCTTGGGCCTGATTTTATCGCACGGCACCGGCAGCTGGCAGAGCCCGGGTATTTCGTGCCGGGAAACAGGGTGCTGCTAAGCGAGTCGTTTACTCAGGACGTCATTGGAAAACATATTCCGTTACATCAAAAACCGCTAAGTTATTTCATTTCTCTTTGGGTACAAAAAAAGATCAACCGGATTTCCGCCTTTATTCGGCTGCCCTTAGGGTTTTTAAGAAAATCTCAACCTGAGAAGTGGCAAAAAGCCATGACCTGTAATTTGGCGCTCTGGAAAAGCGACTTTTTACGGACCAATGGTTTTGATGAGCTTTTTGAAGGCTGGGGTTTTGAGGATTCCGACCTGGTTATTCGCTTGATACACGCCGGCATTAAACGCAAGGAAGGGCGATTTGCGGTGCCTGTGCTGCATTTATGGCACCCTCATAATGACAAAAGCAAACAAGACCTTAATTACCAACGATTGTTGGACCGCCTGAAGCAGCGGGATTTTATTGTCGCAACAAAAGGCGTCTCCCAGTATCTTTTGAGTAGCTCCTCGACTCAGAGCAAGATCAAATAGCGTTAACCGTTAATGAACTTTTCAAAAATATGAACAAAACACCCAAAGCAAGCACTCAAATATATAAGCGATTATTGACCTATGTAAAGCCGCATCGTGGTCTTTTTGCAATCAGTATTGTTGGCTTCCTGATGTATTCAGGTACTCAGACCTTATTTGCGGCATTAATCAAACATATCATTGACACGTTGCAAACCGAGACTCGGGAGGGTATGAGTTATTTACCGCTGTTATTTAGCGGTTTAATTGTGGTGCATGGGATTGGCGCTTATTTGGGCAACTATTTTCTGGCCAAAGTATCCACCAATGTCGTACATGCCTTGCGCTGTGAAATTTTTAATCAGTATACGCGACTGCCGACAGCCTACTTTGATGCGCATAACAGCGGTTACATGATTTCAAGGATAACCAATAATGTGGGGCAAGTTACCCAGGCCACCACGGATGCAGTGCGCACTTTTGTACGCGAAGGTTTTACTGCGATAGGTTTGTTAATCTATCTGTTTTATTCAAACTGGATGTTGTCGCTGGTTTTTATTGCTATAGCGCCGATTATTGTGGTGCTGGTTGGCTATGTGAGTAAGCGTCTCCGGGGGATCAGTAAAAAAATACAAGAATCGATTGGCGACATGACGCATATCACGTCGGAATTGGTGGGCGGACACCGGGTGGTGCGCAGTTACGGCGGTGAAGAATACGAGCGTCGGCGCTTTCTGGAAAGCAGTTTATACAACCGGAGGCAATCGCTAAAGCTGTCAACGACGATGGCGATACACAATCCGATCATGCAGTTTATTATTGCCATCGCCTTGTCATTCCTGATGTATATGGCTTTGTTTTTCATGAAGCAAGCCAGTGTCGGCGAGTTTGTCGGTTACCTGACGGCGGCATTTTTATTGCCGAGGCCTATCAGGCAGTTGAGCGATGCAAATGGGGATATTCAAAAAGGTATCGCGGCTGCCGAATCGTTATTCGAGATTTTGGATGAGCCGGGCGAGTTGGATGAAGGTACGTATCAAGCCGAAAGATGCAAAGGTGCGCTGGAATTCAAAAATCTGACCTTTCAATATGCAGGCGCAAATGAACCTGCACTTATCGACATCAATTTTAAGGCCGAGCCGGGACAGACTATTGCGTTGGTAGGGGCTTCCGGCGGCGGTAAAAGTACGCTCGCCAATTTGGTTTCGCGTTTTTATCCGCATGATACCGGTGAAATATTGCTGGATGGTGTGGAAATTAATACGTATGAGCTGGCAAATTTGAGGAAACAGTTGGCGCTGGTCAACCAGCAAGTCACTTTATTCAATGACACGATAGCCAACAACATCGCCTACGGGTCGCTTGCGACCGCGACCCGAAGTGAAATAACCCAGGCTGCAACCGACGCTTATGCGATGGAATTTATCGCCAAGTATGAACAGGGGCTGGATACCGAAATAGGCGAGAATGGCGTCAAGCTGTCAGGCGGACAACGGCAAAGGTTGGCTTTGGCCAGGGCATTGCTGAAAGATGCCCCCATATTGATACTGGATGAGGCAACATCGGCGCTCGATACCGAATCGGAGCGGTTTATACAGGCGGCGCTCCAAAAAGTAATGAGCAATAGGACGACGCTGGTTATTGCCCACCGGCTGTCGACTATTGAAAATGCAGATATGATTTTGGTTATGGATCACGGGCGCATCGTGGAAAGAGGCTCTCATCAGGAGCTGATTGCAAAAAATGGAGCCTATGCGCGTTTGCATTCCATGCAATTTAAGGAACATCGCAAGGGCGATCAACCGATCGCCGCTACTGAAGCATTAAATTCAGACATTGCCTAGGGGGCATTATTTTGAAGACATTTATTTCCGAGCTTGAAGAGCATAAGGCCATGATGGAGCGCTTGGCTGATTGTTCCGGGGCTATTGAGGCGGCCGGAGCGTTGCTGATTGAAACATTAAGGCAGGGCGGGAAAATATTGCTGTGCGGCAATGGCGGCAGTGCGGCCGATTGTCAGCATATCGCTGCGGAGTTGGTGGTGAGATATGAAAAGAACCGGAAGGCTCTGGCTGCAATTGCGTTGACCACTGACAGCTCGATTTTAACGGCGCACAGCAATGATATAGGATTCGATACAGTCTATTCCCGGCAGATTGAAGCCATTGCCAATGAAAAAGATTGCTTGATTGCTATTTCCACATCAGGAACCAGCAAAAATATATTAAACGCGGTGGACGCTGCAAGGTTGAAAGGTATGGCTGTTATCGGGTTAACCGGGTGTGAAGGCGGTGAGCTGAGCGGACAAGTTACGCATTCGGTGATTGTTCCTTCGGATGTAACTGCAAGAATTCAGGAGGCGCATATATTGATCGGCCACTGGTGGTGTGGCGCGATTGAGGGGGCTTATTAATGTTGGCAGCTACACCTGAGTTTAGGGAAGCTCGTATCATAGTCATCGGCGATGTGATGCTGGACCGGTACTGGTCCGGGCAGGCCGCGCGTATTTCGCCGGAAGCGCCGGTGCCGGTGGTCAGGGTTAAAACTATTGAAGATCGCGTCGGCGGCGCGGGCAATGTCGCGCTCAATATTGCCAAATTAGGCGGCAAGGTGACTCTACTGGGCGTTGTTGGCGATGATGCCGAAGGCGAGATACTGAGGCGGCTGCTGGAAGCGGAAGGCGTGGCCTGCGATTTTGTAGTCGAGCAGGAAATTCGCAGCATCTGCAAGCTACGGGTTATGGCGCAGCATCAGCAGCTCATTCGTATTGATTTTGAAGAGACGTCTCTTAAGTTTGATTCGGATGCGTTGTTGGCAAGGCTGGTTGAACATCTGCCTGAAAATAATACGGTTGTTTTCTCGGATTATGGCAAAGGAACATTGGCGGATGTTTCAAGGTATATCATTAAGGTCAAGCAAGCCGGAGTTAAGGTCTTGGTGGATCCGAAAGGGGTGGATTATCAGCGATATGCGCAAGCGGACCTGATAACGCCGAATCTGTCTGAATTGCAGGCGGTGGTCGGTATTCCTGAAAATGAAGATAATTTGATTGAAAAAGGGCGAGGACTGTTAAAGCGGTATCAAATCCCGACACTTTTGTTGACTCGCGGCGAGGCGGGCATGACCTTGATACAAGACGATCAAGTGCATTCATTACCGGCTCAGGCCAAGGATGTCTTTGACGTGACTGGTGCCGGAGATACGGTTATTGCGGTGATGGCTCTGGGCGTGGCGCTGGATATGGCGTTGTATGATGCGATGTATCTGGCTAACCTGGCGGGAGGCATTGTGGTCGGAAAGCTGGGTACATCAACCGTATCAATGCAGGAGCTAACGAGGGCAATGCACGGTGATCGGGATTCCCAATACGGCATCGTTTCGGAAGACGAATTGGCGCAAATAATGGCTGGCGCCAAAGCCCATGATGAACGCATCATCATGACCAATGGCTGTTTCGATTTATTACACGCCGGACATGTGACTTATTTGCAGCAGGCAAAGGCCTTGGGCGATCGGTTGGTTGTGGCCGTAAACTCGGACGCGTCGGTCAGACAGCTTAAGGGGGAGTCCCGGCCTATCAATGGTTTGCAGGAACGGATGGCGGTTTTGGCGGCATTAGCCTGCGTCGACTGGGTGGTTTCATTCGAAGAGGAAACGCCGGAAAGACTGTATTGCAGATTGCTGCCGGATGTCATCGTCAAGGGTGGAGATTATAGTTCGGAGCAGGTCGCCGGCGGGGATTGCGTCATTAAGGCGGGCGGTGAAGTAAAGATTTTGCAGTTTGTTGACGGGCAGTCGACAACCGCGATGATAAAAAAAGCGAGGGGATTGGAATGATTGTTGTTACGGGCGGCGCCGGCTTTATCGGCAGTAATATTATTCGAGCGTTAAACCAGCGCGGCGAAAGCAATATATTGCTGGTCGATCATCTGGCTAATGGGCGGAAAATGCACAATATCGCCGATCTTGATATTGCCGATTACATGGACAAGGAGGAGTTTCTAGAGAAAATTGGCGTGGCTCATTTTTTTGATGGGGTGCGGGCGGTTTTTCATCAGGGAGCCTGTTCTGCGACGACGGAGTGGGATGGAAAGTATGTGATGATGAATAATTATGATTATTCTAAGCGTCTATTGCATTGGTGCATCGCGAAGAATGTCGCATTTATGTACGCATCTTCCGCTTCGGTTTATGGGACTGGCGAGCATGGATTTCGGGTTGATCGTAGCTGCGAGCATCCTATCAATATGTATGCCTATTCAAAATTTCAATTCGATCAATATGTCCGTCCTTTATTAAGTAAAACAAAAAGCCCGATTGTCGGTTTTCGCTATTTTAATGTTTACGGACCAAGAGAACAGCATAAGGGCTCTATGAGTAGCACTGCATTTCATTTTAATCGGCAGGTTATTGAGCAAAAAAGAGCAAAGTTGTTTGAGGGTTGCGATGGCATGGCTAATGGCGAACAAAAGCGGGACTTTGTTCATGTTGATGATGTTGTGGATGTAAATTTGTGGTTTTTGGATCATCCGGAGCAACGCGGTATTTATAACGTAGGAACGGGGCGAGCGGAAACGTTTAATGCGGTCGCTCAGACGGTGACTGATTGGCATAAAGAAGGAGAGATTGAGTATATTCCGTTTCCCGAGCATTTAAAGGGCGCGTATCAGAGCTATACGAAAGCTGATATTTCCGGGCTAAGAGATGCCGGTTACACGAAGGACTTTTTGACCGTTAAGCAAGGCGTCGCAAGATACTTGGATTGGTTGAATGCATAAAGAGCGTTTATAAGAAAATAACCTCTTGACGCAGTCAGAAAAAGCTGTAGAATGCGCAGTTCTTTCAGGGCAGGCGCCTTGGCAGAGACAGCAACAAGAAATAAAGTTGGCAAGGATGTTGACAAGCGGACTGAGTAGGTTATAATGGTCGGCTTCATCGGGGTTCGGTAAACGGCTTCGGTAGTTCGGGATGAAAAATAAAGTTAACAGGCTGTTGACAAACTGAATTGGATCTGTATAATTGTCCAGCTCAACCGGGGTTTAACTCCACGCTCTTTAAAAACCTGATCAAAATAATTTGTGTGGGTGCTTGTGATGGATTGTTTATGCTTGTAATAAATAATCGACACAAG
>NZ_JAUXVR010000009.1 GCF_030680395.1 Methylobacter sp. | reverse complement strand
TACGAACGCAAAGGGGTATGCGATTTGATGATGATCTGCGAGCCCAAACAGGGATTCCGCCAAGTGGACGTCACCGATCGGCGCACCAAAATCGACTTCGCCCACAGCATGAAACATGTGGCCGAACTCTATCCTGAAGCCGCCGTGATCCGTGTCGTGCTGGACAACCTCAATACCCATAAAGTGGCGTCCTTGTATGAGGCTTTCCCCGCCGAGCAAGCGCGAACTTTGGCACGCAAGCTGGAGTTCCACTACACGCCCAAGCACGGCAGCTGATTGAACATCGCCGAAATCGAATTGGCCGTCTTGTCGAACATATGCCTGTCGCAGCGGATACCGGACAAAGAGCGTCTACGCCGTGAAGTTGAAGCTAATGTCCGCGAGCGTAATGTGAAGGCTATCCCCGTCAATTGGCGTTTTACCACTCAACAGGCACGGCGGAAGCTGGCGCGGCTTTATCCTGGTACTTCATCGTGACTGACTACTAGTCTGAAACTTCCTGTGATGATTGGCGAACCGCTTTGTTTTGACATGAGCATCTCTAAGCTATTTTTTTGACGACCCCACAACGGGCGAGAAGGTTTGGGCCGAACAATCTATCCGGTCCAATGACTTACCTCCTAAATCGATGAGCCTAATGCGGAGGCGGTACCGGCATATACATAACGCCCCCACTGCCATAGGCCTGGGTATACCAACTGGTCCCGCATTGATAGTAAGTCACGCCTTTGACCACCGATGTGTTCGGGGTACAGGGTAGTCCTCCGTTACCGGAAGGAGGCGGTGCTGAATAAACCACAGTCGTTGAGGGTGCAGGCGCTGAAGACGTACTTTGCGAAGAATTCGATTGACCGGCGGCATAACCGGCAACCGCCCCGATAGCCGCGGAACCCACCGCTACAGCGGCGACTTCGCCATCGTCCCAATTGCTACTGTTGTTATTGTAGTAGCCGGAGGGGGGAGGCGGATAGTAACCGCCAGCGGGTGGTCGATAGGCTCCCTGATACTGCTGAGCGGTTTGTTGTCGCGTCTGGACGTTTTGATTCGAGTAATTCTGCCTCTGCGATTGGTTTTGGGACGTGGCCGCCTGCCGCTGTGCCTGGCCCTGGGCCGAATAATCCTGACGCTGGGCCTGATTGGTCGTGGAAGTAGATTGCCTGCTTTGCTGGGTCGCCGCCTTATTCGCGGAAGCAGCCTGAGCGCTTGCCGACCGGTTCGCTGAAGCCGACTGCGCAGTTTGGGACCTGTTTGCGGAAGCGGTTTGGGCGGCCTGTGAGCGACTGGATGCCATCGAGGCCGAAGCCGCCGAACTACCGCCACTCATCGAGCCGCGCCCGGCGCTGGACGAAAAACTGCCGCTTGCTGCTGCGCCGCCACGGGAAAAACTTCCGCCCCCACCCTGAACCGAGCCGCTGCCCCCGCGACCGCCACGCGCCAGGACGTCATCTGCCGAGCCCGTGAATATCACCAATGTGGCAGCCATTGCCGTCACCATCGAATTGAGTTTTATGTTCATTGTTTACCTCCGGTTTGTTCCGGGTTTTCTTTCCCGGCAGGAATGATGCTTGATAATTGCGCGGCAAAGGCAATCTTCCGGCTGTCCCCGGGCGGCGTGAATGCAAATTCGACATCGCTGACTTCCGGTGCCAGATTCCAATCGGAAAATTGCGCCCTAAACTGCGGTTGCCCCTCGGCATGCTTATAGGTCAGCACGACACGCAGCGGTAAGGGTTGAGCGCCTTCTTGAATCCAGACCTGATAATCCACGGTTTCGGTACGACCGGCCAAATGATGGCAAGGGACGCCGTGAATCGAGGTTTTTTCAACGTAGTCCACGGCCTGGGTGCGATTTTCGATTTCCGTGGGAAACCGGCTAAGCAGGAGCGCGGCAAGCGGCAAGCGCATATGCAGGTCTTTCAGAAGATAAACAACCGCCTCATCAATGCCTCCCGCCTTGGCCGTTTGCGCATAAACGTTTTGCGAGGGATTGAATACGGTCATATCCTTGCCGTCATAGAGAAATAGGTGTTTTTCGCCATGACTTTCCTCGATTTCAACGCGCAATCCGTTGGGCCGACTGACGCTAATCTTGCGCTTCTCGCCAAATTCGATCTTTTGACCGGACTCTTGCAAGGTGTCGTAGTTATCACTCATGGCAACGGTAAATTTCGGAGTTTTGGCGAGATAACCCGCCATACGCAGCAGAATGTCCTTGGCTTCGACAGGCTCCGGCCCTGCCGCTTGAGGTATGGCTGCCTGCGACGCCAATGTCTGCGATTGAGTCACGGCCTGATTTTCGGCACACCCGGCAAGCGTTGCCAGAACCGCTACGCATAGCGCGTTACGTATTCCCGTTTGTAGCATTTTAGTCATTGGTCACCTCCTTTAGGTGATGGCGTTAAAAATTGCGTTTTCATCGTAAGCATTGGGTGTGTCGATAGTCACCGATAAATCCGGGCGTGGTATACGAAAGCTATGATTGCCGTGCATCGACGCCCAAACCTTTTCAGCATCATTTCACTTCGACCGTGACTTTCTCGATCTTGCCGGTAAAGCGCGTAGCCGCACCTTCGCCTATTCCGGCTACCACCGGTGTAGAGTCATCGATACCCACATCAGCGGTCTCATCGGCGGAGAAGATCATGGGTTGGGTTTTTTCGATACGACCTTGCGCGAGTTTCCGGCCATCGACGGACAAGGTGCCCTTGCCGCCCTTGCCCAAACCGTCACCGTCGTAAGCAAAATCGAATACCAGCTTGGTTTTGCCTTTTGGCAAGGCTTCCTGAGCGCTGACGGTATAACTGTTCAGACCTAGAAAGTTATAGGTGTAGGCCGGTTTACCGTCTTTCACATACAAACTCCAGCCGCCAAAGCGTCCGCCCTGGGCGATGACGACACCATTGGCGCCCGCTTCCGGAATATCCAGTTCGGCGGTGATGGTCTTGGATTTGTTCTTGATGTTGAGAAATACGTTCTCGGTCATGCCGGTCATGCCTTGCGCCAACGTTAGTGAGGTACGTCCGGCCATTAGGTCGGGGCGGCCTACCAACTCCGCGTTGACGCGCTCAATCACACGATCATCGATAGGCAGCGCGTTGTTCTTCTCCGCTTCTTTCAAGAACAGGGCTTGCATTTCCTTTAGTTTCTTCGCTTGCTGCCCGGCCAAGTTGTTGATCAGGCTGAAGTCGGTTCGGGTGTCATACAACTCCCAGATATCCTCGGCGAGCGGTCGGCGCGGCGTCATCTCCCAGGGCGCTCTGTGGATAGTGCGGGCATACCAGCCGTCCTGGTAGATGGCCCGGTTGCCGAACATCTCGAAGTACTGGGTAGTATGCCGATCTTTCGCCTTGGCATCATTGAAGCTGTAGGCCATGCTGACCCCGTCCATTGGCCGCTGCTTGACGCCGTTCACGACGTTGGGTTCAGGCAGACCGGCGGCCTCGAGGATGGTCGGCGCAACGTCTATGACATGATGGAACTGTGTACGCAGTTCGCCTTTGGTCTTGATACCCTTCGGCCAGCGAATGGCCATGCCGACCTTGGTGCCGCCATGATCCGAGCCAACCTGCTTGGTCCACTGGTAGGGCGTGTCGAACGCAACCGCCCAACCGGCGGCCATGTGCGGGTAGGTTTCTGCGCTACCCCATTTATCCAGCATCTTGAGCATATCCGGTACCGTTTCCTGCACATGGTTGAAATAGGTCATCTCGCTGAACATGCCGTTGCGGCCGCCCTCGGCACTGGTGCCGTTGTCGCCGTACACGAAGACAACCAAGGTGTTGTCGAGCTGGCCGGTATCTTCAATGGCCTTGATAACCCGGCCGACTTCATGGTCGGTCATATCAACGAAGCCCGCGAACACTTCCGCCTGACGTGCGAAGAGCCGTTTTTCGTCGTCCGACAGCGAATCCCATGCCGGAATCGCCTCGGGTTTTGGCGCGAGTTTAGTGTCTTTGGGCACAGTGCCGTTTTCAATCTGCCGCGCCAGAATCTGTTCGCGCATCTTGTCCCAACCCTGATCAAATTTGCCCTGCCAACGCGCGATCCATTCCTTCGGTACATGATGCGGCGCATGCACCGCGCCCGGCGCGAAATAGGTGAAGAACGGTTTTTCAGGGGTCAGTGCCTTTTGATACTTGATCCAGGCAACGGCCTGATCGGTCATGTCGGTCATGAAGTGATAGCTCGGATCATTCGGCAGTTCGACCTGATGAGTGCCATCATAGATGAACGGCGCCCATTGGTTAGTTTCGCCGCCCAGAAATCCGTAAAATTTGTCAAAACCCTGACGAGTCGGCCAACGGTCGAAAGGTCCCGCCATGCTGGCCTCCCAAGCCGCCGTCTCGTGCCACTTGCCGAACGCTGCAGTCGCATACCCGTTTAAACGCAACATCTCTGCGACCGGCGCGACGTTGTTGGGAATCTGTCCGGTGTTGCCGGGGAAAGCAGTCCCCGTCTCGATAATCGCGCCCATGTTATTGACGTGATGGTTGCGTCCGCTTTTGAGCGCTGCGCGCGTCGGCGAGCAAACGGCGGTGGTGTGGAAGTTGTTGTAACGCACGCCCTCGTTGGCAATGCGCTCGAAGGATGGCGTGCTGACCGGGCCGCCGAATGAACTGGTTCCCGCGAAGCCCAAGTCATCAAGGAGCACGAGCAACACATTGGGCGCGCCGTTCGGCGCTTTCACTTCGAAACGTGGCGGCGCCTTGGCGTTACGGACATCGAGTTCCTTGACGGCCGCAACTTTAGGTTCGGCAAGGGGAAGAATCGTGCGATCGGGACCGTCACCGTTGGCAGGTTTGGTTTTGGCGATAGCCATTGGGTTATGTATCAATGCCAACGTCAGTACACTCGCATTTACCAATAAATACTTGTTCATATTTTCTGTCCTTTGTTCGGAAAACTTTTCAAGGATGGCTGGGTCGGGAGTTGGCAGGGAATAACTTCCCGAAGCCTGAACACACCGTTGCTACAGTCTGTCGTGTGAATGCGGCCTGACTCAATGGCGTTAAGTTAAGCGCTGTAGAAGCGGGCCATGCCCGCGATATTGGGGCCGTAATTTATAAGTTGCGCTTCATCATCGCGGGCGCGGCCCGCTCCTACGTAATGGCAGTGATCCGGATTTTTTGAAACGGTAAATCGGCGTGTTTGCTCTGCAACTCGGGATGTTGAATAAAACCGGCATCAGCTGCGGGCTCTACGGCCATGGCTTTAACGTCATTAGTGCCGGTGCGAATCGAACTGCAGCCCATAGCGGCTGCGATTAGAGCCAGCATCACCGGAAAAAATTGATAACTCTTCATAATGTGTTGTCCCTATAAATTAAAGTTGGGTTATTGTTTGAAACCTAGTGTTCAGTCAGTCTTGTTATGTCGTGTAAAGATTGTTTAGCTCAGCGTAAATCCGCTCATCTCATTCGACAAGCTCATGACAGGCTTTCGACAGGCTCAGGACGAACGGATTTACTTTTACCCGTCAAAATAGAATTGACTGAGTACTAGATCCTTTGGCGCGACTTTAAGTGGTAGATGCAGTCCGGTCATGCCTAATAGGTCAGCATAAAATGCGCCAATATTGGATTATTTTGAATGAAGACAAAAAAACCATATTAAATAGATAGATAGATTTCATTTAAAGAAAAGTCATCAAATAAACTTTTTCAAAATAACCCGATATTTCGTGGATTCCCCGAAAAACCGGTTAAATGAAATAAAGACGCATGAAAATACCTCGACATTCATATTCGTCGAATAGCAGCCTATTAGTTTTCGTGACTCAGCTATGGATTTATCCGGGGTTTTGGTAAATATCTTGAGCTGATTTTGAAAAAATTTGGCGAATAGATAGAAATTCGCTATTTTAAAATAAAGAGATTTTGAAAAGTGGGTATTCGACCAATACACCTGGATAGCTACCCGAGTCTTTTAATCCGCCCTAAACCACTTTTAATAGGCCTGTTTGCATGACAAAATTTGCCTTTTCACTCAAAAAAAGCCACATCTTTGCCGACTTTTCAAAACTGATCGTAATCAGTTTGATCGCGCTGGTAGTCCAGGGCTGTGCTACCCCGGTGGGCATCAAGCCAGTATCCATCCAGACGGGTTATCAGCTGAATACAGTCAGCGCCCTCTCGGCGGGTCAACCCTCCGAGGCTTCAAAAACGGTACTCAGGCGAAATGGACTGATGGACCGATTCGAGACCGAACCGGCGGTAGTGCTGGCTGAACTGCATGCAGGACTTGAACCCGTGGGCGACGAAAACCAACTGTTCGCGTTGGCTGAACTGTCATTGTTGCACGCCAAAAATACCGGTGATCGAAGCTATTTCCTGGCTTCGGCGGTCTATGCCTGGTCGCTGTTGTTTCCGGGTGACGACAGTGGTGTTCAACTTGCAGCTTCCGACCCTCGACTTCGGTTGACTTATGACTTGTATAATCAGGGACTCGCCCAAGGTTTGGCGACTTCAAGAGAGGGCGAAGAGATTGAAGTTCAGCTAAAACCTGGAAAATACAAACTCCCGTTCGGGACATTGAATATAACACTCGACAAATCAGGACTATCGTGGGGCGGATACCAGCTGGAACGGTTCGTCTCAACGACATCCCTCGCCATTCGAGGCTTGAGAAACCGCTATCGCAGCCCGGGACTGGGTGCCGCCCTTGCAGCGAGCATTTCGACCGGACCGGCATCGGCTAAAGTAGTCGGTTCGGAGCGCCTCGGCCCCCGCACCAAGGTGCCGGTCACTGCGATATTACGTTTCAGGCAAGCGCGAGCCGGTTTGGCCGGCGGAAAACTTGATGCTCAGCTTGAGGTATACGCAAATGATCGAGTCAGAACTATCAACGTTGATGGCAAACAACAACCTATCGAATCCGACCCCACCGCAGCGCTTGCTTACCAGCTGAATGACAGTCCGCTGTATGCCCTGGAAATTTCCAACTTTTTGAGTGGCGGTACGATCACAGGCCAGCTTCTCAAAGATCGGACTCAGGACGGTTTGTTTACGCTCCATCCCTACCGAACCGGCAAGATTCCACTGGTTCTGGTACACGGCACAGCATCGAGTCCTGCACGCTGGGCCGAGTTAATAAACGAACTCGAAGGCGACCCCCGTATCCGCGAGAAATTTGAAATCTGGCTCTTTCTTTACGACTCCGGGAATCCGATTTCGTATTCGGCCGGCCTATTGCGGGGTGCATTGACGAATGCGCTGCACGAGTTCGATCCCGAGGGTAAAGATCCGGCTTTGCAAAACATGGTGGTCGTCGGCCACAGTCAAGGTGGATTGCTGACCAAAATGACGGCGATCGATAACGGAGTACGCTTTTGGAACAATATCAGCAACAAATCGTTCGACGAAATCCATGTCGATCCCGAAACACGGGCGCTGTTGCAGCGCTCCTTGTTTTTCAAACCCTTACCCTTCGTCAAACGGGTGATATTCATCTCCACGCCTCATCACGGCGCCATGCTGGCAGCCCGACAATGGGTGACGGGTCTTGCCGCCAGATTCGTTACCCTACCCCAAACCGTGATCCGTGGCATTGCTGAAGCCGCTACCGCCACAGGCGACGAAAAATTAACTGCGATATTGGATAGACTGCCGACGGCAATCGACAATATGAATCCAAATAATCCGGGCCTGAAGATACTGGCAGCCATACCGATTCCGCCTCAAATACCGGCGCACTCGATCATCGCAGTCAAAGGTGACGGACCCAAGGAAGAAGGGGATGACGGGGTGGTTACTTATCAAAGCGCCCACATCGAGGAGGCGATTTCGGAGAAAGTGGTTCGCTGGGATCATTCCTGCCAAGGTCAGCCCGAGGTTATCGAGGAAGTTCGACGTATTCTGCTGGAACACTTGGCAGCTCAGAATGTGCTAAATGCACATTGAGAAATCGTGGATAAGGCGCCCCGGTTCCACCAATAAGGTGCCAGGGATGGATAGCTGCACAACGCAGAAACCGATGCTTCGCGGTGTCGCCACCGCTGTTAGCGATCCGGAAACAATTGATATTACCTGTCATCTTTAAATTTCCCGCTTGTTAAAAAAAATGGGGTGCATTTAAATAACGGCTGGTTTTGAACAAATACACTCGGATCTCCTCATTCAAGGATTGATCCGGGTGATTTTGGAACCCTGCAAACCCAGGCCGGCCATCAAGCCTTTCTGGCCGAATACGAAGGCATAGACATCGTCGCGTAGCGTGGTATTGGTGACTGTCCTGGCCATGCCTTCATCCAGAACCACGATATTCGGTCCCACGCCGACTTCAAATCCTCTATCACTATCGAGGCTGGCCAGTGCGCCATCGTTCATGAAAAACATCGCATAGCCAAAGGATTGCTGCACCCCGGCCTGTAAGCCGTAAGATCCGGCAACGATGTTGTAGTAACCGGTGGTTCGGCCTTTTTTACGCATGGCGCCTTTGCCGTATTCGGCACCGCCGATAAAACCGGCCTTGATCACGTTCGGAAACACCAGTATCCCCTTGGCATTTGCCGCCAGAGACTTGGCCGCAGGCGTGGTTTCGTAAAGTCTGGCCAGTGCGGCAGTGACTTGGTGATCGATCTGGGCGGCGTTGGCCATTGAGTCAGACTGGGAGCCGCCGGTGGACTGACAGCCGGTCAGCATCGTTAGTACCATCAGAAACAGACACATGCCTGGTCTGAAATATGGACGCTTTAAGACTGGAAGTGATATGCCGGATATGGATTGCAGAGTTTTCATAGTTCGTTCCTTGGTGATGTATAGTGGTTTAAAAGCTGGTTCGGTTACTTAGGAATATGGCTTGAAATAACTTCTCGATTATCCAGCCATCGATAAACTCAAAGCCAGGAAAAAGGCAGACGATTTATGCCTGTTTATCAGTCATTTTCTGAGCCAAAGGTTTAATAAAGTATGGTTCCGATCGCATTCTGTTAGTCGCGAGGGTACCCCCTTACTTGCTCGGCAAATTCGAGTCCTAGCGTTTTGCTAATGAACCGGAATTGACAATCCGGTGGCTCGTAGGATAACTCCATCAAAGAGGCCAATTGGCTGAAATGCCGGGATACAATCATGTTGCGTAGCACCGTTTCCGATTCCCAAATTTCGTCGTAGCAAATGCTGCCTCGCTCGCCAACCGCCTTGTAAACCTCGACCGCCATGCAACCAGGTGCAGCACCCGCATTTTTGGCAAGTGCTTGCAGCGCGTCGATCATCGATCGAGTTTTACCGGGGGTAACCTTGAGAACGAGGTGTAGTTCAATCATGATTTAATACGAGCAGCAATTGTGCCAATATAAAATAGAGTCAAGAAGAGTAAAAAGTGTAAATAAAAACAATTGCTTGCATATAATTCCGGGAAAATAAGCTTATTGGAAATAAGCGGGTGATCTCCGGTATTTCGTGGATTACACGAAAATGAGCATCTTTGATGACGATAGGCAACGACGGAGACCGAATTTAATCCGGCTGTCAGACCACTCGGTATTCCGTTCGGGTTGAGCTTGCCGAAATATTTACTAAGGAATGTGCACAAAATAACTCCTGATTAGCAAGCTGCTTCAGCTAGCGCCAAAAAGCTCGTCATTCTGGCAGGGATGCCGGAATCGTGCGCCCACAAGGGCAACTTATCAACAGGGTGAAAGTCCCTGTCGGCGTATGCCATAACGCCGTAGCTGAAAGTAACTGCGTCATTGTGAAATGGGGTGGAGAGCAACTGGAAGCGAAAAGGCAGTCCGTAGGATAACGAATCCGATTCGGCAGGGCAAGGCGGCGAGTCTGCGATTCCATGATGAAGCCTGAAAATCATCAGTTACGTTGTCATGGCGAATGAAACGATAACTGGGCCTACCAAGTGGTTGGGAGCGGAATGTCTGGAAGGTAAGTTGAAGTAAGTGGGGAGACCTGCCGCTGAGGTGACGGTGGCAGGAGTCAGAGCCCTTATAGTAGTGACTCAGTAGATTGCAGAGAAAAAAAATTTCGCTCCCTGGAGAAGCGGAAAAAAAATCTCCAACAACAAGACGTTGTGTGAAACCCATCTCTGTTACACGTCCAATAGACTGAAGAAATCACGGTTAGCAAAGCCGTGACGAGCGAAGGGGGGCAGGAAGAGAAATAGGAGAAAACCATATTATGCAGTTGAGACAAGCTATTTCGTCAGTGTTGGAAACAACTAAACAAGAAACAGACATCTATGACCGTTGGTTGTGGGTAGAAGCATCAATATGGACGAAACCGATGTTGACAGCGCTGGAAAACGGCGTAAAAGGCGGCAAATGGTTTAGTTTGATGGATAAAGTGTATGCGATGGCAACCTTACAAGCGGCTTGGCAACAAGTGCAAAGAAACAAGGGCAGTCATGGCGTAGACGGGATGAGTGTGGAACGTTTTGCACTGAAGCAGGAGCATTATTTGCAAGAGCTTCAACAAGCGTTAAAGGAAGGTAGTTATCAACCACTTCCGGTCAAACGGGTGTTTATCCCTAAAGCAGGAGGTGGAGAGCGACCACTTGGAATTCCAGCGGTTAAAGACCGAATTGTGCAAACAGCTCTGAAAAGGGTGATTGAACCTATTTTTGAGAACGAGTTTGTCGAACACAGTTACGGATTCAGACCACAAAGAGGCTGTAAAGATGCGCTAAGAATAGTCGATGAATGCCTGAAAGCAGGGCAAACCTGGGTAGTGGATGCGGATATGAAAAGTTTCTTCGATACCATTCCTCATGCGCCGCTAATGGCTGAAGTTGAAAATCTCATTAGCGATGGTAAAGTTCTGAAACTGATACAAGCGTATTTGAAACAAGACATCTTGGCTGGACTGGAACGCTGGACACCCAACGCGGGAACGCCACAAGGGGCGGTCATTAGCCCGTTGTTGGCTAACTTGTATTTGCATTCATTGGATAAGAAGATGGTGCAAGCAGGTTACATGATGATTAGGTATGCGGATGATTTTGTGATTCTCTGTCAAAGCCGGGAAGCAGCTCAAAACGCCTTGGAATTGGTTCAGCAATGGGTCAATGACAGGGGTTTGACCTTGCATCCAGACAAAACCCATGTGGGTAATTGTTTGGAAGAAGGTCAAGGTTTTGAATTTCTGGGTTATAGGTTTGAGGCGGGTAAACGTTGGGTGAGAAAGAAAAGTCTGCAAGCGTTAAAAGACAAAATCAGAAGCAAGACCAAAAGGACGCGTGGTGACAGCATGGAAACGATAATAAAAGACCTTAATCCTATGCTTATAGGCTGGTTCAACTACTTTAAACACGCTCATGAATGGACGTTTCCAAAGATTGACGGTTTCATTAGGCGACGCTTGCGAAGCCTAAGAAATAAACAAAGAACCGGACAATCGGGTTTTGGACGTTCAATACACCTGAGTCAACTTATGCCAAATGCGTATTTTGCTAACCTTGGGCTTTTCACCATGAAAGAGGCTCATAGTACGGCTCGTCAATCCCGATGAGGAAATTCTCGACTGGAGAGCCGTGTGCGGGAAAACCGCACGCACGGTTCGGAGGGAGGGGAGAGTCGAGAGGCTCTTCTCTACCCCTATCAGTCACATGGATGTGAGGCTATGGCTTGGCATCAAGCCTAAATCATGCCACAGCGGTATCGGAAAGTTACCATCCCTGGCTCTGGATACTGGCATCCCTGCCAGTATGACGGTGCTAGCTGAAGCATCTTGCTAATCAAGAAATAACTTGAGCAAGTTGCCAATAGCTGGAGTGCAGGCTTTGCTTGCGCTTGCAGACGAAGCTTCCGCTCCCGCTGAAAACTTACGCCGCGAGTTGTTCAAATTGTTTCGTGCTCATTTCTAAGCAGAAAAGCACTCCGGGTAACCCGAGGCAGAGTATTTACCAGAAAGCTGCTTTAGGACGAAGACGGCCGGCGAATGCCAAGCTTAGCCATGCGGCTTTCGAGTGTACTGGGATTGAGTCCAAGAATCGCAGCCGCACCGCCTTGACCGCGAATTCGCCAGCCGCAGACTTCCAATACGCGCAGAATATGCTCGCATTCAACCTCCTTCAGCGAGAGCAAATTAGATTTCGCAGGCCTCGTCGTGGTCAACGCGTCGCAGGGCAGGTTGATTTTGAGCACTGGACCTGTGGCAAGAATCACAGCCCGTTCGATGACATTGCGCAATTCACGAATGTTGCCCGGCCAATCATAATTGCAGAGAGCCTGCAAACTGGTTTTGGCCACGACATCAATCGATTTGTCCATGGTTCTGGAAAACTCTTGGATGAAGATCTCGACCAATTTGGGGATGTCTTCCCGCCTATCGCGGAGCGGCGGTACCTGGATGGGGAAAACGTTCAGACGGTAATAGAGATCTTCGCGAAAACGCCCCTCGACCACTTCCTGCGAGAGGTTTCGGTTAGTAGCGGCGATGATCCGGATGTCCACCTTGATCGGCTTCGGACTCCCCAAACGCTCGATTTCTTTTTCCTGCAACACCCGTAGCAGCTTGGCCTGGGAGTCCAGCGGCAACTCCCCGACCTCATCGAGAAAAAGGGTTGAACCGTGGGCTAATTCGAAGCGTCCTATCTGCTTGGAAAGCGCGCCGGTGTAAGCGCCTTTCTCACGCCCGAACAGTTCGCTCTCTATCAGCGCGGCAGGAATGGCTGCACAGTTCACTCGAATCATCGACCGGTTTTTGCGCGGACTGGCCTCGTGAATAGCGTTTGCCAATAGTTCTTTACCGCTTCCGGTTTCGCCCAGGATAAGCACCGTAGCCGGAGTCAGTGCGACTTGCTCGATCTGCGTCAAAATACCTCGCATGGTCGCGCTACCACCGATGACTTGCCCAAAATCCTGATGCCCCGATATTTCGTGGCGCAGGTAAATATTCTCCTGCTGTAACTGGTCTTTAAGGCTAATAATTTCTTCAAGCGCGGTGCTGAGGTCGATGTTGGACCGCTTGAGCGCCAACTGGGTGCGCCGGATCTCGGTGATATTCAGACTGGCCCCCATTGACCATCAGCGCCAAGGAGGCAACGGCCACTGGCACAGATCCAGTGTTCACTGGCGTCAGGATGCACTACGCGATACTCATCCCGCAACTCACTTTCGCCGGGCAATATCCTTTGCAATGTTTCTCTGACCCGTTGTTTATCCTCTGGATGGAGACAGTCCAAAAACCGTTGCAAGTTCAGTGTATCGTGATCCTCAATACCGTAAAGTTTTCGGGCTCTATCCGTTACCCAGATCGTATCCTGCCGAATATTCCAAACCCAAAGGCCGACGTTAGCAGCGTCGGCGGCTAGGCGCATTTGCTCCTCTCTGGATTGGAGGGCTTGTACGGCATATTGGCGTTCCAAAACATTGGCAAATCCATCGGACATAAGTCCAAGGCCTCGCACCACGTCATCGTGCCACTGGCGCGGGTGTATCGAAGCAAAGCCGATGCCACCACACAAGCGCCCTCCTACGATGAAAGGAAACGCTAAATTGGCTCGTATTCCGTAACGTAAGAAACTTTCCCGATCAACTGCGCCCTCGGGAGGTAATTTATCCACGTCATGCATGATGAAGGGTTTACCCGCCAGGATTGTTTGCGTCAGCAAAGGACCTTCGGCCATTAAGGAAGCATCCTGCCACGCTTTGACAGAGGTTTTGGAGTACTGGTATCTTGAGTAGAAGTCTTGGCCATCCGCTGTGAGGAGGCCTATGCTGACACTATCCAAATCCAGATTTTCGGCAATTCGGCACAGACCCTCTTGAATTTCATGATCCACCATGTCGGGTGAGACACGTATTAACTTGGCGGAAAGTTCCGCCAGCAAAGACTGAAACTTCAGAAGGTCTTCCAGTCCGATCAGTTTATTGTTATTTTTATGGCTCATCCAAATATATTCTATGTTTTTAACTGAACGGAATGATGCAATGATCGGGTAGCTTAAAGAGTCTGAATAAATCGTTCAGCGCACACTTTCCAGCTGCTGATTAATCACATGTGCGACTTCCATCGTATTCAAAATGCCGATATATACGCGATGCTCACCTTTAAGTTTGGACTAATCCTTCACACTGCAAAGGCTCCCGATGCAGGCCAGTGTTCAAAAAAACGCCACGGTATGGACCGGCAATTTGCGAACAAAGCGATGGGTCGAATGTTAGAAGTCTCCGGTACGAACCTAAGCGATATTAAAGCGTTCAGTCAATTGACCGATCACCGTGTCGATGAGCCGTTGCTGGACAAAAGATGACAGTTGGGAGCATAACGTTTTTTTACAGCTTTAAGAATAAGTAACTTAACTGACTAAAGCATCTGCGACGCTGGGCGTGATCGATTATTTGACTTTTTACAAGGGTCGCCGATCGCACTAAAAGATTGAGGTATCAATCTCCACTCGAATTCGAACGGGATTTTTTTAGAAATGCGGCCTGAATGGGAGGCTATTTTTGTTTGCCATTACAGCATTCAATATCATGATCAGATGGTTGGCGGCTAATTTGCTGAAATGTATCTTTTTTCGCCACCGACAGGTATCTGACTTTGATCCGCTATTCAAAGAAAGTATTTTTAGCTTCATTGACAGGCGGGATTGGAGCAAATAACGCACTGCCATTATGATAGCAACAAGCAATTTGCTTGATTACTTATTCAATAATACTACGATGATAATGGTCAGGATAAAGGAAACGCCTTTCCAGAAAGCCACCGGATTTCGTTCCAAAAGAGGGGGGCGAGTCTTGTTTAGAAACGCTTGATTCGGATGACGCAGATCGAATATGAACTCGGACAGCTCTTCGTAACGCTTGTAAGGGTTCGGATGCACTGCCTTCCTGATGGCGTCATCAACCCAGGCCGGAATTTCGCGATTCTCATAACGCATAGAGTCATACATTAATTTGTTTTGCGCGGCGTTTGTCTTGCATTTAGCCACTTCGGCGCCATAAGGCAGCTTGCCGGTCAGCATTTGGTAAGCGATCACACTCAATGAAAACATATCCGAACGCTCGGAACCCTGTTCCCCCAGAAAATACTCCGGAGCGGTATATTGCGCGGTGCCAAGTATATTGTTGTGCCTGAGCGGTGTGGCAATTTCCATAATACCCGCGACTCTGGTAGAACCAAAATCAATGATCTTTACCGTGCCGGTGCTATCGATCATGATATTGTCGGGTCTCAAATCCTGATGCAGCATTTCCAGCCGGTGAAAAGCTCTTAAGCCTTTCGCTATTTGTTCGACAATCCCTCGCACGGTTTCCAGGTCCGGTTTCGGATTGTCGATCATCCACTGCGTCAAGGTCTGTCCGTCAATGAATTCCGTGACGACGTATAAAAAGTTGCGTTTGCGCGTCTGTGCACACGGTTTGAGTACATGCGCATTATTGATACGCCGGGCGATCCAGTCTTCCATCAGGAAGCGTTCCAGATAAGCCGGGTCGCCCCGAAGGTCGATGGAAGGGGTTTTTATAACGACCTGCGAGTCGGTTTCGTCATCTACCGCCAGATAAATGTGACTGCGGCTGCTGGCATGTAACTCCCTGACAATGGTGTAGCCGTCAAACAGAGCCCGCGCTTCCAATACAGGCGGGAACGGTAGCTCGGTTAACGAGCGGTAAAGCTCATTGGCATCCTGTCCGGGTAAGTTTTCGACCTTGACGATCTGGATCGTCAGGTTATCCGTACTGCCTTGTCGGTAAGCTTCATCGGCGATCGTTTTGGCCGTGGCATCGAGATCATCCCCGGCCTGGTTGACGGTATGGACGATAAAACGCGGACTGACAGATTCATAAACGCCATCGGTCGCGAACAGGAAAATATCGCCAGTCGTCACCGGCAGGGCTTGATAATCAATGTCAAGATGGGAGCTTATCCCCAAGGCGCGGCTAAGGTAGCTTTTATCCTGCGAAACCCAAAGCCGATGATCGTCGGTGAGCTGTTCCAGGTCATTGTTACGTAAGCGGTAGATCCGTGTATCGCCGACATGGAAAATATGCGCGGTGGTGGATTTGATGACCATCGCGCTTAAGGTACAGACATAGCCTCTGTCGTTATCGTAACAATACCGGCTTTGCCGGGTTTGGGCATATAACCATGAGTTGCCTGCTGTCAAAACCCGCTGCACCGACTTTTTTACCGACCAGGCTTCCGAAGTACAAAAATAATCTTCCAAAAAGCCTGTCACAGCGGCTTGACTGGCAATATGGCTGACATCGCTGCTGCTGATCCCGTCGGCCAGGGCAATAGCAATGCCTTTCGAGCTCAACTGCGGTTCCTTGGGGATATAAACGCCGTGAAAATCCTGATTGATTTCCTTACGGCCTTTGTCGGAATATTGGCCTACGGAGATTTCTAATTGACCGGACATTTTTTCAAGCCGGACGGGCGCAGCCAATCACAGGGCTAAAACGCTCAGTAACTTTTATAAGGAAGAAATTTGCCGCTCATCACGATCTTGACGCGGTCTCCCTTGGGATCGGGTTCACGTTGAAGATCCATGCTGAAATCGATGGCACTCATGATGCCGTCACCGAACTCTTCGTGAATCAGCGCTTTAAAGGTGGTGCCGTAGACGTTGACCAGTTCGTAGAAACGATAAATCAACGGATCGGTCGGTACCGCGGTGACTAGAGAACCCTTGTAGGGAACAACTTGCAGTTGTTCGATAGCATCGGCGGGCAACTCCAGCAAAGCACCGACCTTGGCGGCCTGTTCGGCGTTAAGCGTCATCTGTCCCAGCAGGGCGGCTGTCGTCCACTCCTTGCTCTGGCCGATGGCATCGGCCAGTTGAGGCCATGTCAGTTGTTTGCGCAGTTTGTGGATGATGATCAATTCGGTAACTTCGTTGCGTGTCATGATGAACTCTTTTACACATTAAACGGTGATTGTTAATAAGCCTCAGCCACTTATGGGCTGAGACTCTATTTTTTAATTCGGATTAATTAAAAGGTACGTTTAGGCGCGGTTTTTATATGCGTGGAATATAGGGTCAATCCGGTAAACGCAAGCCCGCCAATCAGATTGCCCAAAACAGTCGGAATCTCATTCCAGATAAAGTAATCCATAATCGAAAAATTTCCTCCCATGATCAAACCGGCTGGAAACAGAAACATATTCACGACCGAGTGCTCGAAGGCCATGCCAAAGAACAGCATGATCGGCATCCACATGGCGATCACCTTGCCGCTAACGGACGTGGAAATCATCGCTCCAACCACACCAGTAGATACCATCCAGTTACACAGCATGCCCCTGATAAAGATCGTAAACCAGCCGGCCACGCCATATTTTGCATAGCCCAGCGTACGCGCTTCACCGATACCGGCCAGCTTTATGCCCACATCATTAGGTGCAACGGAAAAACCGTAGGTGTAGACAATGGACATCATAACCGCCACGGTTAACGCTCCCAGAAAATTACCTGTAAAGACTAAGCCCCAGTTCCTGAAAATACCGTTAATGGTCACGCCTGGGCGCTTATCAAGCCATGCCAGCGGCGTTAAAACAAAAACACCGGTCAGAAGATCGAAGCCTAGCAAATACAGCATGCAAAAACCAACGGGGAATAAAATTGCACCAAAAATTGGAGAGTTCGTTTGGACAGCAACAGCGACCGCAAATACCGCAGCCAACGCCAGAATCGCACCGGCCATATAAGCCCTGATCAAGGTATCTCTGGTTGACATGAAGATTTTGGATTCACCCGCATCGACCATCTTTGTGACAAATTCTGAAGGAATCAGATAGGACATAACGCACCTTTAAAAAGTTAGATAAACAACGAATAGAGGTGCCGGATCAAAAACACCTTGATTCGTTTAATTAAGCCTGTTTTTTGCAAGCTGTCGATCCCCTTGAAACGAGCGTTTTTTACTCGTTCTTTGTAGCGGCCTAATTGAAATCAAGACGTGAACAACAGACGAGTAAAGTTATCTCCGCCTATTTAAAATAAGCGATTTTTCAACGCCGTTGTTGAAGGGAAGAGAGGATGCGCCATTGCACCATCTTTCTGAATAGAGCATAGATTGTGCCAATCATATTAATCCAACTACTTAGCGTGATTCAGCGAGACTTTAGCTAAAACAGCGCCGGATTCTTTGCACTGAAATGAATGGCATATGCACCAAAATGGGATAAATCGAGCAAAATAGAGTTCTAAATTTCTATATCAGTTTTTCCCGTCCACCAAAAAATACATCAAAACCAAATTTGTAAACAGCAGTATTATCGACAAGCCTTTCCAGAATAATAACGGATTGCGTTGTATTAAAGGGATGGCCTCTTCAGCACTCAAAAACCTGGGATTGGGCGTGGACAGGTCATAGAGAAACTCCGATAAATCGTCATAGCGAAATTGCGGGGTTATTGCGGTGGCTTTTTTTAAGGCACCGTCAATCCAGATCGGAACCATGGCATTGTGATGAAAACTGGGTATATATTGGAGTTTTGCCAGGTTCATTTTGTTGGGCTTTTCAGGCATATCCTGACCAAAAGGCAGGGCGCTGTTTAGCATTTCATAAGTGATGACGCCCAGTGAAAACAGGTCGGATTTTACCGTGCCGTGCTGCCCCAGATGATATTCAGGCGCTGTGTAATTTAAGGTGCCGAGTACGTTGTCCGCCCCGCTGTGTTCCAGTGGCGTAATTTCCGCGATACCGGCGATTTTAACCGAGCCGAAATCGATGATTTTAACGATGCCGTTGTTATCGAACATGATGTTTTCGGGTTTCAAATCCTGATGCAGCATTTCCATGCGATGAAAAGCGCGCAGTCCCTTGGCAATCTGTTCAACTATTTTCCTGGCTTCTTTAATATCAGGCTTGGGATTAGCGCTTATCCATTGTCTCAGTGTCGGTCCTTCGAGAAATTCGGTGACGTAATAAAGGCAGCTTTTTTCCCGGTTAGGGCTGAGGATTTTTAGTACATTTTCGTGACGAATGCGTTTCCCCGCCCATTCTTCATGTAGAAAATGTTCTATGTAATGGGGATCGTCATCATAGAGAATAGACGGGGTCTTCAAAATAACCTGCGTATCGGTTCTCGTATCGAATGCCCGATAAATCTGGGTGCGCTTACTGGCATGCAATTCCGATTCAATCCGGTAGCCGTCGATCACCATGCCGGGTTCCAACGGGGGCGGAAATGGCAGGTTGGTGTGGCGGCGAATAATCTCGTCTTCGTCGGCCTCGGGCAGTTCATCGACTCTGACCAGTTGGCAGGTCAGGTTATCATCGCTGTGGTTGCCTTCGGCCTGCTGCATGATTTTTTCGGCAATCAGGGTTAAGTCCGCATCTTGGTCTAGCAGTTTTTTCAGGGTTTTTTCATCGATAAAGTCGTGTATCCCGTCAGTGGTCATTAAAAACAGGTCGCCTGTTTCTAAAGAAAGCGCCCGGTAATCGACTTCCAGATGCGGTTCTATGCCCATTGCCCGGTTAAGGTAATTTTTTTCTTTAACCCAGATGCGGTGATCGCGGGTTATCTGCTCAAAATTACCCTGCCGTAAACGATAAATGCGCGAATCGCCGATATGAAAAATATGCGCGGTGGTCGATTTCAGGACAATAATGCTAAGCGTGCTGACCATGCCTTTGGTCGATTCATAGCGGCTTTGCCCCTGACTGTATAACCAGGAATTGGTCGCGGAAAGAATTTTTTGTCCGGCATGTTTGACCGACCAGGAGTCGGGGGTGCTGTAATAATCGCTTAGAAAGCTGACGACGCAGCAGTGGCTGGCCTGTTTCCCGGCGTCACTGCCGCTCATGCCGTCGGCAATGGCAACGGTTATGCCTTTATGAGTCAGTTGCGGGCCTTCCGGTATTAACGAACCGAAAAAATCTTCATTATCCGGCTTGATGCCTTTATCGCTGGCATAGCCGATGCTGACTTTGAGTGTTGGTTTGGGCATGGTTTATAGTTTATATCCGGGTACAAAAGGCATATCACCACGAAGGCACGAAGTTCACGAAGAAAAAACAAGATAAAACTTCGTGCCCTTCGTGTCTTCGTGGTGAATTAATCTATTTACATTAATGGACTGAATATTTCATCCGATTCAATTCAACTCAATCATTTCCACGGTACCGTCTTCCTGAACTTCGGCCATGTGGCCTTTCGGTTCATCGATAAACTGTACGGCGATCAACACCGATAACGCCACCGCCGCGATGACCACAAAAAATACCGCCGGTGTGACGAACGATAATATGGTCAGAAACAGGACGCCGCCGACATTGCCGTAAGCGCCGACCATGCCGGCAATCTGTCCGGTCATGCGCCGCTTAATCAACGGAACTATCGCATACACGGCGCCGCAGCCGCCGGATACAAAGCAAGAGCAGGCCATGGTTATCAATACCGCCAAGGCAATGGGCCATTCCGAATCAATCAGCGACATGCAGAAATAACCCGCCGACAAGCCCAAGACAAAAATGCTTAACGACAATTTACGGCCGAATTTATCACTGACCCATCCGCCTGCAGGCCGCGCAATCAGGTTAATGAAGGCAAAACTACCTCCCAGCAAGCCTGCTTCGACCATGGTAATGCCATGCGACTCGTGGAAAGTATCGAAGAAAAACAGCGGCAACATCGAAACAACGGCTAATTCCGAGCCGAAGGTAATGAAATACGCCAGATTCAGAATGGCAACCTGTTTGAATTTGTACTTATGAATTTCCTCTATCGGGTGTTGGAGATGTTCCTCGTTGACGTGGATAATTTTATAGACGTTATAGAGGAATAGAGCCCAAATGCCGATATAAATACAGAGGGCGGCGGCGTTCGATAACAGGTTGGCGCCGGTTGGCGATAATTTCCAGGTTAACAGGCTCAAGGTGGCATACAAAGGCACGCTCATCAGAATATAGAAGAACAAGTCCCAGATACTGGTGACTTCCATCGCCCCGGCTTTTTTAGGCTTAAAGTAAGTCGAACCCTTGGGCGTGTCGGACACGCTGAAAAAATAGATGACCGAATAAATCAGTGAAATAGCGCCTGTCGTTGCAATCGCATAGCGCCAGCCTTCGTCACCGCCATAGATCAGTGCGAGAGCAGGCAAGGCCCCAGCCGCAGCGGCTGAACCGAAGTTTCCCCAGCCGCCGTAAATACCTTCGGCAATACCCACTTGTTTGGCCGGAAACCATTCGCCAACCATGCGTATGCCGATCACAAAACCGGCGCCTATAAAGCCTAACAAGAAACGGGCCAGGGCCAGTTGTTCAAAACTGGTGGCAAAAGCGAACATAAAACAGGGAATGCTACCTGCCGCCAACAGTGTTGAATAAGTGCGTTTAGGGCCGAATTTATCGACCAGAATACCGATCACAATGCGCGCCGGAATGGTCAAGGCGACATTCAGGATTAAGATGGTTTTTATTTCCGAGTTGTTCATGCCCAGCGTTTTAGCGATCACCATCATTAAAGGCGCATGATTAAACCACACCACAAAGCTGATAAAAAAAGCCATCCACGTCATGTGGAGAATTTTGGTTTTTCCCGAAAAGGAGAGCAGGTTAAGGCGTTGAGATGACATGATAGATTTCCAGTTATAAAGATTACTGGATTAGCAAAAGCATGTTGCATGCCATATAGACTGAGACCGTCGCAATACTGTTTATTTACGGTGCAGGCAGTTGGAAATTGAGGGCATAAAGCACCAAAAGAAGGCGCTTTAAATAAGCTTATGTTCAGCGGTATTTACTTTTGCATCGCTCGCCTGCTGTATTGTCCGCATTTCTTACCCGGATCTATATAGATAATGTATGGCAAGGGGCTGAACACTATAAAACTGAAAGGAAAGGACAAACAAGCACCATAATAATGCGTCATGCATTATCATGGTGCGCCAGGAAGTGTATTATTTTGGTGCAAAGAAAAACGGTAAATTTTAGAAATTTATATTTCCTTGTATCCATATTTTTTGAGTATCGGTTGTTCCTCCAAAGGTATTCGCATCGTAATAAGCGTATTTGGCTAACACTGAATAATGTTTGCCGAATTTCTTAAGCGCCGAGAAATCATATTCCTTACCGTAATGAAAGCGTCCGGTATCGTCGGTAAAATCATGATAAATCCCGCTTAATACGACACTGCCGCGATCCAGAGTGGTAAACACGGCACCGGATACATCGCGAATACCGTCTCTAGGCGTAACCAGGAATAAGTCGGCCCAGCCTTGGAATGCATGGTTGGTGCCTAGCGGCGTATCAAACGTTTTATTGACCCCCTTGCCGTCAAGTTGTTCCACTGCTCCTTGGAAAGTAAAGTTATAAGCGGTAAAGCCGCCCATCAGGTTGATGCGGTCTGTGTCATAGTTGGTCGCGCCGTGCCCGTAATCTTCCTGATGTCCCCATTCGGCGGTATACACCAAGCCGTAGTTATCGCTAAGTTTGAGCGAATCCCCCGGTTTTTGCCAGTTGCTCATGCGCAAGCCATAGGTTTGGCTCGATTTTTCATAGTTTTCCCGCTCGGTGTAATCCAGCCAGTAGCCGTAAGCGACCAGGTTGCCGTAATCGCCGACTTTATAGTTGACGTTAAGAATCGGGGCTTCGATGTGTTCGTTTGTGGCGGTAAAGGTTTGTACGTTGCCGATATAACCTGCATTAACGGTCAGGCCGAAAATCTGCTGATTGTTGTGGGTGAGCAACACCGAATCGAAAGTCGTTTCCATCTGCCGCCAACCGACGTTGCCGATAAAGCGGTCGTCATCAAGCTTGATGCGTTGCCGTCCGCCTTTAATTAACGTATCGGGGATGCCGGCATAGCTGATCCAGAGTTGGTTGAGTTCGCTTTTTTCGGGATCGGGAATCGTTGAGTAACCGGTATTGCCGTTGCGTAAGCTATTGAAGTCCTCCACCATGGCAAGATTGCCTTCGTATTCGGCATAACCTTGAATACCATGAAATACCGGCGACAGCAGACCAGCCCGTAAACGCGAGGTGACGGCATTGGCTGTTTTTTGCGGGCCCCTGTCTTGGTCGACGTTTTCCCAGCGAGTGTTCAGGTCAAACTTGACTGCGCCATTTTTACCGTAATGATAGAAATTGAGCGCGTCTTCAACTTTCTGGTTAATGTCGGCCAAGGCCGATCCACTCACAACAGAGAGTGCCAGCAGTGAAGCTGAGGACAAGGGATGTTTGGTTTTTTTCTGCGGCATAAAGCCTCCTTTTATTGAAGTAACGCGATTGTTGATAATGTTTTTCGAGAATCGTCCTGCTATTAATGAGTATGATCACACTCGGTGAGAAAGCTCAATATGCTTTCCCTGTATTTATAATAGTCAGGATGCTCCAGGAGGGCTTTGCGACTGCGCGGCCTAGGTAAATCAATGTTTTCTATTTTGCCGATTTTGGCGTGCGGGCCGTTGGTCATCATCACCACCCGATCTGCCAGCAGGATAGCTTCATCGACATCATGGGTGACCACAATGGCGGTGACATGAGTTCTTTCCCAGACTTCCATCAACACTTCCTGCAATTCCCAACGGGTCAAGGAATCCAGCATGCCGAACGGTTCATCCAGCAACAGCAGTTTGGGCGACAAGGCAAAGGCGCGGGCAATACCGACCCGTTGGCGCATGCCGTTGGACATGTCACCGGCTTTTTTGCGGAGTGAGTCGCCCAAGCCGACGCGGGTCAGATAATATTCGACGATGTCGTCACGCTCCGATTTGGAGGCGTGCGGATAGACTTTATCAACGCCCAGCATGACGTTTTCAAACGCGGTCAACCAGGGAAACAGGCTGGGCGCCTGGAACACCACGCCGCGATCAGGTCCGGCGCTGGAAACTTCCTTGTTATCTAAAATAATAACGCCTTCTGATACGCTGTTTAGACCGGCGGTCATCGATAACACTGTCGATTTACCGCAGCCGGAATGGCCGATGATCGAGATGAATTCGCCTTTTTTCATTTTCAGGTCGAAGCCGTCCACGACTTTAACCGTGCTGTTGCCGTCGGGGGTCGGGTAGATTTTAGACAGCTGTGAAAATTCCACGTAACGGGGACGGGCTAAATCATCCTGCGCCGGTTTTATCGCCAGGGATGGTGTGTATGCCGTAAGACTGCCGGGAGCAGTCTCGGCAATTGCCAGGGATGGTGTGTATGCCGTAAGACTGTCGGGAGCAGGCGCGGCAACGGCAGGACGCTCACGATCCCAGTCATTACTGGTATTGGGTTTAACATTAGGGAGGACGATTTTATCAGCGCTTGAGCCCAGATTTTTTTCGATGCCGATATCCATCAAGTAACGGGTTATTTCGGCGCGTAATCTTTTAAACTCGGCGTTATGGTTTAATGCCGTCCGGTCTCTGGGGCGTTCGATATTGATATGAAAATCCGGGCCGAAGGTCGCATCGGGGCCGGGATTAAGCGGGATAACCCGATCCGCCATGTAAATCGCTTCATCGACATCGTTGGTAATCAGAATGACGGTTTTCTTTTCCTGCGCCCAGATTTGCAAAATCTCATCCTGCAAGTTGCCGCGCGTCAACGCATCCAGTGCGCTGAGCGGTTCGTCGAGCAGCAAAATATCGGGATTGGCGGCCAAGGCTCTGGCGACATTGACCCGTTGGCGCATGCCGCCGGAAAGTTCGGCGGGTTTTTTATCCATGGCCGCGCCGAGATTAACCATCCTGACGTATTTTTCGGTATGCGCTCTGCGTTGTTCGGCAGGCCAGTCCTTAAAAATTTCATCCACCGCCAATGCCACGTTTTCAAACACGGTCAGCCACGGCATCAAAGAGTAGTTTTGAAACACTACGCCGCGATCCGGTCCCGGTTCGGTAATCGGTTGGCCTTGTTTTAGCACCTCGCCGCTATCGGCCTGGATTAACCCGGCAATGGTTGAAATCAGCGTGGTTTTGCCGCTGCCGGAAAAGCCGACGATAGCGATAAACTCGCCTTCTTTAATGCTCAGGTTGATGTTGTTGAGTATGGATGTCGCGCCATAGCTTTTGCAGACAGCTTTTAATTCCAGTAAAGGCTGATGGGCGTCATTCGATGGCGCAGGCGACTTGTTCTGCGTGCGCGTGTTCACAATGTTAAGATTTACGACGGACATCACGGCTCCTGATTAAATCGCTCTACCGAAAGAGAATATGTTTTGTAAGGACTGCATGATGCGGTCCAATGCAAAGCCGATCAGTCCGATGGTAAATACCGCGACCATGATCCGGCCCAAGGAGTTGGAACTGCCGTTCTGGAACTCATCCCAGACGAATTTGCCCAACCCCGGATTTTGCGCCAACATTTCCGCAGCGATTAACACCATCCAGCCTACGCCCAAGGATAGACGCATGCCTGTGAAAATGTAAGGCAATGCGGACGGCAAGATGATTTTCTTGATTTGGGTGCTCCAGTTAAGACGCAATACTTTGCCGACATTGATCAGATCCTTATCTATCGATGACACGCCGACGGCGGTATTGATAAGGGTCGGCCACAGCGAACACAGCGTGACGGTAATTGCGGAAGTCAGAAAGGATTTTTCAAACCAGGCATCATCGCCGGCTGCATAGACGGCACTGACCACCAACGTGACGATGGGCAGCCAGGCTAATGGCGATACCGGCTTAAAAATCTGCACCAGCGGGTTGATGGCCGAGTTAAAGATCGGACTCATGCCGCAGAACAGGCCAAGCGGTATGGCGATCAGCGTGGCAATCACAAAGCCTGCAAAGACTGTGTAAAGGCTGGTGAAAATCTTATCCATATAGGTGGCTTGGCCGTTATAGGGGCGGGTTTTGATTTCAGCAGCCGGATCTTCAGCGTGTTTCTGATCATTACGGGCTTGCTGGCGTTGGTAATATTCGGACTCTTTAGCCCGTTCGGCGAAATGATCGTCCAATAATCCGGCTGCTTCGTGCCATACCGCGATTGGGCCGGGGATGGCGCCCAAGCTGGTGTTGATCTTGGATGCGGAGAAGCTCCAAAGTCCCAGGAAGATCATAAAAGCGAGTATGGGCACGCCCATAATCAGCCAAAGTTGCCGGATTTGCAGCGAGGCATTTTCTCCGGCGGCTATTTTTACGAAAGGAACAAACCAGGTTAGCCCGGTTATATTAAGAAATTTGATGATTTTATTGTACATGCTTGGCTCCTAAATTTTCACCGACTGTAATAATGGGTGCATTTGTTTTACGCATCGTTGCTTTGTTAAATAGGTTGATATCCGGCGTCAGCAGGCGAGACAACCGAAATAAACGCCAACGGTTCGGGGTTATCGTTAAATACCCCATGGACTTCACCGGTATGGGCGACGACGACATCGCCTGCCATAATCGGTTTGGTAGTTCCATTATTGTCCAGATAATAGTGGCCTTTGCCGGTTAATACGGTCCAGGTATCCTGTCCCTGAGGATGAACATGCAGGGGAATTTGCTGTCCCTGTTGAATATACCAAGCCACTACCACAGCATCTTTAGATTGGGTTACAACCGAACGTATTGGTTCACCGTCATCAGTCGGTTGAAAAAATGCGATGCTGTTTAATATTCTTGGCGTTGTCATGTTTAACTTTCCCCTAAATACATTTACCTCGGGCCGGTTCCCAAGCCGGAGCTTGGGAACCGGCGAATCTAGCGATTATTCGACAATCTTGCCGCCGACCACTTTTTGCTTACCTTTTAGACCGATAGGAAACTTAGTCAGGTAATCATTGGGCTTGGTGGCGTCGAAACTGATGCCGTCAATGAAGTCTGCACTAGGTGGTTTAATGCCGGTTTCGTTGTCGGCAGGAAAATCACTGGCTTTCGCCTTGCCTTCGGCAATCAGCGCCTTGGCCGCAGCCATGTAGATATCAGGACGATAAACTTTTTTAGCGGTTTCCAGGTACCAGGCATCGGTTTTGTATTCGTTGATTTGTCCCCAGCGGCGCATTTGAGTCAGACTCCAGACCGCATCACTGTAATAAGGGTAAGAGCCGTTATGACGGAAGAACACGTTGAAATCGGGCAAGTCGCGTTTGTCGCCTTTTTCATATTCAAAAGTACCGTTCATGCTGTTGGCAAGAACCTCGTAATCAGCGCCGACATATTGTTTTTGCGACAACATTTCCACGCCTTCATTACGATTTTTGTTGTTTTCAGCATCCAGCCACATCGATGCGCGAATCAAGGCTTTTATCACCGCTTTGTGGGTATTGGGGTTTTTATCCGACCATTCTTTAGTCACGCCAAAGATTTTTTCAGCGCTGTTTTTCATCAGTTCGTAATCGCTGATTACCGGTACGCCAATGCCTTTGAATACCGCTTGCTGATTCCACGGTTCGCCTACGCAGTAGCCGACAATCGTGCCTGAATCCATCGTGGCAGGCATTTGCGGCGGCGGCGTTACCGACAGCATCGCTTCGGCATCAATTTGACCGGAAGTGTCTTCAGGCGGTGCGTAAAAACCGGGCTTAATGCCGCCGGCCGCCAGCCAGTAACGTAATTTCATGTTGTGCGTGCCGACCGGAAAGGTCATCGCCATATTGAAAGGTTTGCCCGCACTTTTGTATTTTTCCAGCACTGGCTTCAAGGTATCCGCTTTAACCGGATGCACCAGTTTGCCGTCTTTTACCGGAATCTGCGGCTTCATTTGATTCCAAACATCATTAGATACGGTAATCGCATCGCCGTTCAAGGTCAGGGTAAAGGCGCTGATAATGTCGGCTTTGGTGCCATAGCCGATGGCGGTACCAAAGGGCAGGGTTGCCAGCATGTGCGCGCCGTCCAGTTCGCCGCTGACGACACGGTCTAATAACACTTTCCAGTTGGCTTGTGCTTCTACTTGCACGGAGAGGCCTTCATCTTCGAAATAGCCCTTTTCAAAGGCAACCGCCAAGGGCGCCATATCGGTCAGTTTGATAAAACCGAGTTTTAAGCTTTCTTTTTCCAGCTTTTCAGCTGCGTAGGCACTGGTTGCAAAGGAAAAGGTTGATACCGCAGCCACAGCAACCAGTGCTGTAACCAGTTTTTTGATAGTAAATCGTCCGGTTTGTTTCATATTGACCTCAGCAGGTTTGAAAAAATCAGCAAAAAAAAAGCGTCACCTAACGGAATACGTAATGCATTCAGTCTGGTAGACGCCTTTGTCTGTTGTGGTTCGCCATTGAACCGATATTTTTTTGGCGCCCCGTCGTTGGAGCTCCTGTATTGTTTAAAGCAATCGTTGTGCCAAATTTTTAAAATGCTTATTTCGTGAGCTTAAGTTAATGAATATAAGGGCTTATGGCGTGTATTGGGCAGGATAAGGTGAAATGGGTTTATATCTGCAATGCATCAATTTTGTGCATTCACCTGTTAATTTGCACCAACTATGACTCATGCGCCTCCATATCTTCCAGTTCGATGTCGAGCGCTTTTGTTGAAAGCAACAACTCGCTTATTGAGGCTAACAACGGTAAAACAATAAACACCATGCTGAAGCCGAAAGTAATGTTGCCGTAATGTTGCAAGCCGTAAAAAAATCAGCCCCATAGCTATAGGTATCTACGGACAGCCTTATTCCGGCCTATGTCGAGATGGGTATAAAGACGAGAGCTGGAGCTTGGGAATCCGCTTAAACCGAAATGGCGGGAAATAACAAGGCAGCGCGTAGCGTGAGCTGGCGTTTTCGGCGAGTTCGGGAAGTGTTTGCCGGAAACGCCAGTTCTCGCTGTCACTCGAACCAGCTTATTCCGGCCTACGTCGAGATGTGTATAAAAACGAGAGCTGGAGCTTGGGAACCCGCTTAAACCGAAATGGCGGGAAATAACAGGGCAGGTGTGGTGTGCATGCCTATTTATAAGGGCTTATCAGGTCAATATGCCGCAAAATAAGATCCGGTTTTATCATTTTCAAATAATAAGCAAGGCTTAAAACTCATCCCAATCATCATTATCAGCAAGTTGTAACTGTAACTTCTTAACGGCGTTTGTTGCGGATCGTGTTGTTTCTTTTTTCGCGGCCGGCATATGAAAATAGCTGTTTGAATTACCTGAGCTACCAGCCACTGTAAAGCTGCTCACGGTGATCACCAGGTTTTGCGCTTGTTCTTCCAGCGATTCCGCTGCCGCTGCGGCTTGTTCTACCAGGGCGGCATTTTGTTGGGTTACGTCATCCATTTGAGCAATGGCTTGATTAACCTGCTCAATGCCGGAGCTTTGTTCTGCGGAGGCGGCGGTGATTTCGGCCATCATGTCGGTAACGCCGCGGACGGAGGCGACGATTTCTTCCATCGTCAGTCCCGCTTGGGCAACCAATTTGCTGCCTCCCGATACTTTGTCCACCGAATCATGAATCAGGTGTTTGATTTCCCCTGCGGCCGTCGCGGCGCGTTGCGCAAGATTGCGCACTTCCACGGCGACCACGGCAAAGCCCCGGCCCTGTTCCCCTGCACGGGCGGCTTCTACCGCAGCGTTGAGGGCAAGAATATTGGTCTGAAAAGCGATGTCATCGATCACCGAGATAATGTCCCCGATTTTACGTGAGGATTCATTGATTTCATTCATGGTTACGACGACTTGGCCGACCACTTCTACGCCTTTGCCCGCGATGTCGGAGGCGTCGACGGCGAGCCGGTTGGCCTGTTGGGCGTTGGTGGCATTATGCTGTACGGCGGAGGTCAGTTCTTCCATGCTGGCGGCGGTTTGTTCCAGGCTGGCGGCTTGCTCCTCGGTGCGATGAGACAAGTCATTGTTGCCTGCGGCGATTTCTTTGGAGGCTGTGCTAATGCTGTCGGTGGAGTCTTTGATGTTACTTACCAGGCCTTTGAGGTTTTCTACAATACTATTCATGCCGACAATCACTTCACCAAAAGTGCCTGGATAGTCTTTGTCGATAGTTTGGGTTAAGTCACCTTGAGCCAAGGCATCAGCGACATGCAGCACATCGTTGAAGCCGACATCGCAGGTTTCCATCAGGTTATTGAGATTAGTCAAAATGCCTTTGAACATGAACTCAAATTTATCCGGATCGCTACGCTTTGAGAAATCGCCTTGAGCGCCGGCTTCTATGAGTATCTTGATTTCGTTGTTAACTGCCAGGAAGGTCTTTTTTGCATTGTCCATAATATTGGTAATGGCAATTGTTTCGCCCGGCAGAATATCCATATCAATAGAAAAGTCACCTTTTGCATACTGGTTGACGATACTGATCAGCCTTCTGTTTATAGCGATGCGCGATTGAATCAACTCATTAACTTCGTGCGCCATTTTGCCATAAATACCGGAAAACTTTGAAGCATCGAGCTGTTCTTTGACCCAGCCTTCAGAATGCTTTTGCGCCATATTGTCCAGGTCGGTAACGAAGGTGTTGATAGGATCCTGTATGGCTTTCATGGAGCGTAACAGGTCTCCTATCTCATCTTTTTGATGGATATCAATGTTGGAATTCAGGTTGCCGGCGGCGATCGCTGCTCCTATCTGTTGGGCGGTTTTGAGTGAGCGTAAAATGCCGCGACTGATCAATACGGTCAATACTATGGCCATAGCAACACTGAATACGAAAATACCGGCCAGGAAGATTTTGTACTCCTGTATTGTATTTCGTGCCTGTGATTCATCTTCTATGTTGCGGGCTGTTGTATGTTTCACTACGTCATCAATGGCGCCGCGATGGTCTTCATAAGCGCGGCGCATTTGCACCAGACTTGCCGATGAACCGTCGCGGTCGCCCGCCTGGATGCTCGGCAGAAAATGCTGACCGGCTTCGTTATAAAAGGTTTGCGCCGCCCGGTAAGAGCGGTCAAGTAAAGAAACCTGAAGTTCCTGCTCCAAAGACTGCTCCGACCAATAATGATGACGGGACTCGAATTCCGTTTTTAGTGTTCGGAAACGTGTTACTAATGCGCTGATTTCGGCAGGGTCGACGGCTTGGCTTAATTGCAGCGCCACCAGATAAGATTCGATGATATATTCAGGCGGCGGCAGAACATCGGCAATAATATCTTTACTCTGGACAATGCGTTGGTAAATGGGGCCATTAACATTAACGGTATTCATGGCCTTGAATGTTGCAAAGCCGAACAGCGAAAAACCGATGACCAAAGTGCTGACAATTATCGTAAAACGCATTTTGATCGTTAACTGTCCAAAGTCTTTCAAGTTATTTAGCATGATGCAATCTCCTGTTTCTATATTTATGATTGGGATTGTTAAATAGTCAATGTTTCGATTAGATCCATATTCCGGCCGGCCGGTCATAAGGCTGTTACGATTGTTATGCGCCGGCTATGTTAAATCTCAGGAGGTATTGACGCCTAAAATGTAACGGATGCTTAAATTGCTGCGAACGTTCAAAATCATGGCTGTTTAACAGTAACAGCCTATATAAGGCGCGTCCGTTTATTAATTCATGTCAGGTTTTTGCCCTTAAATGGACAAAAAAAAACGCCCCCAAGCTAAATGCCATGCATGCATTCAGTCTGTTGACGCCTTTGTCAGCATGGTTCGCCGTTAAACCAGGATTTTTAGTGCCCCGCTATTGGGGCTTCTATAGTGTTTAACGCAAGCGTTGTGCCAAAATGGTCATATTGTTTTTTATACGGATATTTTTTAATAATTACAATTAGTTATCAATTGTCTTTTGGGTGGCAAGGATAGTTGAGTTTCTGAAAATAACGCATCGAATGAGTGCAATCCTGCTATGTGCCGCACCAATTAAGTTCTCTTGATGTGCATTATAGAAGTGGCCGCACCAAAATTAGGCGCTTACGATGGCATGGGTAGATATTCGCTCCTCGGTAATTGCTCCTGCGTTGCCGGAGAGCGGAAGCTTTCACCACATCCCTGTGGATTATGCCGCGTGCAGAGCATCGCATGGAGTGCTCGTTTCAGCCATCCGGACCATTTCTCCAATCCGGCATAGAATCTGCTTATACATTGGATAGTCATTATTAATTCTCAGGTATTCTGGTTATGTCCAAGATAAATTATCTTAATATTTTTGAAAAATATGAAGAACGTCGATCAGCTACGCATAAGCTGCGTTCTTGTATAAAGAAAACGCCTTGATATGAAAACATTTATTAAGGTAACGGAAATATGGGTGCCTACAAAAGAGCGTACCCGCTTGGGATTTAGCGCAGGACTGTATGGCGCTTTAAATGAATTCAGAGTCGCCAGTGAAAAAGAATCCTTCGCGTATGATGAAGGTTTGCCCGGTAAAGCCTGGGCCGCAGGTCATCCTGTCATATTAACGGAATTTGATCATTCTTATTTTAAGCGGACAAAATCGGCCAAAAAGGCAGGTTTAACCAGCGGTATTGCCATACCTGTGTTTTCAGGTGAATTTATAATGGCCGTGGTGGTTTTTTTGTGTGGAGACGATCAGCATCATGCCGGCGCTATAGAAGTGTGGAGCAACAGTTTGGAGAAAAATACTGAGCTGACGGTTATTGACGGGTATTACAGTACGCTGGATGCCTTTGAAAGCATATCCAGAAGGATGAGCTTCATCAAGGGTTCCGGTTTGCCCGGACAGGTATGGGCAACAGGCATGCCCGTGCTCATAGAGGACCTGGGCCAAGCCCCTGCTTTTATCAGAAGCCCGGATGCCAGAAAAGCCGGGATAACGACGGCGCTGGGTATCCCGGTTTCAGTTGTTGCGAATCAGGTTTATATCATGACATTTCTGTCGGCTAAGGCTACGCCAATTGCCAAACGCATACAGATATGGGTGCCGGACGAAAGCGGTCAGCGGCTGGTGTGCCAGTCAGGATACAGTAAACAAAACGATGAGCTGGCAGAAATGTTTGAAACCATCTCGGTACGCAAAGGCGAGGGTATATTGGGCAGAGTGTGGCTAACCGGCGTTCCTGCCATCCGAAATAACTCGGAAGTTGCCCTTGTAGAGGGACGCTTGAGTTCCATGCTTGCAATGCCTGTCATTGATGGCGGAAAGTTGAAAGCGGTAGTCACTTTTCTGTTTTAGTCGACCGCTGTATCCGCCTCAAATCGGTGCAAAAAGAATAGCCTAAAATGGTGGGCTATTCTTCCATATCTTCCAGCTCGATATTGAGCGCTTTTGTTGAAAGCAATAACTCGCTTATTGAGGCTAACAACGATAAAACAATAAATACCATGCTGAAGCCGAAAGTAATGTTGCCGTAATATTGCAAGCCGTAAAAAATCAGCCCCATAGCCAGGGTGCAGCAGATAATGCCAACGACTCCCAGCACTTGCATCGCCACAATAAAGCGGATGCGGAGCCTTAAGCTGTCGATCTGCTTTTTGGCAACCGGACTGTGGGTTTTATTAAACAGGTTGTGCTGCTCTCTAATCCGGCTGGCAATCGCCAGAAAACGGTTGGAATAGGCCAAAAACAAAACCGAAATGGCGGGAAATAACAGGGCAGGTGTGGTGATGGTGATGTCCATGGCTATTTATCAAGAATAAGGCGCAGTAAAAAAGTTTAATTTTACTGCTTTTAGTTAATCAATAGGCATTAAAGCGCTTTCCATGCGTCATTAGCAGCGGGGTGTAACTGTCAATTTTTGCCGACACCTCTTCTTTCAGCAATTTCATTGATCTGTATAAGCCGATTGATGCCAGTACCGGTTTGGTGTGCAAGCCTTTTATGTTCAATCGTTATGTGTCGATTATGCCTATAGGAGCGTCCGAAAGTGAGGGGCGATTAAATTGCCCTGAAGATCATAGCCACTCGGCGGCAATATCGATTAATAAAATACGCTCCTCGTCCAGTCTAAGCGATAGGGTTTTGCAAAGCATATCGCTGTTAAAATCCCGATAGCGTTCCGAAGTGACCAAGCGGTAACTGTCTTTTGCCGACTCAAGCGCCAGCAATTGATAAAAATAAGGTCGCCATGCCCAGTTAAAGCCAATTTGAGCGGGGTCCTCGAACCAATTGCTATCGGCAAAATTAAAATTCGATGAGATTTGGTCGCCTTCGTTATTGCATAAATAGAATCGTAAAATGCCGCTTTTTTCAAACGGGTGCGCCGATAATTTTTTGAGGTTGAAGTCGCTTTCCAGGGCTTTTTTCAGGAGTTCGATCAAGCCCTTAATATTGGCGATAAACTGTATCTTGTGTTCTTCTTTGGCGAGGGTCTTTTTCAGGAAAGTCTTTCTGAGTGTGCTGATTTGTTTTTGATAATGCAGCGGTTCTTTAAATTCCGCTGTGGCGGGCGAAAACAGATAGCCTTGCATATATTGGGCGCCGCAGCTTAAACCGAAGTGGAAGTCTTCAACGGTTTCCACGCCTTCGCAAACGATACGGCAACCGGTGCGTTTCGCCAGACGCGATATCAAATGCACGACATCGCTGGCGATACCGCCTTTTGCCGCGCTCTGGAACAATTGCATGTCCAGTTTGATGATATCGGGTTGTATAGCCATGACTCTTTCCAGCTGAGAAAAACCGGCGCCAAAATCATCAATTGCTATTTTCAAACCGTGTTGGCGATACAGTCTGGCAATTTCAACCAGTTTGTCCAGGTCGCCTTTTGATTCGGTTATTTCAATAATAACGCGGTTTCTGTCAACATTAAACTCATCCAGCATTAGCAGTGTCGGTAATGATTTAAAGTCGGCAATCTGGTCGATCCATGCCGCTGAAATATTGATGGTTAAATAGCCCTTGTAATTTGATCGGCTGAATTGCTCCAAAGCCTGACGCCGAACCATGCGATCCCATGCTATCAGCTGGTCGGTGGCAATGTCGGTCGAAGAGAATAATTCACCGGCTGAAATAATCCGACCCTTTGCGTCATGTTGCCGGGCTAATGCTTCATAACCGATGATGGTGCCGCTGGCAGCGCCAATAATAGGTTGAAAATAAGGAAATAGTTTTTTTTCCGGGCTCATGGATTGGCGTTGTTTGGCTAATGCTTTATGGCTGCAGATAGAGCCGCTGACAGTGCTAATAATAGGCCCAAAATAAGAGAATAGTTTTTTTTCAGGATTCATAATATGGGTATTCATTTAGTGAGTTCAGCCATGGAAATAACAGTTTTTGCGATTTCCCCGATTACTATATTGCTGTTCATCGCCAGTTTTGGTTGTGTGGTAAATATCGTCTTAATTGATCTACCCGTTTCCACTCTTCAACTTCGTCTTGATTTATTTACACAGGGTATTTATCCCTGGAAATCGTCTTGGATCAGACAAAAAAAAACGTCTCCCAACGGAATGCTCAATGCATTCCGTTTAGTAGACGCCTTTGCCAATATGGTTCGCCATTAAACCGGAATTCCTGTGTGCTCCGCCATTGGAGTCTCTATAGTGTTGAACTGCAATCGTTGTGCCAAGATTTTTATATAAATTATTTATGTTAATTATTTAATAAATATAAGTAGTTATGCGTTATCTTTTATGTAACAAGGATAGTCTGGTCTCTTAAGGGGGCGCACCTAATGGGTGCGATTTTCCTGCGCACTGCACCAATCAGGTTCTTTTGATGTGTAATGTGGCATACAGGAGCGTTAGTCGACTGTTTTGGCTATCTGGCATAAAACCTGCTGGAACATGATAGTTATCATGAACTCTCAGGATCCAGAGCATGTCTAAAATGAGTCATATCAATGTTATTGAAAAATACGAGGAGCATCGCGTAGCTATTCATAACCTTCTTTCTTCGATTTTGAGCTGCTTTGCCGATGAAAAAATGTTTGAGAAAAGTCACGAGGAACTTACCGAGTTGCTCAATTCTCTGTGTGCTTATTACCCGTTTGTAAGCCTGCTTTACCTGCTTGATGTAAAAGGCAGGCAAATCTGCCTGAATGTGCCGGGCAGCCATTTTAAGCATCACCCCAAAATCGGCATGGATGCAGACCGCAGCAACCGGCCCTATTATTCGGCCGCGATGAAAGCCGATGGCGTCGTGGTAACCGAGCCTTATTTGTCCAGTGTCAGACGGGAGTTATGCTTGTCCGCCAGTATGAAAATCAGTAATGATGACGTTTCGGCAAAAGGTATCGTTGTGCTGGATATCGATCTTGGTTCCATGCTGGCAATATTAACCGGCGATAATCGGCGCATTCATTTCGAACCTTATTTTAAAACCATGTATACCTTGATTGTACTGGGTTTGTTTACTGTTGCGTTGATGCTGCTTTACGAGGCCGGAATTGAGGGCTTGGACGTGATCTATTCAATGATGACTCCCGAAAAGCGGTTGGAAATGCCGTTGAGTGTCGTTATTTATCTGACCTTGAGTCTGGCGATTTTTGATTTGGGCAAAACAACGCTGGAGGAAGAGGTGCTGTTATATAAGGATGTACTCAGGCATAGCTCAACCCGGCGGACGATTACTCGTTTTATTTCGGTAATTATTATCGCCGTGTCCATCGAATCGTTGCTGATGATCTTTAAGTTCGCGTTAAAGAGTGATAGCGAACATATTATTGAAGCGGTCTGGATTATTATTGCGGTAGCGTTGCTGTTGGTGTCGCTGGGAATTTACGTTTATTTGGGCAGCAAGGCAGAGGGAATGCTGTTGAATAATCGCGATAAGCAGAAGTCGGGTTGATAGAGCGGCAATAATAACGTAATCAAGACAACGTATAATCTTGCAGTTCGGTCATTAACGGGTGCTACGCGCCAGACATGAAATCATGGGTTCATGATTGAGCCTGAAACACAACACATTATCAATTGACATTATGACAACAAAATACATTCCCCTAAAAGATCACGATACTCCTGTCAAGGTACTGTTTACCGGTTATTTGTGTACGGTTGGCATAGGTTATCTTTTCGCATTAATCCAAATATTGTTTACGCATGGTATGGCGGACGGAAAATTCGGCTTGTCTGTTGATGATATTGTTTACAGTTACTACGGTAACCGTTCAGGCACGGTTTTGGAGCAGAAACTGAATGGTTCGATGAAGGATAAGGCGCCGGAACAGGAGCGATTTAAGATCATGGAATGGGTCAGAGAAGGCGCAGATATTGATGATTATAAAAATGACGGTGTCGACAAAATAATTGAGAGCCGTTGTGTGATGTGCCATAACAAAGACGCATCCGGTATACCGGATTTTACCAATTTCGACTCGCTAAAAGCCTTGTCGACGCAAGATACAGGTGCTACGTTCAGCTCGTTAATTCGCGTTTCACATATTCATTTGTTCGGGATCAGTTTCATTTTCATGTTTGTAGGGCTCATTTTCAGTTTTGCGGAAACCACGACAACACAATATAAGTGTATTGCTATCGGCATGCCCTATGTGTTTCTGATTGCCGATATATTGTCATGGTGGCTGACTAAAATTCATCCGATGTTTGCCTGGCTGGTTATTCTTGCCGGTATGGGCATGGCTGTTTCATTCTTGTTTATGTGGGTGACTTCTCTTTTGGAAATGTGGTTTTTTAAACCTATATTTATTAATGGCTTGGGTTCGCGGTATTTACAGTGGCGCGATAGCTCGGCAGTGTCGGTTGCCGATAAGGTATGGTTTTACAGCAAAGCGCTGGCTAAACAGGTTAAACGGTCAGCGGCTTTTGTGACCGAGCAATGGTTAACGCGCGGCTGGCCTGTTGTTAAAGATTGGGTAAAAAAATACCGTAGTTAGGAATTGCGGGCAGTCAGTTCGTAACGGTTTAGACAAACAAATCACCGACTATCGGTGGTATTTACATTTCAGGTTTAACCTGATTCTCCATTGACCGCGCCGTTTTTATCGTAATGATAGAAATGGCGCGTCTGCAATTTTCCGGCTAATGCCGGTCAAGACCCGGTCACTCCCGATTGTGAATGTGCGTTTGGTTTTTTAAACGCTCCTCTTTATTTTAAAGCGGTTGTTAATGCGATGGCCGCATTCACTATCAAAGTTTAATTGATTTGTAGTAATCAGAACTTTCCAGCAGGGTTTTACGTACGCTCAGTGCAAAGCAATGATTTCTGTTTTGGCGGGTGAGTCGACGACCCATTTCCGCGCTTCCGACAACATTCCCTGTAAATCCCTGCGAATTAAAGAATCCTGTCTATCGAAAGTTTCATTAAGCAACGTAGTTTAGGCGATGAGGCAAAGGCGCGGCGGCCAATCAGAGCCGTTGATGTATGACGTTAGATATGTCGTCAATTTTTTAAGCAGGATATTACTTACTGATATTAGCAATAGTTAAGAAATTTTCTCTGACTTGCGTAATATCAGTTACGCAAACCGACGCAGATCGAATAATGTTCGTCTGCATATCGCGTACTAATTTAGCTACCGCATGGATGGGGAGCCACCGATAACATCCTCCGTTCGTGTTGACTTTGTCGAAGCATTGAATTTTCAGTGCTTCTCTTAAATATACATTCGATTATCTAGGTGATTATGCGTATATTGCTGATATTTAATGATTTATTGATATTGTCTCTATGGAAATTTAAGGATGAGTTAAGGATACTGTTTTTGTGATGGCTGGGTTAACTCTCCGAAATAGAGAGATAGGCGGTTGTTACATCCTCATCAGATATTTTTATTGAACGGCATCTGATTATATTTTTTAAATATATTCATGGAGTAATAACAATGAAACAATTTAATAAAAAAATATTAACGGCGAGTATTCTTCTTGCATTGGGCTCAGCTTCTAGTGCTTGGGCAAATCCTACTAATACTGCGACTGATTCCGCTTATAAACAGACTGCGACAGCAAACAGCGACCAGAATGGGGCTGGTACAGCCGCAAATGAAGCTTCATCTGCTATTAGTGACAGTTACAACTCAACTGCTACGGATAACAGTGTTAATACGTCCGATAGCTCTGATAACTCAGCTACGGATAACAGTATTGATACATCCGACAGCTCCGATAACTCAGCTACGGATAATAGTGTTAATACATCCGATAGCTCTGACAATTCAGCTACGGATAACAGCATTAATACGCCTGATAGCTCTGACAACTCAACTACGGATAACAGTATTAATACATCCGATAGCTCTGACAACTCAACTACGGATAACAGCATTAATACACCTGATAGCTCCGATAACTCAGCTACGGATAATAGCTCAGCTTCTGCAGCGGATGCTGCGGCTAATAACGGTAGCACCGCTACGTCAGATCGTTCAGATCATTCTGACCAAAGCTATGCTACTGCAAACGATGCGGCGGCTAATAACGGTAGTACTGCTACTTCGGATCGCTCTGATAACAGCTTGGCTAGTGCTAGCGCTCAAGGCTCTGCAGCCGCTAATAATGGCAGCACTGCATCTGCAACTAATGACAATAGTCAGGCATATTCAAATGGAACCGGATCAGCAGCGGCTACGGGTAATGGTGTCGCAACTACGGACAACACCAATAACTCTGACAACAGCGTATTAACTGCGATTGGAAACGCTGCTGCAGTATCCAAGAACGGCAATATTGCTACCGACTACAAGGTGAATGAGTCATCTTTGTCAGGCACTGTAACAGGTGCAGCAGTCAGCTTTGGCGGTGATGTACCACATACGCGCACTTCCTATGCAGCCAATAACAATATGGATAATACTTTCAACGGCAGCGCGGGTATTAATCAAAACGTTCAAAACCTTGGTCATAATTCTCTGGCGCAGCAACAGGTATCTTTTCAAGGCAACGTAAATGTTAATCAACCAACTGTAGCTCCTTAAATGTTCATAAGTTAATCAATTGTAGTTGATGATCTTTGCCGGCGAGCGAGTAATCGCTCTCCGGTTTTTAACTGCATATCATCAAATATATAAGGAGGACGCTATGGGAACGATTTTAAAGATTTTAAAGGGCGGCTTTTTAACTTTACTTGTCGTTATTATGCAAAGTCAGGCGGCAAAAGCTGATCTTGCTCAAGATCAGGACAAATTGCTTTTTTCTTCAACTGAAACAGTATTGTTGGATGAATTGGATAATGCCCGGGGCCGTGAAGGTGTCGATACGACAATTCTTAATAACATGAATGTGCGAGCTACACTCAGTGGCAATCAAGCAAATAATAACGTCAACGGTTACAACGTTATCGATCACGGTTCATTTGCGCAGGCAAGCGGCATTACCAGTGTTATTCAAAACAGCGGTAACAACGTCATCATTCAGGATTCGACTATCGTGAATGTAACGATCGTACCTTAATAATTTTATTTAGTGGAAGTGCGACATGATACGATTTTTTGTTAAATGTGTTCTTCTCATACTACCCGCATTTTGTAGCAATGCAGGTTCTCTGAATTTTAACGGTATAGCGGGTGCCGGTAATTATGACGTCCCTGTCACGACTTTTTCAGAGCGTCGATTTAAAACTGTATACAAGCAGCAGTACGATTTCAGTTGCGGCTCGGCAACTTTGGCCAGTCTGCTTACCTATCACTATGACGATGTCGTAGACGAACAAAGTGTATTTGTTGATATGTATCAAAATGGCGATCAGCAAAAGATTCAAAAACAGGGATTTTCATTACTGGATATTAAACTTTATCTGGAAAGACGGGGCTATCGCTCCGACGGATTCAAGATCAAGTTAGATCAATTGATTACCGCCAATGTACCTGCAATCACTATTATCAATAATAACGGTTACTTACATTTCGTTATTATTAAAGGACTTAATGAGCAGGAAGTTTTGGTAGGAGATCCCGCTGTAGGCATAAAGGCAATGCCCCGCGATGAGTTTGAAGCAATGTGGGAAAACCGCATTTTATTTCTAATTCATGACAAACAGGATATAGCAGCAAAACATTTTCAAGATCAGCAAGAGTGGGTGCTTCGGGTCAAAGCGCCATTGGGTTCCGCTGTCGATCGGGCCAGTTTAGGTCTGTTTAATATGTTGCAACCCGGACGTTGGGATTTTTAATCAAGCGGAGTGTTTAACGTGAAAACATATAAATTTAACGACTGCCAAAAACTCATGAAGATTGCGCTATGGATAGCTGCTTTTGGCGGTTCCTGCTTCACTTGTCAGGTATTAGCGGATGAAATGTCAAACATGGCCGCCCAACGATTTGATAATTGGCATCGTGCGTCTGACAACGAGTTGGATCAACTAAGAGGCGGGTTTGTACTTCCAAATGGGACAAACATCGATTTTAACCTGGAGAGAATCACTTCTTTGAATGGCGCTGTAGTTTATTCCTCATTTTTCCAATTACCGGAGAATGCTTCATTGTTTCAGAACGGAGTCCTGAATCAAGCTCCGGATTTGGGAATGTCGGGGTTGGGTTCTGTTATTCAGAATAACGTTGATAATCAGGTTATTAGAACTGTTACCGATATTAATATAGCGATTAGTCACTTAAAAGGTTTAGATTTAAATGATAATGGCGCGGTTTTTAATAACCTGATCGTGCCCAATGTGCATTAATCAATTATAAGGCGTGCAGTGATCGATAATTGTCCACTCTGTAGCGTTGTTAATAAATCTTCATAAATCGTATCAAGTCATTCTCGTGCAAAACGGGCATTTTAAAAAATTTATAGCCTTGCATCAGTATTCCGGTTTTTTATGGAACTGATTTAAGTTTTTAACAAAAAGTCGGCGTGTGTTGTTTGTTTGAGGCCTTGGACGCCAGCATGGATACATGCTGACTTGTTGTTAAGCGCTTATACCGGTAATAAATATAAAAACGCCATCATTTACCAATTAATAATATATAACTTACGTATTTATACTAATTGTCCTGACGAAGTTAATAATTTATAAAGTCAACGAAATAGCTTATTTATTCGTACCTGTCTTTATGGGCGATTTATTTATATAAAAAACTACTCCCATCTGAGCAAAAAACCGTCTAACTCTTAAAAAATAATAACTTATTGTTATTTAATGAATTAAAGGCATTTTAAACTGATACGTTTTTTGAGTAAAAAGTGCTGTTAAAAAAACAATTAATAAGTCCTCTATGGTTATTAATTGCTGCAGCTAAATGGTAACGTAGGGAATTTAATAGCTGTTAATCTTATACCATAAAAAATGGAAATAATAATATGAAGATGAAATTTAGGAGCGGGAAATGTCCTCTATTTTTGGCTATTAAGGGGAGTGTTTTTATCTGCTGCGTTTTTTTTGTAAATGGGAGTTATGCAGAAACAGCCAAGCAAGATAATTCTGCGGGACAATACAAGAAATTAATTGCCGAGCAGCAAAAAGAATTCCAGATACAACGACAGATTATTGCCGAGCAAGGCAAAGAATTGGAACAACTTAAATTACGTCTTGATGCGTTGATAAATCAAACCGCAGAGAATAAACAGGCACCGGTCAAACAGGCGGCAAACAAGCCTCAAATTGTTGCGGCGAAAAATACCAATGAGCCGTCGACATCTTCTAATAAGCTTCCATCCAAGCCTGTTGGCCAGGCGCCTCCCGGAACAACGGAAAAACGACGACCGCCGGAAATACCCCGATTAAGCCAAACCGTAGGCGGCGTGTTAACCAGAAAAGGCAATATCGTTGTTGAACCCTCACTTTATTATGCCTATACCAGTAATGACCGGGTATTTCTTGATGCCTTTACATTTATTCCTGCTATTGCCATTGGCCTTATTGATCTTCGCTCAGTTAAGCGACACAGTTTCATCGGCGCTCTGGGGGCTCGTTATGGCATAACTGACAGTCTGGAGGTAGAGTTCAGGGTGCCTTATGTCTATCGTGATGATACTCAACGCTCAAGGCCGGTCAGTATTGGTGCGGGCATTGATGAAACCTTTAATGCGAACGGAAATGGTATAGGCGATCTTGAATTTGCCAGTCGTTATCAGCTTAACAGTGGGTCCGGCGGCTGGCCGATTTTTGTCGGCAACATACTCGCAACGGTACCCACCGGAGAAAGCCCTTTCGACGTTGCGTCCGTCCAGGCTCAAGGAGTTCCTGGTGCAACATTTCCAACCGAATTGCCGACAGGCGTCGGATACTATAGTTTTCAACCCAGCATTACAGCCCTTTATCCAACAGACCCAGCGGTGTTTTTCGGTAATCTTAGCTACAATTATAATGCTGAAACCAGCACCAACTTCGGTAAGATTAACCCGGGGGATACGCTAGGATTAAGTTTTGGCATGGGGTTTGGTATTAATGAACGGTCATCATATAGTTTAGGATACTCGCACAAACATGTTTTGGAATCTGAAATTGATGGAAATGAAATTAAGGGAAGCACCTTGGATATCGGACAACTGTTGGTTGGCTATTCGTTCAAATATTCCAAACGAACTACCTTCAATTTATCTTTAGGCATAGGCACTACGTCAGATTCACAAGATGTTACGCTTAATTTCAGGGTGCCAATGACTTTCGGTTTATTCGATAGCTAAGCGTTTTTGCCACGAAGCTCTATTCCGCTTCGTGGCATTTTTATGCGATTACTTAAGAAGTTCAGCCATGGCAATAATGTTTTTCGCCATTTCGCCGATTGCAATATTGCGATCCATCGCCAGTTTTCTCAGGGTGTGATAAGCATCGTCTTCGGTAAAGCCGCGGGTTTTGATTAAAATGCCTTTTGCCCGATCGATTAGCTTCCGCTCTTCAAGCCTGGATTTCGTTTTTTCCAACTCATTTGTCAGCCGTTGTTGTTCCTTAAATCTGGCCACAGCGATATTGATGATGCTGTTAATGCGGCTGGTTTCCAAACCGTTGACAACATAAGCGCTGACGCCGGCCTTAACGATTTGCTTAATGGTGTCGGAGGTATCGTCGGCTGCAAAGATAATGATGGGGAGCGGGTGGTTCTGGTTAAGGTAATGTATATGCGGAAAATATTTTTTGGGGCTGTCAATATTAAAAATAACCAGGTCAGTTTTGTCGTTCATCGCCAAGGATGCAATATTTACTTCGGATGTTACCGTGTTTGTGACTGAATAGCCTTTAGTAATCAGTATCTTTTCCAAGAACTGGTCTGTCGTTTCATCTTCAATAAGTAATATATTTAAGGTGTTCATTCTCAAATAATTAGCACAAACTACGCCATTTATTGAAGCCGATTGAATTAATCGCCTAAGTAACCAGCTCAATAAATAAAGCCGCCATTGATTTCTATAGATGTGCCGAATAATACGGATGCGTGTCGGTATGATCGCAAACTTGTCTGCGGCGAGAAAAATGTAATTGTTGTTGCACTCATAAGGAGCATTACTTGTTTGTATGCACCATATTGGCCCGTTAGGATGCTTTGTTTTCAGGTTGATGATTCAATAAGTAATTAAAATCACTGGCTTGTCCATTGTGGCACAGGCATTGCTCTAGAACTCCAAACAGGAAACATCGTTATCGGGGTTGTATATGAGTGTAAAACAAACATTAATCGTCATTGGTAATGGCATGGTCGGGCAGTCTTTTCTGGCGAGTCTGGTCGAAAGCGCCATTAAAGAACAGTATGAAATCATTACTTTTTGCGAAGAACCCAGAGCCGCCTATGACCGGGTGCATTTGTCGGCATTTTTTACCGGCACAACTGCGCAGGAGTTGTCTTTAGTCGAAGACGGTTTTTTTGAGCGGCATGGCATTACCATTCATCTGGGCGATAAAGTCGCAAGTCTCGACAAGGTTGGTAAAACCGTAACGTCGGCAAAAGGCCTGACGATACCTTATGACAAGCTGGTGTTCGCGACAGGTTCTTATCCGTTCGTGCCCCCCGTTCCCGGGCATGATCGTGCGCAATGTCTGGTTTATCGCACTATTGAAGATCTTGAAGCCATAGCCGCCGCTGCCAAAACCGGCAAGATCGGCACTGTCGTCGGCGGTGGCTTGTTGGGGCTTGAAGCGGCCAAGGCACTCATGGATTTAGGCTTGGAAACCCATGTGGTTGAGTTCGCCCCGCGCTTGATGGCGGTGCAGCTGGATGACGCGGGCGGCGCGATGTTGCGGCACAAGATCGAGAATCTGGGCGTAACCGTGCATACCGGAAAAAACACCAGCATCATTACCGACGGCGACCAGTGCATCAACAAAATGTGTTTTGCCGATGGCGAAGAGCTGGAAACCGACATCGTGCTGTTTTCGGCAGGGATTCGCCCGCGTGACGATCTTGCCAGGGCTTCCGGGCTGGAAGTCGGCCAGCGCGGCGGCATCGTTATCGACAATCAATGTCGCACCTCTGATGAAAGCATTTATGCGATTGGCGAGTGTGCGTTGTGGAATGGCATGATTTACGGACTGGTCGCTCCGGGCTATGCGATGGCGCGCACTGTGGTGGCTGATTTGGCAGGCGATGCCGCCAGTTTTACCGGCGCGGACATGAGCACCAAATTGAAACTGATGGGGGTCGATGTTGCCAGTATCGGCGACGCGCATGCTAAAACCCAGGGCGCGATGGTTTACACGTACCAAAATGGTGCAAGCGAAGTTTATAAACGCCTGGTGGTCAGTCAGGATAAAAAACAATTGCTCGGCGCGGTGCTGGTCGGCGATGCATCGGGTTACGGCACCTTATTGCAATATTGCCTGAACGGTATCGAACTGCCGGAGAATCCCGATGCATTGATATTGCCGCACCGCTCCGACGAGTCGGTTGGATTGGGCCCGGATGCCTTGCCCGCGTCGGCGCAAATTTGTTCCTGTTACGACGTGACTAAAGGCACGATTTGCTCGGCGATTGAGGGCGGCTGCATGACCATGGGTGCCTTAAAAGCGGAAACCAAAGCCGCAACCGGTTGCGGCGGATGTTCTGCGTTGCTTAAGTCGGTTTTGGATTCGGAATTATCGAAACAGGGTTTTGAAGTCAATACCGACCTTTGCGAGCATTTTGCCTATACCCGACAGGATCTTCACAACCTGATTCGGGTTGAACAAATCAAAACTTTTCCCGACTTACTGCACAAACACGGCAAGGGTAAAGGCTGCGAAATTTGCAGGCCGACCGTCGGCAATATTCTCGCTTCGCAGTGGAATGAGCATATTCTGGAAAAAGACCATTTGGGGCTACAGGACACCAACGATACCTTTTTAGCCAATATGCAAAAAGACGGCACTTATTCGGTGGTGCCGCGCATCACCGGCGGCGAAATCAGTCCCGACATGCTGATTGCCTTGGGGCAGGTCGGCAAAAAATACAAACTCTATACCAAAATTACCGGCGGCCAGCGCGTGGATTTATTCGGTGCGCGGGTCGATCAATTACCGCATATCTGGAAAGAACTGATAGCTGCCGGTTTTGAATCGGGCCATGCTTACGGCAAATCGCTACGCACGGTTAAGTCCTGCGTCGGCAGCACCTGGTGTCGTTACGGCGTCGATGACAGCGTAGGTCTGGCGATAGAATTGGAAAACCGCTACAAGGGTTTGCGCTCGCCGCATAAAATCAAGTTTGCGGTGTCCGGTTGTACCCGGGAATGCGCCGAAGCGCAGGGCAAAGATGTCGGCATTATCGCCACCGAAAACGGCTGGAATTTGTATGTCTGCGGTAACGGCGGCATGAAACCGCGTCATGCCGATTTGTTCGCCACCGCTTTGGATAAGGAAACCCTGATTAAATATATCGACCGCTTTTTGAGCTTTTATGTACGCACCGCCGACCGTCTGCAACGCACCTCGGTATGGATGGAAAACATGGAAGGCGGACTGGATTACCTGAAGTCGGTAGTGATTGAAGATAAACTGGGGCTGTGCGATCAGCTGGAGCAGCAAATGCAGTATGTGATCGACACTTACCAATGCGAATGGAAAACCGCGATTGAAGATGAATCCAAGCTCAAACGCTTCCGGCACTTTATTAATAGCGACCAATCCGATGATAATGTAATCTTTGTTGAAGAGCGCGGTCAGATTCGTCCTGCCGATGAAAACGAGCGCAAGCATTTTAAATTGGTGGAGGTCGCGTAATGGTTCGGTGGATAGATGTTTGCAGTGTTGATGACTTACAGCCTGATTCGGGCGTGTGCGCACTGGTTGAAGGGGAGCAGGTGGCGATTTTTTGGATGCCGGAACCCGATGCAAAGGCTTATGCGGTCGGTAATTACGACCCGTTTGGCAATGCCAATGTCCTGTCGCGCGGTTTAATCGGCGATATTGGCGGACAGCCTGTTGTAGCTTCACCTTTATACAAACAACACTTCAATCTGGAAACCGGCGTTTGCCTGGAAGATGAAGCCGTGAAAATCCCCGTTTATGCCATTCGTATTGAAAACGGCAGCGTTCAAGTCAACCTTTCATCATTGCCGCAGGACGGAGCACAAGCGTTATGAAATACAACTATTACATCGCCGATGCATTTACCAAACAGATTTTCAGCGGTGCGCAAATAGCCGTTTTCCCGAACGCCGAAGGCTTAAGCAAAGAGCAAATGCAGCTGGTGGCCAGGGAATTGAACCTATCGGAAACGGTGTTTGTATTTCATCCCGATAAACAAATCACCAACCGCGTGATGCGGATTTTTTCACCGCTAGGCGAAGTCGATTTTGCCGGACATCCGATTATCGCTACCGCCTTTGTGTTGGCAAGTTGCGGCGATATTCAATTGAATGCCGGGATTACGCCAATGGTTTTCGAGCAAAATACCGGCCCGGTTAATGTCAATATTTCCGCAGAAGACGGCAAACCCAGCTTTGTGCAGTTCACCCGCAAAGTGACTTCGGTCATCGATTACTTTACGCCCAGCGATGAGGACTTGGCGAGTTTCCTGAGCATACAGCCGTCGGAACTCGATCATAAAAAATATGCGATGCGTCTGGTGTCTTGCGGCGTTCCATACCTGATCGTTCCGGTTTGGCGTTACGAAAGCGTCAGGAATGCAAAGTTCAATTACGCGGCATGGAGCCAATCGATCGCCCCGCAAACCGCCGCGCAGGAAATTTTGCTGTTTTCTCCGAAAACGCCGTATGCGGATGCCGATTTTAATGCCCGTCTGCTGGGGCCAAGAATCGGCATCCACGACGATCCGCCGGTCGGTAGCGCGATGCCAGCGTTTGCCTCGTATTTGTGCTCATTTGATTTTATGCAAAAGGGGACTTATACGTTTACCGTGGATCGTGGTGAGCAGAGTAACCGGCGCAGTGTGCTGAATCTGGAAATGGATCATAAGGGGGAAAATACTTTGGCCATTCGGGTTGGTGGCGCGGCGGTTATGGTGGTTGAGGGGGTTATGGATATTCCTGAGTAGGATAATTCAAGTAAATTCGAACGGATGTTTTGAAGGTGTATGTTGGGTTTTCTTAAAAAGGCTGCTATCGATAATTGAATATTTATAGTATCTTGCCTAACGGATTGCAGGAGTTGCATTATGCGCCTGCGATTGAAAACTAGTAGACATCTGCTTAGGTGTCTACTTTATGTTAGGCGTATAAGGAATTAACATGTCAGATCCTACTTTAATTGCTGGAATTATTGGAGCTACAGGTTCAATTATTGGAACCATAGGCGGGGTTATTCTTGGTGCAAGACTAAATAATAAAAAGGCCAAAATAGGTGTCTACATTGATAACAAGATTAATGTTTATTACCTCAGGAAGAATTTTTGTATGTACTTGCCCCTAACGGTAACAAATGAAGGTAATCAATCAGCGACAATCACTACTTTTGAGGGGAAGCTTATATCTCCTACAGGACAGTCTTGGCTGCTTTATTGGACGAATTTCGCCGAAGATAATTCACATAATGGCGAAGGTTGGACTGACGGCAAAGCAGCAACCCCAATTCTTGTTCATGGGAATTCGGGGTTACAACACTATATAAAGTTGGTGGGGATTGGAGAAACATCAGATGGCTTCTCTGATGTAGCACTTTCTACAGGAAAATATGAGCTGTTATTAAAAGCCTATGATCGCAATAAGAAAGTTTTTAATGAGCAACGTTACAATTTTCAGATAGAAACTGAACCAATGGAAGTGTTGGCTAAAAGACGCAAAGATCATGAAGATTTTGGCTCTTGGTGGTTTCTTCTATATTCGACCGCAACACAAAATGCTTAACAAAGGGCCGTAGGCTGGGTAACGCTGTAAGGTGGATCATTGTAGGGTGGATTCGCCGTTAGGCAATCCACCATGATCGGAGTCTTGAACTTGATTCCCCTCTTGGATTTTTCCAAGCGGGGATTTTTTATGTTCGATTGCTTTGGATATTGGAGCACAGGGTCAGGTCTTGAATTGTGCATTCTTAACGCTTTTGCGATGCCTGAGCTAAACGGGCACATTTAAGTCAACGCCTTACGTTTCGGACGGGGCAACATGCCCATACGCGCCAACTTGTCTTGTTCCCACGCAACGCTGTAAGGTGGATCATTGTAGGGTGGATTCGCCGTTAGGCAATCCGCCATGATCGGAGCCTTGAACTTGATCCCCTCTCGGATTCTTCCAAGCGGGGATTTTTTATGTTCGATTGTCTTGGATATTATGCGTTGATTGGCGGTTTGCTGACGCGAAACCGCCCTACGCCTATACTACATTTTATTTATTGATATGGAGTGAGGTATGCCCAACTATCGACGTAACTTTGTCGCGGGTGGTTGTTATTTTTTCACCGTTAACCTGTTGGAACGGCGACGCACCTTGCTAACCGAGCATATTGATTTGCTGCGCAATTCGGTACGGCGGGTGCGTCGTTTATATCCCTTTCACATTGACGCTTGGGTGGTATTGCCCGATCACATGCATTGCATCTGGACATTGCCGCCCGATACCGATGATTTCCCGATGCGTTGGCGTCTGATTAAATTACTTTTCTCCAAAGGTTTGCCGCGCACCGAACGCCTCTCGGCGACACGGCAACGGCGCGCTGAACGAGGAATATGGCAGCGACGCTATTGGGAACATACCATTGTTACCGAACGGGATTATGCCCAACATATTGACTACATTCATGTAAATCCACTCAAACATGGCTATGTGCAAAGGGTTTGCGATTGGCCGCATTCAACTTTTCACCGTTATGTTGCCGATGGTATTTTACTGCCTGATTGGTGCAGTGATATAGATGATTTACCGACTGTTTCGGAATGATCGATCGTAATTCGTAACCGCTCTAAGGTGGATCATTAGTAGCCCGGTAGGGGGGCGCATCGCGCCCCTTTTCGGTGTCCAACAGTGCCGAAAATTTTGATGTTCGAAACGGATTGCTTGTAATAGCTTGGCATTCGTAAATGGTGCGCGGTGCGCACCCTACTTCGCTTAAATTGTCTATCCCAAGCGGGGGGGTATGCCCGATCGAGAATTGGGTGGCAGATTAAATAGATCTGATTTAAAACCGCTTTGTTTGCCGGCGAGTAGCGAATAGCCCGTATTCTGCAAGCTGCATACGGGCTACGCAGCTAACCATGGCGGAAGTAAAGATACCAGGATGGAGCAACGCGACTTGTTAAACGAACCGAAGCCCAGCGCATCGGCAACTAATCATGATGGGTTTTGGCCAAGCCCATCCTACCGCGCTTTTTGTTGGTCTTGGAAATGTTCGATGAATCAGCGTCTATTACCCACCTCATTGTTATTGCTTTAAATTTTTCAATAGCTCCAGTGGAAACACGATAGTGGAAGATTTATCGCCGGCAATTTCAGTTAATGTTTGCATGTATCTCAGCTGAATCGCTTCGGGTTGTTCCGACAGTATTTTTGCCGCCTGCAACAATTTCTCGGCAGCCTGCATTTCCCCTTCCGCATGAATGACTTTAGCGCGCCGGGTACGTTCGGCTTCCGCCTGTTTGGCAATGGCTCTGACCATGCTTTCATCCAGATCTACGTGTTTGATTTCAACATTCGACACTTTAATTCCCCAGGCATCGGTTTGCTGATCCAGACTGGTTTGAATGTCGATATTGAGGCGCTCACGTTCCGCCAGCATTTCATCCAGTTCATGCTGTCCCAATACCGAACGCAAGGTCGTTTGTGCCAGCTGGCTGGTGGCTTCGTAGAATTTTTCCACTTGTATGATCGCCTTCTCCGGTTCTATCACACGAAAATAGACGACGGCGTTGACTTTAACGGAAACGTTGTCGCGGGAAATCACATCTTGTGTCGGCACATCCATCACGACGGTTCTTAAATCAACCCGTTCCATTTGTTGAATCAACGGAATCAAAATGATTAACCCCGGCCCCTTTACCTTGTAGAAACGGCCGAGCATAAAAATAACGCCGCGCTCATATTCTCTGAGGATTTTGAACGCACTGATCAGCAGTAACAGCACGATACTGATGAGGATGAAAAAGAAATTTGTAACCATCACTCGTTCTCCTGTGTTGGGATAGGTATAACCTGTAAAAGCAGGCCATCGATCGCGGTCACCCTCACTTTTTCATTTTTGTGCAGGGGCTGGTCACAGGATGCCCGCCAGTTTTCACTATGAATACGAACCATCCCTGTTCCGGTAAAATCATCTATCACCTCGCCTACTAGGCCAATCATTTCTTCCTTACCGCTGACAATCGGTTTATGTCTTGATTTTAATATCAGGCCGATAGCGATGATGAAAAATGCTGCGCTGCTCAAGGCGAAACCGGCGATCAGGCCCAAATCTATCCCGAATCCCGGCGCATCGGTATTCATCAATATCACTGAGCCAATGACAAAAGCGACAATGCCGCCCAGTCCGAGAACCCCGAAACTGGTCACAAAAGCTTCAGCAATCATCAGGGCGATCCCCAACAGGATCAGGCCCATGCCGGCATAATTGACCGGCAATAGCTGAAATGCATATAAAGCCAGCAACAAACAAATACTCCCTATAGTGCCGGGAACAATGCTGCCCGGATTGGAGAATTCAAACACCAGCCCATAAATGCCGACCATCAACAAAATGTAGGCTATGCTGGGATTGGTAATGACAGCCAAAAACCGACTTCGCCAGTCCGGCTGGGTACTTATTATTTCGGCCTGCGCGGTATTTAAGAGGATTTCCTTGCCGGAAACATTGACTTTCCGGCCTTGCAATGACGTAAGCAAATCCGTCACATCCACTGCCACAATATCAATTACGTTCAGTTTTAACGCTTCAGCCGCAGAAAGGCTGGCCGCTTCACGCACCGCCTTTTCTGCCCATTGTTCGTTTCTGCCGTGCATTTTTGCCAAACCGCGAATATATGCGGCGGCATCATTGACCATTTTCTGAGTCATTGAATCAGGGAACGGTTTGGCTTTATCGCCATTCTTATCCGTCTTGTCTTTGTCGTCATCAACGTCGCCAAAACCACCGAATTGCACAGGCGTTGCTGCCCCCAGATTGGTTGCCGGCGCCATTGCGGCTATATGGCTGGCAAGGAGGATATAGGTTCCGGCACTGGCGGCGCGCGCACCGCTGGGAGCTACATAGCTGATCACCGGTATGGGAGAGGCAATGATTTGTTTGATTATCCGGCGCATGGAAATATCCAGGCCTCCTGGCGTATCCATGCGAATCAGTACGGCCACGGCCCCACTGTCAACCGCTTTTTGCAGATTGCGTTCTATATAATCAGCTGTTGCCGGACCGATAACATCGTTAATTTCAAGTTGTATGATTATCGACGTTTGGACGGGGTGACTATCCTTTTCCCCGGCATAAGCAGCTGCCACAATAGTCAGAAAAACCAGAAAAACAAACCGAATGTTCCGTATAATCATGGTCTTATCCACTCATTTGATATGCAGATAATTTCAGTCTACTCCTAACCGATACGTGCAGCAATGATTTAAAACCCGCTGCATTAGCAGCCGGTCAACTTTTAAGTTATCCCTGCCAAGACTTGTCGTGTTTTGACGCCAATTCAGGCGATAATGCCGGTTGCTATAAGACGCGCGAGCTCTTTGTTCGCTCAAATTAAGGAATAACGGTTATGAAATCCAGAGATAGACGGCGGGGATTGGTTTTGGTCAATACCGGCTCGGGCAAGGGTAAATCTTCCAGTGCCTTGGGCATGGTGTTTCGTGCCGCAGGCTGGGATATGAAGGTTTGTGTGATTCAGTATATTAAGGGGAAATGGCAAACCGGCGAACAAAAAGCCGCCGAACGGTTTGATAATATCGAATGGCATGTCTTGGGTGACGGCTTTACCTGGGATACTAAAAATCCCGAACAGGATATTAAAACCAGTCGGGAAATTTGGGAATTCAGTAAAGCCAAGATTATGTCTGAAGAATTCGATGTGGTGCTGCTGGATGAGATCAATTATTGCTGTGGCTATAATTGGATTTCCGGTCAGGAAATAGCCGATTTTATTCGTGATGAAAAACCGGCTTGGCTGCATTTAATCATGACCGGCCGCAATGCTGCGCCCGAGGTTATAGAAATTGCCGATACCGTAACCGAGATGACCAAAATAAAGCACGCTTATGAGCAGGGGATCAAGGCTGAACAGGGGATTGAATTTTAAAAAATATTACGTTTAGCGGATGATGCAAGGCTCAATATTTTGAATCGGTGCGACATAAGTCGTTGAGGATAAATAGCGGGTATAGAATTTTAAGGTAAATACGCCGGGCAACCTGTAAAATGATGGACGATTGTCACAACGAGGAGAAGAAAATGTCTGAAGCACAAAAAATCATGATGGCTGTTGCCGCTGTTTTTGTAATAGGCTTTGTTATGGTGGGTTTAAGCAAAGAAGATCAGCCTATTGAACAAGTAGAAGCCGCCGCAAAGATTAGAAACAATGTTGCAATGCAAACGATGGCAAGTGAAAAATGTCCTCCGAAAATCAAGGAGGAAACAGGAGAACAAGTATTTTTCCCTTCTGCAGTAGAGGGTGACAAGGAAACTTATGTCACTTTGAAGTGGGTAGGTGAAAATGCTGATAAGGGTGGATTCAAAAACGCATCGTGTACATTGCACGCGTCTTTGGGTGGAATCTCGGAGTTGATTATTGATGATAAGGTCCTCATAAAGAAAAAAATGTAGGTTAATGGAAATCTGGTTTATAAGCCATTAGATTGATTGATCAGGCGACAAGGTCAGTGTTTTATTGCATGATTATCATCGTCTTGAAACACGCCTTGTTTATTGAACCTGAAAAACGGCTTTAAAACTGAACACTACAAGACTAACACCCTTAATCTACAGTTATGTAGGCAAGGCTAAAATAACAAAAAAGAAATTTTTATGACAAAAACAATGATTAAAGGAGTTTTAAAAACATGGAAAGAAGATCGGGGCTTTGGTTTTATTAGCCCTGATGATGGTGGAAAAGATATTTTTATACATATCTCGGCGCTCAAGGGAACGAGTCGTCGCCCGGTGACGGGCGATGTTATTTATTATCAGGTGGCAAGAGATAATCGGGGCAAGTATAAAGCGGTTAATGCCTATATTGAAGGCGTGGAAATTCTGGAAGAAAAAGCCGCAGGTTTTCTTAATACCAGGAAGGGCATTGTGCTGATAGTATTGGCCTTAGTGGCTATTGCCGCTGTGGTTGTAGCGCTCAACCTGGCGCCTTAATCGTAGCGGAATATTTTCTACAAGCCGATGCAGCACAAAGCATCGGCTTGTTTATAAACCGTTGGTTGCATCAATGAATTTATATTTTCTTCTTATTGGCGCCGCCATGCTGAGCCTTATTTATTTTGCGATCAAGGCTAATAAAGCCAGGCAACTTAAATATATCGAGCAATATCACTTTCATAAAGGCATTCGCCATAAACTATCACAGAAGCATCCGCAGTTAAGCGAGCAGCAGCTTGATATGGTTTTTCAGGGTTTGAGAGACTATTTCCGTATTTGTCACCGGGCGAAAAAACGTAGGGTGTCGATGCCGTCTCAAGTCATTGACGATGCTTGGCATGAGTTTATTCTTTCTACCCGTATTTATGAAAAATTCTGCACCAAGGCGCTGGGGCGTTTTTTGCATCACACGCCCGCCGAGGCCATGTCTACACCGACGCTAGCGAAGGACGGCATTAAACGATCATGGCGCTTGGCTTGTGCGCTGGAACAGATCAATCCTAAAAAGCCGGTTCGATTGCCGCTTGTTTTTGCAATGGATGGCTTGCTAAATATAGCTAATGGTTTTACCTATCAGTTAGACTGTAAAAAGAGTTCATCGGGCAGTTATTGCGCCAGCCATATCGGCTGTTCTTCGGGTTGCGGCGGTTCTTCCGACAGTTCAAGCGATTCGTCAGGTTGCTCCGGTAATTCCGGCGACTCGTCAGGTTGCAGCAGCGGTTGCGGCGGTGGCGGGGATTAAGGGATGTTAATCCACATAGATACCTAATTGCATTGAGGACTAGTAATGACCGATTCACAAAAATGGCTGATTTTCGCTTTTATTACCGGTTCAGTCTGGCTGATTTACCTGTTGGCGCCGGTGTTGATGCCGTTTGCATTTGCGGCGATGTTGGCTTACCTCGGCGATCCGCTAACCGATAAGCTGGAAACTTACCAGTTATCCAGAACCAAGGCCGTGCTGGTAGTTTTTTCTGCGATGACGCTGGTTTTTGTGTTGGTTCTACTGCTGCTCGTCCCCGTTTTGGAGTATCAAGTCGAGCATTTTGTGAGCAATCTGCCTGCCTATGTCGCGTGGTTGAATGAGACCGTCATCCCCTGGACGCAGAGACGATTTCATCTGGGCATCAGGCCGATCAACCTCAATCAGATCATTAATCTTGTTAAAAGCCACTGGGAGCAAGCGGGCGGTATTGCCGCGACGGTAATGAGCTCGGTTTCGCATTCCGGCGGAGTAATAGCCGAGTGGCTGATGAATTTGCTGTTAATTCCCGTAGTCACTTTCTATTTATTGCGCGATTGGGATAATCTGGTTGCCAAAGCTCATGATCTATTACCCCGCCGTATAGCGCCTACGGCCGCCAAACTTGCTGCCGAAGTTGATACGGTGCTGGCGGCTTTTGTTCGGGGGCAGTTCTATGTCATGTTGGCCTTGGGTTGTATTTACAGCATTGGTCTTTGGATGACCGGCCTTGATTTGGCTTTGTTGATAGGCATGTTGGCCGGACTGGTCAGTTTTGTGCCTTATCTGGGGTCAATCGTCGGCATTGTTATGGCCTGTGTGGCAGCCTTGGTGCAATTTCATGAGTTAATACAGCTGGTGCCGGTCGCCATCGTTTTTATAGTCGGACAATCTCTGGAAGGCATGGTGTTAACGCCCATGCTGGTGGGCGATAAAATCGGCTTGCATCCGGTTGCTGTCATGTTTGCGGTATTGGCAGGCGGTCAGTTATTTGGTTTTTTGGGTATTCTGCTGGCATTGCCTGTCGCTTCGGTCGTTATGGTATTGTTACGGCATGTGCATGATTTATATCGATGCAGCGACTTTTATGTACGGCAATGAGCCTGATGAAATTACTCAGGTCTGTTGTGTTTGTACTTTGCATGACGCCCTTGCTGGGCGATCCGTGCTTGGCCGGTGATGAAAAGCGGGAAGCCGATTTTGCCGAGGGTATTAACAAGACTCTGACGATGGGTAAGGCGGTCTGGCTGGAATCCGAAGGAAAAAAGTTTCTTGGTCTTTATACGGAAACAGAGAAAACATTCGGCAAGGGTGTGGTTATTATTCTCCATGATATGGATGGGCATCCCGACCAGCAGCAATTGATTTACGGTTTGAGAGTCTTTTTACCGGAACATAATTGGGCGACGCTTTCGCTGCAAATGCCGCTGAGGGAAGTGGGTGTTGAAAAGGAAGAATATTATGCGTTGTTTCCTGAGGCGGCGGCGCGGATTCAGGCGGGAATCAACTATGTAAAGGCCAATGGCGCCGGAGATGTTGCTGTAGTCGGTTATGGTTTAGGAGGGTTGATGGGCATTTATGCCCTGAGTGAGCAGGCGATGGATATTAAAGCATTGGTGACCATTAGTTTGCCGGTGCCGATAACCGAAAACAAAGCCGCCCAAACGCTGGAGTTTATCAAGAAGACCAAAATTCCGATGCTGGATATTTATGGCGCATTAGATGTGCCGGATGTTACGAAAAGCGCCAGGGAACGACGCTTGGCTGCAAAAGATAATACGGATTACCGGCAGATTAAAATCAATGATGAAGGTCACGCTTATCTGCATGATGAGGGCTTGCTTGTTAAACGGATATACAGTTGGCTGGGGGTAACGGTCGGGGCGGCTTCAGCAGCCGATAAAGATGGCAAGAAAATTTCGGACATGGATTTGAGCGGGGGATCGCACCCATAGGATGGGTTTAACAATCGAACATGGCAGGAGAGGGACCCTACAAGATTGCGCGATTGTCATAATCCCGTTGAGCAATACGGCTTGGATTGCCGAGCGCTAGGCAGTGGTGAGGGACGTCCTGAACAATTACAGTGCCGGCGGCAATGGTGGCGCCATCCCCCACATTGATATCGCCGCATATGCGTGAATGAGCTCCGATCCACACTCGTTCACCAATCACAGGTCCCTTGGCCGCGGCCGCCCCCAACTTGACCTGCTGTTGAATGGAGCAGTAAGGCCCAATACGGCAATTCCTTACTTCAATCCCTCCATAGTGACCGATGTAAAGACCGGCTCCAATATCCGCATTTTGCTCCAGATTGATACCATAAGCTTTATTGACAAAAGTTGACAATATCCAATAAGCCGGATAAAGGGGAGCAGCAACGGCCCAACCAAACGGTTGTTTGCGTATGCTTCCTAACCAGCGGCCAAAGCGGTAGATCACCAGCGCTCGAAGCCCATAGTATTCCCATAGTAAACGCAGGACATCAATTGCTCGGAGGGATTCTTCCCGGCGATGTACACGCATCGTGTCTGCACGAATATTCTCAAACATTTAAACCGCCGCCTTCGCCTGGTTTTGCATGCACATACCGTACGGCATCTACATTCTGGCGTTTTCGCAACTCGGAATTATCAAAGTTTCGCAACACCAACCGTGCAGGGTTGCCCTGCATTACAACGCCAGAGGGGATACTTTTGGTAAGTACGGTGCCGGGCAATAAGGTAGCGCCATCGCCGATAGTGATCGCACCATATATTACACAATCCGAACCAATCCACACATTGCGCCCTATCTTCGGACGTCCTTTATCGATCAAGCTCATGCCTACGGTAACCCGCGTACCAATCACCGTCCCGGAGCCTGTTTTTTGGGCTCCGAAAATAATATTTCCCTGATCGGAAAATAAAATGCCACCCTCAATCTCACAGTCTTTGTCAATATCGCTTTTGGCGTTGATCTTAGTCGCCCACTTCGGCGGTGCAAGAGGAATCGACACGGCGCGCCAGAGCCACCAACGCCTACTGTCATTCTCACACTTTGAATGCAACCATTGATCCACGCGATGTATCAATATCAGCCGCAAACCCGGAGAAATCGCCAGCAACCACAAGCGTGAAGCCAGATTCATGCGGCGATCCGGCCAGTGCCGCACATGGGCAGCGTCGATGTCCTTGCTCATCTTGCCGCCTGTTTCCCAACGAAATGGTTGAATCCTGGAAATACGATGAACACTACTATCAACAACTGTCCGCATTCGTTCAGGTAGATGAGTAATATTATTTTCCCTGGATATTTTGCTCATTTCGCCACCACCTGTCTGGTCGCGAGAGAACTGATAAAACTTAGAAAATTGGTGGCTACCAATTCCTGGCCATGTTCGTTGAGATGACCGCCATCATTGGTAAGATCAGGGCACAAGGTCTCGACCGCTTGGTCACCCACTTGCGCCATGCAGTATTTGCCGGTCGATCCGGCCTCGGCCCGGGCAAGGTCAAACAAGCGGCCCGTCGAAAGGTATCGTTCGCGAAGCAGGGTATTGAACTCTGCACGTCTGAGATTATCGACATAACCATTTGGCTGCTTGCCTATGAGCCGTTTGATCCAGGCTTTCGGCCCGGTTTGCACGGCCATCAACGGCGCGGTAATTGCCACGAAGTTTGTCTCCGGATGCCTCTGAGCCAAGGATTCCAGATTGGTGATATAAGCGTTCGCCACTTGCCGGGCATCGGTAGCGGCATTGAAATCGGCATAGCATAGCTTCATCATGGCCACATCCGCATTTTGGGCTGCGCCAGCGTCAATGGCGGTCGCAAAATCCTTTATCTTGGATAACGGGTCACCGTTGTTGCCGATGAAAAAGTGACTGATACCCTTCGCAGCAGGTGCTGTCCGTTGCTCGTGAATATCAAGATTGACTCCGTACTTGGCGGCTAATCGTTCTACCCCGTTGAGGATATTTCCACCCACCGACTGGTGACCGAAAACCACTCGTTTTTTTTCCAATGCCTGCCATTCCGGCTGGCTAATTTGCGTTGTTATCGCCATCGATGTGTCCTCAGGTTTGGATTGATTACATCCTGGCAGTATCAGCATCGTCGCTGCAATCAACCACCATCCACATATATTTGTCATCGTCTTGCCCCTCGTCTTCGTTTAGCATGATTCAATCGCTAGTTTTTAGCCAAGCACCGGCGGTTTAGTCATCGGACCGGCCACTGTCTCCATTGGAATCCCCGGCCAATGTAGCGGCGCAGTAGCTTTACGCTTGGCTTGGATGTCACGGTAAATAAATTCCGCTTGATCAAGACCAATACCTAGTTCCTCAGCTAATTGAGAGGATGGTTTACTGTTGTTGTAAGCCAGCAAAGCAATGTCCATCTTGTCGTAAGGTAGTGCAAAATAGAATTCGTCCTGCCCTTGCGTCATGCTGTAGGTGTCGGTGGTGGGCTGAGCGTTGCAGATATCTTCCGGAAGCTCCAGATAGCGTGCCAGAGCGTAAACCTGTGTCTTATATAAATGCGCGATGGGTTTTACATCGGCCGAGCCATCGCCGTTTTTTACAAAAAAACCTTGATCGTATTCCAGACGATTGGGCGTGCCGACGACTGCATAATGCAAACGGTCTGCATGAAAGTATTCAAGCGTTTTGCGCACCCGTTGTTTGAAATTGGTGGCGGCGACGATTTGCAGGTAATGCTTCGCATCCAGTCTCTCCTCGAATAGTCGCCCATCCGGCGATTGCACCACCAGTTTGAAATAGTTGAAAGTTCCTGCCTGTCCACCGGAGATAACGATTTTGTTTTTCCATTCGCTAGTGTAGCTCGGGAAAACGGCACGGATGGCCTCGTCACGCCAGTGGTAGCAGCCCAGAGCGTCCAATACGGGGGCGATATCGAATTCCTCGTAGGCGATGCCGAGTTGTTCTGCCACCATACGGCCGCGGATAGAGCTTTCGGAGGCGGAATCGCGCTCAGGCAATAGCAGGCCAAACACACGCTCGCATCCGACCGCGCGCACGGCCAATGCGGCACACACCGCGCTGTCTATGCCTCCCGAAATAGCAACGATCAGTCCACGACGGTGTAAGTGGCTGCGTAACAGCTCACGCAGGCGCTCGGCAATTTTAGCGATTTCAGCAGTCTCGTCCAGTTTGAGCGAGGCAGTAAGATTTATAGGTACGCTTTTCAACGCAGCATGAATATTTTTAGACACGGTAAATTCCTCAATAATGAATTATTCTAATGTGGCAAGTAGTGTGACGCACTGTTCCAGAACCAGTTTGCGAGACAACTTGCCGTTGGCTGTGTGTGGCAATTCGGGCAACAACACGATGTGTTTAGGTACCATGTAGTTTTCCAGCCGCTCGTTACAGATATGCTTAATTTGTTGTATGCTCAGGTTTTCGCCGTCGCGGATAGTCACAAAGGCGCATACCGCCTCACCCAGTATGGGATCAGGGATACCGGCCACCACTACTTCTTGTACAGAAGAAAGGCTGTAGATTGCATTTTCAACTTCGGTAGGACTGACTTTTTCCCCGCGGCTTTTAATGATTTCGTCGCTACGTGCGACGAAATAGAAATCGCCATCGGCATCCCGCCGGAATAGATCGCCGCTTTTTAACAGAAACTCGCCGGGCAGCAGGCCGGGCACCAACACCTCGGCGGTTTTTTCCGGTTGCTTCCAATACCCCTGCATCAGATGCGGGCCGCGTACGTATAAGTTACCAATCTCGGTCGGCGCCACCGGTTGTCCGTCTTCATCCAGCAACAATAGTTCGGTGCCGGGTATGGCGCATCCCACCGATTCCGGTTTGATATCGGCCAGGGCGGGATTCAGGTAAGCGCTACGGATACACTCGGTTTGCCCGTACATTTTGTATAAACCGGCCTGAGGAAACATCCGCCGGATACCGGGGATAAATTCCACAGGCAGCACCGCTGCAGCATTGGTAAGTATCCGCACACTGGGAAAATGTAACGGTTGCTTGGCATCCTGCGCTAACATCATGGCGAATATGGTAGGTACGCCGGCGAAACTGGTTACAGTTTCGTTGTTCATGCGATTGAATACCTGCATGGGATAAGTAAACGAGCGCGCCAGCACTAGAGTTGCTCCTGCGCGTACAGCGGATAACCATTGGAAAAGGCCATAACCGAAATTGAGCGGTAACGCAGAAAATAACCGGTCATTTTGGGAAAAACCCAGATATTCATTGATACTGTCCAACACAAACAATAGCGACTGGTGAGTGTGCATCACCCCTTTGGGGAAGCCGGTTGTGCCCGAAGTGTAGATCAGTGCCGCCAAATCCAGCGTAATAGCTGACTGTGGCGGCGGCGTGGTCGGCATATCGGCCAATGCAGCGTCCAGACTTTCAATGCCGGTCGGCAATGCTTTGGATGCAGATGTACACAATACCCGTAGCGTCGGCAGCTGCTCCGCTACCGGGCCGAATACTCGTACGAGATGTGGCTCGCTAAGCAATACCCGGGTATCCGAATCACGCAGGATGAATGCCAGCTTATCGTGCTTGGTTTGGACATTGACGACGACAAAAACTCCACCGGCCAACAACACGCCATAGATTGACGAAGCGCATTGCCAAGTGTTGTCCATGAAAATCGCCACACGGTCACCACGACGTATCCCGCTCGCGCGCAAAGCATGGGCTAGTCGACAGGCGTAATCAGCCACCTCGCTGTAGCTCATTCTCACATCATCGACGATCAAGGCTGTATGATCAGGATAGTGCGCGACTGTAGTGAGTAATGTATCTTGTAAGAGTCGGGATGTAACGATCGTCATTTTTCAGGCAGCAACCGCTTGGGCTTGTTTACGCTGAATAAAATCAGCCAGCTTATCTACGGAATCAAGATTGGCCGGAAGCATTTCGCTGTCGTTTATTTTGATCCCAAAGGTTTCTTCGATGAAAAGTATGATCTCCATAACGCCGGTAGAATCTATAATGCCTCCGTCAAGAAAGGAATCGCTATCCTGTAAAACTGATTCATCTTCGGTGAAGAGGAGATTTTCCATAATGTATTGCCGAATAATTTTTTTCATATTCATGGCTATAGCCTATTGTGAGGTTAAAGAAGGGTAAGATGCACCCGTTTCGCGAGCAGTTTGAGAAAATTGTTCGATAAAAAAATAATGGCATAATTGAGTGGAAAGAACGCCAACTAACGCCATATTGTCTTTGTAGGCAATCGAATTACCCCGTCTCGCCTTTTTCAGCAAAAAACCGACTTTTTGAGCGTCGAAATAACCGTAGCGCTTGAGCTTTTCTTCACTTAGCAAATCATCCACATAGGCTGGAGGATGAGCAGAGAAGAAGCCAGGTATGTCCGGAGCACGATACGGCTGTTTGTGACGCTCAAGAATCTGTCGGGGTAACTGGTCTTTCATGGCTCGCTTAAATAGATATTTCTCGTTGAGCGCACGCATCTTCAGTCGTGGATTCATGCGATTGGCAAACTCAATGACACGATGGTCCAAAAAGGGGAAACGCCCCTCCACTGAATTGGCCATCAGCATACGGTCTCCCTGAGAACATAATAAATAATCGCCCATCAGCGTTTTAGCTTCCAGATATTGTGCGCGGTTGAACGAATGCCAGTGGTTGAACGCTGCCGGTAATTGCTCGGTTAGCCGGTCGACAGCATTTTCGCTCAACCTGGCGTTAAGTTCCTGCGAGAAAAAAATCTTGCATTGGGACGTGGTGAACCATCGTGTAAGATGACTGAACCCCGGCTGATCAGGCTTGTCCAAACCGATGCTGTAGTAATTGTGCAAGTAAGTTTTAGCCTGGGCGCCGGAGGTTTCCAGGTAGGGATACAGGGCTTTAAGCAGTAGAGGCCGCCATTCGGACTGAGGGTGGCGAGCCCAGAACTGGCGGATCTTGGCTTCCTTGAATAGGTCATAGCCGCCCAATACTTCATCGGCACCTTCGCCGGTGAGAACTACCTTGTAACCCGAAGCGCGCACCAAGCCGGACAGCTCCCGCATAGGCGTGGGGGCAGTGCGGAGAATAGCTGTTTCGGCGTGAAAAATAGTGGCGGGAAAGTTTTCGGCAATATCGCGGTTTTGGCAGAATATTCGGTTGTTTTCAACGCCAAGATGTTCGATCATCTGCTTTTGGAAAACCGATTCGTCAAGCGACTGTTCTTCGAAGCCAATAGAGAAAGTTCTGAGCGGTGCGTTTGAGTGGCGACGGATCAGGGCGACCAGTGCGGAGGAATCGAGTCCCCCTGAGAGATAGGCGCCGACCGGTACATCGGCGCGTAAACGAATGGACGTTGCATCGGCTAAGATAGCGTACAACTGCTCGGCCAGATCGCTGTCCGAACCTTGGTGATAGTCGCCTTGTTCGGGAAAGTGCCAGTCCCAATAAATTGACTCGCGCAAACGGCCGTTTTCCAACACCAGCATGTGTCCGGGCGATACTTCGAAGATGTCTTCAAACAGGGTATTAGGGCTGCGTGCCGCCCAGAAAGTGAATATTTGGTCCAGTGCGGTCGGGGATATACGCGGCGCTTCCGATAACTGAGGTAATAAGGCCTTGATTTCTGAGGCGAACAGCAGTCGATCGCCTTGGCTTGTATAGAAAAGCGGTAAAATACCGACTCGATCGCGCACTAACAGTAAGCGTTGGCGGCTGTCATCCCAAAGAGCGATGGCAAATTGGCCGTTCAGGTGTTGCGCAAAATCGTCGCCATACTGCTCGTAGGCATGAACGATGACCTCGGTATCGCTGTGGGTATGAAAGCGATGTCCCTCTTTGAGCAAGGTCTTGCGTAACTCGACGTAATTGAATATCTCGCCGTTGAATGTGACCCATACCGTTTTATCTTCATTGTGCATTGGCTGAGCGCCTCCGGCAAGGTCGATGATGCTGAGGCGAGTGTGGCCCAATCCAACGCGCTGGCCGGGATCAAGGTAGACACCGCCACCATCCGGGCCTCGGTGGTACAGGGGGGGCAGCATGCTGCGGACATCCTGCTCACTAACTTTGGTCTGTACCGAGAGAGCTGCGATACCATTAATTCCACACATGTAAATTCCTTAGTATCTTGTTATGTCTAAATATTACCCTTTGAGTATCATGTTGAAACCAATCACCTTAAAATCATTCTAATGAGAAAAAATGAGAAAAAACATAGGTGCAAATACTAGGCGTTGTGAGATTTAACAAGAAATTAATTTCATCGTAGTAAGTCTATACCTGCGTTAAATACAGCAGGCATCAGGACAAATCCCCTTAAGAGTGATGATGAAAGTAGGCTTTGAGCAGGCCTAAATCTGTTACAATATTTATCTAATAAGGTGTGCAAATACGATAACGGCAAGCATCATAGAGGTGTTGCCTATGCGGGTTTAGGTCAGGGGCAGAAGCTTGCACGGAGCGTCTCTATTTATACTTAGTATATTGGCAATGTTTGGCACAATGCATTAACACTATCATAACAAGTTGAAATATAAGTGGATTTAAAACATATAAGAAATTTTTCCATTATCGCGCATATCGATCATGGTAAATCGACGCTTGCGGATCGTTTTATTCAAATCTGCGGCGGTTTAAGCGCCAGGGAAATGTCCGCGCAAGTACTTGATTCGATGGATATTGAGAAAGAACGCGGCATCACTATTAAAGCCCAGAGCGTCACGCTGGATTTTAAGGCAAAAGATGGCGAGACTTATCAGCTTAATTTCATCGATACCCCTGGGCATGTGGATTTTTCTTATGAGGTTTCCAGGTCTTTAGCGGCTTGCGAAGGCGCGCTGCTGGTTGTCGATGCAGCTCAGGGTGTCGAGGCGCAAAGCGTTGCCAACTGCTATACGGCGATAGAGCAGGGACTGGAAGTGGTGCCGGTGCTGAACAAAATCGATTTGCCTTCTGCCGAGCCTGAGCGGGTGCAGGCTGAAATCGAAGAGGTGATCGGCATTCCTGCCGACGAGGCGCTGATGATCAGCGCTAAAACCGGTTTGGGCGTTGAGGATGTGCTGGAACAACTGGTGCTTAAAGTTCCGCCGCCTGAAGGTAACACTGCAGGTCCGTTACAGGCGTTGATTATCGATTCCTGGTTTGACAGTTATCTGGGCGTGGTGTCGCTGGTCAGGATCATGCATGGCAGCATACGCAGAAAGCAAAAGATCACTATCATGTCCACCGGCAAGTCGTTTATCGCCGAAAAAGTCGGTGTTTTTACTCCCAAACGGCTGGAAAAAGAAATTTTAAATACCGGCGAAGTCGGCTATGTCGTGGCCGGTATCAAAGATATTTTTGGTGCGCCGGTCGGCGATACCATTACCTGGACCGATAATCCGGCTGCTGAACAGCTTACCGGATTCCAGAAGGTGCAGCCGCGCGTTTTTGCCGGGTTGTATCCGGTCAGTTCGGATCATTACGAAGATTTGCGCGAGGCGCTGAACAAGTTGAATCTCAATGATGCTTCGTTGCACTTTGAGCCGGAAACGTCGCAGGCTTTAGGCTTCGGTTTTCGCTGCGGTTTTCTCGGTATGCTACACATGGAGATCGTGCAGGAGCGATTGGAAAGGGAATACGATGTTGACCTGATTACCACAGCACCTACCGTTATCTATGAAGTCATTACCCATAACGATCAGGTTCTGATGATCGATAACCCGGCCAAACTGCCGGATATGGGCACCATCAAGGAAATCAGGGAACCTATTATTCGGGCGAATATTCTGGTTCCCCAAGCTTATCTGGGCGGCGTCATCACATTGTGTATAGAAAAGCGCGGTGTGCAGAAAGACATGCAATATGTCGGCAGACAGGTGTCGCTACATTATGAAATGCCTTTGAGTGAAGTGGTGCTGGATTTCTTCGACCGTTTAAAGTCGGTGAGTCGAGGCTTTGCTTCATTTGACTACGAGTTTTTGCGTTTCCAGCCGGCCGAGTTGGTCAAGCTGGATGTATTGATCAATGCTGAAAAGGTCGATGCCCTGTCTATCATCGTACATCGCGACCTGAGTCATAATCGTGGACGGGACCTGGTTGAAAAGATGAAAGACCTGATTCCGCGGCAAATGTATGAGGTTGCGATCCAGGCAGCCATCGGTTCCAAGGTTATTGCCCGATCCACCGTTAAAGCGATGCGGAAAAATGTAATTGCCAAATGTTACGGCGGCGATATTAGCCGTAAGAAAAAATTGCTGGAAAAACAAAAAGCCGGTAAAAAACGAATGAAGCAGGTCGGTAATATTGAGATTCCTCAAGAAGCGTTCCTGGCAGTTTTGCAGCTAAACAAAGAATGAAGATCAGGCGAACGGCAAAAGGCGAAAAACCAAACTTCAATTACATCGCCCGTAGCCATTTGCCCTTCTCCTTTAGCCTTAAACCTTTTATCTGAAATATATAAACATGGATTACGATTTTTCCTTTTTTCTTGTCGTCGCTACGCTGGTTACCGGTGTAATTTGGGGCGGATATTTGCTGGTGCTCAAATCAAGAGGGGAGGTTTTCGATGAAGAAAACGAACCTTGGCTGGTAGAGTATGCGCGTTCTTTTTTTCCGGTTGTGCTGATTGTGTTATTGCTGCGTTCATTCATAGCCGAGCCTTTTCGCATACCTTCCGCATCCATGATGCCGACTTTGCTGATAGGCGATTTTATTCTGGTCAATAAATTTGCCTACGGAATACGGTTGCCGGTTATCAATAAAAAAGTCATTGAGTTGGATGACCCCATGCGCGGGGATATTGTCGTTTTTCGTTATCCTAAAGACCCGACTGTTGATTATATCAAGCGAGTGGTTGGTTTGCCGGGCGACCGAGTCGCTTATTATGATAAAAAGCTGCATATTAATGGCGTTCCTGTCAATCAAGTTTCTTTGGGGCGCTATCAGGGCGTAGGTCAAGGCGAGGATATGACCGGGAATGAGCATTTGTTAGAAGATTTGACAGGCGTTGAGCACAGTATTCTGATCAGAAATGGCGCGGCTTCTGCCGAAGGCGTTTATGTGGTGCCGAAAGGGAGCTATTTTGTGATGGGCGATAACCGTGATAACAGTAACGATAGTCGTTACTGGGGTACGGTTCCTGAAGAAAATCTGGTTGGAAAAGCTTTTTTTATCTGGATGAGTTGGGATTGGCAAAATGAAGGTGTAGGCCTTGATCGTATTGGCACCGTGTTGAAATAAACTGACTATACTTATTTCTTTTAATAAATCATCTGGAGAAAAAAATGAATTTATCGCCTAACCGTCAGCGAGGTTTAACCTTGATTTCGCTTGTTTTTATTCTGGGGCTCATCGGGTTTTTTGTCTTGTTGACACTTAAGATAGTTCCGATTTATCTGGATCACGGCAAAGTAAAGAGTGCGTTGGAAGCGTTAAAAGCAACCCCTGATCTTGCAACAAAAGGCGAATTTGAAATCAGGGACAGCTTAAACAAGCGCTTTAATATCAATTATGTTTACGATGTCAAACAAGATGATATTAAAGTTGTCAAACATGGCAATTATGTGAAAGTGGACATTGAATATGAGACTGTCGTGAAACTGGTCGGTAACCTGAGTGCATTAGCCGAGTTCCATGATACTATCGAGGCTGGTCAGGAGTGATAAAAAAGCCTGAAGAGTTGTGTAAAAAGTTGGGTTTGACGTTTAATAATCCTCAGCTTTTTACCACGGCTTTAACGCATCGAAGCGCAAGTTCGAACAACAATGAACGCTTGGAGTTTTTGGGTGATTCAATTTTGGGCTTTGTTATCGCCCAGAAGTTATATGAGTTATTCCCCGGTGCCTGTGAAGGCGTTTTAAGTCGGTTAAGAGCGAGCTTGGTCAACCAGGGTTCGCTGGCGGAGCTTGCCAGAAAACATCAGATCGGCGATTATTTGTTACTGGGTTCGGGGGAGTTGAAGAGCGGCGGCTTTCGTCGTGATTCTATTCTGTCTGATGCAGTGGAAGCTATTATAGGTGGGTTATATAACGATCAAGGCATGGATGCTTGTCAGCAGTGGATCTTGCAGCTGTTTGCGGAAAAACTGAAAAGTTTGTCTCTGGATAATTGGCAGAAAGATCCTAAAACTCAATTACAGGAGTTAATGCAATCCAAGAAAATGGAGTTGCCGGATTACACGTTAATAACCATGTCCGGGCTTGCGCATGAACAGACTTTCAAAGTTAAGTGTACGACATCATTAATCGCGGAGTCTTGCACCGGTACCGGAAATTCCAGAAAAAAAGCCGAGCAGTCGGCGGCAGAGCTTATGCTCGAATTATTAAATAAGGACACTAAATGAATTGTGGTTTCGTCGCCCTGATCGGGCGCCCCAATGTCGGCAAATCAACATTGATGAATCATTTGTTGAAGCAGAAGATCAGCATTACCTCACGTAAGCCGCAAACAACCCGGCATCGAATTCTCGGCATTAACACCACTGACGCGGGACAGGCCATTTATATGGATACACCGGGTATGCATAACAGTGAAAAGCGTGCCTTGAATCGCTATTTAAACCGGACTGCAGAAACGACCTTGCTGGGCGTCGATGTGATAGTCTGGTTGATTGATGGTTTGTCCTGGCATGAGTATGACGAGGTGATCTTCAAAAAACTTGAACAGGCGGGTTTACCGGTTATTCTTGCTGTTAACAAAGTTGATAAGGTAGCGGACAAGGAAGCCATTTTGACTTTCTTTAACGACGCCCAGCATCGTTTTCCGTTCAAGCATTTGGTGCCCATTTCCGCGCTAAAAAGGACGAATCTGGATCAGCTGGAAAGTTTGATCATGGCGCTGTTGCCTGAACGGGATTTGATTTATCCCGAGGACCAGGTGACCGACCGATCCGAGCGGTTTTTAGCCGCTGAAATTGTCAGGGAAAAGCTGACCAGACGGTTAGGCGATGAGTTGCCTTATGCGCTTACAGTAGAGATTGAGCGTTACGAAGAAAAACCCGGTATCACCAAAATATATGCCATTATCTGGGTGGAACGATTGACTCAAAAGAACATTGTGATCGGCAAGGACGGCGATATGCTGAAAAAAGTCGGTACCGACGCCCGTCTGGATATAGAAAAGCTGCTCGGACAGAAAGTTTATTTACAGCTTTGGGTTAAAGTTAAAAAAGGCTGGTCGGATAGTGAACGAGCCTTGCAAAGCTTAGGTTTTAATGACTGAATCCGCAGTTTATCTGCAACCCGCCTTTATCCTGCAGCATCGCAAATATCGGGAAACCAGTCTGATTGTTGATGTGTTGACCCGAGATTTCGGTCGAATTTCCCTGTTGGCCAAAGGTGTAAGAAAAACCAAGTCAAAAACAGCAGGAATGCTGCAACCCTTTATCCCGTTACTCATTTCCTATTTTGGCAAGGCAGAGTTAAAAATGCTGACCGATGTTGAAATGATTCAGCCTATTAGCGAAATAAAAGGGCTTGCGCTTTATTGCGGTTTCTATATTAATGAGCTGGTTGTTTGTTTTTTGCACCAATACGACCCTCATCCTGAAGTGTTTGGCTATTACGGGGAATGTTTATCTTGTCTCTCGGATGGATCTGCCGTGGAAGCTGCATTGCGACAATTCGAGCTTAACCTGATGGAATGTACAGGTTATGGCTTACAGTTGGAATATGATGATAATCAAAGGCCTGTTGAGCCTTTAAAAAAATATGACTTCAATGTAGGTCAGGGTCTAGTTGAAGCGGTGGATGGGCAATTTTCAGGTCAAACTTTATTGGCACTAAGTTCCAGGAAGTTGACCGATCCGCAAGTTTTAAGCGAAGCAAAAATACTGATGAGGACGGTTATTGACGCTTATTTGCAGGGCAGGCAACTTAAAAGTCGAGCAGTAATTAATAAAATCATGAAACACGCCAGCGCCGAACGGGACTTACAGTCCCGATCGTAATGTTTTACCTATCCCCAATCACGATAATCTCTAACGGAGTGGACGAGGCTACAAACTCCTCCATAGTGAAAAATGAATAAAACACATATTTTATTAGGCGTGAATATCGATCACGTCGCGACCTTGAGGCAGGCCAGAGGCACACTTTACCCTGAGCCGGTTCAGGCCGCATTAGTTGCTGAACAGGCCGGCGCTGACGGCATTACTGCGCATTTACGCGAAGATCGTCGCCATATTCAGGATAGAGACATCTTTTTATTAAAAGAGATGCTTCATACCCGGCTGAATATGGAAATGGCAGTAACTGATGAGATGGTCGGTATAGCTGTGGAAGTACAGCCTTATGCCTGCTGTTTAGTGCCGGAGAAACGGGAAGAATTGACCACCGAGGGTGGTCTGGATGTTGTCGGCAACTTGCATCGCTTGCAATGGGCTTGTGATAAATTGGCGAGCGCGGGAGTGGAGGTTTCGCTGTTTATCGACCCTGATGAAATACAGATCGATGCGGCGATAAAAGCCGGTGCGTCGGTAGTTGAATTACATACCGGGTGTTACGCTGAAGCAGGCAATCCGCAACAGCAAGCCGAAGAGTTGGCGCGCATCAGGAAGGCCGCTGTTTATGCCCACAGTGCCGGACTGCAAGTTAATGCCGGGCATGGTCTGAATTTTTATAATGTTGAAGCCATATGTGCGTTACCGCAAATAGTCGAGCTTAATATCGGCCATTCGATTATCGCGCAGGCTGTATTTTCAGGCCTGGCCCAGACAGTCAAGGACTTGAAGCAGATCATGCGTACCAACAGTAGGCGCTTTTAGGCGATGCAAGATTACAGCAGAGCGTTTGAAGATCGATTGATCTGAGGCGAACACGTGGCGCTGGAGTTTTATCAGTTAACCTTGACAGGCGATCGAGAGATCAATCAGGACTTTATTGCGCATATCGTTAATGATAGTTATGCGTTGTTTGTCGTTGCCGATGACTTGGGCGGCCATCATGCCGGAGAGAAAGCCTCCCGTTTTTTCTGTCAGGGCTTGCTCAGGTTTGCAGATACTTACGGTAAACAGGTGCAGCGGAGTCCAGTCGATACTTTTTTGATTTGGATGGCGGCGGCTATTAACGAAATGAAAAGGCTATTTGCTTTCGATAAATCAGGTAATGATGCGCATACTACCTGCGCAATTCTTTACATGGATGAGCAGCGAGTATTGACCGCTCATTGCGGTGATTCGCGGATATACAGGATGAACCCCCAGCAGATTTTGTGGCGAACTCGGGACCATTCAATCCCGCAACAATTAGTGAATGAAGGAAAAATTACCGAACAGGAGATGGCACTGCATCCGGAGCAAAATCAGTTAACACGCAGCATCAATATCTTGAAAGCGCAGGAGGTGGAGATTAATCTGTATCCGGCCATGAAAAAAGGCGAGACTTTTATGCTTTGCAGTGACGGTTTCTGGGAATATGTAAAGCAACCGGAATTTTTACAATTGGCTCAGTCCGCCAGCGGCAAGGATGAGCTTGGCAAATTGGCGCAATTAGCGATATTTCGCGCTCACGGGAAAAGTGACAATGTTACCGCTCAGTGGATAAGAAGGCGTTAAATAATTCAGATTAATGCGGCGTTGCAAAGCCGTGTTTTTGCATACGGTAAAGCAAGGTATCGCGGGAAATGCCTAGTAGTTTTGCGGACTTGCTGCGGTTGCCTTTGGTGCGGTTCAGGGCCTGATGTATTAAATTGGCCTCTAGCGTATCCAATTGCAGACCGTTTTCAGGTAGCGTGAAATCCGTTGTCGCAGGCGTATTGCCGGTATACTTGGTTGTGAATTCAGATGGAAGATTTTCCGGTTCGATGACTCTACCGGCCAATAAAATGCTGAGTCTTTCGCATAGATTACGTAATTCGCGAATATTGCCCGGCCATGGGTAGGCTTTCAGTGTTTTTAACGCCTGCTTGCTGAATTTGGGCGCGGTCAGTGTATGTGCATTTTCAAATAAGGCCAGGAAATGCTTGATCAGCGATTCAATATCTTCTGTGCGTTGCGCCAACGGCGGTAGTTCTAAAGGCACAACATTCAAACGAAAATACAAATCCGATCTGAATTGGCTGGTTTCGATTTGCTTGTGTAGGTCGGCGTTAGTTGCAGAAATAACGCGCACATCGACTTTGTAAGGCTTGACTTCACCGACGGCAAGGCATTCGCCGGATTCAAGAAAGCGTAATAATTTTGCCTGAATCGACAGTGGTAAGGAATTGATCTCATCAAGAAACAGGGTGCCGCCGTCAGCGGCCTGTAAAAGCCCTTGCTTATCGGCTGAGGCTCCCGTAAACGAGCCTTTTTTATGGCCGAACAATTCCGATTCGATCAGGCTTTCAGGTAATGCTGCGCAATTCAAGGTAATAAAGGCCTTATTGGCACGAGCACTGGCTTGCTGAATGGCAGTAGCGAGTACTTCCTTGCCGGTGCCTGTTTCACCCTTAAGCAATACAGTGACATCGGTAGCGGCAACAATTCTGGCGCTACGAATTAAGGAATCCAATGCAGGAGATTGACCGATGATCGCGTTAAAATGATCCATAGATACCTCTTAATGTAGTGCCATATGTGTTGTAATCGCCATGGGATTAAGCCAGGGCAGGGCCGCCAACAGAGCAAGTGCGATCATGAACAGGCCGATAGCCTGTTTGAAGCGTTGCATTCTGGATAACCTTGTTAGAATGCCGGTCATTATACCGACTCCCATGACCGCAGGTAAAGTTCCCAATCCGAAAAACAGCATGGTCAGTGCGCTTTGGCTGATGTTACCTGCGGTTGCTGCAAGCGCCAAAGCCGAATAGACCAAGCCGCACGGCAACCATCCCCAAACCATGCCGAATAGATAAGCTTGGCTGCGGTTTTTTACCGGGATCAATTTACGGCCAAAAGGCTCTATTTTTTTCCAGAAACGCAGGCCGATTTTTTCAATATAGGCAAAGCGGGGGAACCAACCGGCTATATAGAGCCCCGCACCCGTCATGATGGCTGCGGACAGTAATTGCAGCAGTCTATGTCCGCTGATTTCATCCATGGGGAGGGTGATTAATGCTTCAATAACGCCCGCTAATGCGCCGGCTATTGTGTAACTGGTAATGCGACCAATGTTGTAATTAAACACAAAGGGAAACAGCCGGTTTTTTTGGTTCCGTATTTCCGGACTGAGGCTTAAGGTCAAGGTTCCGATAATGGAACCGCACATGCCGATACAGTGCATGCTGCTGAATAATCCCATCGTTAAGGCGACCAGATATGAGGTAGTAAAGGCGAGATCAAATTCCATAGTCGCAAGGCATTATTATAAAAAAGAGTAGGGCGAACGGATGGTCGTCCTTTTTTGATTGGAATCTATTGAAATTGTGAAAGAATTTGTCCCTGAATTTTCTCAGCCATCGCTTTACGGTTTTCAGCGTCACGTATAGGTCTGCCGACAACGATATAATCAGCGCCATTTTGAAAAGCCATTTCCACACTGACAACCCGTTTTTGATCGTCCTCTTCGCGGTTGTCAACAGGCCGGATGCCCGGCGTGATGACGAGCAGTTTATGATCGAGCTCTTCTCTCAGCATGGCGACTTCGAGCCCGGATGAAACAATGCCGTCGCAGCCGATTTGCAAAGCACGCTTGGCGCGGGATAAAACCAACTCGCGTACATCGCAGGCAAAGCCTAAATCATCAAGGTCGCCGCGATCCAAACTGGTTAATGCGGTTACGGCCAGTACTTTAAGATCACCTTTTTCCTTGGCGGCGGCTTCCATAATCGCATCGTTGCCGTGAATGGTGGCAAGATCAACCCCTTTACTGCTCAATGCCTTAATGGCCCGGCCCACAGTAGCGGGAACATCAAAAAACTTCAGGTCGACAAAGATTTTTTTATTTTGCTGTTTTAACCATTCAATAAAACCGAAATAATCGCCGGACATAAACAATTCCATGCCGACTTTGTAAAATATTACCGAATCGCCTAGTTCTTCCACTAAAGCCTGGGCTTCTGGGATGCTGGGGACATCAAGCGCCATAATTAAGCGTTCGCGGACGGGGATGGGCTTGGTTGAGATAAATGATTGAGACATATTTAAAGGTAGAAGTTAAAAATAAAAGATTCTGTAGGATGGGCTGAGGTACGAAGCCCATCATTGTTCGCGATTGAGAGAATGCGGCTTATTCAGTCACCAAGCCTTGTTGATGCCAAGCCTGTATTCCGCCGTTCATTAAGTAAACCTTGGAAAACCCAGCCGCCTTTAATATCAGCTGGGCTTGTGCGGAGCGCAGGCCGGCTTGGCATTGTGTGATGACCGGACGGTTTTTATAAGCTTCAAGTTCCGGTAGCCGTTCATTTAATTGGCTCAACGGAATATGAATGGCACCGTGGATATGGTGTTCATTCCAGTCGCCATTTTCACGCACATCGACAATCACTGCTTTGTTCGTGACGCGCATTGTTGCAGCATCTTTAGGCGAGATAACATCGGTTTCCGCAACGGCAAAAGGGCTGGCGATCAATAAAAAAACACCGAGTCGGCAATACTTTGAAAGTAGACGCACTTAAACGCTCCCAATAATAAGACGATATATATTACCGGAACTTGTTTTAACGGTGAATGTTAAAATTCACTATTGTCACAATAGTCCGGGATTATGAACTCAACATTAATACAAATGACCTTGATAATAGTGTGCGGAGCAGGATGGCGCATTGCAAAACCGGCGGGCTTGTCAGCTGAGCAAACGCGGCGGGTACTGACCACGGTAGTCTATTATTTGCTGCTGCCGGCCATGGTTCTGGAGGTCTTATGGTCTGCTGATATAGGTTTGCATTCGTTTCAGTATGCCTTGCTGGGGATGGGTAGTATCGTTTTTGCGATGCTTTGCCTCTGGACGGTTGGCGCATTGTTCAACTTTGAAGGCCGACGCATGGGAGCTATGATACTGGCGGCAGCATTTCCCAACGTGACGTATCTGGGCTTGCCTGTTTTAGAGCAAACTTTTGGTAATTGGGCCAGATCGGTGGCCATACAGATGGATTTGTTTGCTGCCACGCCGTTATTGTTTACCGCCGGTGTTATAGTGGCGCGGCACTATGGAGAAGATAGCGCGGAAAAGTCCAGATCATTGTGGTTATTTTTTAATGTGCCGCCATTCTGGGCGGCGGCGATTGCCGTTATGCTAAACGTTAACGGCTTCGCTGCCCCTGATTGGCTTTTTGGCGTATTGCAAAGATTATCCGCCGCAGTCGTACCGCTGATGCTGTTTTCTCTGGGGCTGGCCTTAAGTTGGAAGGCGGTAACTGTTCGTAATATCCCTTATGTTATCCTCGTTATAATCATTAAAATGGCGTTGATGCCGTTGTTTGCAATGGTTATGGTCGGGTTTTTGCCTATAAACGGCGAATACAGGGCGGCGGCAGTGCTTGATCTGGCCATGCCGTGCATGGTGCTGGGCCTTGTTTTTTGTGACCGCTACCGGCTGGATAGTTCGTTGTACGCGATGGCGGTCACGGTAACAACGGCAGTAAGCCTGATTACATTGCCGTTCTGGCATAACGTGCTGATGAACTAAAATCTTTATCCTACAACTTATTAAAGCTACCCTTTAACCGAAGAATTTTCCAACATGAATCCAACGCTAGAAATCTTTTCGCAAGGCGAAGAAGTCGTTACCGGACAAACCGTCGATACCAATGCGGCTTGGCTGTCGGAGCAAGTCGTAACCATGGGTTTTACCGTAACGCGGCATACCGCCGTGGGCGACAAGCTTGATGATTTGGCAACCTTGTTGCGGGAAATTTCAGTGCGTGCAGATTGCTGTATTTGCACTGGCGGACTGGGACCTACCAGCGATGATTTGACCGCCGAGGCTGTCGTGAAAGCGTTCGGTCTGTCGCTGGAATTCGACGCCGTTGCTTTTGAGCAGATCAAGCGGTTCTTTACGCTCAGAAACCGGGACATGCCCGAGGCAAACCGCAAACAGGCGCTGTTTCCGAAGGGTGCTGAACGTATTGATAATGACTGGGGCACTGCGCCGGGCTTTTCACTGCAAGCCGGGCGTTGCTGGTTTGCCTTCGTACCCGGCGTACCTTTTGAAATGCGGCATTTGTTTTTGGAAACCATCCGGCCGACGCTGGCAAGCCGGTTTTTATTGCGACCCGGAAAGTTAATCACTATCAAAACGCTAGGTGTAGGCGAATCGGCCATTCAGGAGCGTATCGGTACGATTGAAATCCCGGCTCAAGTACAGCTTGGTTTTCGTGCAAGCCCGGACGATGTACAAACCAAATTGCTGTTTCCGCATGATTATCCTGAAACAGCCATGACCGGGTTGGTGTCTAAAGTTGCAGGAGAGCTTGGCGATCATGTTTTTGCCATTGACGGTTTCGGGTCGGCAAGTGGCGATCTGGTGTCTGTGATTGATCAACTGATGACTGTCGGCAGGCATACTCTGGCCGTAGTCGAAACAGCCAGCCAAGGCTTGTTGGCGGCCAAGTGCATAGGCTTTCAATGGTTGCTGGAAACGCGCTATGAACAATCTCTGGAAAGGTTAGGCCAAAAACTCGCGGTTACGGTTAAGGCCAATGATTTGATCGCAACTGCACAGGCCATCGCCAGCGAAATACAAAAGACCGGTACCGCCGATTTTGTGCTGGTTCAGCTCTATGCCGGAGACAATAAAACATTTCACGATAAAGACCAGTCCATTATTCTATATAATACGCTGCTGACTGGAGATGGATTTCATCAAACCACCCATTCAGTGGCAGGTCCTATCAAGCGCAAGCAAAATCAGGCGGCGTTACTGGCACTGGATTTATTACGACGCTATTTACAACATAAAGAACTTTAAAATGCCCTTATTACGATTGACCAACGTTTCCATCGCTTTTGGAACTCACGCTTTATTGAAAAACTCCGACTTTCAGCTGGATGCCGGGGAACGGGTAGGCTTGTTAGGCCGTAACGGCGAGGGTAAATCAACCTTGATGAAGATCATTGCCGGGAATATTCAGGCCGATCACGGCGACATCTGGCGGCAACCGGAATTAAAACTGGCATGGCTGGAGCAAACGCCTGATTTGCCTGATGATGCGACCATCTATGATGCCGTTGCCGGTGGTTTGGGCGAGCTGGGCGAGTGGATTACCCGTTATCATGCGATGACGCTAACCATGGACTACGATGATGACAAGGCCTTGAATGAGCTGGGCGATTTGCAGCACAAACTCGAAGCCCACAACGGCTGGCATTTTCAGCAACGGGTTGAAAGCACCTTAAGCAAGTTGGATTTGCCCGGCGAATTAAAGATCAGCGGCTTGTCAGGCGGTTGGAAACGGCGCGTAGCTTTGGCCAGAGCCTTGGTGATAGAGCCGGAAGTGTTACTGCTCGATGAGCCGACCAATCATCTGGATTTTGAAAGTATTACCTGGCTGGAAGATCAGCTGCTGAATTTTCAGGGTGCAGTGTTGTTTGTGACCCACGACCGGTCGTTTCTGCAAAAACTGGCAACCCGGATTATCGATCTGGATCGTGGTAATCTGGTGTCCTGGCAGGGCAGTTATGATGATTACCTGACCCGCAAAGCCGCAGCCCTTGAGGACGAAGCCAATCAAAACGCCGAGTTTGACAAGAAGCTGGCCGATGAAGAAGTCTGGATCAGGCAGGGCGTAAAAGCCAGGCGTACCCGCAATGAAGGCCGGGTCAGGGCGCTGGAGAAATTGCGTAATGAACGTTCCCAGCGCCGCAACACCCAGGGCACCAGCAAGATGTCTCTGGAGAGAGGCGACGCCTCCGGTAAAAAAGTAGTCGAAGTTAACGATATTAGCTTTGGTTATGAGGACAGGCCGATTGTTAAGCATTTTTCCACGTTGATTCAGCGCGGCGACAAAATCGGCCTGATTGGCCCTAACGGCGCCGGCAAATCGACCTTGTTAAAATTGCTGTTAAAGCAGTTGGAGCCAAACAGCGGCACGGTTGAACAGGGTACCAAGCTTGAAATAGCCTACTTCGACCAGTTACGCGACCAGCTCGATCCGAACATGACCGTTGCCGAGACCGTCGCCGACGGTAATGATTTTGTCGAAATCGCCGGTAATCAACGGCATGTGATGTCGTATCTGGGTGACTTCCTGTTTGCTCCGGCCAGAGCGCGTTCTCCGGTAAAGAGTTTATCGGGCGGCGAGAAAAACCGCTTGTTGCTGGCGAGGTTGTTTACCAAGCCTTCCAATCTGATCATCATGGATGAGCCGACCAATGACCTGGATTTGGAAACATTGGAACTGCTGGAAGAAAAATTGGTCGACTTCGACGGCACCTTGTTGCTGGTGAGTCATGACCGGGCTTTTCTGGACAATGTGGTAACCAGCGTCTTTGTGCTTGACGGTTCGGGTGAAGTCGATGAGTTTGTCGGCGGCTATACCGACTGGATGAACCATGTCAAGCAGGCGAAACAGGCCGAAAATGTCAAGGTAACCAAGCAGGAAAAACCGGCGACTCAGCCTCCCGCGCGTACCGGAACGAAAAAAAAACTAAGCTTTAAAGAGCAGCAGGAACTGGATAAGTTGCCGGAACTGATCGGTGAGCTGGAAGCCAGGCAAGCGGAATTAAATCAGCAAATCAGTGCGCCTGAGTTCTACAAAAAAGATCAAGCTGTCGTTGCCAAGACCCTGGATGAGCTGAAACGGATCGATGAAAAAGTGGAACAAGTTTACAAACGGTGGGATGAGTTGGAAGCGTTGACCGAAGAGAGTAGTGGTTAACAACATAGACGCTTTCGGTGACTGTTTCGTGCGTTGCTCTGCCTCCCTGTTCGTGGAGTCGTAAGCGAACGGGCATTGCGCTTTAACGCAATATCGATTATTCTAAGCGGCTTCCTGTGATCTAGGGAAGCCGAATATAGGAGAGATGGCCGAGTGGTCGAAGGCGCACGCCTGGAAAGTGTGTATACGGCAACGTATCGAGGGTTCGAACCCCTCTCTCTCCGCCATTTAAATAATTGATTTTAAAGCAAAAAATAAAAAATCAAAAAACAATTTGGCGAAAATTGGCGGTTGAAAGACGTCGCTAATCGCCTTATCAGTTCAAATATCACCATTTCAATTATTTATTTCTACTCGCTATATACTTAACAACTCCGGCACGTCAGCTATACCCACCATTTCGAAATTTATTTCACTGCAAAATTTTTTCGCAAAAACCGCGCGTATAAAGATGAATGATTTTGGGCGGGTATTCGGCTGTTGGTGAGTAAATATTTAACATTAAGATAGCAAGCATATGCGCACAGTTACTGTTCCGGTAACAAGCTTTTACTATAAAGCGGTTAATCGGCTTTTAGGCTTCTAAAGTATTCCGGTATGTTTATCATCCTGACTATGGATGTATATCAAGGCTGATTTTAGATTTGGTTGAGGCAGATGATGTAACGGGGGTGAATTTCGACGGAAGTCGCAGTAATAACTCGGTAGGGCTAAAGCGAAGTGTGCAGTAAAAGAAGCTTAAAAGACTTTCAAGGCCGTTAAGCCTTGAAAGTCTTCAAGTTGCATGATTAAGCAGTCAAGGTAGGTCATTCGCATGACAATTGTCCGGCTTTACCTCTTTTACGGTTCAGGTTAATGTTGCTGGCAATAGCTGAAGTGGCGAATAGTGCGGATGAGATGATGAATTCACCGGAAATAAAGCCCAATAGGCCTGTTATAAATACCGTTCCGGTTAAAATGTCTTTGTAAAAATCGTTCATGAGTAAATCCTCGTATAAAGTTGAAAGTTTTTTAAATTACGACTTAACTATAGTTAAGGACGCTATTGTTGACAATAGCACCGAGAGTAGATGGATTGTTTCCTTATTTGATGCATTAAATTCACAAACCATTCATATAAGTAATGTAAAAGGTTAAAATTTAAAGTGAGAGTTGTCATTCGGCGTTGAATACGTTTATCAGTTAATCGTGTCAATCTTTAATTAAGGATAATCGTCCGGATTGTTTTTAATATTGCTCATAAACTTGGCTTTTTTAAGTTATATGCCATTGGCGCCAAGGCATCGGGAAACTGAAAGAGCAGGCTTGACATTACCAGAGGGTGTCTATAGAATGCGCTCAGCTTGAAATAGTTTTACCGTTATGCTTATCTTTACGAAGTTCTTCATGTAATTGTTCGTCCTGTTATCATTAAGTAATTCTCTAATTTCCCAGCTCCATCAGCCTTTAATAAGGCTTCAATTACTACAAATAGGATTACACTAAATGACTACAGGTACAGTTAAATGGTTTAACGCTGAAAAAGGCTTTGGTTTTATTCAGCAAGAAAATGGCCCGGATGTTTTTGTTCACTTTCGTAACATTAACAGCTCAGGCTTTAAATCTCTTGATGAAGGGCAGAAAGTACAGTTTACTGTCACTCAAGGACAAAAAGGTCCGCAAGCAGAAGAAGTAACACTCATCTAATTGCGTACAAAAAAACCGTAGCTCTTTCGGGAGCTACGGTTTTTTTATGCCTGTCAGTAAGCGAATCAGACAACTTTTGCCGTTATATTTTAAAAGAGGTTATTGATGACGCTCTCGCCAGAACACGTTATCCCGCCACTGAATGGTTCGGGTACTAATGAACAAGCAGGGTATAGAAAACCTCAAGAGAATAGCGCAAGGTATTCTCGATCCTGAAAAAAACCTGGCTGACTTGAGTCCGCGTATTAGTGATTTAAGAGTTTTTCTTGAAAAACGCACGATTTTGAAGCTGGAGTCGGAGGTAAATTTGGGCGAGGGACAATCCTGCTCGATAGCGGCAAGGCGTTTTCGCCCTTGGTGGGCGGCCCTTTGTGCTCCTCGCGAAGTATTCCGTAGCGCCGCTTTTATTAAAGGTGCTGGCAGCAGTGCAGGATGCGTCGCCCGACGATCGTCCGGTACGAGTCCAGTAGCCGGTTGTGGCTCTTTTGCCCCTTGTGGCGGTATTTTCAGCGCAGCAGGTGGTGTTTATGCTGATCGATATTCACCCGGAATCCTTGCGTTGCGCGCAACGTTTACCAGGAAAGCCGGTTTTCGCTGCCGTTCAAACCAGCTTATTCGAGCCTGCAGGACTGTGGGCACCATTCAAGATTAATCAGCATATTCTCGGTAACTGTTCTCCGCTCAGTAAATCCAGAACCCGGCTGATGCCCATTGCCGTTTGCAGGGTAACCGTGCCTCTCGGGTGTGTCGCTTTAACTTTGCCGATTTGACAGGCCTGTTTGCCCAATGGATGTCGGTGTAGTGCACTCAGGGTTTGTGCGGTTTGCGCTTCGGGTACAAACAGCGCAAAACAACCCTCGTTGGCGATGTACAGCGGATCAAAGCCTAAAATTTCACAGGCGCTGCTGACATCCTGATGTATCGGCAATGCCGTTTCGTTGATTTCGATAGCATGGTGCGAAGTGGCGGCCAGTTCTATCAGGCCACTGGCCAAGCCGCCGCGCGTTAAATCGCGCATGCAGTGGATTTCAATGCCGTTTTGAAGCAAATCCAGAACCAGGCCGGACAGGTCGGCGCAGTCGCTGGCTATGCTGCTGTCAAAGTTCATGCCTTCGCGCTCAAGCATGATCGCAATGCCGTGCCGCGCTATATCGCTGTTAATGATAATGCTGTCGCCGACTTGAATGTTGGCGGGTGAAACATTGACGTTTGCGTCGATGATTCCGATGCCCGCGGTATTGATATAAACGCCGTCGCCGCTACCATGATCGACCACTTTGGTGTCGCCGGTCACTATCGACACTCCGGCCTGTTGCGCAGTGTGCTGCATGGATTCGACGATGCGTTGCAGGTCTTTAATTGCGAAACCTTCTTCAATAATCAGTGCGCAACTCAGATATAACGGTAAGGCGCCGCTCATGGCCAAATCGTTCAGCGTCCCGCATACCGCCATCTTGCCGATGTCGCCGCCGGAAAAAAACAGCGGCTTGACCACATAGGAATCGGTGGTGAAGGCCAACTTGGAGCCGTTGATGTTTAACACAGCGCTGTCGTGTTTCTGGTTTAGCAGGGGGTTGCTAAATACCGGTTGGATAATCCTGTCCAGCAATTGCTGCATCAGGCGGCCGCCGCCGCCATGAGCCATGACGATTTGCTCGTATTGCAAGGGCAGGGGACAGTTCAGTTTTAAATCAGACATGTTGATGGCGACGGTAGCGGTAATAAGCGGCGCACGCACCTTCGGAGGAAACCATGGTGGCGCCCAGCGGGTGTTCGGGGGTGCAAGTCGTGCCGAATTCAGCGCATTGCGCGGGTTTGATCAAGCCTTGTAACACTTCCCCGCTACGGCAGGCGGCAGGCTCCTGCGTGTTAATGGCGGTGACTGCAAAGCGCTGCTCGGCATTCCAGTCGTTGTATTCGGCATTGAGTGCCAGACCGCTGGCGGCGATTTCGCCCAAGCCGCGCCAGCTTTGATTGACGATATCAAATACTTGGCTTATCAGCTGTTGCGCGGGCTGATTGCCTTGCTCCTTAACCACGCGGCTGTATTCGTTTTCAACCTGGTAACGCTTTTCTTCCAGTTGTTTGATGCACAGATACAGCCCGTGCAGAATATCGACCGGTTCAAAACCTGTGATAACGATAGGGATTTTATGTTGTGCGGATAGCGGCAGATATTCGTGGTAACCCATAATCGAGCAGACATGGCCTGCGCCCAAAAAACCCTGTACCTGAGTGCCGGGCGAATCGAGCAGCGCCTGTATCACTGGCGGCACGCGGACGTGGCAAATCAGCAGCGAAAAGTTGTTCAGCTTTTGTTGTTTGGCCTGATAAGCGGCTAAGGCCGTGGTCGGGGCGGTGGTTTCAAAGCCTACCCCGAAAAAGACCACCTGTTTGTCGGGATGGGTCTTGGCGAGACTCAGCGCATCCAGCGGCGAATAAACGATACGGATATCGGCGCCTTGTGCTTTCAGGCTGAGTAAATCATGATGCGAACCGGGGACGCGCAGCATGTCACCAAAAGAACAGAAAATCACCTCAGGTTGCGCGGCAATCGCCAGCGCCTTATCGATATAAGCTAGCGGCGTAACGCAAACCGGACAGCCGGGGCCGTGGATCAGGTTGATTTCATCAGGCAGCAACTGATCAATGCCATATTTAATAATGCTATGGGTCTGGCCTCCGCAGACTTCCATGATGTTCCATGGCTGTGTGGTGATGGATTTTATCGCGGCGATTATTTTCTTTGCGGTTGCCGGATCGCGAAATTCGTCCAGATAATTCATGTACGACTCTCCTGTTCAGCGCCTCGTGGTGCTCTGTTGGTTGTTCCGGGCAAATTTGTCATAACGTAGACTCGAAATCCGCTAAATCCTGGAACGCTTGCAGGCTGGCCTTAGCTTCTGTTTCATCCAGAATGGAGAGGGCGAAACCTGCATGAACGATGACATAATCGTTGATTTTGGCTTCAGGCACGTAGGCCAGGCTGATGTCTTTGCTGATGCCGGAAAAGTTAACGCGCCCGGTACGCGCCAGAGAATCGCTGTGGTCAGACAAGCTGATAATTTGTCCGGGTATGGCCAGGCACATAAGTTATCCTATATATTTTGCGGCATACAACTGACCAAGAGCCAGTCCGCCGTCGTTTGGGGGAATCTTTTCATTGCAGTATACCTCAAAGCCCGAGCTCTTTAGTCTCTTGGCTGCGTTTGTCGTGAGATAAGCATTTTGAAAGCAGCCGCCGCTCAGGATAACTGTTTTTTGCCCGGCTCGCCGGGCTATGGCCAATATGATTTCGGCCAAGGTGTTGTGAAACTTGCAGGCGATTAATTCAACCGGGTTGTGCGGTATATCGTCCAAGAGCTGTTTCAGAGTAATTTTCCAGTCGATAACGATGACTGTTTCGTGCTTGAGGTGGAAGTCATAATGTTGGCCGGATGCGCTTGATGCCGCGCTCATTTCCAGTGCCATTGCCGCTTGGCCTTCATAGTGATTGATATGGCATAGTCCCAGCAAGCTGGCGACCGCATCAAATAGGCGCCCGACGCTGGTGGTGCGTGGACAGTTGAGTTGGCGGGTTAAGGCCGATTGTAATAATTTTAATTCCTGCGCGGAAAAGGGCAGGTCTTTGCGATCAAAGACGCTGTCGGCAATTGCTCCATGCATTGCTCTCGATCGCTGTTCCAGACGTGATTCTACTTCGGCAGCCGCTCCCTGCGATGCTCTACCTCCTGCATCCATGCAATCGTCGGCAACGATTTCGTAAAGCAGGCCTAGTGCCGCGCGCCTGGGTTCCTGTATGGCTTTATGTCCGCCGGGCAATGAAAACGGGGCAAAGTGGGCGTAGCGCTCAAAGCCTTGCCGGTTAATAAGCAAAAACTCGCCGCCCCACAGTGTGTTGTCGGTGCCCAGTCCCGAGCCATCCCAGGAAATGCCTAATGCAGGCGGTTCTAGGCCGTGTTCGGCCATGCAGGATAGGGTATGAGCATAGTGATGTTGTACAGGCCCGGTTTGCGTGCCTGAATTGGCTGCAAACCGGCTGCTGACATAGCCGCTATGCAGGTCGTGCATGATGCGTGTCGGGGCGGTTTGATAAAAATCCTGTAAGTCTGTTAGGGTAGATTGGAACTGTTGCTGAGTTGCTTCTGAATCAAGATCCCCCAGATGCTGGCTCAGAATGATATGCGGCCCATGACTGATAGCGATAGTGTTTTTTAACTGACCGCCTACGGCCAGTGTGTCGGGTATTGCTGTTTTTAAGGTAATGGGTAGGGGGGTGTAGCCTCTGGCTCTGCGCAATACGGTGATTTTGCCGTTGATGAACCGGACGACAGAATCATCGAGCGGACGGAGGATGGGTCGGTTATGGGTTAGGAAATAATCGGCAATGCCGGCAAGTCTTGTTAATGCCTGGCGCTCGGTGATGCATATGGGTTCATTCTGGCGGTTGCCGCTGGTTGCGACCAGCATGTAGAGCGGTTTCGCGACGATGTCTTTATTAAGTAAAAGGTGGTGCAGCGGCGAATAAGGCAGCATGATGCCGAGCAGGTTGCTGCCGGGTGCAACCGCAGATGCGGGGGCGAATTTATTGGCCTCGGGGTTAATCAATTCTTCGCCACTATCACGGTGGTTTAACAGCACAATGGGTGCGGCCGCAGAACTCAGTGCTTGTTGTTCAAGTGCGCCGATCATGCAAAGCTGTTGCGCAGTCGCCAGATTGGCGACCATCAGTGCAAAGGGCTTTTGCGGGCGATGCTTGCGCAGTCTAAGGCGTTCGACAGCTTGCTGATTTGTGGCATCGGCCAATAATTGATAGCCGCCTATACCTTTAACGGCAACAATTTTTCCGGCGCGTAACTGACCGATTGCGGCACGCAGTGCGTCGTGTTTTTCGGCTAACAGGTTTCCCGATTCATCAAGCAAGCTTAAGCCGGGGCCGCAGTTTGGGCAGGCGATAGTTTGGGCGTGAAACCGCCGGTTATCTATAGCTTGGTAGTCCTGTCCGCAGTCGCGGCAGATAGTGAATGCCGCCATGCCGGTTCGGCTGCGATCATAAGGTTGCCGGGTCATAATGCTGTAGCGTGGTCCGCAATGGCAACAGCTGGTAAACGGGTAGTGATAATAACGGCTGGTAGGATCGGAAATATCACTGATACAATCAGGGCAGGTGGCTATGTCGGGCAGAACAAAGGCGGATTGTGTGCCGTCAGCCGTGCTGGCTTTAATCCGGAAATCATCAAAGTCGGCTTGAGGCAATTGGATTATGGTTAGTGAGTCGATTTTTGCAAAAGGCGGCAGTTGATTATTCAGGCCGTCAATAAAGTCTTGCTGGTGTTCGGGCAGGCCTTCAATGTCGATAGTTACGCCGCTGTTGGTGTTGGCAATCCAGCCTTTTTGTTGGTGTTGCCGGGCAAGGCGAACAATAAACGGGCGAAAGCCAAGTCCCTGAACGAAACCTTTGATAGTGATTTTTAAGTGCTCTTTGTTAATATTGAAGCCTTTTGTCAAGGGGATAAAGAGTGTTTTTAACTGTCACTAAAACAGTAGACAGTATATAATCTCATGGTTTTATTCAATCATTTACTAAATTCATACCGGAAAAAAACATGCTGGGTAAGTTGGTTAGATTTGTTATAGGGAGCCGTAATGACAGGCTGATAAAGAAGAAAAGATCATTGGTCAAAAAGATCAATGCTCTGGCTTCTGATTACGAGAAATTATCTGATGATGCGTTAAAAGCAAAAACGCAGGAATTTCGTGATCGTCTGGCGCAAGGTGAAAAACTGGACAATCTGCTTCCAGAAGCGTTTGCAACAGTCAGGGAAGCATCGACGCGAGTCTTCGGTATGCGTCATTTTGATGTGCAATTGATCGGCGGCATGATCCTTCATGACGGCAAAATTGCCGAAATGAAAACCGGTGAAGGTAAGACCCTGATGGCAACTCTGGCGGCCTATTTGAACGCCTTGCCAAGGCGCGGCGTGCATGTCGTTACGGTTAATGACTATCTGGCCAAGCGCGACTCCGAATGGATGGGCAGGCTTTACGGTTTCTTGGGTTTGTCGACCGGCGTGATTATCAGTCAGATGGACAGTGAAGCACGGCGCGAAGCTTATGCGTCAGACATTACTTACGGCACCAATAACGAATTCGGGTTTGATTATCTACGCGACAATATGGCTTTTAGCCTGGAGCAGAAAGTCCAGAGGGATTTAAGTTTTGCTATTGTTGATGAGGTTGATTCGATTCTTATCGATGAGGCGAGAACGCCGCTGATTATTTCCGGACCTACCGAAGAAAGCACCGAAATATATATCAAAGTCAATAAGATCATCCCTTTCCTGACCAAACAGGAAAAAGAAGGCGAACCGGGTGACTATTCAGTCGATGAAAAAGTACGCCAGTTGTATCTGACCGAAGAAGGCCACGAACGGGTTGAGCGTTTAATGGTCGAACATGGCTTGATGGCGGAAGGAAGCAGCTTGTATGACGCGACCAATATTCGCTTGATGCATTATCTGACCGCTTCATTGCGGGGTCATGTTTTATTCAAAAAAGATGTCGATTATATCGTTGCCAATAATGAAGTGATTATCGTCGATGAATTTACCGGCCGGGTTATGCCGGGACGGCGCTGGTCTGAAGGATTGCATCAGGCGATTGAAGCGAAAGAGAATGTCGCCATTCAAAATGAAAACCAGACGCTGGCCTCGATTACTTTCCAGAACTATTTCCGCTTATATGAAAAACTGTCCGGTATGACCGGTACTGCGGATACCGAAGCATTCGAACTGAACAAGATTTACGGCCTTGAGGTTGTGGTTATTCCTACGCATCGCAACATGATCCGCAAGGATTTTGGCGACGTAGTCTTCCTGACCACCGACGAGAAATACATCGCCGTTGCCGATGATATTAAAGAGTGCGTTAGCCGAGGACAACCGGTATTGGTGGGAACCACATCGATTGAAAACTCCGAGCGGCTGTCCGCATTATTGCAAAAGCAGGGCATTAAACACGAAGTGCTTAACGCCAAGCAACACGAACGCGAAGCCCATATCATTGAACAGGCCGGTATGCCGGGAGCGGTGACTATCGCGACCAACATGGCGGGACGGGGTACCGATATTGTGCTCGGCGGTAATCTGGACGCGGAACTGGCGGCATTAGGCGAAGATGCCGGTGAGGCCGATAAGGATCAAGTGCGTGGCGCTTGGTTGGACAGACACGAGCAGGTTATCGCCACCGGCGGTTTGCATGTCATTGGTTCGGAACGTCATGAATCGCGTCGTATCGACAATCAGTTAAGAGGCCGGTCGGGTCGTCAGGGCGATCCCGGTTCAACCCGTTTCTATCTGTCGCTGCAAGATGATTTAATGCGTATTTTTGCGTCGGATCGCGTTGCGAGTTTAATGCAGAAATTAGGTATGGGTAATGGTGAAGCCATTGAACATCCTTGGGTAACCCGCTCTATTGAAAGCGCTCAGCGCAAGGTTGAAGGCCGCAATTTCGATGTGCGTAAAGAAATCCTTGCTTATGACGATGTTGCCAATGATCAACGTAAAGTTGTCTATGCGCAGCGTAATGAGTTGATGGCGGCAGAGGAAATATCCGACATTATTACCGCGATACGTGAAGATGTAGTTAATAATGTAATTACCCAGTATATTCCGCCAAAAACTATGGTTGAACAGTGGGACACCAAGGGGCTGGAAGAGCATTTGCATCAGGAATTTAACGTTGAAATTCCGGTGCGTAAAATGCTGGCTGAAGATCACTCGTTGCAGGAAGAATCATTGCGTAAACGCATTATCGGAATTCTGGAACAAAACCATAAAGACAAAGAACAACAAATGTCTAGGGAAGTGTTGCGGCATTTTGAAAAATCAGTGATGCTGCAAGTACTCGACAACAGCTGGAAAGAACATCTGGCGGCGATGGATTACTTGCGTCAGGGCATACATTTTAGAGGTTATGCGCAAAAAGACCCCAAACAGGAATACAAGCGCGAAGCATTTGAAATGTTTACCAGTCTGCTTGAGCATATCAAGTATGAAGTGATAGGGATTCTGTTTAAAGTTCAGGTCAGACAGGAAGAAGACGTTCACGCTATTGATGAGCAAATGCAAGCGCCCAAGGAAATGCATTTTGAGCATGCACAGGCACCGGCTTTGGACGCTTATGAAGAGTCGTTACTTGCGCCAGAACAGGAAGAAGTTGCTACTGTAGAACAGCCATTTATCAGAGATGGCAATAAAGTGGGCCGCAATGATCCATGCCCTTGCGGTTCAGGCAAGAAGTTTAAGCAGTGTCACGGTCAATTAAGCTGATTTGATGGATAGGAGCGGGTTTAGAACCCGCTCCGTGCACCCTTTAAAACAGATTTTCAGTAGGGTTCTCATCAGACTGATCGGAACCTGTCGCCGAGTTTCCTGATGTGAATCTGGTTGGCACATGTTCAGCTTGAAAAAACTCCCATATCCCGTTTTTATTTGCGGCTGCTGTTAACAAGCCGGTCTCAGGACTTATAAACGCTTTAACTATTCCCTCCGGTATTTCAAGAGGAATTTCCGGGATATCTTTTAGGGCTACCCGCATAAATTCTATCCACATCGGTAATGCGGCTACGCCGCCCGTTTCAGAATTTCCAAGTGGCGAAAAGTCATCAAATCCGACCCATGCGGTAGCCACATTTGATTGCGTATAGCCATTAAACCAGGCGTCGCGCTGCTCATTTGTGGTGCCTGTTTTTCCGGCAAGGTCTTGTCTGTTCAGTACTTTTGCGTCTGTTGCCGTGCCGTGTTGAATGACATCTCTTAATAACGAATTCATCAGAAAACAAATTTGCGGCGTAATAATTCTGGGAGCGTAGTTACGGTTTAATTCCTGGCTACTATCGCAGGTAGGACAGGCAATTTTAGGTTTGGCCTGATAAATAATTTCGCCCTCGTTGGATTCAATGCGTTCGATGAAATAGGGTTTAATCAGGAAGCCGCCGTTAGCAAATGTGGCGTAAACCCGTGTCATTTGCAGTGGGGTCGCATCGCCGCTGCCCAGTGCCAGGGAAAGGGTTTTAGGTATTTGTTCTTCATTAAAGCCAAAGCGTAATGCCGTTGCGACGGCTTTTTCAACGCCCATTTCTTTCAATAAGCGAATGGAGATAATGTTTCTTGAGTGGGTTATAGCCGATCTGATGCTGGTTGGGCCGTAGAATTTCTTGCTGTAATTCTCCGGTCGCCACTCGTTTTCCTGACCCGGGTTGTCGATGACGATGGGTGCATCGTTAATAAGGCTTGCGGGGGTGTAACCTTGTTCAAGGGCGGTGGTGTAAATAATAGGTTTAAAGCCTGACCCCGGCTGTCTTTTTGATTGGGTCGCGCGATTGTATTTGTTACGGAAAAAATCGAAACCGCCGGTTAACGCCAAAATGGCGCCGTTGGCAGGATTTAACGAAACAAATGCTCCTTCTGCTTCAGGTACTTGTGTTAAAGCCCAGGTATTATTCGACAATTGACGAACACGGATAATATCGCCGGTTTTTAGTAGAGTTCCGATAGAGTTGCCGGCCCATTTAATATTCACCCAAGGTATTTCAATGAGAGTGCTGTCTTGAAGGCTGGCCGTTGCGAGATTGTTTTTTACGCGTAGAACGGTGGCTGGCAAAGTATCGCCGATGACCGGGAGGTCTTTGAAATCACCGGCTTTGTTAATGCGTGAGCGCCGATATCCATGGCGCTCGTCATAGGCATGCAAGGTGTTAGTAAGCGCCTGATTTGCCGTTGTTTGCAGCGTCCCGTTTATTGTTGTATAGACCTTGAACCCGGAAGTGTAAGCTTGGTCGCCATAGAGTTCGAAGATTTTTTGTCGCACCATTTCGGCTAAATAAAGCGCTGAAATTTCAGGTGTGACAGACTGTATTTTTGCGGTAGAGGGTTGCCGGGATGCGTCCTCATATTCTTGCTGAGTAATATGGTTAAGCTCAAGCATGCGGTGCAAAACATAATTGCGCCTTTCGACTGCCCGTGTCTCGTTAGTAATGGGATTGTATATAGACGGTGCTTTAGGCAAGCCGGCAATCATGGCGTGTTCGGCCAGGCTCAGCTCGGATAAGGATTTTCCGTAATAGACCTGAGCCGCTGCGGCAATGCCATAGGCTCTGTGCCCCATGAAAATCTGATTTAAATAAAGTTCCAATATTTTGTTTTTCGGATACTCGTGCTCTATTTTTAACGCCAGCATGATTTCCTTTAACTTACGGGTGTAAGTTTTTTCACTGTTAAGCAGGAAGTTGCGGGTAACTTGCATGGTGATGGTACTGCCGCCCTGCTTTTTCTTTCCGGTTAAGGCGAGTTGCAGAGCTGCTCGAAGCAGGCCTTTAAAGTCTACGCCGGGGTGTTCATAAAAACTATCATCTTCTGCGGCAATGAAGGCATTAATGAGTTGCTGGGGGACTTCTTCTATATTGATCGGTGTGCGTTTCTTCTCGCCGAATTGAGCAATCAGCAGGTTATCTTTGCTGTAAATACTTAAAGGCGTCTGGTATTGAACATTATGCAGGGTCTTAACATCAGGCAAATCGGCTAAAAGCTTGTTGTATACAAAATAACCGAAAATTGCTGAGCTCAACGTTATGATCATAAAAAAAATAGCAAACCATTTTAGAATTTGTCCGCTTAATGTTTTTTTAGTCACAAGTGATCCTGGGAAGCAGTGCGATAGAGATAAAACCTAAGTTTTAAGAATATCAAAGATACGTTTTTGTTAAATGCCGGCTGAACTATTCTCGCTGGAGATAAAAAACAACTGGTTGAGCAAATAAATTGAACATTTTAAGCATCAAAATAAAAAAGGCTACTATACTTTCGCGAGTAAATAAGTTTTGTGATCGTTAGTTATAGCTGGCGGCTGCATGGAAGCTGAAGCTATGACCCCAAGGATGGGTAAGTGGAGCAGTGCAGGGAGCGGTTGCCGACGACTGCATGGACAGGAAATGATCCCGTCATTTCTCTGCATTCCCCACATCCCTGTGGGTTATGCAGGAGGTAGAGCAACGCAGGGAGCGGTTGCCGAGAGATCGGCACTGCAATTGATCGATCACATTATTCATCAAGTTTTTCAAGGGTTAGTTCATGAGTTGGTTTAGTCAGAAACAGAGCGCAGTTCTTGGTATTGATATCAGTACAGCAGCTATAAAGTTACTCGAATTGAGTAAGGTTGGCGCTCGTTACCGGGTTGAGAGTTATGCTGTATCACCTTTGCCGCAAGACGCTGTTATTGATAAAAACATAGCCAACATTGAAGTGATAGCTGATGCCATAAAAATCGCTTTAAAGCAATCCGGGTCAAAGTTAAAGCAAGCATCTGTCGCTGTTGCAGGATCTTCAGTGATGACCAAGGTTATACCAATGTCCGCTTCATTAACCGATGATGAAATGGAAGAACAGATTATGATTGAAGCGGACCAGTATGTGCCTTATTCGCTTGATGAGGTTAACTTCGATTTTGAAGTCCAGGGCGAAAATGAAAACAACCCTGAAATGGTCAATGTGCTGCTCGCGGCATCGAGAAAAGAAATTATTGATGATCGAGTGGAAGTGTTGGCAAAGGCGGGCTTAAAAGCCAAAATTGTCGATGTTGAAGCCTTTGCAATGGAAAATGCTTTTACCTTGTTGATTGATCAATTGCCGGATGCCGTAGGGGCTCAAACGGTTGCTATTGTGGATATCGGGGCAACCATGACCGCCTTAAATGTCTTATATAATTGCCGTACCGTGTACACAAGAGAGCAGGGCTTTGGCGGTAAGCAATTAACCGAAGAGATTCAGCGTCGCTACGGATTAACTTATGAAGAGGCCGGCTTGGCAAAAAAGCTGGGCGGACTTCCGGACAATTATACCGTTGATGTGCTTGATCCGTTTAAACGGGCAATGGTTCAGCAAATCCAGCGGTCGATACAGTTTTTTGTTTCATCAAGCGCGAATAGGCGCATCGATAGTCTTATTCTGGCGGGTGGTTGTGCATCAATACCCGGCATCGACAAATTGGTTCAGCAAGCCGTAGGGGTGCCTACTGTTATAGCAAATCCTTTTATCAATATGGCTTTATCCAATAGAGTAAAACCTCAGTCATTGAGCAATGATGCTTCTGCAATGATGATTGCATGCGGATTGGCATTGAGGAGTTTTGACTAATGGCAAAAATCAATTTACTCCCTTGGCGTGAAGAACTGCGGGCGCAGAAAAAGCAGGATTTTATAAATGCTATTGGCGTAGCTGTTTTAGTTACAGCAATTATTTTCGTCGGGGTTCATATGTATATTGACGGACTTAAGGCGTATCAAGAACAAAGAAACAAAATAATACAGGACGAAATAGCGTTACTGGATATAAAAATTGCCAAAATAAAAACTATTGAAGAACAAAAAAGTAAGTTGCTGATCAAAATAGACTTGATTCAGAAGCTACAGGAAAGTCGTCCGGAGATTGTGCATTTGTTTGATGAGCTTCCCAACGTTACACCGGATGGAGTTTTTCTCACGAAATTCGCGCAGGTGGGCACAGAACTTAATTTTCAGGGCAAGTCGCAATCAAATGCGCGCGTTTCTGCCTTTATGAGAGCCATTGAAGCCTCAGATTGGTTGAAAGTCCCAACACTTGATGTGATTCAGACCGCGAGCAAAGTTAGTCCTGAGCAGTTAAGTGATTTTACGCTGCATGCCAAGCAGGGTAATCAAAATGTGCAAGCTGCGGCTGGAGGGAAATGATGAATCTTTCAGAAATTAATTGGGACCCTAATGAGGCGGGAACTTGGCCGTTGCCCATCAAAGCGGCAACAATTGCAATAATATGCGCCTTGGTTTTCGGTGCAGGGATTTACTATGACACACTTGACCAGTTAGCCGTGCTTGATGCTTCTGAGAAAAAAGAGCTGGAATTAAAACAGTCATTTGAAGCGAAACAAAAGAAATCAATCAATCTTCAGGATTATCAGGATCAATTGGCGCAAATTGAAACGGAACTGGAGGATATGATTCGGCAAATGCCTACGCAAGAAGAGGTTGCAAGCCTGTTGATTGATATTTCCCAGACAGGATTGGCCAGCGGTCTGGAGTTCAGGTTATTCAAACCGGGCGCTCCTGTTCGTAAGGACTTCTACTCAGAGTTGCCAATCAGTATTGAGGTTATTGGGAAATACGAAGAGTTGGGTTTGTTTGTGAGCGGTTTAGCCTCGTTACCCCGAATTGTTACCGTACATGATGTAAACATTATTCCCGAAAGTAAGGAAGGGGAAATGAAAATGAATGCGACTGTAAAGACCTATAATGAAGGTGGTGGAGAAGAGGCTGCCGTAGCCAAAAAGAAAAGAGGTCAAAAGTAATGGAATACAATAAGTTACCGCCGCTTCGGCAACTATTTATGAGTCATCTAAAGCGCCCGCTTTTAGTGCTTTTGCCACATCGCTACGCTGCCACTCTCTCATCCTTGGGGTTGTCTGCCCCCTTGCATTCATATAATCGTAAAGCGCGTAATTTAGCGCCAAGCGGTACGCGAGTAAGTTTACAGATAAGCTGCTTGGTTTTTATGACGTTGCTGGCAGGTTGCGGCAATGATGATTTTTCAGATTTAAATCGCTATCTCTCAGAAGTTAAGGCCAGGCCTAAGGAGCCGATTAAGCCCCTGCCTGAAATCAAGGTGATTGAGCCCTTTATGTTTAAACCGGAAGGTCTGCGTGACCCATTTAAACCGCTGGAACAACCCGAACAGGCCGAAGGTGTTGATGTTTCAACGGGTAGCGGTATAAAGCCGGATACCACTCGACGCAAGGAAGAGTTGGAAGCATTTCCTTTGGATGGCCTAAGAATGGTAGGAACTATAGACATGAAGTCGAGTCTGTGGGGATTGGTAAAAGCGAGCGACGGCACAATTTATCGCGTCAGGGTTGGGAACTATATGGGTAAAAATTACGGAAAAATTATACGGATAGTCAGCGATAAAATTGAATTGATGGAAATAGTCCCTGATAAACCGGGAACATGGCGTGAACAACCCGCTTCAATAGCATTGACAGAGTGATTCTGAGGATAAAAAATGAATAATAAACAAGGCGATGCTATGTTAAATACCCACAGGGCACAAAATAAAACGTGGCGACCGTTATCGGCGCACATTGGCTTAGGTCTATTCTTACTTATCTTTCAAATTGCATCTGTTAGAGCGGGAGAGTTAGCGCTATCGGGCATAGACTTCGCGACACAGTCAGGCGACAAGCTGCAAATTGAAATGGTAATGACGGGGCCCGCCGTTACTCCCCAAATATTTAAGACGGATAATCCCGCACGGATTGCTTTGGACTTTCCCGGTATAAAAAGCGCGTTGGCAAAAAAGATGTACCCGATAAATCAGGGATCAGCGAGCAGTGTTTATGTGGTAGAGGCTGCGGGCAGGGTCCGTGTCGTTGTTAACCTGATTGAGTCAATACCGTTTGAGACCAAGGTGGTTGGCAATAAGATACTGCTGACTTTGACTCCTGCAAAGGCTGTGATGCCCGCTACAAAGCCTGTCGTTACAAAGTCTCCCATCCCTGTTCCAACAAAGGCAACTAATTCGGTGGTTGCTGCGTTAATACCTGCGCAAGATATTAGCGGCTTTGATTTCAAGCGCGGCGATAAAGGTGAAGGACGCATACTGATTTCCCTGGCTAATCCGAACACCATTGTTAATTCCAAGAAACAAAACGGGAAAGTTATCATAAGCTTTTTAAATACCCGATTACCTGAAAGTCTGGCTAAACGGCTGGATGTTTCCGAGTTTGCAACGCCTGTTAAGTTTATTGATACGGTCTCGTCTGACCGGCAGACCACAATTACTGTGGCCATGCAAAATGAACTTTATGATTATTCCGTGTTTCAAGCGGACGGATTGTTGACTGTTGAGTTTCGTCCTTTAAGTAATGAAGAGAAAGATGCGCTGGACAGATCGCGTACCAAATATACTGGCGACAGATTGTCTTTAAATTTTCAGGAAATTGAAATACGTAGTGTTATTGCTATTCTGGCCGAGTTTACCGGACAGAATGTAGTGGCCGGTGATGATGTGACAGGCACGATTACTCTAAAGCTGGATGATGTGCCTTGGGACGAAGCATTAGATTTTATTATGATGACCAAGGATTTGGGTAAGTATGAGACCGGTAATGTCACGTTAATTTCACCCTTGGACAAAATCAAGGACTATAAAAAGAAACAACAGGAAACGGAAAAAGTCGTCGAACAATTAGATCCGTTGGTAACTGAATATATTAAAATCAATTACGCCAAAGCCGAGAACTTTAGAAATTTGTTGAATGGCGAAGATACCGGTGCTTTTGGCGCTTGTGGAGTGCCCGGTGCAGCTGGTGCTGCCTCATCCGGCGGTTCATCGGCTTCATCCGGCAGTTCATCGTCGGCTTCGGCTGCTGGAGGTTCTTCAACTGCCGGGCAATCAAGTCAAGGGGGAAAAGACTCAGAGGTCAATAATGACAAGTTCGGTTTGCTTTCGCCCCGTGGATCGGCGGTTGTCGATGCCAGAACCAATACTTTGATTGTGCGAGAAACGACAAAACGCTTGGACGAGGTAAAAAAACTGATACGTAAGCTCGATGTCCCTGTGCGGCAGGTAATGATTGAAGCGCGTGTTGTTATTGCCGATGATAGTTTTACTGAAAATTTAGGTGTCAAGTTTGGCGCAGCAAAGGCGGCTAGTCTCGGAAGCGGCAAAAGTTTTGCTGTAGGAGGGCTAGGAACCAAAGGTAACGGTAACCTTCAACCTAATGCCGACGGAACAATAGGCACTTTAAGTGATTCGCTGGTTGATTTGGGTGTGGCAGGGTTGACTGCGACTCCTCCAGGCGCCTTGGGTATGACTCTCGCTAGAGGCGCCGATTATGTGTTGAATCTTGAACTTCAGGCATTACAAATTGAAGGGAAAGGTGAAATAGTATCCAACCCCAGAGTAATGACCATGGATCGCTGCACGGCAGTTATGATGCAAGGTGTGCAGATTCCGGTTACGACGCCCTCGACGGCAAATTCACCGGCAACAACTACTTATATCGATGCGGTTCTTAAATTAAATGCAACGCCCCAGATTACTCCCAGCGGATCGGTTATTATGAATCTGTTGATTACGAAGGACAATGCGAACAATACCAGCAATCCGGTATCGGGCAATCCCGGGATCGATAAAAGAGAGATTAAAACATCGGTACTCGTTGAGGATGGCGAGACGGTAGTTTTAGGCGGAGTTTATGAAGGTGCTGAATCATATGGCAAGAATAAAATCCCATTTTTCGCCGATTTACCGGGTATCGGGTTTTTATTTACAAATTCAACAGCCAATAAAACGAAGAAAGAATTGCTGATTTTTGTTACTCCAAAAATCATGAAAGATAATGTAGCCAGCGATTGATTGCTTCTACTTAGAGCAAAAAGGGGGCATAATGCCCCCTTTTTTAATGATTTAACCCGCAAAATAAGGCAGGTCATGACGCGATCAGAGAATATATATTTAGTTGGCCTCATGGGTGCAGGAAAAACTACGATAGGACGGCAGTTAGCTAGAGCGCTTAAATTGCCTTTTTATGACAGTGACAAAGCCATTGAGGAAAGAACCGGCGTAGATATTCCGACCATATTCGAGTTCGAGGGGGAGGAAGGATTCCGGGATAGGGAGCAGAAAATGATTCAGCAATTGACGCAAATGGAGGGTATCGTACTGGCTACCGGTGGCGGTGCGATTTTGCGAGAGGAGAATCGCAGGTTATTGAAAGAAAATGGCTTTATTGTCTACCTGCAATGTTCGGTAGAAAGGATTTTAGAACGGACACGCAGAGATACACAACGCCCGTTGCTGAAAACAGATAACCCCAGAGACCGGATAGAAAGCTTGTTCGCACAGCGTGAGCCGCTGTATTTGTCTTGCGCTGACTTTAAAATTGATACAGGCGTCATGCAAAGCAAAGAGGTCGTTAGCCATATTTTAGAAGAATACAACTCGGTTAATCGTTAATAAACAAAATCTCGGCACACCGTTACGCTGCTTCTGCATTGCTCATAATCCACATGGATGTGGTGAATGCAGATTTGCAGGAGCAAATAGCTGCCCATGCAGTCGTTGTAGGTCGGGTTAGCGTAGCTTAACCCGACACATCGAAGCGGCAAATGTCGGGTCACACTATCGCTAACCCGATCTACAAGCGTTAATAAATATGAAAAAATTACTGGTTGAATTAGGTGACCGTAGTTACCCAATCTATATAGGCTCTGATTTATTGAGCCAGTCCGAGCTATTCATAAAGCATATAAAGTCCAAGCAGGTTGTTGTGGTTACCAATGAAACCATTGCTCCCCTGTATCTAAATGCGGTTTTAAAGAATTTACAGGACTATATTGTCGAAACAGTGATACTGCCCGACGGCGAACAGTTCAAGACTTTAGATTTTGTAACTCAAATTTTTGATAAGCTGCTGGCCAGCAAGTTTAGCCGTAATGCCACCTTGATTGCTTTGGGCGGTGGTGTTATTGGTGACATGGGCGGTTTTGCTGCCGCCTGTTATCAGCGAGGCATTCCTTTCCTGCAAATACCCACAACATTGCTGGCGCAGGTTGATTCTTCGGTGGGAGGCAAAACCGGCGTTAATCATCCGCTGGGCAAAAACATGATTGGCGCTTTTTATCAGCCGCAATGTGTTATCGCCGATGCCGATGTTTTGGATACGCTGGATGACCGTCAATTATCTGCAGGCTTGGCCGAAGTGATCAAATACGGCCTGATCAGGGATGCCGAATTCTTTGAATGGCTGGAAAACAATGTCGACGTGTTATTGGCCAGAGATAAACAGGCATTGGCTTATGCCATTGAACAGTCATGCATTAATAAAGCTGAAATTGTCGCCGAAGACGAAACCGAAACCGGAGTCAGGGCGACGTTAAATTTAGGCCATACTTTTGGGCATGCGATAGAAACCGGCGCCGGTTACGGTAAATATCTCCATGGTGAGGCGGTAGCTATCGGCACCTGTCAGGCCGCCGATCTTTCCAGAAGAAAAGGCTGGCTGAATGAAGACGATGTCGCACGAATTATTGCACTATTTAAAAAAGTAAAGCTGCCCGTAGTTCCGCCGGAACAAATCGATTCAGACCGGTTTCTGGAATTAATGGCGGTAGATAAAAAAAATGTAGACGGTCAGATCAGACTGATTCTGTTACAAAAAATCGGCACGGCAACATTGCCTGTAGACGTAGACCAAGACCTATTGGAGATGACACTTAAAACCTATGGTAGAAGATGATACTTTTACTTATCATGTGAAACAGCAGCCGGCTGATCAGATAAATAAGGCTGCTCAATCCTTGATAACAAAGGAACGAACACAGAAGCTTGATTTATTGGTTCATCTGCTTTCAAACCTGACTCAGGCCCTTGTTGTCTGCGGCCCGGAAGGTATCGGCAAAACCACATTGCTTAAAATTTTGCAGGAGCGCAAGACTGAGTCATGGCGGTATTGCCTTATACAGGGTAATGCCGACGTAAGTTTTGAGGCGGTTCAGGAGCAGTTGGTTAAGGCTCAGCCAGGCAGGTCTGTTCAGTCGTTATCAACAGCATCAGGCCAATATAAACAAGTCGTATTAATTATTGATAATGCGGGTGAATTGGTCCCCGGCCTGATCGCGGCAATCATTCAATATGCAGCGGCAAATCCCGTTTTAAGAGTGATTTTCGCTTTAACGCATGATGAATTGCAGGTGAAACGAGGCTCGGATAGAGCGATTGATGATTGCCATATCGTTGAAATTCCTCCCTTATCAGAAAAGCAGTGCGGTGATTTTTTACAGCACTTGTCAACCTTACCTTACGCAAACTTGTCGTTTAGAGCAATCGACGACAACATGATAGCGCATATCTACCGGGAGACGCACGGGGTTCCGGGGAGGATTATCGCCGAGATATCCGGTTTATCCTCCAGCGCCAAGCAAGGCGGAAAATTGAAATGGATACTTGTCCTTGCCGTTGCAGCTGCAATCGTCATAGCCTTAGGCGTTCAGTGGCTGTTATCGTCGGCAATCGCTCCCGGCACTGCTCTACCTCCTGATCTGACCTCCATGGATGGAGGAAACGCAGCAAGACTGCCGGGAGCAGTCGCGGCCATGCAGTCGTCACAAGATAATGATAAAAAAGAAATAGCGCCTGCTGCAGCCGAACAGAAAACAGACAATACCGAAGTTGTTCCTCCACGGCCTGAGTCTCAGACAATGCTCGCGCTGCCGCCCGTTCAGCCGGTTATCCAACAGCAATCAGTGCCGGCAAATGAAGCGAAAGACGCATTAAAGCCTTCAGTCGAAGTCAATGTAAACAGGAATAATCAACAGCCTGTTACCCCTGCGGTACAACCCGAGACAGCAAGCATGGCTGTTGATAAGCCGTTAACGAGTGATACGCCTCGTTCCTCGGCAATCGCATCTGTATCGCCTAAAACGCCTGCTTTAGAAGCTCTACCTCCTGATCCGACCTCCAGGGATGGAGAAAATGCGGCAAGACTGCCGGGAGCCGTCGCGGCCATGCCATCGTCGGCGCGTTCTTTGCCGCTTGGGACCGAGCAAGAAAAATCAAAGCAGTTGGAGTTAAGTAAGGCGCTAAGTAAAACGATTGATCCTGTCGAACCGCCTATCGCTCAGAATTCGGAAATTAAAGCCCAATCCGAGCCGGTGAAGGCAGTTGAGGGCAAGAAGCAATCTGATGTCGCTCAGCAGAAAATGGCTGACCGGCTTTGGGCCTCGCGAGAAAAATTAAAACAAACGGAATTGAAGAAAACGGTTAATAGCATGGAGCCGTTTAAGCCCAATCAGCTGGAAACAATCCAGATACCGCAAAAGCCCGTAGAAGTTGCTGGAATCCCTGAACAGCGAGTCATGGAAACTGCGGCACCTCAGCAAGTGGAGCCTGGTCGCATCGGTTCTCTACCGATTGCGACACTTCCGCCATTTCCGGCAGTCGGTCGCACTGGTTCCCTACCCGTTGCGACACTTCCGCCATCCCTGGCAGTCGAAGCGCCATCGGCACCGACAGTAAATAATTTCACGTTGCAGCTTATGGTGTTATCAAAGCAATCGTCTGCCGACGACATGTTCACAAAATATCCGGCGTTGGCGCCGGATATTAGAGTCATTAGAACGATAGCCAAAGGCAAAGAAAAATTTATTTTAGAGTATGGCTCATATTCCGATACCGAATCAGCCAATAAAGCCAAGCAGTCCTTACCTTTTGAATTCCACAGAGCCTTGGTAAGAAAAATAGCTCGATAAAACATAGGTAACAGCGACCGATTGATCACTCATACGATAAAACACCCTAATTTTAAACCCGACGAATTAAATCCATGACCGCATTAAAAAACGATACCTTTATTAGAGCGCTGTTAAAACAACCTGTGGACTACACACCGATTTGGATGATGCGCCAAGCGGGGCGTTATTTGCCGGAATACCGAAAAGTCAGGGAGCAGGCCGGCAGTTTTTTAGATCTATGTACCAATCCTGAGCTGGCCTGTGAAGTCACCTTACAGCCGTTACGGCGCTTTGATTTTGATGCGGCCATTCTGTTTTCGGATATATTGACCATTCCCGATGCCATGGGTTTGGGGCTTTATTTTACCGAAGGCGAGGGGCCTAAATTTACCAATCCGGTAAGAACAGTGGCAGATGTGAATAAGTTGCCGATTCCCGACCCGGAAACCGATTTGCGTTACGTGGTTGATGCGGTTCGGTTGATAAGAAAAAACCTGCAAGGCAGCGTACCGTTAATCGGCTTTTCCGGCAGTCCCTGGACGTTGGCAACCTATATGGTTGAGGGCGGCAGTAGCAAAAGCTTTCAAAAAGTTAAAGGCATGATGTACGAGCAGCCCAAGTTGATGCATGTCATGCTGGATAAACTGGCGCAATCAGTCGCCGTTTATTTGAATGCCCAGATTGAAGCGGGCGCTCAGGCGGTCATGCTGTTCGATACTTGGGGCGGCATGCTAACGACCGAAGATTATGTCGAATTTTCTTTATACTACGCCAAGCAAGTCAGAGCGTTACTTAAAACAAATATAGATGGGCAGCAGATCCCCACTATCCTGTTCACCAAAGGCGGTGGGCTTTGGCTGGAAGCCATGGCCGATTCCGGCTATGATGCCTTGGGTCTGGATTGGCAGACCGATATGCAACAGGCTCGCGCCAGAGTGGGGCATCAGGTCGCCTTGCAGGGCAATATGGATCCGGTTGCGCTGTATGCCAGTCCTGAAGTCATCACCGAAAAAGTAAAAACCATTTTACATAAATACGGTTCGGGGTCAGGCCATGTGTTCAACCTGGGGCACGGTATTTTGCCCGATATGAATCCCGATCATGTTAAAGCGATGGTTGATGCCGTACACGAGCACAGCCGGGTTTATCATCAGGCCTAAGCATTTAATCTAATCAATAAAGAGGTTACGACTATGAGAATATCGAAAACTTTTTTGGCAATCAGTTTGCTCGTTGCCAATATGGGCGCTAGTGCCGAGAGCAAGCCTATTGATATCGTGGTTCATAGGAGCCCGACTTGTACCTGTTGCGGCAAGTGGCTGGAGCATTTGAAAGAAAATAATTTCAATGTAGAAGATGTCGTCACCAATGACGTGCAGTCTATAAAGGATAAATACGGCGTTACCAGAGAAATGGCTTCCTGCCACACGGCGATCGTCGATGGCTACGTTGTTGAAGGCCATGTGCCGGCAAATGACATTATGACGCTATTGAAAACCAAGCCTAAAGTTGCCGGAATTGCTGTTCCCGGCATGGTTAACGGTAGTCCGGGAATGGAAATGGGAGATAAAAAAGACCCTTATAAAGTGATGAGTTTCGATCGCGAAAACCACACTAAGGTATTCAACAGCTACGAAGGCACGCAATGATTCATGCCGGGCTATCCATGCCCGCCTCCCTCCGGCAGATTTGTCTGGCTGGCGACGTAGGGGGGACAAAAACTATCCTGGCACTGTTTGAGACCGAAGGCGATGATGTTAAGTGCTTAAAAAAAGAGCAATTTTCCAGTACCAACTATCAAACGTTTACCGAGTTATTAGCAGCATTTTTAACTGACGCAGATTGCACGCAGATAGCAGCTGTTTGCATCGGAGTAGCCGGCGTTATTGCCGATGGCCGTTGCGAAACAACCAACTTACCGTGGGTACTCAGCAGTAAAGAAATTGGCGGGCGGGTCAATACTCAAAATGTTTGGTTGTTGAATGACCTGGAAGCAACTGCGTGGGGCTTGTTGGACTTGCCGGCGCGCAATTTTGTCGAATTGAATCCCGATGCACAACCGCAGCAAGGTAACATTGCCGTGATTGCCGCCGGAACCGGCTTGGGTGAGGCAATCATCGCATGGGATGGCGCCGCATACCATATTATTGCCAGTGAAGGCGGACATGCCGATTTTGCACCGACGAATGAACGGGAAATAGCATTGCTCAGGTACTTGCTGGAAAAATACCCGGAGCACATCAGCTGTGAGCGGCTCATATCCGGTGAAGGCCTGGTCAATATTTATCAATTTCTTAAACACATTAACTACGCACAAACCAACCCGGAAACCGAACAGCAAATGACAGGACGAGACCCGGCCGCAGTCATAGGCGAAGCAGGCGTTGCAGGAAGCGATGCATTATGCGTTGAAGCGTTAAAGTTGTTTTGCAGGTTATATGGCGCGGAATCAGGAAACCTGGCGTTAAAGTGCCTGCCTTATGGCGGTGTTTATCTGGCCGGAGGCATAGGGGCAAAAATCCTGCCAGTGCTGCAACAAGGTGAATTTATGCGCGGCTTTTTGGCAAAGGGACGTTGCCGGGCCGTGTTGCAGAAAATATCGGTTAAAGTATGCACCAACCCGGAGGTCGCCTTATTAGGCGCGTTAAGTTACGCTAAAAAAACGGCCAAGTTAGAGCTGTGAAAAGTGGTTGCCGTAAAGAAACAAAAGATCAGGGTAACTATCAGTTATAACCAAGTTTTAAATGGTCTTACAGTGATACTCTAAGGTACGATAGGCACCAAAGCCGATGTAGCTCAGTTGGTAGAGCAACTGATTCGTAATCAGTAGGTCACGAGTTCGACTCTCGTCATTGGCTCCATTAAATCAATAACTTATTATCATTGCCGGGTCTTTTTTTATGCGAAAAACTGTATTTTCTGCAATTTTTCTGCAATCACTAAAAACCACCCGCAACACTTGCCAACAATTCAGGCACAAAAAAAGCCGATACCCTGTTAAGAATACCGGCCTAATTGTTACTTTATAACATCGTGTCGCTGAAACCGGCGGTATCTAAATCAATCTACTTTAGATAAAAACCTCGCCGTAACATCGCCATTTTGCAGAGCTATACCCTACCCGTAACCTCACCGCCAGGCCATGCCGTAATAATGCCGTTTGGACACCTTTGAGCGTGGTATTTATTCACCATTATTTAACCTGCCTGTTTTGGGTTGACGCTGTTCTGTTGAGTGCGTTGGAGCTGGTAGTGGTATGCCGGACTTAATCCAGTCTCTACATTGAATCATTTGTTTGAACTGCTCACCGAAGCCCTGCACCTTGTCCGGGTGTGTACGCTGGAGCAGGCGCTTAACCTCAATGGATAACGCGGTCACTTCATCAGGCATCAAGCCCATATCCATTACAGCGCCAAAAAAGTTAATGCCATGCTTCGCCTTATCAACCTTTCGATGTAATGCGTTGCAGGTCGTCGCTATGAAATTATATTCAACCTCGCTTGATAACTGATACCGGATAACCCAGCAAGGTAAGCCGCCGCCATAAGGCTCATCTTTAAAGCGAGTCCCTACGATTACACCATCGCGCCATAAGTCTCTAAGCGTTCGGTGTACCTGCTGCTTGTTGGGTGCGCTCTTTAATGCTTCGTAGCCTTGCCATCCATATGCTATGGCTTGCCTCAACATATCACCAATTTCTGTTGCCGAATAAGGCGGCTCGTCACCGTTGCCTTGAGATATTGCCAGCAAGGTTAATTTTCTGTTGGTTGTCATTTTCACGATTGAGCCTTTATTCTAATTGTATACTAGCGCCGGTATACAGGAATATAACGGCGTTTAATTAATCTGCTTTGGGGTTTCTGGACACATTGGACGCATAAACGGCGTTTTTCTAAAGTTTTCCTATAATTTTTTTCCGTGGGACTTTTAGAAAATAGGGTTAAATGCGTCCAATGTGTCCAATCCAATTAAAAGTTTGCTGTTCCGTAGTGTGAATTAATGACTGCTAAACCGCCCCGACTCCTTACGCCCCGTGGCTTTATGGCGGGAAATCCGCGTTCCTCAAGCCTCCGACCTAATACCACGCTACTACTCGGCCTTAACCCGTTATCTATGCACCAGTTTTTATAATTGGCGTAAATGTCGCTAGAGGATGCTTCGTTCATTGGTGATATGTCACAACATTCGGACAACCAGTTACCGATTAAATCCTGTTCCTCTTGGTAATTTCCGGTAGCCTGTTGTATTGTGAGGGGGGTATCTTTTAAGCCGCGCTTTTGCCAATCAATGCAGCCCTCGACCATCCATGCCAGAATATGTGGAGCTTCGGCCTTGAGCTTATCCGATAACGCCGCGTCTCGTTCTTCCGGTTTGAATGTGCGCCTAAATGGTATCAACCGAACCCGCCGCCAGATTCCGTGGTCGTTGCCTTTGATAATCGGCTTATGATTACCCAGCATCATCAGTTTAAATTGTGGTGTGAATTGCACAGGAGCCGTGTACAGCTTCCGCACTGTCATGGTGTCGCCTGATACCAAGCTTTTGATTAATGATTCAGCCAGCGCCGCCCCGTCCTCAGTTTCTGCGCTCATTGCCATACGTGCGCCGATGAGTTCGGCAATGTCGGGCGTTGCGCTTCCCGCTGCCCTCTTTGATTCCGTCAGAGTTTCCGAAGCAATAGCTCGGGCATAGTCGCATAGGATATGCCGCAAAATATCGCCTAATACGCTTTTGCCGTTAGCGCCCAATCCGAAGCAAAATATAAATATCTGTTCAGCCGTTGAGCCGGTCAGCATGTACCCACACCACCGTTTAACCCAATCTATAAGCTCCGCATCATCCCCGAAGATTTGCGCTAAAAACTGCATCCAGCGTACCGCCTTGGATGACTCGCCCAGCCGGTCAACACTTAATGACTTGGTGATTAAATCGGATTGCAGAGCCGGTCTTGCTTTGCCTGTTCTCAGGTCAAGAATCTGTTTGGCATTGTCAAATCCAATCTTGAGCGGGTCAACATCCACCAATGATAAAGGTAAGCGTACTAGCTCAAAGTCTTGCAGCAATGACACGGTAGCCAATACGGTTCTTTCTTTTTGGCTTGTCCTTGACCATTTAGCAAAGTATTCTGCATCAGCCAAGTGTAAGCCACCCTCGTTATAAATTTGTTGCGGTAACAGTGAGGCCAGACCGCGTACCGCTGCCCCGTCAACATCCCAAATCCACGCGCCACCGCGCCAATGCAACCACGCCTTAGCATCGTGTACATAATGAATATTGCCGCCGTGAGCATCCATTAACCGGTACGCATTCCCTAATTCTGACAATGGGCGCGTGTTGTCTGTTCCGTCCCTTGAGTCAGTGCCAGATAACGCCGGGGTATCGAATGCAACTTGTAATGATGTGCCGCTGGTTTTCGCGCCTCCTATAAAATGCCCTCGCACTGCATCCAGCCCTTCGGATTGTTCCAAGTCGTTAAAATCACTGCCACCAGCCGGAAAAACCACCGTACCCGCTACCGCTTGCGCTGCTTCGGTGGCCTTAGCTCGTCCGGGATTGCCGTCGGTCTTGGTATCATCATCACCGGCAATAATCAGAGTCGCTTTTGTGTAACGTTTCCGTAACGTTTCAGCAACGTTTCGTAAGTTACCAGCCGAAAAGCAAATACAAACCGCGTGACCTGTCGCCCTGCTCAAACTGTCACCAGTGGCGAAGCCCTCACACAATAGCAATGTAGCCCCGTTCTCAGGCTTCCCAAGCCACACATGACCGCCGCGCGTTTTCCCGCCTTTAACAAATCGCTTTTGACCGTCTGGGGCAATGCGTTGTAAAGATTGAATTTGCCCAGTCAGGCCATAGACCGGAATTAATAAGTTTCCTTGAACATCAACCCGCGCCATGTTCGGCCTTATGCCTTTACGCCTTAAATAATGATGTGATTCAGGAGTCAGCGCCGACGCTTCCCATTCTGTTTGTGCAGTCGCTGCGGCCTGTCCATAAGCGGCTTCTTTCTCAGCAATAGACGCTTTCTTGGCCTCGATACAATCCCGCCTAAATTTAGCCTGTTCCGCTTCGTTGAATGGTTTATCTCTCGCTTCCTGCCAGACGTGCTGCTCACCAGTCCGATTGCATCCAAACGTCGCGCCTTTACCATCAGCGAACTTAAAAACCCATCCGGCCTTGTCGCTCGACTTCCCGTTGGTGGAAAATCTCACGGTTTGACCGGCTGGGATGAAGTCGGGAGGCTCAAACCCCGCCGCCATCATTGCAGCCGATAGATTCATTATTTAGCCGCCTTCGATTCTAAATCATCGACAGCTTGGCAAAACGCCTTAATCCTCGTCATCAGTTCCGTCGTAAATTCTGCAAACAGTTCGTAGCGAGTGAATGGAGCGTTGCGCGGGACAATATCTTTTGTAGGTGCTACCTCGTCATGGTCAACAATAGTCCAGCCCTTTTTCCGTAGTTCGTCTATAAATGAACTGAGTCGATAGCTCCGTGATGCAAAGTAAAAATCCATGTGCGTCAACATCAGCCCCGATAAAACCCTACGAAGTGACCTAGCTTGCAGACTATTTACTCTTGGGAATTTCACATTGATTGAATCTAATAGCGGCCTTGAGTCGTCATAATCCGCTCTAGTGATGTGCCGCCCGTCATCCCTAATCACTTTTGAGATAATCATTTAGGCCGCCTTGTTTTGTGACTCAATCCAAGCAAAGAACTTGGTTTCATCAATCAAAACTTTGCGGCCAATGCGAACAATCGCGCCGGACTTAGCAAGGCCGTTTTGATGCTCATTGAAAATTAAGCTGCGGATTCCGCCTGTAGTGAAGGCGGGTTGTTTTGCGGTGAACTGATTTACTGTTGATAATGTAGGCATTTAACACCCCCAATGGGTTTATTTTGTGTTCCTGTGTTTGCAGGATTTCCAAAGCTTTTCGGCTCTGTTGGGGGTAGTTTCTGATTATTGCCGTCTCTGAAACGGTGGCGGGTATGAAGTGGCTTAGTTTGGCTTGAAAGGGTTAGATTTGGCTGTGTATTTACCCCATCTTCTACCAAAAGAACGCTTATTAAATTCTTTGGCGACTCCCGGCATCGTCAAAGATTGATTTCCCATGGACTCTATACCGTAACCAATTGGCGTGTTTGTACACAATTCCGCCCATGCTTGGGCTTTAGTCGGCATTGCATTTTTGTTAGCATAAAAAGCCTTTGTCATAACATCAATAACTTCAAACCAATCATCTACACCGCTAGGTATATGAAGCAACCCTGAAAATGAAAATTCGTTGCTATTGGCTTTAATGCTCTTTGCACTTGCCGGTTTTATGGCTACTCCATCAACCGCACCAGCATTGCCCACGGCTTCGGCTTGCTGTTCTGCTTTCAGCTTGTCTTGCCAGAAATCTTCCCATCTTGCCGGTGAACCAATAAATGTCCTTTGTCCTGCTTCGATTATTTTTTTGCCGATATTACCTAGCCATATTGATTTAGTGAAGAATTCAACATCATTAGGAAAGTGTGAGCGCACCTGTTCAGTGCTTATCTGTGGGCATGGCTTGAAGCCTTGTAAAATATAAATAGCATCAACCCATGTCCAGGCCGCCAGCTTGTTGTAAGCCTGTCTTTGTTCGGCTGTGAGTGGTTCAAGTGCTTGTATATCACCGCTCCAGGTAACGATTTGCTGTTTTTGGTGGATGTCTAAAAAATCATTAACCGGCTTTGGTAAAAACCAGCCATTCAGCCGCGCCAGCTTAAAAAAACTAAGCGGGTTAATGTTTTTAAATTCCTGCGAACCGTTGTTAAGCTCTCCTATTGCTTGTAACTCTCTGCTTATTAAAATCCAATGCTCGGCTTTGTCGCGTAATTCGATATATTTTGTTTCGTCATAATCTTGATTAATGCCGGGGTTATCCGGGTTTTCCTCCATTGATAACAACAAAGCATCATCAAGGGTTATATGCTCTCGGTTTAGCCAATCAGTCCAGTTAATGTCAGCCATCACAAGCCACCGAAAATCTTTTCATTCATCGAAGCAACAATACCGCCTGCGTGGTCGTCGCTCATGTGGCTGTACCTCATCACCATAGCTAAAGTTTTATGCCCCAGAATTTTGGCTATTTCCGGCAAGCTTGCGCCGTTCATAAGCAAATATGACGCACAGCAATGGCGTAAGTCATGCCAATGAAAGTCCGTTATCTCAGCCAGTTTTACTGCGTTTTCAAAAGGTCGCCTTAAATCGATAGGATTTAACGGGGTTTTTTTGCCAGGGAACAATAATGAGGTATCAAGCCGCCGAACCTTGGCATGCTCGCGTAACAGCTCTAAACCATGCCCAGACAATGGGACTCGCCGCTTCTCTCCGTTCTTTGTTTTATTGAGTAGTAGAAAACCTGTTTTGATGTCTACATCTTTCCATGTCAATTCCATTAATTCGGCCTGCCTCATGCCGGTGGACATTGCCAAAATGACGCACAAATAAAGCAATTTGTTACTGGATTCTTGGCAGGTTTTTAAAAATCGTTGCCGTTCGTCATCATCCAAAAACCGAACGCGGTCATTTGATACCTTGGGCTTTTTTACGCGCTTTACGGGGTTGTCTTGCGTCCATTCCCATTCAGATATGCAATGGCTAAACATCGCACTTAAGGCCGCCAGGAATCGCGCAACAGTCGCAGGACTGCGAACTTTACCGCGCTGTCCCATTTCAGTATTTAGCTTATCCCTGCACTGGACTATTAAAGGTGTAGTGATGCTGGCTAATGGTATATTGCCTAACTCAGCCTTGAACCAATTGAGCTGTGTTGTTTGGTCGGCCTGTAATGCTGGCTTTTCTGGTAGAACCTCGCTTATATAGCGCTCTATTGCGTCACCAAGGGTTTTCTTTAAGGCGGCTCGGGGAATAAGCTGTTTGCCGTCCCTGATTTCTGATTCTGTTTTCGCTATCCATTTCTTGGCATCGGTTAGCCGTCTAAATGTTTTGGTTCGGGATTCGCAACCTTTAATCCTGATAATGACGGTATAGCGCTTGCTTCCATCTTTTATGGTTCGTTCGGTAATGTTTGCCATGATTGCCCCTATGGGATAACAACCGGCTTTTTGATATGATGTATTCAGCCATTGCTTAACCCAGAATTAAGTTATTGGTAAGGCCTTGTTTGGTGTTGGTAGCACCTGCGAGGCCGCTTTGTTTCTAGGGTTATGATTATAATTGCTCTGCATTTTTACTGCAATTAACTATAAATAATTGCAGTAAATGGCAATAATCAGCAATAATTAAAATTACTCAAGTTATTGATTTTATTATTATAGTTTGCTGTGGTTTGTTACTGAATATAGTAAAACTTCGCATTCGTAATCAGTAGGTCGCGAGTTCGATTCTCGCCATTGGCTCCATAAAATCAATATGTTGTATGGTTTAAATTTAATTGTACTTTGCATGTAGACGCAGTGCAGATAGTAAAAAAGTCACTTTTTTGAGATGCGTATGTGTTTCCTGCGATTACTATAAAATCCCAGCAGATTGAAAAAACTCGTTCGCGACCTCTAAACAAGCCCCTACGATTGATAGGGTACAATATTTTTAGATGTAGATAACGTAGCTGCATTCATAACAAGTACCCATTCAAAATTAATCCGGTATTTTTTCCAGCATTGGTGCGCATAATCTTTTAAAAAACAGTAAGCTAAGTATGACTAACACCTAAATATTTATGAATGAATACTTATAAAAGATTTCAGTATTTAACATGCCCACCATAACTATCAATGGCTCACTTTAATTGGCCATTACACTACCAGCAGGGTGCTATAAAGGCGCTCATAATAAACCTCTGCGGCAAGATTTCTTAACGTCCAGAGGAATATCAGCAATCGTTTTTGAATGAGAAGAGTCGGCATTTTGCCAACGGTGAGCAATTTCCCAGAGTGATAAACGATCTGAAAGATCGATATCGGGATGTACGACATGCTTGAAATCGACGAACATCGTGGAATTGTTCGGGTGGAGCCGCTGGCGAACATGGGCCAGATTTCGCGCAGCCTGATATCCCGGGGTTGGACGCTGCCGGTGGTGCCGGAACTGGATAGTTTGACGGTAGGCGGTTTGATCATGGGATTCGGCGTGGAAACCAGCAGCCATAAATACGGGCTGTTCCAGCACATTTGCGAAGCCTTCGAGATCGTGACGGCGGAAGGCAAACTGCTGAAATGCACTCCTTCGGAAAATCCCGATCTCTTTTACCAGATTCCGTGGAGCCACGGTACCCTAGGCTTTCTGGTGGCTGCCGAATTGAAAATTATTCCGGTCAAAAAGTATGTCCGGCTTCACTACCGGCCTGTCTATACCCTTGATAGTATGGTCAGCGTTTTCGAGCATACTTCTCGCGATACCAAAAACAACGATTTCGTCGAAGGACTGGTTTACGGCTGCGATCGGGCGGTCATCATGGTCGGCAATTTCGTCGATGCCGTAGGCCCGGGATCTTTGAACGCCATCGGGCGATGGTACAAGCCGTGGTTTTACAAACATGTCCAAACCTACCTGGAGCGAAGAGAGCCGGGCGTCGAATATGTGCCGGTGCGGGATTATTATCACAGACATACCCGGGGTTATTTCTGGGCCATGGAGGAAATCATTCCGTTCGGAAACCATCCGATATTCAGGGCATTGCTGGGCTGGGCCGTGCCTCCCCGGATCGAATTATTGAAATACACGGAAACGCAAACCACCCAACGGCTCAGGGAAAAATTTCATGTGATTCAGGACATGCTCATGCCGATCCGGCATCTGAAACAGTCTATTGAGTATTTCGACGCGCATTTCCGGTTATATCCGTTATGGCTTTCGCCGATGGCGATCAAGGATAACGGCGGACAGCGGGGCTTTGTACATCCTTTCAGGACTGAGGACGGCTTAGTGGACGAAATGTACGTGGATATCGGCGCCTATGGCACGCCGGGCAAGAAAGGCTTCGATAATGCCGTCGCCCTGCCGTTGCTGGGAAAATTCGTCATCGAACACCAGGGCTACCAAGCCTTGTATGCAAGAACTTTCATGAGCAGGGAAGGTTTCAGGATGATGTTCGATCATGCCGGCTATGACCTGTTGCGGGAGCGGTTGCCGTATTGCCGGCAAGCTTTCGATGAGGTGTACGACAAGGTTTCCTCGAAAGGAAGGGGTTCGCCAGTCGAGATGAGAAGGATGGAAAAGGCGGGGTGAGAATTGCCACTCTATTCATTGAAATCTTTCGCCATCGACAGGTTTTTTTCGTGCGCTACCTGGCGTGTAAAGAGGAAATTTCTCATGATTCATTGAATATAAATTTAATGGGGTTTATTGTTGAGTTCAAATGCTAATGCTTTCCGAGGAAATTGGAACTCATGGCGTCAGCGTTCCTTAATGCACAAATACATCAAGATCGAGCGAGCTATGACTGCAACTAATACCCAAAAAAACGTTTCGTCAGGCAAAGAGCCGCCTAAAATGCCCGGCGCATTGCCCCTTTTAGGGCACATGCTCGAATTTGGCAAAAATCCTTTCGACTACATGATGAGACTCAGGAATAAACTGGGAGAAATCGGCGAATTTCGCATGTTTCATCAAAAAATGGTGTTGATGACCGGCCCTGAAGCGAATGAAGCTTTTTTTCGCGCGCCCGACGCTCAGCTGGATCAAAGCCAGGCGTATAAAATCATGACGCCTATTTTTGGCAAGGGCGTGGTTTTTGACGCGCCGCCGCATAAGAAAGACCAGCAGCTTAAGATGCTGATGCCGGTATTGCGCGACAAGCCGATGCGCGGCTATGCCCAAGTGATCGTCCGGGAAGTCGAACAAATGATTGCCTGCTGGGGCGATAGCGGCGAAATTGATTTACTTGAGTTTATGAAAGAACTCACCATTTATACCTCCAGCCACTGCCTGCTTGGCGATGAGTTCCGTTACGAACTGAATGAAGAGTTTGCGAAGATCTATCATGATCTTGAAAAAGGCGTAAATCCACTGGCCTTTGTGTTTCCCTATTTGCCGTTACCCGTATTTCGCCGCCGTGATAAAGCGCGCGCAAGACTTCAGGAACTAGTCACCGGCATCATTGCCAAAAGAGCGCAGAAGCCGGAAAAAAGCGAAGATGCGTTTCAATTACTCATTGATGCCCGCTATGACGACGGCAGTCGCTTATCCGCTCATGAAATAACGGGCATGCTAATAGGCACCATCTTCGCAGGGCATCATACAACAGCAGGGACAGCTGCCTGGACCTTGCTGGAATTGGCGCGCCGGCCTGAACAGTTGGCGCAGGTATTGAATGACCTGGATGCACACTTCGGCGCCGATGGCGAGGTCACTTTTCAATCTTTACGGGAAATTCCGGCACTGGAAAATGTCATTAAGGAGGTGCTGCGCCTGCATCCGCCGTTGATATTTTTAATTCGCAAAGTGATGCAAGACTTTCAGTTTAAAGATTACACGGTAAAAGCCGGAAAATACGTTTGTGCCTCGCCACGCGTGTCGCATCGCATTGCGGATGTTTTCCCGGACCCGGAAAAGTTCGATCCCGACCGTTACTCGGAAACCCGCCAGGAAGATGCCACGCCTTTCAGCTGGATTGCCTTCGGCGGCGGTAAACACAAGTGCAGCGGCAACGCTTTTGCGATGCTGCAACTCAAAGCCATTTTCAGCATTCTGCTGCGCCGCTATACCTTCGAACTGATCGACGACAAGGACACTTATCAGGACGACTTCACCCAGATGGTTGTGCAACCGCTATCACCTTGCCGTGTCCGATACAAAAAACGCTCGCTCGTTAAAGAAGCTTCCGCTGATTCAGCGGCAGCTATCGTTCTGGAAACAGTACAAGCAGGCCCGCGTTTTCAAATAACAATCGACAGGGAGCTTTGCCAGGGCCATGCAACCTGCATGACTGAAGCGCCTGAACTTTTTCAGGTAGACGATGCAGGGAATGTCACCGTCTTGCAAGAGAACCCGCCGCGGGAATTGCTGAAAAAAGCGCAACAAGCCGAAAAATACTGTCCGGCCAAGGCAATTAAAATTAAATCCGACTAACACACTAGAGAGGCAAAGAATGACTGCATATCCCAGAGCAGAACTTGAAGAAATGGTTGAACGTTGGTTGCAGGCGAATCGTGACGCTGAAAAAGAAGGTAACTGGCCCAAATATTTGGGCGCGATGTATACCGACGACGCAGAATATCGCTGGAATATCGGGCCTAATGAAGAGTTTGTCGCGCGCAGCCGTAAACAGATAGAAGAATGGGCTTTAGGTGTGCAAATGGAAGGCTTTGAAGAATGGCGCTATCCGTACCACCGCATATTAATCGATGAAAAACAGGGCGAAGTGATTGGCCTCTGGCGACAGGTGTCGCCTGCGCTACGGGAAGACGGCACGCATTATGAAGTCGCAGGCATAGGCGGCTCCTGGTTTCGCTATGGCGGCAATTACAAATGGGAATGGCAACGGGATTTTTTTGATTTAGGCAATGTGAAAGCCTTGTTTTTCGAATTAGCCGCTGACGGTAAGCTTGATTCGGCCGTGAAAAGAAAAATAGGTAAATTGGCCAAAGGGCAATTGCTGCCGGGCCATGAGCGTTTACGCAAACCACCCGGTTTATTGAAGAAAATGAAAGGCTTCATAGTAATGTTACGTATTGTTCTGTGTAATAAATAAATTAGAATTATCATTGCCATCCATTCGAATATGGCATTTGGCGCTTAACCAAGATAATAGTCAACACACAGGAACCTATGCTGAATATAAAATCTGGTTGGAAAAACTGGCAACTACTCACTGATAACGGACGGCAAGTCTGGGCGTTCAAGCCCGGCTCAAGCAATATCGATGCGCATTTGCAAAACGTCGATAATATTACAGAGCAAGACATTGCGCAGTTTGCTAAAGATTTTCAGTTTGATAAATCCGGCAATCCCAACTCCGGCGACAAGGTTTTCAGAAATGCAGCCACTGACACGAAGTTCCAGAAATTTACCGGACAAATACCGCAGTTAGAGAGTCCCTATGAGCAAAAAGTCATCGATGCGCTCATCAAGGGAATGAACTACTACTCTTATTTGCAAAGTGAAGACGGTCATTGGCCGGGTGATTACGGCGGCCCGCTATTTCTTTTGCCCGGCCTGCTTATCGCCTCTTATATTTCAGACACACCGTTTCCCAAAGCGCACCGGGAAATGATGAAGCTTTATTTATTCAATCATCAAAATAAAGATGCCGGTTGGGGCATGCATATCGAGGGCGAATCGACGATGTTCGGCACCGTCATGCAATACGTGTCATTGCGCCTTCTTGGCGTCGATAAAAATCATCGGCAATTGGTCCAGGCCAGGACGTGGATCAAAAACAATGGCGGTGCGACCGGCATTCCCTCCTGGGGAAAGTTTTATCTGGCGGTGCTGAATTGTTACGACTGGCAAGGCTTTAACAGCCTGTTTCCTGAAATGTGGTTGTTCCCCCGGTGGCTGCCGGTCCATCCCTGGCGTTACTGGTGTCATACCCGCATGGTCTACTTGCCGATGGCCTATTGCTATGCGCAACGGATTAAAGCGCCCGAAAATGAACTGATTCTGGCCTTAAGAGAGGAAATTTATAACGAGGATTTCGCCTCCATTGACTGGCCGAAACAACGCAATGCCGTGTGCGAAAAAGACTGTTACACGACGCCGTCTCCGGTGCTGAAGTGGATGAACTTTTTCACCAATAGCTATGAAAAGTTCAAATCCACCTGGTTAAGAAAGAAGTCCACGGACTATATTTTAAAATACCTCAATGCCGAAGATGAGCAAACCAACTACATCAATATAGGCCCCGTCAATCAAGCCATTAATTCCATTTGCATCTGGCATGCTTACGGCAAAGATTCCGAGCAATTTAAAAAGCATGCGGCGCGCTGGTTTGATTATTTATGGGTGGCCGAAGATGGCATGAAAATGAACGGCTACAATGGCTCGCAGCTTTGGGATACCGCTTTTGCAACCCGCGCTATGCTGGAAAGCGACCTGGGCAAGCTGTTTCCTGCGACGATTGCAAAAAGCTATCGGTTTATCGAGCTGTCGCAAATCAAGGCCGAACACCCGACGCATGCCGAGTTCTTCCGTCATCCGATGATCGGCAGTTGGCCTTTTTCAACGGCAGAAAATGGCTGGCCGGTTGCCGATTGCACAGCCGAAGGCCTAAGCGCCACTTTCGCCGTTCATCATTCCGGGCTGGTTAAACCGGCGATTGACGATCAGCGCATCAAACAGGCCGTAGAGACACTCCTTTCTTATCAAAATAGCGATGGCGGCTGGGCAACGTATGAACTGACACGTGCACCAAAATGGCTGGAAAAGCTCAACCCATCCGAAGTCTTTGCCGACATTATGATCGATTGCTCCTGGACGGAATGTACTGCGGCTTGCGTTATTTCATTAATGGAAGTTCAGGAAACTTATCCGGCCTATAAAAATAGCGAAATACGCAAAGCCATCAGTGCGGGAATCGATTTTATCCTTAAGCAACAAAAATCGGATGGCTCCTGGTACGGCGGCTGGGCGGTCTGTTTCACCTATGCAACCTGGTTTGGCGTGGAAGCGCTCAGTAAGGCCAAAGGTAAAGGCTACTATAACGCCACCCTCTTAACGGCCAGCCTTAGCAAGGCCTGTACCTTTTTAGTCGGCAAGCAAAAAGCGGATGGCGGTTGGGGAGAGACGTTCAAATCCTGTTCGACGTTGACTTACACCGAGGCTGATTCGTCTCAAGTCATTAATACGGCCTGGGCGTTGCTGGCACTGATGGCCGCTGATTTTGGCGATAAGACGGTTACCGAAACGGGTATCAACGTATTGCTGAACAGACAGACCGACATTGGCGATTGGCCTCAGGAAAGTATTTCCGGCGTTTTTAATTACAACTGCATGATAACTTACGCCAATTATAGGAATATCTTTCCTATCTGGGCGTTGAATCGACACTTTAAAATGGACGTTCAGGCATGATAAAACAATCACCGCAGTTTAAAGTATGTGCATCAGGTAGCTCGGCGGAGTCCGGGTTCGACATTTGCATTATTGGTGCAGGAATGGCGGGTGCAAGCATCGCCGCTTATCTTGCCCCCAAAGGCATTAGGATCGCGTTAGTCGATCATTCCTTTGAGGAAAAAAAGCGCATTGTCGGTGAATTGTTGCAACCTGGAGCGGTGTTGTCGCTTAAGCAGATGGGGCTTGGGCATTTACTGGATGGTTTTGATGCGCAGCCGGTTGAAGGCTACGCAATCCTGCAAGGCGGCGAGAGAATCACCATTCCTTATCCTAACCATTGTAAAGGAATGGGTTTGCACAATGGCCGGTTTTTGCAGCAAATCAGGGCTTCTGCGCTGCAAAATAAATCGGTTACGCAAATTCATGGCAAAGCATTGCAGCTTCAGGAAAACGAACGGAACGAGATTACCGGCATCAGTTACCGGGACTCGCTCACATCCAAGATCAAGACCATACATGCGCCTCTGACCATTACCAGCGACGGCTTCTTTTCAAACTTTAGAGAGCATCTCAGCAATAATGAAAAAACCGTAACGTCTTACTTTATCGGCTTGATTTTAAAAGATTGTGAAACACCTTTTCCAAAACATGGTCATGTGTTTTTATCAGGGCCGACGCCGTTCATTTGTTATCCGATTTCCAGTTATGAAGTCAGGATTTTAATTGATTTTCCGAGTGAACAGCTTCCTAGAAAACAGTTGATACAAACCCATTTGGATGTCAATGTGACGCCTTATATTCCCGATTGTATGCTTAACAGCTATCAACAAGCCTTGCAGGAAGGCGGATTTAAGGTCATGCCCAACCATTACATGGCGGCAAAACCCATCATCCGTAAAGGCGCCGTGTTGCTGGGAGATGCTTTGAATATGCGCCATCCCTTAACGGGCGGCGGATTGACAGCGGTATTTTCGGACATCCAAATATTGAGTGCGCATTTACTGGCCATGCCTGATTTCAATAATACCGATTTGATTCACGAAAAAATCGAAGCCTATTACCGGGAAAGACAAAAAGCCAATGCCAATCTAAATATTCTTGCTAACGCACTCTATGGTGTCATGTCTAACGATTTACTTAAAACGGCGGTGTCCAAATATCTGCAACGCGGCGGTACTAATGCGCAAGAGTCGATCGCCATGTTGGCCGGCCTGAACAGGAACCATTACACATTGATGAAACAATTCTGTTTTTTGACAGCATTCGGCGCCGGCAATTTAGTGCGTCATAACATTGCAAATTTACCCAAGGCCATAAAACTTCTTTCGGATGCAGTTGCCATTATTAAGCCATTGTTAAAAAACGAAGTTCCGTTGGCAGTGCTTTTTTATTATTATCTCGGAAAAATAAAATATTTTGCTTTTTCCGGTTATGGCACAAATATTCAACGGCCTTAAGTCGTGCTGTTTACGGACAAGGTTATCCTGCTAAAGCCATAAACTGCTTGTTGCCTGATAAAGGTTTAGAAAATGAACTTACAAACAGATGGTCAAAGAAGTTGCAAAGAACAGAATGAAGCAGAGCCTATGATATTTTGCCAAACCGATTTTAAAACAAGCCCTACGGCATCTGAATTCCCCGGCTTGAGCTGTCGCCTCTCTCGTTGGTGGCGCTATCTCGGGCTGACGCAATGAGCGCTGGAATCACGCTCGTTACAGGCGCCACCGGACACCTTGGCGCTAATCTGGTTCGCCGCCTGCTCAAAGAGGGCGAGCAAGTGCGAGTGATGATGCGAGCCGAGCGCGACAACGGAGCATTGGACGGTCTCGACGTGGAGCGTGTGTTTGCCGACCTGCGCAACAGCGAAGAAGTGTCCACCGCCGTGCGCGGCTGCGCCCGCGTTTATCATTGCGCCGCTCTGGTTTCGACCATCGAAGGTAATGCGGCCCATAAGCGCGAAATATTCGATACCAACGTCCGCGGTACCATCCATATCCTCCAGGCGGCCGAGCGCCACAGCGTCGACAAGATTGTTGTGTCGGGATCGCTGAGCGCCACCGGCTACGAGCCGGATCGTTCCAGCCACGAGGACATGCCGTTCTATCCCTTCGAACGCCATCTGCCTTACGGTTTTACCAAGCATCTTACCGAGCATGAGTGCCTCAAGGCGTACGCCAACGGCCTGAATGTGGTCGTCGCCACCTCCTGCGCGATCATCGGGCCGCATGATTACGTGCCTTCGCGCATGGGCCGCGTACTGATCGATTACGCTCACGGCGCTCTGCGCGCTTACATTCCCGGAGGCTTCGAGTTCGTATCCGGCCGCGATATCGCCGAAGGCCATATATTAGCCATGCGGCATGGGCGTTCCGGGCAGAAGTACATCTTCAGCACCGCCTATGCCAGCGTGGATGATCTGCTGGCGCTGTTTAAGGAAACTACCGGCCGTCCGTTGCCGAGGCTGCGGCTGCCGCCATACCTGATGTCCATGCTGGCCGAAGTGGCCGACAAGACCTGGTATCGGGCATTCCCCAATCTGCCCAGACGCTTCACGCCGGGCGCAGTGCGCTTGCTTCAGATGCGGCGCAGGGCTGACCACGACAAGGCGAAACAGGAATTGGGCTACCAGCCCACCCAATTGTCCCAGGCAGTACAGGAAGCCTATGACGATTTCGTACGCAGAGGTTTGATCACCCTTGCTAAGTAAAAAATCGATCCTTCCTTAACCACGAACCGGAGTCCCGAAGATGAACAGCGTGCAGATGAAATCCCCACCTCCTTCCTTTGCGGAAGCTAAAAATTCCCGGCAAAAGGCCCGCGCCGCTGGAATGGACCCTGACCGCTGGTATGTAGTGGAATACGATAGCGCAGTAAAAAAAGGCCAGGTGAAAGAGGTAATTTTCTGGAATACCTCCATTGCCCTTTATCGCGGCGAAGACGGCGAACTCGCGGCCATGCGCAACCTCTGCGTACATCGCCAGCTAAAGCTGACCCATGGCGCGGTGGACAAGTGCACTTTGCGTTGCGCCTATCATGGCTGGGCCTACAATAGGGAAGGCTGGCTGGAGGACTACTCCCATGACAGCTTTGGCAACCCGCTGATCAAGAAGCAATTGCGGACTTATCCCGTACAAGTCCGCTATGGCCTGATCTGGTTGTTCCCAGGCGATCCGGAACTTGCCTTCGAGCATAAAATACCGGAAATACCCGAACTCACCGGCGATAACACCTGGGCCAGCTTTGCCGTGGATTACACGTGGCGCACGCATCATTCCATGGTGATCGACAATATCTGCGATTTCTCCCATGCCTTCCTGCACCGTAAATACAAGCCTTTCATCGATGCCAAACTGACCCACCACGAGGCCGATGACGACAGGGTTTACCTGACTTATGATGCTTATATGGCCGGCGGCCGGATTTCCGGAATTTTCGTTGACCGCAACCGGGTCAATACCCGCTCCATCGAGTTGTGCTACGAGTATCCCTACCAATGGACCAACACCGGCGACAGCATCAAGAATTGGTCGTTTATGCTGCCGATCAACGAGCAGACCACGCGGGTGTTCTTCCTGTTTTATTTCGATGCCCTGAAGATTCCGCTGATTGCCATGAAAACCCCGAAGTGGCTGACCCAATTGGTGTTGAATATTGCCAAGCCCTTGGTGTTCAAGCCCATACTCGACGAAGACGGCATTGCTCTGGAAGCGGAACAGTTAAGCTACGAAACCTACTGGGATGCGCCGCCCATCGAACTCAATCCCGTGGTGCCGATGTTCCAGCGCTTGACTGCACGAAAATGGGAGGGCTATTTGGAGCGCGCCAAAAACACTCAAGCAGCTTACGCGAATTGATGAACGGAATCTCCCGCCAATGAAGATCACCCAGCGCATTGCCAAGCTCGCCGAATACGCCGCCCGAAACCCTTGGTGGATCTTGGGGATGGCGTTGGCGCTGTCGATTCTGGCCGGATGGGCAACGGCGCAGCTCCCGGTCCATACTTCGCGGCAGGCGCTGCTTCCACAGAATACGGCGGTGGCGAAGCGCTTCAACGATTTCTTGAAAAATTTCGGTGCTGCTTCGGATCTGATGGTGGTTCTGGAGGGCGCTCCGCGCAGCGAACTGGAGTCCTTTGCCAACGAACTAGCCGCCAAACTTCAGACAGAACCCGAGATCGACCAGGCGACCGCCCGTCTCGACATGACGTTTTTTCTGGACCACGCCTACCTGCTGATGCCGGTCGAGAGTCTGGACAAGCTTGCCGCGATGGCGGACCAGCCAATTCCGGCGGGCGGCGGGATGGAAGAAAACCTGCGTAAAGCGCTGAATTGGAGCAAAGACCACCCGCCTCTGGGCGGGGCGGATACCGACTTGCAAACCGCCGAAGCAAGCCTGAATCTGGCGGCGTTTTTCCTGGAAGAGTGGCAGCGCTGGCTGTCCGCAGAAACAGCGCCAGCCGGATTGGACTGGAACCGGCTGCTGGCCAAAAACGGGGCAGGGGGCATGTCCGACGGTTACTTTGCTTCGCGCGACGGGCAAATGCTGTTTTTATTCGTCCACCCGAAAAATCCTTCCGGGGATTTCAAGAATCTCGGCCCTTTCATCGACAAGGTCAAGCAGGTGTCGAAGGACCTGGCCGGACAAGCCAACGCCGCCGGCCGTACGCCGCCCACTGTGGGCCTGACCGGATTACCGGCCATCGAGTACGAGGAGTACGTCAATATCCGCAAGGATATCATCTTCGTGGTATTTACTTCCGCCGCGCTGATCGTCGCATTGATTTTATTGGTGGTCCGTAGCGTGCGCTGGGCCGTGCTGATTTTTATCCCGATGGGGCTCGGAGTGCTGTGGAGTTTGGGGCTGGCCTTGGTCACCGTCGGCCACCTGACCCTGATCACCGCCGCCTTCATCGCCATCCTGTTCGGTCTGGGAGCGGACTACGGCATTTTCACCTCCTCGCGCATCGCCGATGAGCGCCGTGCAGGCAAGCCCTTGATCGAAGCCATAGGGGCCGGCATCGGCTCATCTTTTATAGCGGTATTGACGGCGGGCGGCGCCTCGCTGCTGATTTTCGGCGCCTTGACCACGGTGGATTTTCCGGGCTTTGCCGAACTGGGCGTAGTGGCGGCCAAAGGCGTGCTGATGATCCTGATCAGCACCTGGATGGTCCAACCCGCGCTGTACGCCTTGCTGCCGCCCAAGCTGAGAGATATCCCCTCGCTAAGCACGTCGCCGGTTCCGGCGCGAATATGGAAACACACCGGCGCGTTTCCCAAGCCCGTTGCGGTAGTGCTGGTCCTCCTGGCTTTGGGTAGTGCTGTCATTGGCGGAGTAAAAGGCATGACCATCCCGTTCGACTACGATGTGCTGGCCATGTTGCCCAAAGATTCCCAGGCCGCCTATTACCAACGTCGCATGGTGGCGGAAAGCGACTACCAATCCGAAGTCATCATTTTTACCGCCAAGGACATGGCCGACGCCCGGCGAATCACCGATGAGGCGGGCAAACTCAAGACGGTTGCCAAGGTGCAGTCGCTGACCAACTTATTTCCTGCGGATGCCGACGAACGTCTCCGCAAGGCCGTAAATATTAGCGAGTCGTTCGCCCGGACTGACTACGCCAGACAGGTCGCCGAACTCGACCGGGAAGGTTTGTCGGTAAAATCGTTCGAGTTATTGCAGGCAGTGCTGGAAAACAGCGCCGCTATTATCGACGAAGCCCAGGAACAGGCATTTTCCGCCGGACATGCCAACCTGGTCGAAAGTTTGGAAAAAGTGCGCGAACAACTTTTATCGATCTCGGACAAACTCGCCGCAGATGGCGATCAGGGCCGGATTCGTAGCGAGAGCTTCTTGCGAGCCTTGCTGTCCGGAGCGAATAGCGGGCTTAAAGTCATCGACGCCTGGCGGCAGGCCCAGCCCCTCACCCCTGAGCAGTTGCCAATGGCCCTGCGCGACCGCTTCTTTGCCGCTGACGGCAGCATCGCCGTCTACGCCTTTCCGGCAAAAACCGTGTACGATCCCGACAATCTCGATGCATTGATAAAAGACGTGTATAGCGTCTCGCCGGAAGCGACCGGCTTTCCGACCACGCACCAGGCGCTTTCCAAGACTGTGGTGGAAAGTTTCACCCGTGGCACGCAATTGTCCCTGGTGTTGTGCCTGCTCTGGATTATGGCGGCGACGCGCAGCGTGCGCGGCTTCGCGCTGGCGACGTTACCTTTGCTGATCGGCGGCGGCTGGATGCTGGGGCTGATGGCCCTAGGCGATATTCGCTATAATTACGCCAACATCGTCGCATTGCCCCTCGTGATTGCGCTGGCGGTGGATTACGGCGTGTGGTTCAGCTATCGCTGGGGCGAATTGAAAGGTCACACCCCCCTGCAAGTCAGCCTGGCCGCCGGCAAAGTGATCGGACTGGCCGCTGGCACCGAATTGGCCGGCCTGGGCGCCATTACCTTGGCCAACTACCGGGGCGTGTCTTCCCTGGGCGTGAGCATCACCATCGGGCTGTTGTGCTGCCTGACCGCAACCCTCGTCGTGGCCCCGGCCATCGGACAACTGATTGATTCCAAGAGAAAACCATGATGCGAAAATTTTATCTTATTATTGCCGGCCTGTTGATTTCCCTTGCCGTAAGGGCAGCCCCCAATCCCGAAATAATCGTGGTGTGCTACCCCGGCGGCTCCGTTAATGCCAAGGACGCCAGCGAAGCGATGAACTCCATGCTGCGGGTGGTGGAACGCGTCGGCCAGTGGCAGGCGAACAGCTTCAACAGTCTGTTTACTACCAAATCGGACGAATGCAGGAAACAGATGGCCGGCAAAAAGCCCAAGTTCGCGATCAACTCCCTGGGCCTCTATTTGGAATTGCGCAACCAGCACAACCTGGTACCGCTGGTTCAGCCCAGGATCAAAGGCCGTACCAGCGAGCGTTACCGGGTCATGGTCCGGAAGGGCAAGTACAAGAGCCTGGACGAGCTGAAAGGCAAGACCTTGGGCGGTACGGCATTGGAAGAGCCATTATTTATCGGCAGGATCGTTTTTGCCGGAAAATACGACCCTGCCGGTTTCTTTGTCCTAAAACCATCCAATCAGGCCATTCGCGCGCTGCGCTCTTTGGATAAAGGGGAGCTGGACGCCGTTATTTTGAACGAGCAACAATTCGCCGGACTCGGCTCGCTTCATTTGGGGACGCCTCTTGAAGCCGTCTTTACGTCCGAGGAAATCCCGCTGATGGGAGTGGTGGCCAACAGCGCTACCACAACTGCGGAAGAACGCGCCCGATTCAGCAAGGCGCTGGAGGGGATGTGTGCCGATGCCGAAGGCAAAAAGCTATGCGATGTGTTCGGAGTGGAATCTTTCGCCAGTGTGGACACGGCCGTGTTCGAGCCTATGGTCAAACTGTGGATTGAGGGGGAATAAGACTTTGAACAGCGCACGATTTCTTCCTGTCGTTTCGATGCTGGCCTTTCTGTCGGGCTGTGCCAGCCTCCAGCACGACCAAGTTCAGTCGGACCTGCTTTTCGAGTGTCCCAAGCAGACGGCTGACATGCTGGTTGCCGGACAAAATCAGCTAGGCCCCTTAAGTGATACCCATACCCTGGCTTGCGCACTGAATGTCTTGCGCGACACTCAGGATCCGGCCGTACGCCGTACCGCGTTGGGCAGCCGGATCTGTTTGCATCTGGCCGAACGCGAAGCCAGCCAGGAAAAACGCGAAAAACTGGCCGCCGAAGGCGTTCGCTTTGCTGAAACCGCCTTGGCGCAGGGCGGCAACGGGGCGGTGCATTATTATTTGGCGGCGAATCTTGGCCTGGCGGTGCGCGAACACATCACCCTGGCCGTGGAGAACCTTGGCCGGCTGGAAAGCGAGATGAAACAAGCGCTGGCCTTGAGTCCCGACATTGACGACGGCGGGCCGCTGCGCCTTTTGGGGGCGCTGTATCTCAAAGCCCCAGCCTGGCCCAATGGCATAGGCGATATCGACAAGGCGCTGGAACTGCTGGAAAAGGCCGTCAAGGAACATCCCGGGCATCCGCTCAACCACCTGTTTTATGCCCAGGCACTTTGGGAGGAGGGCGAGGAGGATGCTCTAGCCCAGGTAAAATCGGAATTCGCGCGGGGTGAGCGGCTATTGGACGAGGGCAATTGGGGCTACAACAAAGCGTCCTGGAAAAAGGAATTCGACAAGTTTCGGCAGGAGTTCGAAGAAGCCGGCTCGGTGTCCCATTCTCCATTGGCATCGGGTCTTAGATAAACACGTTATCGACCTCAAGCGGGCCAGTGGCTTAAAACTCCCCGTTATTTAAAGGCATTGACCCGAGACACGGCAAAGGCGCGCAAAAGACTTGAGCTGTGAAACAGCGGTGGCTTACCACCTATCACTTTGCTTAAATAGCACGTCATACCGGCATGGACTGCCGGTATCCACGACTGCAAGGATGCAGGAGGTAGAGCAACGCATGGAGCAGTTGCCGAGGACACATGGATGTGATCAGGGTCTTGCCATCCCTGGCTTCTGGATTCCGGCAATCCCTGCCGGAACGACGTATTGGACATTCTCGTTAAACTGATAAGTGTTAAGACAGCGGTGGAAATTTGCCGGTTTCCCACAAAAAAACGTTAACATTGACCGGCAGTCTTCGTTATCTTGTTGTTATCAAACTACCTGCCAACGTATTTAACTGAAAAAACCGACGCCGAGAGCGGTAAGTTTTACACGCTTAGTTCACGCGAGGCGATCCAGTTCAGCATGGCCTCCGCCTAAAATCATGCCTATCTTCATCTAATCTTAATCAAACCAACAGGTTTGCTCTCATCTTGTTTATGTAATCTTTACCCTGTCGTAACGAATTGTGCATAGCGTTGTGTCGCGATGACTTTTGAGATGAGCGATTTTGACCGTTCATCATTGAATACAGACAGAATAAGGATTTAGCGAATATGTCACTCGCTTGAATGAGTAATAGCGTGGATTACGCTCCATCTGGAATTTCACGCCGTAGTCAATTGCCCTCAGTTTCAACTCTAGTCATTCATAAAGGCGGCAACCAAAACCATTTCTAAACTATGTGTCCTAACGAACAGAGCATCGCAAGATAAACGGCAATAATGGCTTTTTGAATGGCATACCCTGCAATTGTTATGTGCGTCAAAATTCACCCAAAGCCTTTGTTATCTTATTGTTAAGTACTCATTCATAAATAACCCGGCAAAATAGTGTCGAGCTTATGCAAGCGAACTCCGGTAATGACAGCTGACCAGCAGAAGACATGCGGGTGTAGGTATTGTTTATAGCCACAGCAGGAAACACCGGGATAATTTTGCATGAGTACTTATTAAAGACATCCTGACGTATTTAACTGGCAAAACCGACGCCGAGAGCGGTAAATTTTCGGATGCTTTTTTGCAATCAACGCCCCAAACATAAATTTTAAAATTTTATTTAACGATTGAAATATGCCCTTTTTTTGGAGAGAAACATGAGAAAAAATAATTTATCAACAATGTTGGTGCTTTCTGCATTAGTCACTGGGTGCGCATCTATGAGCGGCTGGCGTCCTATTCTCGATCCTCGCATGGACCAACATCCAGAGTCCGCTCAGCGCGACATGGTAGAGTGCAAGACACTGGCAGATCAAGCATCGGATATCACGAAAGAAATCGGTATGGGCGCAGGTGTTGGTGCTATTACGGGTGCGGCAGGTGGCGCGGCTGTTGGCGCTATAGCGGGTAGTGCTGCAACAGGTGCCGCGGGTGGGGCTATTTTGGCCATTCCCGCTGGATTGTGGAAAGGTTATGAAGCCAACGAGAACTTTAAACGATCATTCAAAACATGTATGCGTCAGCGCGGCCATACACTGGTCAACTAAAGGTAACCTTGAAAAACCGCCATTTTTGGCGAAGTAGTCGTTCCTGAAAAATCCTGGCACGCTACGATGAAATAGAGCGCATACCCGTCGCCGATTACGTTAAACGCGACAAACCCTCGGCTTCATGGTTGATTCCAGTGGGCTGTAACAAAAGTTAAATCAGTCGTACGGGATTGGCTTCAGATGAGTTTGTCGCCCCTTTACAGTTGTGAGATAGGGGGAACCTATGAAACAGGCAATGATGCCAGAAACGTTGGGTATTTTTAGCCCGCAGGCAACGGTATATTTATTGTAAGCGAAGGTCAGGGGATCGGCTATAACCACTGGGAGCACCTTTGCTTTCTGTTTAGCCGTCTCTTTGTCATGGGCTTTTTTAACGTGTTCGCTTTCAGAGCGTGCTTCTTTTTTAAGTGGTTGTTTTCCGGACTGAGTAGCGCTTTCATTGTAACCTTGAGGTTTTTGGTTGAGGAGTTGATGTGTCCACATTCCGGAATAGCCGCCTAAAATAACAATGCCAATAATACGGATGGCAGACAAAAGATATTTTGTCGCTTGACTAACTCCAGAATTGACAAGTAAAGGGCTTTTAGCATTTTTTTGCATTTGAATATTTATAATAGCTGTTTAAAGTGGAGTCAGATCTAACGATAAAAAAGGTAGCAATTACATGTATTTTTCATGTTTGGTAAAATAGCAATAATAGCCGGTCTTAACCTGTGGCTTTCAGTTAAAACCTGTATTGATGACTGAAAAATTTGCATCTATTAAATATGTTGATGGTATCGCTATTGAAAAACAAAGTCAGCCCGCAAAACAAGTTCTGCTCAGAATGTGATACTGTTTTAGTCTGTGGCCCTCTTCAAGCTGGCGAGTCGTGCTGGTGCCTGGCTTATCCCGCTATAATGCCCGCTGATTTTCAACAGGATTGTCTGTGTGCAGATTGCCTTAGCAAAGCTATGCAAGAAAAGATTACTGGATTTATTAACACATCGAATCGCCAGGAACTACTTACTGTTGCACGTCAATACCGTAGCAATGATAAATTGATTCAAGGCATAGACTATTTAATTGAAAATGATAAATATGTTTTTACCCGGTGGTATCACTTAAAACGGGGTTCATGCTGTGGAAATAGCTGTAAAAACTGCCCTTATTGAGCAGGTAAAATTACAATTCACAGTCATGCCGTTAGGCTCTTGCCGGTAAATTCACAGTACTTTTTGACACCTTCATCGCTAACAACCTCTATGAAGCCATTTATTATCATCAAAGCAGGGTCTACTTTTCCAACAATTCGACAAAGGTTAGGTGATTTCGAGGATTGGATAATTCATGAAATTGGATCGACTGACGTAGCGATAACAGTAGTCAATGCCATGGACGGCGAAGCCTTACCGTCTGTTGATGCCATATCGGGCGTTATCATAACGGGCTCTCCTGCGATGGTAACGGATAAGGATGGCTGGATGCAGGTGCTGACAGCCTGGATACCGCAAGTATTGGAACGCAATATCCCGCTGCTGGGTATTTGTTTTGGTCATCAGCTGCTGGCGGAGGCGATGGGTGGATATTCGGATTATCATCCTAAAGGTCGAGAGATGGGTACTGTCTCTATTCAATTGACCCCTGAAGGCAAGCAGGACAAGTTGTTAGGCACTTTGCCCGATGATTTTCCTGCTCACACCACGCATGTCCAAACGGTTATTAAGTTACCGGCGGATGCGCTAAGACTTGCAGAAAACTCGTTTGAAATTCATCATGCGTTTCGTCTGGGTGACAATGCTTGGGGCGTGCAATTTCATCCTGAGTTTTCAGCAGACATTATGAGTGCTTATGTTAGCGAGCAAACCGCCACATTGCTTAAGGAAGGGCATAATGTCGCAGAATTAACAGCGGCAATTGGTAACACCGATGCGGCTAATACGCTACTCAAGCGATTTATGACGATTGTGCAGGAAACAAGCCTGAGCTGAAATTCCAATGGTGCATTAGGTGCGCTCTGCGTGAATGGAGCTGTACAGTTCTCGCGTTGCTGTTCGGGGGCCTATCAATTTTAAATACACGAGGTACAGTGATGAATCCCGATGCCATCAAAGCACTTTTGATTTACAGTCTCGCCTTCAACTACGTGATCCTCATCATCTGGTTTGGCGTATTCAGTCTTGCCCACGACTCAATGTACCGGCTCCACAGCCGATGGTTCAGCCTTTCGGTTGAAACTTTTGACGCGATTCACTATGCCAGTATGGCGCTCTACAAGATTGGCATCATGTTGCTGAATATCGCGCCTCTCGTTGCACTCTGGCTTGTATAGCTGAGCTGGTTTAGCTCGTGACTGCATTTTCAGCATCATCTTTATTCCCATATGATTTTAAAATTTAGCAGCGGATACCGGATTGACATGATGTATGAACCGAGTCAGGAAATGTCCTGTTTATGGATCTGTGTTTCGATGTGCGGTATGTCTTTCAAAATGCCTTCGGTCCATTACCCTCTTAAAGTGAAATGGATTTTAATTGGCTAGAAAAACAGGCCGTGCTGTTGGATGCCTAATTACAATCGTTGGTTAAAGAGCGACCCATGGACGAAAAAATCAGGTCGAAACTTCAAGATCGGTTTGTGAAACGGTCGTCAGAAGAAACAGTTCAGAGGGGCTTGGTCAACTTTATGAATGCGGCAATTGATGATTTCGCTTTAGAAAGTCCAAGCAGGGTTCCAGCAACTAAAATTACCCAAGCGATGATTGCCATCGTGATTCGGCTGTTCAGTAACGGGTATAGCGCCGCAAGTAAAGCGGTGTGAAACAATCGTATTGAACAGAATGATTAAGAAATCTTGCTATAGCCATTATTGCGGATGAGGGAGAGTGGCGGTGGCGGCGTTTCGGTTGCGGTCAACATGTAATGCTGTGAAGCAAGAAAACTTCCAAGGCCTTTAAACCCTGGAAGTCTTCAAGTCACTGGGTTAATCGGTTTAATTAAGTGAATCAATCCCATGAAAGTTGATCCGTTTTGCTTCTTTTACCATTCGTTTTAACATTACTGGCAATGGCCGCTGACGCAAACAGTGCTGATGAGATAATAAATTCGCCTGAAATAAAGCCCAGCAAACCGATAACAAATACCGTGCCTATTATAATATCTTTGTAGAAGTCGTTCATGAGTCAATCCTCGTATAAGTTGAAGGGTAGTTCATACTGCAACTTAACTATAGTAAAAATATCTATTGTTGACAATGACACCAGTATTTCATGGATTGTTTCCTATTTCGAGTACAATTCATTCATAAACCGTTCATGGAAGTCAACTACACCAGCAATTGACTTCACCGTCTGAAAGCGCCTTTGCTTGTAAAAAAGCGTCCAAAATTTACCGCTCCCGGCGTCGGTTTTTTCAGTTAAATACGTTGGCAGGTAGTTTGATAACAACAAGATAACGAAGACTGCCGGTAAATGTTAACGTTTTTTTGTGGAAAACCGGCAAATTTCTATGCTTTTTACCCGCTATTTGGATACGTTTTTCATCGTGATTTGATTACAGACGTCTGTTATGTATGCTACCAAACAGTGATTACCGAATAATTCTGTTATTGTGATTAGAAAGTAATTTGTTTAGAGCTTTTTAGTCATGTTTTACCGTATAGGAAATTTATAATTATTTAGGAGAAAAGTTATGGCTATCAAAAAAAACATATACGGCCTAAATATGTTGATTATTTTAGCGCTCGCATCGATCTTCGTCGTTTCAATGCTGCAAACAGCAAACGCCAATGTTTGGCCTTCAGCAGGTTCCATGGAATTGATTAATTCTTCCTGTTCCGCCGGCTCCGGGCAATACCAGGAACTCAGCCAATTAAAGAAAGAAATTACCGCTGCCGACACACTCAGCCATGCGCGTAAAATGGCGCTTGCCCCCACTGACGAAGCCATTCAAGCCCTCAAAAATGCTCGAAGTATAGTGCCATTCAGCGATGATTTGCGTTCCGCCGAAACACGTCTTAGTGATGCCCGCTCACGTATACTCGTGGCATCTTCCCAAGCACAAGTAGCCGATGAATTTTCCGGCATGATGTTAGCGGGGCTTGATGACGATAGTGCAGCGCGGGTAAGCGCCGGTAATGTGGGTTGCAATTACTCTACAGGTGAGGTTATTGCAATCGTGGTCGGTTTGATTCTGGGGATTATCCCTGGCCTGATTTTACTGGTAGTACTTTGTTGACCCGCTTTGGACAAGAGCCATCTATGATGCGCTTTGTTGGCGGCTGGTTATGCTGCACGTTATCTTGTTTTTAAAATACAAATTTGTCTGATTGCTCAGGGTCAAAAGCGGAAGTTTACATTTCGTCTGTTCAAATGCGCACAGGCACATATAAAGGTTAAGCTTTAGAATCTCGGATTGAATTTTATCGCTTCTTCACGATGCTCCGGTGCCAGGTGAGCATAGCGCATAGTCATTAACAGACTGTCATGTCTAAAAAATAGCGTTGAATTTTCCATATTAAACGCCGGCTTTGCCAGCCGGTTAAGCAGCCGCTGTTATTAAAACAATAAGATAGCAATAATTACCGATAAATATTGACGTTCTTTATGGGCAAGTTTTCAGCGCTTTTTGACAGGCCTGATGCTAGAATTGTTGTTTTAACAAGTTTAATTTTTTAGGAAGAATATGAGCAAAATTACCATCGAACACAATCCAAGTGAAGAACGATTAAAAGAGCTGGGTGTTGCCAACTGGGAAATATGGGAAAAAGAAATTTCAAAATTCCCAATAGATTTTGATGAAACTGAATGCGCCTATGTGCTGGATGGCGAGATTTTGGTAACTCCAGCCGGTGGCGAGCCGGTACGAATTCTGCCCGGTGATCTGGTGTCTTTCCACGCAGGGTTGGACAGTCAATGGGAAGTGGTCAAGCCATTGCGCAAGCATTACAGTTATGATTATCCCAAGGGCATTTAGCCGATGAATGCACTTCGTGATAGCAGCTATAGTGTTTGATGGGACAGTCGTCTGGAATAAAAAAACCATAAGTTGAATTTAACCTGACAGGTACTTCTCATAAACCGGTAGCTGTCAGGTTAAGTCTGAGCTGATTTATTTTATCGAAGCATCTTTATTTTTACACAAAGCCTGCTTAGCTTTTCGACCTTCAGGCAGTTGCGCCCGTGGTGCTAATCGGTGGCAACCAATGCATATAGACTTCCATCCTCCCTATATAGCGTATAGCATCATTAACAAAGCCGTACTTAAAACCCGCCCGGAGTGGTTTTTTTATGGCCTGAATTTCGTCTGGAGTCTTAGAATAGCGAGAACTCTTTGCCGTTATCTGCGGTCATTGTTAATGTCTTATCCGGATTATTCTGATCTTCATCTAATTTTAATGAAATCCGCTGGTTTCCTCTCATCTTGCTTCTGTAGTCTTTACCCAAACATTGCGGCCCAGAAAAATGCCGGTCGCGATTGCGATAATTTGTGCCAAATGCAAAATAATTTTGAATTTTAAAAACAGTATGACATCCATAACGTTACTTCATAAGGCTCCAGCTTTTCAGTTCGGAGCAATACAGACCTCAAAAAATCATAGATAAATCTGACTGCCTATAAGACAATGGTTTTAACCATTATTAGTGACTAATCAATGCGCGGACCAAAACCAGATATCCGGCAAATTGATAAGTGCAGATGACTCTGCACGAGATTTTAAGGCGATGGGGGGCAGATGTTGAACTGCCGAAAAATATCAACTTTAGATCGATACTTATTAATAAACAGAGCGAGTTAAGCATGGATATCGGTATTTACAAGTTAACTCAAGCTGATATTGATAATGCTGCAGAGTTTATAAGTTACTTGGTTGATGAGTACGGCAATTTTGCAGTGGGAGATTATGTCGTTAAGGACTGTGATCTTGAGCGGAATAGCAAAAAACATTTCTTTGTCGGTAAAGGCGTTATTACTGGCTGGCTTGACGACCTTAAATCAGAATTAAATGAAAAACAACATAGAGCGTGGTTCATAGAAGGTACTGCTGATGAAGGACTCTGGGATGAAGAAATTAGATTGCTCAAACAAGACATTAAAAGGTATGAGCTTGCTTTAAAAAAAATGGCAAAGCATCAATCTGAAAAGAAAGCTTTGAAGTACTGGGATGTAAAAGGGCTTAATATTTTTCAGTGTTTGCGTTAGTCAATTAATTACAAACAATATTAATGATCCTTTATAAGCTTTTGCCGGCATATGAGGGAGATCTTTATAGCGGTTATTCTTCAATCCTAATCCTTCCCTTGAGTGTGTTTGAGCGGTCAAGATATTCCGTTTACTGAATATTTTATCGCAAAACTTACACGTTAAAGCCTTAGGCAGGCAGAAGCTGATTATCTGTATAGCTGTTGGAGACCTTTTTAGCGGTTATCCGTCACCCTAATCTTTCCAGTTAGTATGTCCGAACTGTCAAAACATTCCGTTTACTTAATAAATGAGGTTCTATTGCAAAGTTTATCCGTTAAAACTCTAGCCAGGAATAAACTGAATAGCTGGGGCCGATTCTTGTTATGGATGCAGTTACTGTTATTTATATACTCGCCATCTGCCTGGTCAGTAGCCGATGCAGGTGATTTGTTACAACCGTTTGTGAGTGAGTCGCTAACTTATGACAATAACCTGTTTAGGCTTTCAGAAGATAGGCCTCCGGGAGCCCAGATGAAAACGGGTGATTTTATCAACAAAGCTTCGATTGGCGGCCGTATACACAAGGCTTTAAGTCGTCAGATATTTGATCTGGATCTGCAGGTGGATGACAACCGCTACGCGGCCAACAATCAGCTTGATAATGTGTCTACAAAAGACAGTGCCGTTTGGCTATGGCAGGTCGACCACGACTGGTCCGGCAGACTGGGGGCGGAATACAGCAGGTCGCTGGCAGGTTTTGAAAATACACAGTTTTTTTCGCTCGATCTTTTGGATAGGCCTGCATATTATTTTGATATTCGCTATCAATTGAACTCGAACATACGCTTTGATGCGGGTTGGCGAAAGTCAGATACAAGCCATAGTGCCGCTGCGCGGCAAAATCAAAATATCGAGTCCCAGACTAGTCATGGCGGTGTTACATTTTTAACATCAAAAGGCAATTCCCTGGGCGTTGAATATGCGCATACTGATGCACGGTTTCCCCTCAGACAGTTGAGTTTTGGTGAGGGAGCTGTGGATATTGCCTATCAGGAGAATTTAGCCAGAGCTTTATTTAAATATGATTACTCGCCCAAGCTTCATTTTGAAGGTCAGGCCGGGTATTTAATGCGAAGCCATCCGAATTTGCCCCAGACAGATTATCAGGGAGAAATCTGGCGTATTGGTATGAACTGGATGCCTACGGCTAAAACAGTAGTCGCTGTTTCAACGTGGCACGAGTTAGCGGCTTTTACTGAGCTGGCTTCAAATTATTATATCTCTGAAGGGGTGAGTTTTACACCCAGCTGGAATATTACTAACAAAATCGTACTGTCAGGACAAGCGCGCATGGAAACCCAGAATCACTCCGGAGTGCGCAAAGACGAACTGTTTTCGTCGCAAGTCAACGTTAGCTACACACCGGTTCATTGTGCAGAACTTAATCTGGCTTACCAGTTTTATCAACGTGATAGTAATCGCCAATCTTATTCTTATGCCGGTGATAGCATTACTGCAACTGTTAGACTTAAATTTTGAGCGCGTCATAGACTGCCTGGTTCTGAAATTATTCTTATCTTCATCTAATTTTAATGAAATACACAGGTTTCCCCTCATCTTGCTTCTGTATTCTTTACCTGAAGTCAGGCAACCTGCGCGAAATGTCAGTAGCAATGACTTTGGGAATGAATGGTTTTTTGCCGTTCATTATTGAGTACACAAACTAAGTATATTAACGGCTATACCGCTCGTTAATTTTTTATAAGTCCTCATACAGTTCGCTTTGCTTTGCCAATTGAAATTCTTAATGTGCCAAACCTGAACACGACGACAAAACGACCTGCTGTGGTTGATTGGGTTTTGAGAAATTTATTGTGTCCTGCTTGGAAGCGGATTTTATTTGTTAGATTGAAATACAAGATTAATCGTGAACTTACCAGCTATAAAGCTGCGCTCGCTCTAGCAATAGTGCAGTAGTTTGGGTATTAGATAATAAGCTTTTAATCCGTAAGCTGCGGATGGCTAATAAAAGAAGCCGGATTAAGTATTAAAAAATACGCCTTTTGAAAATATGATTTTTTGTTAATTACGATAAGTGGAAATTTGATTATGAAAATATTGCCGTTACTGGCTTTTTTGGGAACGATGTTTGTTAGTACAGGGGCTTCAGCAAATGCACTGTATTTAAACCAACCCCTCAGCTCATTCAACGCAACTGTAGGTACAAGTGCGTTCGAGGATTATTGGACTTTTAATTTGGGAGGAGTTAACAATATTAGCGGTCAAATAAATAATCAAAACTATACGCTTTCTGTACCTTCTGGTTCTTTTGTGATCCAAGACATCCAGAATTTATCCCTTAAGTTGTATTCCACAATGCTGGGATCGTCGACGTTCAACCCACTGAATTATAGATCTGTTTCAGGAGATTTGAATCCGGCGGCAACGGCAGTGACTTTTAATTCCTTGGCTTCCGGCAGTTACGCTTTAAAAGTTACCGGTATTGGGGACGGTCTAGTAGGCGGTCGTTATTCCGGTTCTTTAGCGGTTGCTCCAGTGCCGGAATCCGAAACATGGATTTTGTTGGTGATTGGAATCGTCCTGCTAGGCTTGCAACTGCGTCGTAAAAACATAAGTCAAAACCCTATGTTTATTTCTGCCTGATTAACAATCTGCTTATCGGTTTTCAAGGTTCTTAATCCGCACATTTTTAAAAAAATAGCACTTACCGATACGCCGCCATGTTCGACTACGTGGCATATGCTGAGGCCGTCTCATACGATTATGGTGCGGAAACCTCAAATACAACTGAATTCTAAAAGAAATTACATTAGTAAAATGTATGGACGCAAAAACAGATATGACAAGATTGGCTTCTAAATCCGGCATCCAAAGCGGAAGCTTGATAGCGTTGGGCAGGCCAGTGCTGTTTATTATAAAGAACCTGCTGTATCCCATTAGCATCGTTAGCCTGTTAGCTGGCAGCTTTATGTATTGGCAAAGGCCATTGTCAGGCGTTTTTTTGTTGATGATGGTCGTGGTTTTTTTTGCCTCCATCCATTTTATGGATGGAGTCTGTATTTATCGGGTAGAGAATCGGTTTCCCTGGCTACGCAGTTTCCTGGATATTTTACTGCGCTGGTTGCTAATGTTGATGGTTCTCTGGTTCATTTTTGAACTATCCGGTTTCGGTTACTTGGTTTTCGAACCGGGAATTCAAGTCTGGGGTGTTGTCACGCCTTTTGCGCTCTTTTTAATACAAATTACTGTGCTTTTATTGCTGGGTTTCTTTTTAAAACATAAATCCGGAAAACGTAAGGCGGTAATTGTCGGGCTGGATGTCCTGGGCTTGCAACTGGTTAAAAACAGTCGAATGGATAGATTTTCCGACCTTGATTTTTTGGGTTTTTTTGAAAACAGAAGCCTTGACAGGGTTTTTGTACCGGATGGTGAAAAAATTTTGGGTACTATTAAAATGCTGCCTGAATTTGTCCGTCGGAACGGGGTGCATGTGGTGTTCATTACGTTGCCAATGGCTAATCAGCCGCGAATCATAGAATTATTGGATGCCATGCGCGACTCTACCGCATCAATTTATTTCGTACCCGATTTGTTTATTGCCGATCTGATTCAGGCACGTTTCGATCAAGTCTGCAATGTGCCTGTCGTTGCTGTGTGTGAAACTCCGTTTTATGGTTTGCGGAGTCTCCAGAAACGGTTGAGTGACATTGTTATTGCTTTGTTGTTGATGATTCCCCTTATTCCGGTGTTTATTTTAATTGCTATAGGTATCAAGCTGAGTTCTCCAGGTGCGGTGCTATTCAAACAGCGACGTTATGGCTTGAATGGCGAAGAAATCTGGGTTTATAAATTTCGCTCTATGACTGTTTCTGAAAATAGCGGTGTTATTGAACAAGCCAAACGTAATGATGCGCGAATTACTCGTTTTGGCGGTTTTTTACGCAGAACCTCACTGGATGAGCTGCCCCAATTCATTAATGTCTTGCAGGGACGAATGAGCATCGTTGGCCCTAGACCCCATGCCGTTTCTCACAACGAACTTTATCGGCAACTCATAAAAGGTTACATGATTCGCCACAAAGTAAAACCCGGTATCACCGGTTGGGCGCAAATCAACGGTTTTCGGGGCGAAACCGATAGTCTGGATAAGATGGCCGCGCGGATTGAATATGATCTCGACTACTTACGGAACTGGTCTTTTGGGCTGGATTTGCAAATTATATTGCGGACCGTAGGGGTCTTGCTGGGTGACAAAAATGCATATTAACTCGACAAAGGGGACCAAAGAATTAATGAGTGGAATTTATTTTGAACGTGTTGATAAAAGAGTTGTTGCCAGAAATCTGGCTAACAGTGTTTTAGCGTTATCTATGTTGGCCGCGGCTGGCTGTGGTAAGGACTTAACCGAAAAACAGTCTACTCAAGTGGCTGCCAAGGTCAATGATTCTGAAATCACCATACACCAAGTCAATGAAGTGATAAAAGCTTCAGGCGTCAGTGGTTCGGCAGACGGTGCCTCGCGTAAAGCACTGGACAGTTTGATCGGTCAGGAATTGTTAGTTCAAAAAGCCCTTTCAAACCAACTGGATCGCGATCCGGATACGATGATGACGCTAGAGAATGCCCAGCGGGAAATACTCTCACAATCTTATGTACAGCGCCACGTGCTGAATCCTGCCCCGGTTAGCGCTCAAGCCAAGCAGGAGTATTATCAGCAACATCCGGATCTTTTTGCCAAACGACGCATTTATCAATTCCAACTTTTTAATCTGGAAACGCCAAAACTTGATCCTGCTCTTAATGTGTCACTAGGTCAGGCTTCAACAGTTGAACACGTCAGAGAGTTGCTTAAACAATATCAAATCAAGTTTCTGGAAGAAACGGTGACCAAGTCTGCTGAACAGTTGCCTTTGGAAATGCTAAGTACTTTTGCCAATGCTAAAGTCGGCGATATCCTCATTGTGCCTCAAACGCAGTCAAAACAATTGTTGATGCAGGTGATCAATTTCGCTGAGCATCCGATTAGTCTGGAGCAGGCGCAAGTTCAGATTGAAAAGTTTCTTGTCAATACACGTAACAAACAAATACTGGACGAGCACCTTAAACAGCTACATGCGGCGGCGACCATTGTGTATCAGGGAGATTTTGCCGAACAGGATAAAACCATTGCGTCCGCACAAGCAGAACAGCAAGCCGCGCCTCCTTCCGACACCAAACCAGAACGCGATAAACAAAAAATTCTGGAACAAGGTTTGTCCCAAATTAAATAAGAGTCCTTCTATGATGAATATGAGATTTTTGCTTACAGTAATCGTATTGTTTCGGCTTAGCGTGTTCGAAATGGCTTGGTCGGATGAAATTAATAAAGATTACCGCTTGGGTTCCGGGGATGTTATTAAAATCAGTGTTTATGAATACCCCGATTTAACAACGGAGATACGCGTCAGTGAGACGGGCAATATAAGTTTTCCATTGCTCGGCGAGGTAAGTCTTGGCGGAAAAACAGTCGCCGAAGCGGAACGATTGATTACCCGGCGACTGAACGATGGTGATTTTATTAAAGCGCCCCAAGTCACCCTCGTGGTCACCCAGTTTGTAAGCCAGAAAGTCAATGTATTGGGCCTGGTTAATAAACCCGGTATTTATCCGCTTGAAGTATCCGGTCATGTCATCGATTTGCTGGCTCAGGCGGGTGGTATTACCGAAGTGCCTCCAGCGGCTGATTTCGCTACGTTATTGCATAGTAACGGCAGCAAGGTAACTATAGATTTGAACGCATTGCTGGCAGGAGATCGCACACAAAATTACGCCGTTACCAATGGCGATGTCATCGTTGTGCCGCGTGCGCCTATGTTTTATATCTACGGTGAAGTACAACGGCCCGGTTCTTATAAATTGGCAAAAAACATGTCCATTGCCCAGGCAATTTCGGCAGGAGGCGGCTTAACACCCAAAGGCGCGGAAAGCTGGCCGGCGCCTATTGTTAAACGCCGCGATGCAGAAGGTAAAGAACAGGAGATAGATGTGGAAGACTTTAGCTTATTACAGGCGGATGATGTGTTGTACGTAAAAGAAAGTTGGTTGTAAGTCATGAGATTTAACCAATTACTATTGATTCTTAGAGCGCACAAAAATATTTTATTGTTGACTGTGGCTATAACTCTTTTGATTGCCTTGACGGTCAGCCTGTTTTTACCGAAACGCTATATTGCAACCGTGTCTGTGGTTACCGATAGTAAAAATGCCGATCCATTAACCGGCCTTACACTATCTTCACAGGTAATATCACAATTAATACCCGGTTATATGGCGACACAGGTTGATATTATTTCCAGTCATGCTGTCGCCTTGCGGGTGGTTGATCAGTTACACCTGACCGATATTGCTCAGGTTAAGGAGCAATATATAGAAGCCACAAATGAGGAAGGTACCATTCGGGATTGGCTGGCCGACGCTTTACTAAAAAGCCTGGATGTTAAACCTTCAAGAGAAAGCAGCATAATCCACATAAATTACACCAGTGAGGAACCGCAATTTGCCGCTACATTGGCTAATGCTTTTGGCGATGCTTACATTCAAACCGTGCTGGACCTTAAAGTTGAGCCGGCAAAACGCCAGAATGAATGGTTTGAAGGACAGACTCTGAACTTGAGAAAAGATGTCCAGGCGGCGCAGGAAAAACTCTCCACAGCGCAACGTGAACATGGCATTGTTGCAGCTGATAGTCAAAGGCTGGATTTAGAGAGTGCCCGGCTGGCGGAGATTTCCAGTCAACTGGTTGTTGTTCAGGCGCAAGTTTACGATAGCCAAACCCGGTTAAGGCAAATGGCTCAGGCGACCGTAAAAAAACATTTGCAGGAGCTGCCTGATCTTTTAGGCAACACATTGCTGCAAAGCATGAAGTCGGATGTTGTAAAAGCGGGGGCTAAATTAGCCGAACTTAGCGAGCGCTATGGAAAAAAACATCCTCAATATCAAAGCGCTGCCGCGGAACTGGCTTCATTGCGCACAAAAATGGAAGTAGAGATCAATAATGCCATCGGATCGGTAAGGCAAGCGGCAGAAATTGACCAACACAGAGCACAAGAACTGCAAAAAGCGATGGAAAATCAAAAACAACGCATTTTTAATTTAAAACAACAAAGAGACGTGCTTGATGTGCTTACCAAAGAAGTCGAGAACGCACAAAATGCTTATGATGCGGCTTCGCAACGTGCAGGCCAGGTGCATTTAGAAAGCCAGATCGATCAAAGTAATATCGCGGTCCTTAATCCGGCCGTTCCCCCGTTAAAACCAGCCAGTCCAAAAACCCGGCTAAATTTGCTGTTGTCGCTCTTTCTAGGCACTTTTCTGGGTACAGGTTTTGCGCTGCTCGCGGAACTGTTTGATCGGCGTTTGCGTACAACGGAAGATATTTCTGAAGGACTAGGCTTGGTTGTATTGGGAGAAATACCCGTCATGAGTAACCCTTAAACAGGGCTAGCCTTGTTCCTACTAAAAGCCAGATGAATTTTGGAAAATTTAATATGAATAGCGTAGTTGAAAATATCCTGGACAGACCTTTCATGCCGCCGGTTGATACCAAAATCGGCAAATTGCTGGTTGCGTCAGGTAAGTTGACGGAACAAAGCATTGAACAAATTTCACAAGTGCAGCGCGAATATCATTTGCGTTTCGGCGAAGCAGCTCTTCGCCTTGGCTTGCTTAAAGAAGATGATATTTTACGCGCGCTTGCCCGTCAGTTCGATTACTCTTGCTTGCAGGTTGATAACGAGAGCGGTTTAAGTTCGGAGCTGTTTGCCGCTTATCAGCCAAATAGCAGTCAGTGCGAAGCTTTGCGCGCCCTGCGTAGCCAACTTATGCTGCGCTGGTTTGGCGGACATAGAAAAGCGCTGGCTTTAATAAGCACCCAGCATGAAGATGGAAGCAGCCAGCTTGCTGCCAACTTGGCCATTGAAATTTCGCAGTTGGGTGAGCGAACCTTGCTGATAGATGCCAACTTACGTAACCCTAACCAACACCAGCTATTCGGATTGGACAATCAACTGGGATTATCCAGTGTACTGGCAGGCCGCATTCATTATTCCGATGCCATCACACCTGTTAAACCCTTTGCCAATCTCTCAATTCTCTGTGCCGGGGCTTTACCGCCTAATCCCCAAGAGCTTCTCAGTCGCACAAGTTTTAGCCAGATGCTGGAAGCCGTCGGGCAAAAATACGACAGCATTATTTGTGATACTCCGCCCGCATTGGACAATGCCGATGCACAAATTGTTGCAGCACGGGCCGGCTGTTGCGTTCTGGTTGTTCGTCGTGACCAAACCCGGATGGCCGATGCATTACGGGTTAAAAGCCAGCTTTTCACCACCGGAGCAGAACTGCTCGGCGTGGTAATGAACTAAGCGGAAACTATCGGTGATGACCTCTGTATCAGAATGGTGTCGAGATTGCGGCATTAAAATGGCTTGGCCGGTGCTGTTAGGTTTGGCGGTTTTATATGTGCCGACTTTTTACGACCTGGCCTGCGGCCTCTGGAACAAAGAAGAGCAGGGGCATGGACCTTTTATATTGGCGGTAACGGTTTACTTGTTTTGGCAAAAGCGTCGTTTATTCATCGCATCGACTAACACCAGTAATTTATGGTCAGGCAGTCTGGTATTGCTATCAGGACTGTTGTTTTACGCAGTGGGTCGTTCCCAGGAAATCTTGATATTTGAAATCGGTTCTATCATTTTTGTGGTGGGGGGCAGCCTACTTATTACCGTAGGAATTGATGCGGTTAAGCAGGTATTATTTCCTCTGTTATTTGTCGTCTTTATGATTCCCCTGCCTGGATTTCTGGTTGATGAAATCACTGGACCATTAAAGCAGATAATATCCTTGATAGCGGAACAGATCCTTTATTGGGCTGGATACCCCATTGCCCGGGTCGGTGTATCTTTGCTGATCGGTAAGTATCAGCTTTTGGTTGCCGATGCCTGCTCAGGATTACACACGCTATTTTCATTATCAGCCGTAGGCTTGCTCTATCAGCACCTGAGCGCCTACAAAAACTGGAAACACCGCCTGTTTTTGTTTTTGAGCATTATACCGGTCGCCTTCTTTGCCAACGTGGTGCGGGTTATTTTACTGGTCCTGATAACTTACCATTTAGGCGATGAAGCGGGGCAAGGGGTTCTGCATAACGCGGCTGGAATTATTATGTTTACAGTGGCAATGCTGGTGTTTTTTAGCCTGGACAGCTTGCTGAGAAAAATATTTCCAGAGCCGGTTTTTGTGCCGCCAAGCCTGACAACCAAGATTTAAGCCTGGCGCAAAGATCACCATGGAAATCAGACACTCTCAATTGCCGGTCACAAGCACTCGACCGTTCCAGCTTAGAGCTTTAACTATGTTGATGTTGATGCTGTTGACGGCGTACGTTGCTGTGCTCTTAAAGCCGGTGCAAAAAATAGCGGAACAACAAACGCAAATTAACCTGGAAACTATGTTTCCCAAGCAATTTGGCCATTGGCGAGAGGACGACAGCTTGATATATCCGTTAGTGAATCCCGTCAGGCAGTCCTTGATAAATAAACTTTATAGTCAGACCCTGTCGCGGGCTTATATCGACGATGAAGGCAGGCGAATCATGCTGTCGATTGCTTATGGAAATGATCAAAGCGACATGATGCAGGTCCACAAGCCCGAAGTCTGTTACAGCGCTCAAGGGTTTCAGATACTAAAGAACGTGGCCGGTATTTTTAATACGGGTTTTGGAACTGTTCCGGTCAAACGGATGTTGGCAATTCAAGGCGCTAGAGTCGAGCCAGTCACCTATTGGATAACAATAGGGGACACAATGACTATCAACAGTCGTCAATGGAAACTGGCACAATTGAAATACGGCCTGACCGGGAAAGTCCCCGATGGCATGGTTTTCCGGGTTTCCAGTCTGGGCGATGAGGCTGTGGCTTATCCGGCGCAGGAAGATTTCATCAAGGCGCTTTTGAAGGCGCTATCCCCTGAAAATCGGAAACGCCTGATTGGCAGTACTTTTTATAACAGCAATGAAGCCTATGAATGAAATGGTAATGCAGATGCAGCATAACATTCTCCCCGTATCCTGGAGCGCTGGTTGTCGGCCGGTTAATGCTCAGAGAAAGGTCGGCGGGGTCTGGTTTTGAAAAAGCGCGTTGCAATTTCAATTGTGGATCAAGGCTTGGTTTCAGCATTCAACTTTGCATTGAACTTGGTTCTTATCAAAGCATGGAGTCCACAGGAATACGGCAAGTTCGGGATTATCCTGTCGGTGGGATTTTTACTGGTCGGCATTCAGAATGCCATGGTGAATACGCCCGCCTCTGTAATGCTGCCTACCGTAACATCCGGAGTAAGAAAAAAGCAGCTTCGGACATTATTTTCAGTCGTCAATATTTTGATTTGCATTGTCGCGTTTTTGAGCAGTTTTTTGTTCGCCATATTCCCGGAGTTAGACTGGGGCATGCCAACAATTACTGCAATTGGATTTTATTTGGCTACCAGTTTATTTCGGGAATATCTTCGAAATCGGGCCATAGTGGTTGGCAGGCTCAAATCGGTATTAATCGATGATGGATTTTTTGCGATTATGGCTGCTGCCGAGTTTGTTTATGCGTATCTGTATCTTGAACCTCATGCGTTTTCTCTTTCATTTTGTTTGAATGCACTGGCTTTAGCAAACCTGATGGTTATGCTGCCTTCTTTCATAGGCGAAATACGCAGTATCCTGCAAAGTCCGTGGCAAACATGTAAGGAACTGTATCCCGGAGTATGGAAAGAAGCTTCCTGGAGCTTGATAGGCGTTGCAACAACGGAGGCTCAGAACCGAGGCTATGTTTTTGTCGTTGGAGCAATCTTTGGCACAGCAGCCGTTGGGAATATCCAGGCGGGACGCGTTTTTTTCGGGCCGCTTAATCTGGTTGCTTCCGCGTGGAGTCGTGTTGCCAGGCCGCATCTTTCCGTATTGGCAGAAGAAAGCAATTCGGGTCAGTTTTTCCGTTTACTGGGCATATCTGTACTCAGCTTCATCGTATTGAATATTGCTTTCTCGACCGCGCTATGGTTCGCATGGCCTTTTCTGAATCAGCACTTTTTTGGCGATAAATATTCCGGTGTGGTCTTAACGGTCATGCTGTGGGCGCTTGCTACGCTGCTTTTTCAAATACGCTCCGTCTGCGGGGTGGGAGTGCAGGCCTGCCGGAAGTTCAAACAGCTTGCGCTAACGACAATCATAGGGGCTGTCGCTTCAATGGGGGTGCTCCTGGGTGTGTGTTTGGCTGGCGTGCCGGAGTGGGCCGTAACATCAGTCATTGCCGGTGAAGCCGTTGCGGCGGCCGGTATATTTTATATCTTGGCGCGAACCAGGTTCACGAACGTAAGCAAGGATTCTCATGACAAATAAATTGAACAACGGGAATCTCCTGGAAGACAGCCTAAAAAATATTCCTAGTGCGATTGTGTCATGGATTGCTCCGCTGGCGTTTGCCTATGCGTTGATTATCGCGCCGTTGCTGATGTTCTCCGCGACAGCGGAGACTGAGTTTGGCTCGGGCATTAATCAGACTGTATCTGAGGGAACCGCGAGCAATAAGATCGTGTGGCTTGTGCTGACAGGAATGGTTGGTTACTTTTGGGCGAACACAGGTAACAAGGAGCTGAGAAGAGCGCGCTTGCATATCTTCTTGCTGTTTGCGTATCTGCTGCTGGAGATAGTTAGCGCTTTTTGGAGCGATGTGCCGGCAATCAGTCTGCGACGCTCAATGCAACAGGCATTATTGTTATTTTGTGTGGTTGCCCCCTTTATCATGGTTGTTGACCGGCAACAGATACTCGACAAAGTATGCTGGATTTTTGCCGCTGTGATCATAATCAACGTGCTCATACTGCCGTTATTGGGTGTCCCGGACTTTGGCTATCGTGGCATCTATTCCCAGAAGAATGGTTTGGGCCAGATTGTTACAACGGGCTTCTTTTTTATCGTCTATGCATCTGCCCGGCATCAAGGCCGTTTGCGCTGGATATTTGCCGCTCTGGCGCTACTGGCAGTTGGTTTGTGCGTTGTGAGCCATTCTAAAACCTCTATAGGTTTGATGATTGTCACCCCTCTGCTTGCGGGATTGATCGTCAGCCTATCCAGGATACAAGACTCGCTGGCGCGCACTATTGCAGTCGTCATGTGTTTAACCTTTGCTGTAGCGGTTGTAGCGGCCTCATTGCTCATTCCATTCGGCATCAGCGACATATCGGAACTCATTTTTCACGATACCACATTCACCGGACGCACCAAGATCTGGGCATTTGCCGGCTATTACATTAATCAGGCGCCATTTGTCGGCTACGGTTTCGGCTCTTTCTGGGGCGTCGGAGACGCAGCGCGAGCATTAGGCCAGGGTTTTATTGCCGGTCTGTTACAAGCCCATAACGGTTACGTTGACGTTGTATTGGAGATGGGCTATGTCGGCCTTTTATTAGTAGCGGTCCTGACTATCGGTTTGTTCCTGAGCATCCTGCGCTTGGCGCGGCATGACGGGCTTACAGGTCTGCTGCTATTGACCTGTTTGTTGTTTGTATTGCTGAACAACACGATGGAATCGAGTCTGTTCCGCAGCTACGTCCCACTCTGGATGGTGTTTTTGTTATGTTGCGGCATAACTTGGCGTGAGCCTGCCGTTGAGCAGGCAAAGTCTTAATTTAGGTTACTACCTGATATTGTTAATGAAAACCAGGAGAAGAAATTGAAAAAAATAGTGCTTGCAGCGTTAATCTCTGCCATGCCGTTAGCGGGTTTACGGCGGTGGTTTTATCGCGTCTTGATGGGATACGAAATTCCGGCTTCATCCAAAACAGGCTTTCTTACTGTCATAGCGGTATCGAGTTTCCGATTGGGAGAGCAGGTTAATATCGGAATGCTTAATTTGTTCAAAGGGCCGATTGATGTGCGAATCGGCGATAGCGCCAGGATTGGAAAATGCAACCGCTTTACCTGCTCTTGGCATATTACCCAGGATCGGTTCAAGGGACGTCATTACACGCCTCGTTTGACGCTGGGCGCTCGTTCTTTAGTGCTGGACGAGCATTTCTTCGACGTTTATGGCGAGATTTCTATCGGTGAAGGCAGCTGGATTGCCGGTCATGGCAGTCAGTTTTGGACCCATGGCTTGAGCGTTGAAGATAGAGATATCCGCATTGGCGATAATAACTACATCGGCTCTGCGGTGCGCTTTTCTCCGGGTACATCCATAGGGAACAATAATATTGTTGCGCTCGGATCGGTCGTCCTTTCTAAACTTGTGTGCGATAGCAGTCTCATTTCCGGATTTCCCGCGAAACCTTTCCGGTCCATTGAGGAAGATTTGAAAAAGGGCAAGTATCGGTTCAGCTTTGATGATTGGAAAGATTGATTTATGGATGACCAATTGAGTATTGGAAAACCGCGTGCGCTGAGTGTGACGGTCTGCATCGCCAGCATAGGGCGGCCGTCGCTATTGATTGCGCTGCGTTCCATTGCCGCTTGTCGCGTACCGGTGGATACGACAATCGATGTTGTCATTGCCGATGACAGCGCAAATGGCGCTGTCGGCCTAATGCTGGCCGGGGAAACCGGTTGGCCGTTTGCTATTCGGGTCGTTATTTCCGCGGCCGGCAATATCTCTGTTGCACGTAATGCGTGTCTTAATGCGGCAAATGGCGATTATCTGGCTTTCATTGACGACGACGAGTGGGCCGATGCCGATTGGCTGGTCAATTTCATTAAGCAGGCCGAAGATTCTGGGGCCGATGCTATTTTTGGGCCCATTGATGCAATGTTTCCTGACACGGCTCCCAACTGGGTCTGTAAGGCAGCGCCCTTTGTAAAGAGAGTGGGCTTGCACGGTAGTCAAGTCAATACGGGTTCAACATGCAATGCGATAGTCCGTCGGGAAAGTATTGAACGGCTTGGCTTACGATTTCGGGAAGAGTTTGGCCGGTCGGGTGGAGAGGATACGGATTTTTTTGCAAGGCTTCATGCTTCCGGTGCGGTATTGCTGGCATCTGAAAACGCCAAGCTGTATGAAGCCGTTCCGCCGGAACGCTTGCGTATCGGTCATTTATATAGGCGATACATGCGAGGCGGCCAGACCTACGCCAGCATTATCATTGCGCGGACCTCTTTTTCCTCGCGCATTCAAACTTACCTGATGGCCTTGATCAAGATACCGGTTTTTCTGGCATTTACGGCGGTTTGCTTGCCATTTCGTAAAGATCTGGCGCTTAAATGCGCATTCAAGTTTTGGCTGAATACTGGAAAATTTCGTCATGCCCTTGGCTTGCAAATGTTCAGGCTGTATTAGTTTTTACACTCAGTCACAGGATTTTGACTTGCGCATATTGGGACAGCAGTGCGATCGCAATATTAAAGAGATGTTATGAATAAAAATACCCTGCTAGTGAATGATAAACAAACCGGGCCCGATTCGTTTGCGGTTAAAAGCCGCGGAGTCTTGAATTTAGAGGTTGCCGTGATGATGCGTGAGGAAGTTTTAGCCCGGCTTGAGTCCAGGCTCAAACAGAGAGTTCCGGTGCTTGAGGAACAAACCAGCACGGATTCGCTTTCGGTTGAAAGCCGTGGCGTCTTGAATTTAGATACTGCGGTGATTACGTGCGGAGAAGTTTTAGCTCAGCTTGAATCAATACTCAAGCAGAGGATTCCGATGATTGAGGATCAACCCAGCCCTGATTCGCGCCGTGGCGTCTTGGATTTAGATGCTGCCGTAATTACGTGTGGGGAAGTTTTAACCCGGCTTGAGTCCAAGCTCAAACAGAGAGTTCCGGTGCTTGAGGAACAAACCAGTCCTGATTCGCTTTCGGTTGAAAGCCGTGAAGTCATCGATTTAGATGCTGCCGTGATCATGTGTGGGGAAGTTTTAGCTCAGCTTGAGTCAATACTCAAGCAGAGGATTCCGGTGCTTGAGGAACAAACCAGCCCTGATTCGCTTTCGGTTGAAGGCTGTGAAATCTTTGGATTAAATGTTAGCGCGATGACGCGCGAGGAAGCTTTAGCCCTGCTTGAGTCCAGACTCAAGCAGAAGATTCCGGTGCGATTGGCTTTTTTGAATGCCAATCTTGCAAATGTTGCCTATGAAGATACCCGGCTTCGAAACATGCTCAACCGGTTTTTACTGCTTAACGATGGATCGGGCATCAACTTGGCCAGCAAACTGCTTTATCGGCAAGCGTTTCCAGACAACCTTAACGGTACCGATTTCACTCCCTATTTTCTCGATCATTGCCACACGCCTTTACGTATTTTTCTACTGGGCGCTAACGCAGATGTGGCTAGCCGTTGTGCAGATGTTTTCGCTAAGCGTTGGCTTCATCACACTATAGTCGGCTATCAACACGGATTTTTTTCCAAAGCGGAAGAAAGGCAGGTTATAGACAGGATAAGGGCAGCTAAGCCTACTCTTGTTCTTGTTGCAATGGGCAATGGCTTGCAGGAACGCTGGATCGAACGATTGGTGCCGGAAGTTACATTGTCTGCATGGGGGGTTGGAGCGCTCTTTGATTTCCTTTGTAGCGAAGTTCACCGGGCACCGGTTTGGATGCGCCGGCTGGGTATTGAATGGGTATACAGGTTGTTGCGGGAACCTGGAAGAATGTGGCGGAGATACGTGTTGGGTAATCCAAAATTTATTGTACGTGTGTTGCGAGAGGTTGGATTAAGGGTTGTCGGATGATAGTCACAAAAAATGACGTCATACCGTACTGGATAAATATTGAAAATGAGGATTTATGATTAATGTCGCTGTAATTATCATCACTTATCGTCGCCCGCAGGGCTTGATTCGAGTTCTGGAAGGTTTGGATCGACAGCAATGCCACGATCAGGCACGCAGTTTCCGAGTGACGGCCATCGTTGTCGATAATGACAAGGAATGTTCGGCTAAAGCCAGTATAGGACGGTTCCAATCAGGCAGTACGTTGGACGTTCATTATATCTCCGAGCCGGCGCAAGGCATTCCCATTGCACGCAATACCGGCATTGCTGCGGTGCCGGATGACGCCGAGTTCTTTTGCTTCATCGATGATGATGAGTGGCCGGGCGATACCTGGATTGACGAATTGCTGAAAACGCAACGCGCGACGGGTGCAGATTGTGTGCTTGGCGCGGTCATTCCTGTCTACCCGGAAGCTGCGCCGCAGTGGTTAGTTAAAAGTCGAGTCTTTGATAGCTGGCAATTTGCCGACCAAGCGCAGTTGAGAGAGGCGGCTACGAATAATGTATTGATTTCGCGTGCATTTATTCGCAAGACACGGCATTGTTTTGACGAGCGTATGCGAATGACGGGAGGTTCCGACTTTATGTTTTTCCGTAAGGCTGTTGCTTTGGGCATGCGTATCGTATGGTCGGCCGGTGCGCCTGTGTACGAAGAGGTTCCTATGAGCCGTTTGAAAATGAGGTGGATTGTTCAGCGTCAGTATCGGTTAGGAAATACTTTTTCAGTGACTGAGCTGCTCGACGGAACACCGCTGAGCTTGGCTAAACTGGTTGCGGTGAAAGGCTTTATGCGGATAGGCTTTGGGGTTGCTATGTTGCCGGGGTTACTTTTTTCATCCTATTACGGGATGCGCGCGATGACTCATATCCTTCGTGGTGCCGGTACTGTTGCCGGTGCCTTCGGTCATGCGCATCAGGAGTATTCGCCGGTAAATGTAGCGCTGGATCGTTCAGAACAGCCTTCGAAATAATAGGCACGAGGGGGTAGCGACCTTGTCAGTTACTTCTGAATGAGCTGTTAAATCAGGTCTGGGAGTTGCCCGATGAATAGATGACATCTAAAAAATAGTATGCCTTACCTTAATTAAATATAACGAATTTATTCGGGAGTTAGTGACATGTTCAAAGTGATCATATTTATTCTAATCCAGGCTTATTGGCTCTGTTCTACAGCAGCCATGGCTGCGGAATGCGCATTGCCGGAGCGTGGTATCAATCTGGCAGGCGCCGAGTTTGGCCCCGGCCGGATTCCAGGCAAAGTAAACTACGATTACAGATTTCCCACGGCGGCCAAGATTCAGTATTACGACGAAGCCAGGTTTAACGCGATTCGTTTGCCTTTCATTTGGGAGCGGCTCCAGCCTGTGCTGTACGGCGCACTGGACCCAGCCTATCTGGCCCTGATCATCAAGTTTCTGGACGATGCATCCTTGCAGAATCAGCATGTGCTGCTGGATTTACATAACTATGGCCGTTACCGTGGAAATATTGTCGGTACAGAGGCTGTTCCAGCGAAGGCATTTCGCGACGTGTGGAAACGGCTGGCGCAGGCAGTGGGCAATCACCGTGCATTACTTGCCTATGGACTGATGAATGAGCCTCACGATACCGGGGGGCGTTGGCACCAGGTGGCTCAAGCCGGTGTCGATGGCGTCAGGATGATCGACCCCTCCCATTATATTTATGTGGCAGGTGATGGCTGGAGTAATGCTCACCGCTGGCCTAGCGTTAATCCCACCCCTTTTGTTACCGATCCCAGCGGGCTGGTGGTATACGAAGCCCATGTCTATTTTGATGCTGATTACTCCGGCCGTTATTTGACCTCTCTTGATGATACCGTTAATTTGCCGCTGCTGGTAGAAAAGCGTTTGCAACCTTTTATCGATTGGCTCGCAAAATATGGGCAGCGTGGTGTGATCGGCGAGTGGGGCGTACCTGGGAATGATCCAAGGTGGCTGCTGGCGCTGGATAAATTTTTGGATGTGGCTGACCAGAATTGTTTGGGTTGGTTTTATTGGGCCGGCGGAATGTGGTGGTCAGATGCCTATGTGCTGTCGCTAGAGCCGATTAATGGTGTTGACCGGCCCCAGATGCAACAAATTCGCCAAAGATTGCAGTGAAAAAATTGAATGATTCTAGTCTGTTACTACTGTTTCATTAAATATTTTTAGGGCCGTTATGAGTAATATTTTAATTCAACACGAAATGAATAAACCGCTGGGAGGTGTCAATAAAGCAGCTCCACATTATGCGTCACTGGACCTATTGAGGGGCGTTGCGGCAATTTGCGTCCTTCTTTATCACACGGACTTTCTTTTTGATGCCAGAGGAGTCATTCTGCCAAAAGCCTATTTATGCGTGGATTTTTTCTTTGCTCTTAGTGGCTTTGTGATTGCGGCTAATTATTCATTAGAGGCCAGACCTAAAATATTATTCAGGCAGTTTTTAATCGCCCGGTTAGCGCGCTTATGGCCCCTGTTAGCGGCCTCAGTATCCATTGGTTTTTTTGTGATGGGGGCAAAGCTGTATCAAGACTTTCACTATCTTGATACGCTTCCTCTCATTGGATCGGTGGCTTTTAACGCTTTAATGCTGCCCAGTTTTTTTCAGCCTTATTCGATTGACAGGCTCTATATTTTTAATGGTGCGGCTTGGTCAATATTTTTTGAGTTGATGATTAATATTGTTTATTTTGTTTTTTTTCGTAGATTGCTAAATAAATATTTGCTTATTGTACTGTTGGTTTCGTGGTGCGCTTTGTTTTGGAGTGCATTTTCAAACCACGGTCTGGACGTTGGCTGGTCGAGCCAAAACTTTATTTACGGTTTTGCACGGGTGTTTTACTCCTTTATTCTCGGATTAGTGATTTTTAGCGGCAGAGTATTCGAGCGATTTAGGGTTTCAGCCTTTTGGCTGGTTTCGATGGCGATTTTGTTTGTTTTTACGCTGCAATTCGACTTGGGATGGATTTACGACCTCGTCATTATCACGCTTGTTTTTCCAGTGATTCTTATCGTTAGCGTTAACTCTAACGTTGTCGGCAAGACTAAAGCAATCGCTCAATTTATCGGCGATATATCTTACTCTGTCTATCTTTTGCAAACGCCATCTATTGTTTTATTCTCCGGTTTGTCCGTGGTTTTTTGGGGCGCAAAGATTGGCGTATTTACTCCGACTGCAGGGTATGTTTTTTTAATGTTATTTATTCCGTGCTGCTATTTTTGCTGGCGATTTTTTGAAATGCCATCCCAATGGGCTATCAAGGCGGTTTTTATCAACGCAAGGAAATAAGATATGTTTCGAAACAAGGCAATGGCTCATGATCCTGACTTGGACCATAGGGCGCAATCGCTCCAGGTTTCAGAATATCCAAAAATTAGAGTCAATCCTGAGGTATGCCCACGAATTTTCCAAGTTCGTCGTTCCGGCAGGGACAGATATTTGCTCCTGCAATATCTGCATTCCCCACATCCCTGTGGGTTATGCCGGAACCCAGTGCCATGCCTGTCCTGAGCGTAGTCGAAGGGGACGGTAACTTTGTGACTTGTCAGGCGCTTAATGAACGCGGGTTGTATTTTAAAGCTTCATATCCATGTGACTGGATACTGGCATCCCTGCCGGCATGACGACTTTCCGGCTATGTTGCAGATATTGATGCCGCAAAATATCAAACAGTTTGTTGTTTTATAAGGTTATTTTCTGAGGTATGCCTCAGGAGTCAATCTAAAATCTTTTCTCAATCAATTAAAATTTAAGGACGTAGTAATGAAAGTAACGGTATTTGGTTCCGGCTATGTAGGCTTGGTCACAGGCGTTTGTTTAGCCGAGGCTGGGAATGATGTGGTTTGCATCGATGTCGATCAAGAAAAAATCGACAACTTAAAAAAAGGCATTATCCCAATTTATGAGCCTGGTTTAGAAGCGTTGGTCATAGAAAATCAGCAAGCCGGCCGGATAAGATTCACCACCGATATACAAGAAGCAGTCAGTCACGGCGTTTTTCAGTTTATCGCTGTGGGAACTCCTCCGGATGAAGATGGTGCGGCAGACTTACAATATGTTTTAGCTGTCGCTAAATCGATTGCTGAAAATATGACCGAATATCGTATTGTCATTGATAAGTCGACGGTACCTGTCGGCACTGCCGATAAAGTGAAGGAGGTCATGCTTCAAGTCCAGAAAGAGTGTGGTGTTAATGTTGATTTTGATGTGGTCTCAAATCCTGAGTTTCTAAAAGAAGGTGCTGCGATTACTGACTTTATGAAGCCTGACAGAATTATTGTGGGAACGGATAATCCAAGAACGGCAGAATTATTAAAAGCGCTTTATGCGCCATTTAATCGTAATCACGATAGAGTCATCGTCATGGATATTCGTTCAGCCGAACTCACTAAGTATGCGGCTAATGCAATGCTGGCAACCAAAATTAGTTTTATGAATGAACTTGCCAATCTAGCCGAATTGTTAGGCGCAGATATCGAACATGTCAGAACCGGCATAGGCTCTGATTCACGCATAGGTTATTCATTTATCTATCCAGGCTGTGGTTACGGTGGTTCTTGTTTTCCTAAAGACGTTAAAGCTCTGGAGCGTACTGCAAAACAGGTTGGCTATAAGGCGGAATTACTTAATGCAGTCGAAAATGTTAATGACCGCCAAAAACAGGTCATTATTAATAAAGTGCTGCAACATTATAACGGCGATGTTAAAGAAAAAGTTTTTGCACTTTGGGGGCTGGCATTTAAGCCTAAAACGGATGATATGAGGGAAGCGCCAAGTCGCATCATATTGGAAGCATTAATTAATGCAGGCGCAAGCGTTCAAGCCTTTGATCCGGAAGCTATGGATGAAGCAAAACGAATTTACGGCAACAAGTCCGGTTTGAGTTTGGTCAAAACAGCTGATGAGGCATTACAAGGCGCAGATGCATTAATAGTTGTAACAGAATGGAAAAACTTTTGGAGTCCTGATTTTGACCATATAAAAAATACCTTGAAAGACAGAGTAATCTTTGACGGCAGAAACCTATATCAGCCCGAACTGCTTAAAAGACAAGGTATTACTTATTATGGGATTGGCAGAGGGAATAATGAAATGGTTTTAAAACCGGACACTTCTAATTAAAGTGGACCCCATTGTCCAGACAAAAAATACTGAAAAAACAGCTTGAAACCAAGGCGGTTCAGTGTTTCAAGAGAAAAAATTTGATGTTACTGAATCTAACAAAGTCGGGACGACTGATACTTAGGTCTGGACGCTTCAAGGTTGGGGGCTTGCGAGATTTGACGAGGTTACAAACATGCAGAAAATACAGTTTGATGATCTAATACAAAAATAAAGATGGTCTTTATAAGTGAGGCTACAGCGTTTGTCGTTGGGTTTTAAAAGTTATCTGTATTACGTTATTCAAATTCGAGGGCATCATGACATCAGTGACAAATGATAAAAACAATCTGTTTTCGCCGATATTGTTGGGGGAACTGGCGTTAGCCAACCGGATCATTATGGCGCCTTTGACGCGCAACAGGGCGGGCGAGGGTAATGTGCCTCAGGACATGAATATTGAATATTACCGGCAACGAGCCGGGGCCGGATTGATTATTAGCGAAGGCAGCCAAATATCGGCTAGCGGCATTGGCTACCCTGGAACTCCGGGCATTCATTCCGAAGCGCAGGTTGCAGGCTGGAAGCGTGTCACCGATGCTGTTCATCAGGAAGGCGGCCGGATTTTTATCCAGCTCTGGCATACCGGCAGAATCTCCCATTCATCGCTGCAACCCGATCATATTTTGCCGGTTGCGCCCTCTGCGCTGAAAGCCGCCGGTCAGGTTATGACCTATCAGGGTTTGCAGGATTTTGAAACGCCGCATGCGCTAACCCTCGACGAGTTGCCGGGTATTGTTGCCGAGTACGCCGCTGCGGCACAAAATGCCAAAGCAGCCGGTTTCGATGGCGTGGAGATTCATGCCGCCAACGGTTATTTATTGGATCAGTTTTTAAGAGACGGTAGCAACCGTCGGGAAGACGATTACGGCGGCGACATTGCCAACCGGATGCGTTTATTGGTTGAAGTTGTTGAGACAACTATCGCTGTCTGGGGAGCCCATCGCGTCGGTGTGCGAGTGTCGCCGGAAAACAGCTTTAATGATATTGAAGACAGTCAGCCGCAACAGACTTTTAATGCTGTCGCCAAAAGATTATCCGACTATCCGTTGGCCTATCTGCATGTTCTGGAAGGCGACATGATGACCGGTGAGCGGCAGCTGGATTATGTGGCATTAAGAAACTGTTTTGCAGGTCTTTATATGGCTAATAACGGTTACGATTTGGAACGCGGCGACAAGGCCATTGAACAGAACCATGCAGACATGGTGGCGTTTGGTAAATTATTTATCGCTAACCCGGATTTACCTGAGCGGTTCGCAAAAAACCTGTCGCTGAATACGCCCGATCAGGCGACTTTTTATGGCGGCGATGAAAAGGGTTATACCGATTATCCGAAGTATGCGGGTGCATGAGGGCGTAAATTAAAAGAACACCACGAAGGCACGAAGAACACGAAGTCTTGCATTGCTTCTCCTTCGTGTCTTCGTGGTGAAAAAATTATTTCCGTGCGGCGATTAATTCCATATAGCCGTCTTTATAGCTTGGATATTGAAACCGATAACCCAACGCTTTTAAGCGAGTATTGCTACAGCGCTTATTCATTCCGGCATCCGCATCGACTGCTTTAACAGTCGGCGGCTGGCAATGCAGGCGATCTGCCAGCCAGGTCATTACTTCCCAGGTCGGTGCCGGATCATCATCGCTGGCCAGATAGCATTGAGCCAAGTTATTTCCCGTCAAGCGCTGTTCCAGTAAAAAAGATAAAACACCGACGCAATCCTGCTGATGTATCCGGTTGGTAAAATAAGCTGGGGTTTGCTGTATGGCCGGAGCTTGCATCGCCAGTCTTAACAGGTATTCTCGCTTCGGCCCGTAAATGCCGGAAAAGCGCACCACGATATTAGCAGGGTTCAAATCCATCAATGTTTGTTCGGCCTGTCTGATCAACCGGCTGGTGATATTGTCCGGCTCTGCGACTGAATCTTCATCGACCCATTCGCCTTGCGACTGCCTGTAAACGCTGGTGGACGAGATCATTAGCCAATGTGTTTCGGGCAGCTTGGCGAGCAGGTTATTTAAGCCGGTTTCATAAACAGCGCGATAGCTTTGTTCATTGCGCCCGTCAGGCGAAACAATAAAAAACGCCTGCGTAAAATCGGTGTCCAAATCTGCCAGGTCGGCGGATGAGCTTATATCGGCAGCGATATATTCGATAGAGCAGGACGCGGATAAAGGCGGTTTGCGTTTTAGCCCGGTGACATCATGACCTTGGGCCGATAAAACCCCGGCAAGTTCCGAACCTATCGCGCCGCAGCCGACAATTAAAATTTTTGCCATGCTTATAATTGATTGATGAGTTGCAGTTCTTGCGGATAAGGCGACATGTAATAGGACTCTTCGATGTACGGATCGGGCGTTTTACGGAAATGATGTTTAAGCAGGGTTAAAGGCACTATCAACGGAACGTAGCCATTACGATAACGTTCAATCACTTCGCAAAGTTCGGCTTTATCGTCAGCGCTTAGCGTCTTTTTTAAGTAGCCTTGAATATGTTGCAAGACATTGACATGGTTCTTGCGGGTAGCGACCTTTTTAAGGGTCGTCATCAGCTGCAAAATGTATTGTTCCGCAACGTCGGCAAGATTGGTTTTGGTGAGTCCTGCCAATAGTTGCCCCAGGTCGCGATAATCTTCATGACTCATGATGATGAGTTTATGACGCGCATGAAAATTAGTCAGGCTGTTTGGCGTTAATCCCTCTGCCAGCATTAATTTCCAGCGGTAGAGCACATAAACGCGCTGGATAAAATTCTCGCGCAGTCCGGCGTCGCCCAGTCGGCCTTCTTCCTCTACCGGTAACAGCGGGTTATTGCGCATCATCACTTCGGCATAAATGCCGACGCCATCTTTGTGCGGTTGAGCGCCAGCATAAACCTTCACTCTCTCCATGCCGCAACTGGGCGAATCCTTTTTTAAAATATAACCGCATAAGTCGGCGTGCAGCTCTTTTTGATGTTCAGCATGGCTGCGTAATCGCTCGGTTACATCCATTTCAGGGTCTTTAATACCCACACAGCGTATTGTATTGTCAATTTTTACCAGGTGAATGGTTGGCCGAGGCGTACCCAGGCCTATTTCTACTTCCGGGCAGAAGGGATGGAACTCAAAGTATTCAGTCAGGGTGCCTGTGATATAAGAATCGCGCTTGTGTCCTCCATCAAAACGGACATTTTGACCCAATAAACAACCGCTGATGCCGATAGGAATTTTTTTCATGGATTTGATGAGTGTTGAATGAGTGAGGGATGGAGTCTATTCCATTATCGCGTTGGTAGTACAGGAGTCTATCGGCTTTGACGGATTTTTCAATCGATTTTTGGTCTTCCGCTTTAGCAGGGGCAGGCAGAAGACTTAACCTTAAATTCAAAAAAATAAGAGGCTTCGACGATGTAAGGTATTGATCCGGTATCGGTTTTTTCTGCTAGGTAATGGCACTTATTGCTCGAAGAAATTGAACTCTCTATTCTACAGCAGGGGTGCCTACCTAAGTACGGTTGCTCTTTCTCCAAAGGGATTCCTGCAAGGATGTAGATAGCGCGGCACCCCCCAAGGATGGAGGGCGCTTTACGGAGAAGGTAGGGCCCCATGGGATAGCGGGAGGTAGAATCGCTATCCGGAATAGTGATCGATAGTAATGCGGGAGCAGTCGTTTGCGTTCCTCGTGGTTTTATTGATCAATCTACTTACTTTTTGAGCTATGGACTTCGTGCTATTCGTCCTGCGTATCGTGATTATCCCCTAACATGAATCCGCAGATTATCGTATTTGTACCTCCAACGAAATTTACTCAAGCCGATGAGCTAAGGAGTGGGCATGGAATATCAAATATCCGAATTATTGATTAATATCTGGGGCACTGTTTTGATATTGGTGTTGTTGAGGTATAAAAGCTGATCATGATGCGTAGTCGTGCCATCCGGTCTTGGTGTAGCGTTTACAATGATGCTATGGAACCTAAATAAACCCCGGTGCTCAATCCCGTTCTTTCCGGCGTTTGGTCTGCTTGTTTTAGGGTGGGTGGCGCGGGTGAGCAGCCGCTACGTTCTCCGTCAAAATGTCGGGGTTTACGCTGTATACAGAGGAGGTTGCACTTAAATCGTAAAGACAAGTAAATGTGTTGCTATCCCGGTTCCGGCAGGCAGTCATCAGAAATGTCCGATGTCACAAATCTTTTTAAGGGTTACACTGATGAAGTTTAAAACCATTTTTTATATTATCGTTATGACGCTAAGCACCGCAACTCAGGCATCAGAAAAGCAATTACCCCCTTGTCCAAGCAGCCCGAACTGTGTTTCAAGCCAGGCTACAGACCCCGAGCATGTTATTGCGCCGTTTAAAATCACCGGTAATGTTGACGAGGCTTGGGCAGCGCTAAAAACAGCCCTGATCAGTCAAAGTCGCACGGTGATCACCGACGAAGCCGGCGGCACGCTTCATGCCCAGGCAACCAGTCTGGTGTTTCGCTTTGTCGATGATATAGACGCGATACTGGATACAAAAGCCGGGTTAATTCATATCCGTTCCGCCTCGCGTACCGGTTACGGCGATTTCGGGGTTAATCGCAAACGGGTAGAAAGGCTCCGTTCGCAACTGCAACAGGCGCATGTTATAGAGTGAAAGTTTAAGGGTTAACATCCTCGTTCAATATCTTTTCCGCTGTTTTTAAAAAAGGCCTCGATGACCGCTTACTCGACTTCATTGTTCATATTCCGTCGTGACCTGCGTCTTGAAGACAATACCGCCTTGCTTGAAGCCTTGCGACTTTCATGGCAGGTGATTCCCTGCTTTATTTTCGATCCCCGGCAGATTGAGCCGCATCCTTACCAAAGCAAACCGGGCTTGCAGTTTATGTTGCAGTCCATTCAAGATCTTCAGCGGCAGTTGCAGTCGGTAGGCGGCAAACTGGCGCTTTATCATGCACTGCCGGAGCAGGTCGTAAAGCAGCTGGTCCAACAGCAACAGGTACAAGCCGTGTTTATCAATCGCGATTACACGCCTTTCAGTCGGCGGCGTGATGATGAGCTGGCAACTGTTTGCGAACAGCTGGGTATTGCACTGCATAAGCTCCCCGATAGCCTGCTTAATGAACCGGAGCAGGCTGTAAAAATTGATAAAACGCCTTATAAAGTATTTACGGCGTTTTATAACAATGCCAAACAGTTTCCGGTTGCCTTGCCGGAAGCTTTGGTTAGGCATAATTTTTTAGCGGCCGCTTCTGAATTTACCATCGATCAGCTCAATGTATCGCTCACGGAACCCGCAATCAAAGGCGGGCGTGATCAGTCGCTGACGATACTGGATAGGCTTGGCGATTACGCCGATTATCAAAACACCCGCGATTTTCCGGCGCTGGATGCGACCAGCAAACTTTCCGCACATTTAAAGTTCGGTACCTGTTCGGTTCGGGAAGTATTTTATGCCATTACCGAACGGCTCGGCAGCGAACATCCGCTGATTCGGCAACTGTATTGGCGCGACTTTTTCACCCATATCGCTTATCACTTTCCGCAGGTTTTCGGACAGGCTTTTTTGGAAAGGTTTAACGGCCTGCATTGGGATAACAATCCCGATTATTTTCAAGCCTGGTGCGATGGAAAAACCGGCTTTCCGATAGTGGATGCAGGGATGCGAGAACTCAACGCCACCGGTTACATGCATAACCGGGTGCGCATGATCACCGCCTCATTTCTGGTCAAAGACCTGCATATCGACTGGCGCTGGGGCGAGCGTTATTTTGCCCGGCATCTGGTCGATTACGATCCCTGCGTCAATAACGGCAACTGGCAATGGGCGGCCTCGACCGGTTGCGATGCACAACCGTATTTCAGGATTTTTAATCCCTGGCTCCAGCAACTTAAATTCGATCAGGACTGCCGGTACATTTATCGCTGGCTGCCCGAACTGCAAGCCTTTCCGCCTAAAACCATTCATCAATGGGCTAAAAAGCACAGTGCCTGCAGTTATCCCGCGCCGATTATCGATCATGGCCTCGAGAGCAAACTAACCAAGGCCCGGTTTAAGGAAGCGACCGTTGTAGGGCGGATTGATCCGGCGCAGAGGCGAATTATGAATTCGCCTCTGTAAATCGGCTTATTTATGCGATAACGCCTCATTTAACGCCGCAGCAAGATCCTCGTACTGAAACTTGAAACCCTGCGTCAGCAGCCGTTCCGGGATCACGCGCTGACTGCCCAAGACCAGCTCTGACATTTCGCCGAGCAGACTTTTTAACACGCAAGCCGGAACCGGCAGCAGAGCGGGGCGATTCAGGCATTGCGCCAGTATCCGGGTGAATTCGGCATTGGTGACAGGATTCGGGGCGGTCGCGTTATAAGCGCCCTGCATCGTTGAATCGGCCATCATCGTCTGTGCAATATTGATCCAGTCCCGACGGTGAACCCAGGACATCCATTGCTTCCCGTCGCCCAGGCGCCCGCCCAATCCCAAGCGAAACGGCAGCAACATCCGTTGCAAAAAACCGCCGCCGTCGGCAATGACCAAGCCGGTTCTGATCAGGCAAACCCTGACGCCGAATTGTTCGGTCTGTTTTGCGGCAGCTTCCCAATCGGCGCAAAGCTGTGCCGAGAAATCTTCATAGGGAGTCGATTGCTCGGTTAACACCGTGTCCCCCTGGTCGCCGTAATAGCCGATAGCGGAACCGCTGATTAACAGCTCGGGTTTAACGCTCATGCGATCGATGCAGGTTATCAAGTGCTCAGTCAGGTCGATACGACTGCTCCGGATCAGCTGTTTGCGAGCCTCGCTCCAGCGCGCGTCGACAATCGGCGCACCGGCAAGATTGATGATGACCTGATAACTGTCTTCCGCTTTAAGTTGCGCAAGGCTGCCCAGCGCATTAACGCCCGGACCGCATATTTCGGCTATCTTATTGGGACTGCGGCTTAACACCGTAACGGCATGGCCTTGATCGACCAAGCTCTTAACCAATGCACTGCCAATAAATCCGGTACCGCCGGTAATAAGTATGTTCATAATCGTGTCCTCATAACCATTAAGATTGATTTGGAAAACTTTTATTAACTGATGTTGCGCAATAGTTAGTAATGCCCAACAGCATTATCCGATAGTGACAGTAAAACGGGTGATAGGCCAATTAAAATTGCGGGGGTTTTTGGAATTGATGCTCCTGATCGCGCAGTTAATTCATCACGAAAGCACGATTCCATCGATCGCGAATGTTGGGTTTCGTTGGTCAGTCCATTCAGATAACTATAGGTAATACTTATTGTTTGATAGAAAGTTTACGGAACATGATAGATTTTCGTAAAATCGATATAAAAAAAGGGGTGGGCTAACCCACCCCGAATGAGCGCACCTCAAACTTGTCTAACAGGTTTGTTGATATGAGTTATTGTTGGTTTATTATCAACTTTATCTGCTTTAAATTAGCCGGTTTTGCTGGCCAATTCATTATCAGCTTGTGGCGGGCATGGTTTGTTACCGGGCATCCAGTTATCGATTAGTTCCTTTTCATTAGGTAGCTGTTCTTTTGTAGGACATGTTGATGATTACCAGCCTTAAAGGCTGCGATTCTCAGCTGTTGTCCGTAACGCTTAACGCCCCCCTGCAGCCAAAAAATCCAGCAAAATATCATTAATACCCGGCCACTGCGCATGGGGTTTATCGCCTTCGCAATACCACGTTTTTACACCGTTAGCACAACCGGAATAAGCCATGCAGCCATTGGCAATCTTTTCCGGTATAGGTTCGCATTGATTGCACGTCGCCCACCAGCCGGAAGACTGCTGACCGTACTTCGGAAACAAGCGATCGTTGACGCTGTGCATGATCATCACAGGAAGCGGAGCCGGGCATTTGTGATCACGCAAATCCTGAGAATCGATTCCTGCTGCGCTAGGTGCAATCGCTTTGGGAATATGCTTGGTGCCGGACATAAACGCCAAGGCCATCGCAGCAGTACCGCCGTCGGAATGGCCGGTAAGAAAAATGCGTTCTTTATCAACACACCATTGCTTAGCAATCAAGCCGGGAATAGTGCCGAGTTCGATGGTAGAGGTAGGCGATAAATCAGGATGATCGGCATAAGCGACGATAAATCCGGCGGTCGTCGCTTTCAGCGTAAGCGCTGTCGTTTTCTCGGTTTTTGCCCGGTTGGAACCTGCCGGAGACAACACCACCAGCAACGGATGGGCGATAGTGGCATCATAATTTAATGGCGTGCGTATATTGTACTTAATGCCTTCAAGCGTCGCTTCGCCATTGACGACGCCAGCTTCTCCTTCGAGCGTACCGGCGGCACATTGTTGATTGGTGTTTTTTACATCATAAAAGGCGCTGCCTATTTGAGAATACTCGTCATTATCTTCGCTAAAAAAAACTATTAGCGTTATAACAATAGGCAGCAAAAACAGTAATTTAAAAATGTTATTTCGGAAAGTTGAAGGCGTTTTCAGTTTGTTCAGATAGTCTTTAAACATCGGATGGCCTCGGTGGATGTTTGCCAGCGGCGCGTTTCATTAAGTAAGCAACTGCCGCGATAAGTGTCACAATGAATAGCGATTTTATCGGCAAAAAGTCTGAAGCTTCTCGCCCAAGACCTATCGAAAGCGGAATGTGGCTATCGATGCTTTTGTCTTTATGCACTATCGCAACATGAGCCAGATAATTACCTGCGCCGAATTTACTGAAATCAACCACGCCATTCACTGTGCCCGATTTTATCTTTGTTGGTTCCAGATAGAAAACCCGGGTTCCTTCCGGTTCTTTGGTGATTTCAAATTCGACGGTTAAATTACGCAGGCTTTTGCCTTCATAATCGAATACCAGATTAGTGGAGCCCAGATGCGGAATTGTCTGACAATACTCTTTGTCATTGCTCAATGCCGGTGTATAGGCGGTAAAGTGTACCCGCTCATGACCCACCAGAATATTGCAGGCATCGACTTCATTATTCGCCCCGCGATGGGCATAGACAGCCGACGGCAAAGCGACGGCCAATAATCCAAATAAACCTAAAGCACGGCAACTGCCGGCTAAGGTGCGGGTTAACAGGGTGTTTTTTTTCATGTTTAAAACCTCTCGTTTATTTTAGCGAAAACAGAATCGTCAACTAAAGCGGATCATGCAATCGTTAACCTGATTAGCAAGAAACCCAAGCCAGTAACCTTATGGCGACATGGATATGATGCATGGCTCAGTAATTGTTCCGGACGCGCTTCTTGCTCTGATGGGATAGCTTAGCGGATGAAATGACGGACTTTTTGCCGCTGTAAATATCGATTCATTAACACTTCAAACGACCAATCCGGTTTTATTTAAGATTACTGCTTTCATAGCTTTCTGATATCGTTTTATAAAATTAAGCGCAATCCTATGTTGAAACATAAAGGTTTGTATAATACCGACTTTCTATGGAACAATAGCTTTTCTCTATATCAGGGGGCATCTCTCATGGAAATGCAGCAAATTCGTTATTTTTTGGCAGTCTGTGATCAAGGAACAATCACACACGCGGCGCAACTCACTTATGTCTCGCAACCGTCTTTGACACAGGCCATAAAAAAGCTGGAAGATGAAATGGGCGGGGAATTATTTACGCGCACTCGCTCCGGTTGCCAGCTAACGCCGTTAGGTCGCATGGTTGAATCCAATCTGCGCAAGATTTATAGAGACCTTCAGGCAACCAAAGCGGAAGCGATTCGTTTTACCCGGTTAAATACCATTCCCTTGCGCATCGGCCTGATGACGACGATAGGCGCGCAACGCCTAAGTTCTTGTCTGGCGTGGTATCAGCAAGAATACCCGAATATCGAATTGGAATTAATCGTCGATAGCGAAGCGAGTTTATTGCAGCAACTGGATTCAGGCTTGCTGGATCTCGTGATCAGCGCTCCGGCACAATTGCCGGGTCCACCGTATCAATCGATCTTGCTTTACGAAGAACGTTATGTGGTCGCATTCAGCACTACCCATCGTTTTAATCAATTGAAAAAAGTCGATCTGAAAGATATACAGTCAGAGCCTTATCTGGACCGGCTAAACTGTGAGTTAAGAGAAGATCTGAAATGTATTTGTCAAAATCAGGAAATCAATCTTTACGCCGCTTACCGGAGTAACAGCGAGGAATGGATTTTGCAGATGGTTAAGGCCGGTATCGGCGTTGCATTAATGCCTGAATATACCTTGCCCAAACAGGCAAGCGACATCAGTTACCGCTATTTAGGCGAGCCTGGAATCAGCCGTCAGGTTTACGCGATTCATACGCACCAGGCACCGGCAAAGTTCGAATTGCAGGCATTGATAGTCAATTTGAGCAATACATAATAAGCAGCGGTTAATTCGTCCAGGCAGGGTAGGGGTTGGGTTGAGACTGTTTCAACCCAACTTTACTGCTTGGCTAACGGTTTATCAAAATCTTCACCTATCCCATAAATGGCATTTTAATTGCTCATCATAAAAGGTCGAGTCACCACCATTCAGCTGATGTGTGTACTTAACATTTTCCAAATAATAGTGAGGTATTGATATGTTCGAAGTTACTCTGTTGCTCCTGATCTTGCTTTTAATTGCAGCATGTGCTTTTTTGCCATTGGGTTGCAGCACGCTGTTCTCTCCAAAAGCGCCCCAACAATCCGATGCCGTCAGTGATTCCTGCTCGAATTCAGAACTGACAGTCCCTGAGGGATCGACTCTCAAGCAGAGTTTTCTCACGCATCTGCAAAGCGAAATCGAATCCGCCCTGTTTCCGCGTCCTACCGATTCTATCCTGCAGCGCCATTACGATGCATTGGTCAACGCCGAACTGGAGAACCGTCTGGCGGCAATGCCGGATTCATAACAATGACCCGGTTAAATCGCTAATAATGTGCAGGCTTGCATTCGGTTTTATGTCAGCTTTTCGGCAACAGCCTGATTTTTTTGTTGGATTTGTTGCATAACATACATTAGTTGATTTTTTCTCGTCTTCCTTGTTAATTATTTTTATCATAAATTAACAAGGTTTCTTAACCAACGCTGCTCCCGCTATGCGGAGCAGCGTTGGCAGGGGAACAGCGCCATAGGCTGGGTTGCGCTACCCGCTCGGTAACTGCCCTGCATTATTCTCGATTGCTGTTCCAGATGCGGTTCTACCTCCTCCATCCATTGGGCGTAATCCAACTCACATTCTGATTTCGAGTATTTTCTTATCGTTTCTTTTCAAAAAGTCAAAGTATCAAGCCACAGCCAGCCGGTAATAAAGCTCTGCATTTTCAGTCAATTTAGCCACCACTCCCGCATCGAGATGGCCGCTGGCAACGCGCGACTGTAAATCGTTGAGAATATAGTCAAGGCTCATGGTATGGCGATAGGGCCGTTCTTGCGCTAAGGCCTGGAAAATATCGGCAACGGTAATGATGCGGCATTCCAGGTCCAGTTCTTTGGTGCCGTTTTTAAAAGGGTAACCATCGCCGATCAAAGTCTCATGGTGGAATCCGGCCCATAGCGGAATCTTCGAGTCGTCAAACACCCGTTGCAGGATGCGGAAGGTGTCGTAGCTATGGCGGTGCATGGTGGCCCGTTCCTCCGGCGTCAGGCTGCTCGGTTTGTCGATGATGTCTTCCGATACCCGCAATTTGCCGATGTCGTGCAACAGTCCGGCGATTTCAACCTGCTCCAGTTCGTAACCTTTAATGCCGAAATCCATAGCCAGTTGCCGGGCGATATGCGCCACCCGTTGCGAGTGCTCATCGGTGTACGGGGATTTGGCGTCCACCACGCGCGAAAACAGCCGCGCCAGCTCTTTGATCGCAGCAATATCGAGCAGGGTCGTTGGCATATGGCTACCGATGCTGCGTAAATCTTCATCCAGATATTCGGGTTCCATCGCCAGCCAAAAGGCCTCGACATCGGCGATTTCGGCAAAGGCATCCACCAGTTCCGGCGCAAACAAGATGCCGGACAGCGTTTTGATTTGCGCGATAATCGCCGGATACTCGGTCAGTATATGGCCGGTGCTCAGGAAAGGCGTTTGCAGCATATCGATGCGATCCGCCAGATACAGCAGATTGGCGCGCAAGCAAAGGCGATGATCGACAGGCGACGCCAGCAGGTCTTCCCAGCGGGTGTGATGGTAGCGAATCTCGGCGGACAAATACGCCAACGGCGGACAGGCAGACAAATAATCGGAACCGCGGATGCAGTGATCTTCCGCACCGTCCCATTCCAGTGTTTCCGTGAGTTGGTGGTGCTCATGAACTCTGGAAACCCCGCAATCATGCAGCATACCGGCGTAAAGAATGGACAGGCAGTCAACTTCCGGCCAGTTCAGGTGCCGGGCAATCGCCCTGGCCATGATCGCCACGCGCTTGCCGTGCCTGACTTCGTCAACGCCGACTAAATCCAGCGCGCAACTCAATGCGGTAATGGCGTTATGTATATCGATATGTTGGAGTTTCATGGCACACGGTGCTCCGTTTGATGACGAATCTGTTCAATGGAAATGTTTCCGATTTTGACAGGCGAGCCGAGAATTGTCTTTAAAAATTTGGGTAGAGAGAAGGGGGGGGGCGGCTTGTGGCACCGATAAAGATCAAGTGGTTGGCTGCGATTATGGACAATTCGAACGTTGATCAAACTGCCAGGCAATGACCGCAGCCTCCGCTTTGCGGGCTACTCGTGACGCAACGCTTCGATCGGATCCATGCGCGCCGCCTTACGAGCCGGGACATAGCCGAACACGATACCGACCGTCGCCGAAAACATAAATGCGATGGCAATAACCGGTAGATTAAACACCAACGGCACCTGCAAAACAGCGGCCAATATACTGGAAGAAACCAGCGCCAGCACAATGCCGATTAACCCGCCGGACGACGACAGCACCACCGCTTCCACCAGAAACTGTAGCAATATCTCGTTTTCCAGCGCGCCGATGGCAAGGCGGATGCCGATTTCGCGAGTGCGTTCGGTAACCGACACCAGCATGATGTTCATGATGCCGATACCGCCGACCAGCAGACTCACCGCCGCTACAGCTCCAAGTAATCCCGTCATCATTTGTGTGGTGCCTGACAGCATGGCGGCGATCTCTTTCATATCCATCACATTAAAATTATCGTCTTCGTCCGCCGACGAATGTCGGCGGATTCGTAGCAGCCGCTGCAGCTCCTGTTTAACCGCATCCGTCGATATGTCGTCCTTGGCCGATACCTGGATCAGGCTGACGTCGTCATTACCGGCAATCCGGCGCTGAAAAGTGCGCAACGGCACAATGACGATGTCGTCCTGGTCGCTGCCCATAGTGGACTGGCCTTTGGGTTTGAGTAATCCGACGATTTCGCACGACAGTTTCCGTAGGCGCATTTTTGCGCCGAGCGGGCTTTGTCCTGCGAACAACTTGACGCGCACGGTTTCGCCGATAACACAGACGGCAGCGCCAGAACGCGCTTCGCTGCCGGTAAAAATACGGCCTTCCGCTAACTGACGGTTATTGACCGTGAAATACTGTTCGGTGCTGCCAGTCACGGTCGTGCCCCAGTTTTCATTGGCGAAAATAGCCGTGGAGGCGAACGATGCTTGCGGCGCCACTGCGGCCAGTGCAGGCACCTCGCGGGCCAACGCTTCGGCATCGGCCAATTTGAAGGCCGGGGCCGTAGAACTTTGCCCCGGTCCCATGCGCTTGCCGACGCTAACCATCAACAGATTACTGCCCAGATTGGCGATTTGTTGCGTCACCTGCCGGGTTGCCCCGCTGCCAAGGGTAACCAGCACAATCACCGCGGCAACGCCGATAATAATGCCCAGCATGGTCAGCACCGAACGCATGATGTTGCGCCGCATTTCCCTCAATGCCAATCGTAAGGCAACGCCTAACATAAGCTGTCTCCGGGTTGGTTTTGATCGCTTTCGATCAGGCCGTCGCGAAAATGCACGGTACGCTTGGCGTAAGCCGCCATGTCGGCTTCATGAGTAACCATGACGATGGTAATCCCCCTATCGCGATTAAATGTCGTCAACAATTCCATGATTTCCTCACTGCGTTTCGAGTCGAGATTACCGGTCGGTTCGTCGGCCAGCAGCAACAAAGGTTGAGTGACGATAGCGCGAGCAATGGCGACCCGTTGCTGTTGCCCGCCGGATAATTCGCCGGGCGTGTGGTGCTCCCAACCTTTCAGACCGACTGTATCGAGCGCCTGATAGGCGGCGGCGCGGCGGACATCGCTGTCGATACCGCGATAAATCAACGGCAATTCCACGTTCTCCAACGCCGAGGTGCGGTTAAGCAGATTGAAGCCCTGAAAGATGAAACCCAGATAATGACGGCGTAACAAAGTGCGCTGATTGCGCGACAGCAGGCCGACATCGACATTCTGAAAACAATATCGCCCAGCAGTCGGTTGATCCATACAGCCTAAAATATTCATGCAGGTACTCTTGCCCGAGCCACTCGGTCCCATCACGGCCACAAATTCGCCTGGTTCAATCCGAAAACTTACGCCACGCAAGGCCGGCATAGCTGCTTCGCCGGTGCCATAGACTTTAGTGACTTGTTGCAGCTCCAACAGCGGCTGCGGATTCTCATTGGCAGACGTAGCGATCATGGTTTACTGACCTGTCCGGTAACCAGTTCGGTACCGGCTGTAACAGCGCCGTCGACAATTTCGGTGACAATGCCGTTAGTCGCACCTTTGGTAATGCTGATAGACGCGAGTTCGTCGTTACGTAGAGTCCAAACCTGTTGGGTTTTGCTGTTTGCGGCCTCCGCTTGACGCGATTCTTGACGCGGCGGATGCGGCAGCAGCGAATCCAGGAAACTGCCTTTAGCCTTTTGTTTGCCCGGCGTTACCGGCGGCGTAAAGCGCAATACGCTGTTGGCGACCAACAAAACGTCGGTTTTTTTATCGACGGTAATTACGGCCGTGGCAGTCATACCCGGCCGCAAAGACAGCGCGGAATTATCGACCCGCAGCACGGTTTTATAGGTTACCACCCCGTCTACCGTTTCCGAACCGAAACGCACTTGGGTAATCTCGGCCGGAAAGCTGCGGTCGGCGTAGGCATCGACGGTAAACAACGCTTTCTGACCCGGCTGCACCAAACCGACATCCGCCTCATCGACATCGACCTGTAATTCCATTTGCGTTAAATCTTCGGCCAGCGTAAACAGCACCGGCGCCTGAAACTGCGAGGCGACAGTCTGTCCCGGTTCCACCGAGCGCTTCAACACCACGCCGTTGATCGGCGAGCGCACCACCGCTTTGGTAATGTCGGTGCGATTGACATTCAGCGCCGCTTGCGCCTGATCTACCGCTGCCTTGGCGGCGGCTTCATCGGCGCGTGCCCGCGCCAGCGTCGCCCTGGCGGTGTCGAGGTCGTATAGGGACGGCACTTTGCCGCCGCTCAATTGCTGGACATGCAGCTGTCGCGCCATTTTCACTTCCGCCTCCAGCAAGCTGGCATGAGTCTGCTGGACTTTGGCGCGGGACGACTCCAGTGCGGCTTGCGATTGCAAGGCCTGCGCCTCAAGCCGGGTAGTATCCAGACGCGCCAGCACCTGGCCGACCGTGACGCTATCGTTATAATCCGCTTCTACCGACTTGATGGTTCCGGATACCTCTATGCCGACTTCGACTTCCTTGAGCGGCGCCAAAGTGCCGGTGGCGCTGACGGTAACCTCCAGATCACCGCGCGTTACAGCTTGCGTGACATAACTGGCTTGTTGGTCATTGCCGCTATTGAATGCGAAGACGACGACCAGGATCGTGATGCCGAGCGCAACGGCAAGCCACCGCCATTTTTTGAGCGGCTGTTTGCCGGATTGAGCCCGAGCACTTCGGCGATAGGTTGTGTTGCCTGGCTGTTTGGATCATTCATGATCGGTTTGCTCAGAGTTGTTGTTGGCGTGCCAGCCACCGCCGAGCGCCTTGTAAAGTCGAACAATATCGGCGGCGACTTCAGACTCGCTGGTGGCTAATTGGGTTTGCGCGCTCAGTAGCGAGCGCTGCGAATCCAGAACTCGCTGAAAATCGAGTAAGCCGGAAATGTACTGCGCGTCGGCCAGAGCCAATGCACTGATGCCTGCCTCCACAGCCGCGTTCAGTGCATCGCGGCGCTTACGTTCTTCGGAATAAGCCGTCAGCGCATTTTCGACATCGCGGAGCGCAGTCAGTAGAGTCGACTGATACAAACCCAGCGCCTGTTCCTGAAGGGCGTTTTGAATGTTGATGTTACTGCGGATGCGTCCTGCGTCGAGTAAGGTCCAGGCGGCATTTGCGGCGACTTGAAAGGCCTTGGCCCCGGCGGTATAGAGATTGGCGTAAGCCAGAGATTCCAGGCCGATAGAGCCTGATAGCGTGAAATCGGGATAGCGCGCCGCCTCGGCAACGCCGATTTGAGCGGTTTGCGAGGCCAGTTTACGCTCGGCACGCCGCACATCAGGACGTCGGCGCAACAGGTCTGCCGGGATGCCAACGCCGATCCCGGCAGAGGCGGCGGGAATCCGGGCGGATGCGGCCAGCAACCGCTTCAGGGTGTCGGGTTGTTGTCCCAGCAACAGCGCCAGTCGGTGCTTGGCCTGTTCCAGCGTACTTCGCAAACTGGGGATACCGGCGCGGGTATTTTCCATTGTCAATTTGGCCTGATCGACATCCAGCTGCGTGGTCAGTCCGGCTTGATACCGCCAGCGGGTAATGTCGTAGGTTTCATTCTGTGCGGCCAAGTTGTCTTCGGTAATTTTAAGGCGGGTTTGGTAGCTGCGCACATCGACATAGTTAAGCGCCACTTCCGCGCACAAACTGACTAAAACGTCGCGCAAATCTTCCTGTGCCGCCTGCATGGTCGCCTCGGCCGCTTCGATGGCGCGCCGCTTTTTGCCGAAAATATCGATTTCCCAACTGGCATCCAGGCTATTACTGTACAGCTCGCTGGTGGTGCCAAAGCGGCAGCCTCGCTGCTGCCGCTTTGGCGGGCCGATGCTGTTAACGACGATGTCGGCAACAAATTGGCCTTGGCCAACTGACGACGAGCGCGCGCCTCACGCAATCTGGCCTCAGCCTGATATAAATCCCGATTACCCGCTTGAGCTTTCCCCATCAGTTCCGTCAGAACAGGATCGTTGAAAACGGTCCACCAACGGCTGATGTCGGCCATTTTTGCTGCCGGGCTGCCGATTTCGGTAGTGCTCCAGTTTGCCGGTAATTGGGTTTGCGGCTGCCGGTAATCGGGGCCCACCATAAAACATCCCGATATTAGCGGCGCAAGCAACCACAGCGTATTTTTCTTTGTCGCTCTCATCGGTAGGCTATTTCATTTTCAGGTTTGACGACTTCTTCAGCCAGTGATTGGGCTTCCCCGAAATCCACGATTGGGCAACGGCGTCGGACTTGCCGATGCCGTCTAAAAATGCGCCGGATACGCTGAATACGGCGGCGATATGTTTAAAATCCTGTTCGCTGTCCTGCCGACCGCCATGCGGCGACCTGCCCGTCATGCCTCCCGGAGGAGGGCCACCGGCCGGGCCGCCCCCGCCTTGAAAAGAACCGCCAAAGCGCGGCATGGCGTCGCCGGGGCCGGTTTTTCCGCTGGATTCCTGAGGTGAGCCCGGCTCTTGCCGATGTTTCAAGTTAGATCCTGCCAATAGATGATGATTGCCTTTATTTAATAGCAGCAAATATTTATTGCCAAGCGGTGCGTATTCCCAGATTGCCGTGCGCACATAAGGAGAACTGATCCCGTAAGGATCGTCGTCCTCGCTGCCGGTCACCACCAGCAAGGGAATGGAAATATTTTTGTAACGGGTCGCGACCTGACCGAGCGCCATATCGACGGATGGACTGAATAAAATTGCGGCAAGCGGCTTGAAGTCTTGCGCTTGGGACAGATCGGCCCCGGATTTCTCGCCAATCATCGCGGCCGCTGTTTGCGCGCCGAGGTCGTAACCGGCAATGATCAATCGCGACAAATCCGCGGCCGCAAACAAGCCTTTGCCTGACTTTGACCTCAGCTTGAGTTGAGCGTGAGCCCAGAGCAGGTGGTTGATGCGTTTGTTCAGGGATTCCTGAGAAAAATACTCATGTCCCAGATAGTGCAGCTCGCTGTTTCTGAGGGCTTTCGACGGCATGGATTTGTTGTCGCCAGGCGGGCCCTGCTCGTCTTCGGGAGGTCCGGCCGGTCCTGCATCGTCGCCCATTCCCTGCATTGGCCCCAGTTCTTTGAGCGCTTCGCCGATTTCAAGCGGCTGCATGCTGAAAACCGCGTAACCGGCTTTAGCCCAGGTTTCGCGCCAGAGTCGGCCGCCATCGGCATGCTCGCCCAAGCCCGGCAGGTAAATAATCAGCGGATAAACGCCCGGAGCGGTCGGTGCAAGCATTGAAATTTCCACGGCTTGACCATCATGCCGCCAAGTTTCGCGGATCGAATCGATCGCGTAGCTGTGCGCGGGAGAGTAGCCGCCCTCGGCAATAAACTGTCCGACCTTTTCAGCCTGCTCTTCCGATGTTGGCGGGGACGGGCGGAAAAAACAACCGGTCAGGAAAACTGCACAGGCGATCATTGCCGGAAAATAAGCCGTAGTTTTGTTCATGGCGATTTGAGGGAGTGGTGGCTTGATATGAAGGATTCAGTATGCCGGAATTACGGGTAAATCAATGTTAGCAAAATGTAAAATTGGGTAAATGCGGCGACAGTAAGAATAACCACGAAGACACGAAGAACACGAAGTTTTCAATGAATTAATTAAGTGTTTTTCTTCGTGTCTTCGTGGTGAAGAAGGCATACCTCGTTCCCATGCGCTACGCCGCGAGTTACGACCAACGTTTTGCGAATGCGGGACGCAGCGCGTCCAGCACTGCATGCCCACGCCGCGCGTGGGAACGAGAAAATTCCGCGGGGTCCCAAGCTCCAGCTTGGGAACCCAGGTGACGAAGCTCTAGCTTCGCGAAACGGGAAGCTGGAGCTTCCCACACCGAATTCCCAAGCTGGAGCAACCAGCGTCCACTAAAATTACTCTCGTTCCAACGCGCTGTGTCACTGCTATTAAGTTAAGGGTTGTAGGAGCGGGCCGCGCCCGCGACATTTGGGCAGCGATTGCAGAAATGTAGCTTCCTCATCGCGGGCATGGCCCGCTCCTACGGCGTCATTGTGCTTAACTTAATGGCAGTGGCGCGCTGTGTGGGAATGAGGAATAGACGGTGTTACGCAGATACTTGTGTATAACGACGAGAACTGGAGCTTGGGAACCGGAAAACAGGGTTTTCGGTCTTGAGAATTGCGCCCAGCCAATAACCGGGCGCACAATGCAGCGCTATGGATTAATCTTCGAAATGAGCCATTTTGCTTTGCAATTTCTCTTGTTGCTCCTTGGTTAACAGTTTGAAAATGGCATTGTCCAGTCTGGCTTTCTGTAATGCCGTTTCTTTGTGAATGGCGTCCGCCTGGTCAAGCAGCGCCTGGATTTTGTCATCACTGTAGTCGTTGGAAAAGCTTAGCTGATGAATCTCCTTGCCAATGCTTATTGCATTTTTCAGCTTGGCATCGAGTTCGGCGCGATGGGCTTTGACCAGCGCTTTGATTTCACTTTGTTGTGTTTCGCCCAGATCGAGTTGATGTAAAAAGCCCGGCAAGTGCGCTTCATCATGCCCGGATCGATGATGTTTGGATGGCGGCATGCCTCCGAAAGGAGGTTCGCCGGGCATTTGCGGGTTAGCTAAGGCTATCGCCGGTAATAAGGGCAGAATCAACAGCAGTTTGCGCATAAAAAAATCTCCGTGTATTTAATAAAAGAGGCGACGGAACAGGGTTGATTCCGTCGTGTTCAGTATCACTCCAATGCAGGTAAAGCGCTGTTATTGAAATGTAAATTCAGGTAAATCCAGTGGGCGGAGTGTGGCGGTTGTCACGGTGTGAAGTTATGATGCCGTTAACAAAATAATTAAGGTGGCGAGCGTGACGAAAATTTTAATCATCGACGATGATGTGGAACTGGCAGGGCTGTTCAAGGATTATCTGGAACAGGATGGCTTCGCGGTCGAAGTGACCCATCAGGGCGAGCCGGGGCGGCGGCTGGCTTTGTCGGGCGACTACCAGCTGGTGATTCTCGACATTATGTTACCGGATATAAAAGGCACCGAGGTCTTAATGCGCATCCGTATGGAAAGCCGTATTCCGGTGCTGATGTTTACAGCCAGAGGCGATGATGTCGACCGGATTATCGGATTGGAATCAGGAGCGGACGATTATGTGCCCAAGCCCTGCACGCCAAGGGAGCTGGCGGCGCGTATCCGCGCGATTTTACGCCGGACCCAGCCTGTAAGCGATGCCATCGGCAACGGGCCGATTGTTGCCGGCCCTTTGAGAATTTGGGGCGAAAAACGCAAGGCGTCATGGTTCGATCAGGATATGGATCTGACCAGTACCGAGTTTAATTTGCTGGAAACGCTGGCGATGAATGTCGGCCGTATCGTCACCAAAAACGAATTGTCGGAAAAAGCGCTCGGACGGCCTTTGGCGCGTTTCGATAGAAGTATCGATGTGCATATGAGCAGCATTCGCCAGAAACTGGGCTGTCAAAGCGACGGGCGCTCTTATATTCAGACAGTGCGCGGTCAGGGTTACCAATTGGTGAAGGAGTAAGGGCATGGGGCGTTTGTTCTGGAAGTTTTTCCTTACCTTCTGGCTGGCTTTGCTGGTGGCCGGTATCGGTGTCGGCACGGCGGTCTGGTTAAGGCATAACGCGTGGCAGGGAACTGAAACGGTCAAGCATACGATTGATGTCAGGCACGCGGCATCGTTTGTCGCTGTCGCGGATAATGCTATCCGGCATGGCGGAGTTGCTGGGTTGCGCAACTTTCTTGAGGCCATGCGTGATGCTCCTTTTCCGCCGGTTTATGCGGTTGACGATCAAGACCGGGAACTTCTACAGCGTAGCGTCGCGCCCGAGGTTTTGCAGCAGGCGCGGACACTATTCTTGCAGGCCGCCTATCCTGAGGCGATTCGTAGGGTGTCGACAGAGGATGGACATCGTTATTTGCTGTTTGTGCCGCTGCCGGAACACGGTTTTGCCGATCGTCCGCCGCGCATGCCGGGTGAAGAAGCGGATGCCGGTTTTGCTCCGCCGCCTCCTGAGGGTTATTTTTCGCGTCCTCCCCGGTCGCCGCGCGAGCCGCCATCGCCGCTGTTGCCGATTCTGGCCGGTACTTTTGCCAGTCTGATATTCAGTGCGGCGCTGGCCTGGTATTTTGCCAAGCCGATTCGCAGTTTGCGCAACGCTTTTACCGCGCTAGCGCAAGGCGATCTGGATACCCGGGTCGGTTCATCAATGGGAAAGCGTCGCGATGAATTATCCGATCTGGGGCAAAACTTCGATCACATGGCCGGACAGATTCATAATTTGGTGCATGCCCAGCAACGCTTGCTGCACGATGTCTCCCATGAATTGCGTTCGCCGCTGGCGCGGATACAGGCCGCTATCGGTCTGGCCCAGCAACAACCGGAAAAGATTATGGCGATGATGGAACGTATTGAACGGGAATCGCAACGCATCAGCGACCTGGTCGGCGAATTATTGGTGCTGTCCCGTTTGGAAGCCGGTGTTTCCGGCAGCGAAAGCCATGATTTCGACATCGGCGGTTTGCTGGACGATATTGTCGAAAATGCCCGTTTTGAAGCCGAGCAGTATGGGGTTGTTATTCGCTATGACGGCATTGAAGAAACGGTGGTCAAAGGCCGTAGCGAATTGCTGCATCGCGCGATTGAAAACGTATTGCGTAATGCGTTGCAGCATTGCAAAAAAGGCGGTGAGGTGGCGGTTATAGTTCGTTTCGATACCGGTAAACGCCGCTTACAGGTGGCGGTCTATGACCAGGGGCCGGGCGTTGCCGAGAGCGATTTGTCGGCGATTTTCGAACCGTTTTTCCGTAGCGGCGATCGAGGCAAAGCCGACAGTATAGGTCTGGGATTAGCCATCGCCTATCGTGCGATAGAGGCCCATGCCGGGCGCATACAAGCTAGCAATCGCCCGCAAGGCGGGTTGCGTATTGAAATAAATATTCCTTTTACCGAGTAAATGTTTCAGCGCGACGATGTCGGGCAGAGGGGAGCGATACTTTGTAAGTCACATAAAAACACCACGAAGAGCACGAAGAAAAATATAAAACTTCGTGCTCTTCGTGTCTTCGTGGTGAAAATTACCTAACGGCAGAGCTTGAATTAAGCGGAGGTCGAAAAGCCGCTGCTTTCCGCTGTCTGATCGAAGCCGTAAGATTTCAGCAATTGCACCATCTGTTTCATGAACTGCGCATCGGCGTTTGAGGCAGAAGACGTTGATGACGTATCGGTACTGCTGCCGGTGCCGGACGCGTTTTTCGAATCCTCAAAAGTCCTCGCTTCGCTACCGCTCACCTTGCCGTCGCCGTTAATGTCGGCAGCATCGAAATTGGCTGCTACATCGCTCATTACCTTGGATCTTTCGCTGCCTGTCGAATTCAGGTCTTTTGACATTGAGGTCAGTTGATCTTTGGTAAAGCCTTGACCGCCTTGGCCGCCCTCTTGCGGCGGCGGGGGCGGCATGCCGCCTGCCAACATTTGCATTAACTGCGCATCGGCGCTTGACGTCGATGACGTATCGGATGAGGCTTGCGATGCCGCATAGGCCTGCGCCTCTTTAGCGCTCACCGTGCCGTCCTCGTTGGCGTCTGCCAGATCGATGTCTTGGCTGGAATTGGAGCTGTCTGACGAACTTGATTTTTGAGCGCCTTGAGCGCCGCCGGGAGGTGGCGGTGGAGGCATGTCGCCCTGCATGCGCATTCTCGGGGATTGTCCATCCAGTTCCGATGCTATTTTTTGTATCGTCGCCGACATTTCCTCTTTGGTAACCTTGCCGTTGCCATCGCTATCCATTTTGGAGAACATGTCATCAGCGGAAGTGGAGCTGCTTGAGCTATCCGATTGCGACATGTTGCCAAGCGCGGTTTGCAAATCGCTTTTTTCAATATAGCCTTTCCCCGCGGTATCCAGTTTCGAAAATAAATCTTCGGCCATTTTCGCTGGATCGGGGCGCTTCATTGCGCCTGACATCATTGCCGAACTGCTGCTGTTTATACTGCTAATACTCATGATTTTATCCTCATCTTGGTTATCATTGTTGGATGGCCGGTTGGCCGTCCGTATTGCCGTTCTTGCAAGGCAGCGTCTAACTGACTTAACGGAACTACATAAGTTCTTGAGCAATATAGCGGCCAGCAAGGGAGTCGGAACAGGCTCGTAAAGGTAAAGTTAAGTTAAAGAATGTTAAGGCTTTTCGGCCAATGTTAAATTGATGGCGTATCCCGAAAGAATGGTCTGGAAAAAACCGTGCAGTTTGTTACCAACCGGCAAATGATTGCCGTTGTTGCCGACGGATGAATGGCTTTAAGTTGATTGTCGGAGGTTTGGCGGTTACAGTTAGCCGACTGATTTATAAAACACTTTTAAAAGGGATTGCGCATGAAAGCATTATGTATGCTGATTTTTGCCTTATTGACAAGCTGCACCGGCATTCCCGAAGGGGTTACGGCGGTTGACGGTTTTGAAGTTAACCGCTATCTGGGCACCTGGTACGAAATCGCGCGGCTCGATCATCGATTCGAGCGGGGCTTGGAGAATATTTCTGCAACCTATACCTTGCGTGAAGATGGCGGTGTTGATGTGCTGAACAAGGGCTGGGACACGAAGGCCGGTGAATGGCAGCAGGCGCAAGGCAAGGCCTATTTTGTCGAGCAGGCGGATAAAGGCAGACTGAAAGTGTCTTTTTTCGGGCCGTTTTATGGCGGCTATAATATTATCGAGCTGGATAAAAAGGATTACGCTTATTCGATGGTAACCGGGCCGGATCGCTCTTATTTCTGGATATTATCCCGAACCAAACAACTGCCGGAGGCGACTTTGCAAGCATTGATCGATCGCGCCAAGGCATTGGGTTTTGCTACCGACAAGCTTATTTTTGTCAAGCATGACTAGCTTTTCGGTCTACGGATTACGGTCGTTCAAACTATAATCTTGTGACTTCAATCCTTACCGAACTTATGCGCCACAATACCTTGCCGAAACTGGATAATTTGTTTGGTCGCACCAGTTCCCTACCGGTCGCGACACTTCCACCATCCATGGCAGTCGTATGAATAAACCGGCAGAACCTCGCAAACGGGCCAGTGTCAAACTGGAGACGGCTGTAAAACCTAAACCCCGAACGCCACGGAAAACATCGAAAAAGACATTGCCCAAACCGCCGGTTGCCAGTTTTAAACATAGACTGTTGATGATCGGTCTTGAAGTGCTGGGGTTGGCAATAACTGCGGTTTTTGTCGTTATGATTTTGTTGGGCTATTCGGCCGGCTGGTTTTCCGGCACCCGTTTTTTCACCAGCCTATTGCCGTTTGCAATCGGCGTATTGGGATTGATATTGGCGGCGGCCGTGTTGCTGATAGGCTGGTGGAAGCTGCGTAAATGGTTGCAGGACAGGGCGGCGATATTATCCCCGATTCTGGCTATCAGCTTTGCGCTGGTCATCGGCTGGTTTGTGATGCAAAACCATTTTGCCCAAGCGTTCGGACACTTTCGCATGCTGGTCGGAGGCAAGCAGGAAGCCAGCCGGGTTACGCTGGCTCATCAGGTCTACGCCGCCTACCGGCGTTATGATCCGACGCAATTGCTACAGATGGTTAACCGGGCAGAGACCTATAATCCGGCTATTGTTGAAGCGGCCAAGGTGTTCGATATTGATCCCAATCTTCTGCAAGGCATCGCCGCGACGGAATCCTCCTTTTTGCCCAGAGACAGCCGGGATGGTGGGCATGGTCTGTTTCAAATTACCCAGGTACCGAAAGCGGTCATGGCGCAGGCCGGCAAACAGCTGGCGGTAAACAAGCCTTCATTGCTTGATCCACGGCACAATGCCTTTATCGCCGCCGCTACATTAAAATACTATCTGACCGAGATGCACAACGATCTGTTTTTGGGTCTGCTGGCCTATAACATCGGTCTTGCCAATGGCGGCCTTCGCTTTATCATGCAACAGTACGGAGCGACCGATTTTGTCACCATACAGCCTTATTTGCAGCAATTGCCCCGCGATTATCCGATTCGTGTTTTATCGCATGCGCTCGCTTTCCGGCTCTGGAAAATAGAAGGAAGATTGCCGGTTTATGAAGAAGGCGACAATGCTATGCGTATCCAGCGCATTGGCATACCTGGACTGCAAGCGGAGCTTTAGTCAGGTAATGCGTAACAGGCGGGCGACAAACAGGGACAATGGACAGTTGCCCTAATAAACAACAACCATATGTTATTTAAACACTTTATGGTTAAGAAAAAGGAGCTTTTGTAGGGCTCATTCCATTAACGAAGTATTCAATTTATCTTGTTATGGAATCGGTGGATTTCGTGGGCGTGGAAATAACCGGGGTCAGAGTAAAGGTTTACTCTGGCCTTTCCGGTTTTATTGTTGTGAAGTTGATAACTGTATTATTTACGGCTGCCGGCTGCGGTATCGGGCGTGTCCATAATACGGTTTAGCAGGTTGGTCTGTTGTGATACTCTATCGGCTTGAGTTAAATCGATCATACCTTTAAGATCTGAAAAACGTTTCTCAGCTTCTTTTAATTCTTCTGTTGCCTTAATCAAATCACCTTGTTGTACAGCTGTTCGAGCTTTTTTCAAATAATCATTAGCACGGTTACGATTACGGTCAAGTTTATCGTTAGCATTGATTTCTTTACTTAATTTTAGTGCATCTTTGATATTGTTTATAATGACATCGTCACCGGCTTTGCCAGTGTCTGCCGCGCCCCCGCTGTTTCTTACCTGAATAGCGTTCAATGCTTCAGTAACTTGACCTAAAGTAGCATTGATTCCTTCAATTGGAGTCATTCTATTATACATACATGCCATGCCCAAACAGGTATCGGCAGTAGCGGAAAAAGATCCTAAAGAAAGTGCCAATGTAGTAGCTACGACAGCGCTTTTTAATAATTTCATGTAATGTAAACCTCGTTGTAGTTATTATTATTAGGTCTGTAACTGCCTAGATATTAAGCATATTTAATTAGTTACATGACAATGTGAACTTTATCATAACTCTTGTGAATATTAAATGAATTAACTCGGCTCCAGAAATTTAGGGCATCTCAGGTAGACTCTCTTCCCGATTTCGTGGGGTAGCAATTACATGTAGTTGCAAAAGAGCGAGGAAGTTTTGTCAGCTGTTAATCACTGTCTTATTGTTTCTAATGCGTTCGTTATTTTTATTGACGGCGCAAACAGTACTAAATAGTGGAGAAAATTGAAAGATGTCTTGTACAACTATCAATACAGCGGCCCGGTTAAGCCGATTTTCTAACAACCAACGCATTCCGCATCCTAAGCAGGTCAGTCATACAAGACCCAAGGTCCCGTAAAGGTACGAAGATGGATGAACTCCGTCCGAAGTCACCTCGCAATTACTTTCGACACTAAATGATAACTTAAGCCCACTCTGCACTCAAACTTTCTGCCTGCTCCAGCACCAGTTGCACAGCCTCTTCCTGTTTGTTAGGTGGGTATTTATATTTACGCAATATCCGCTTTACCATCAATCTCAAGCTGGCACGGACGCTTTCACGAACAGCCCAATCTACACTGGTGCTTTTGCGTAAATTTTCCGCCAGCTCATGGGCGATTTTCTTCAGGGTTTCATCACCCAGTTCGCGCACAGAATCTTCGTTGTTCGCCAGCGCATCGTAGAAGGCTAGTTCGTCACTGTTGAGACCAAGATCGGTTCCGCGGTTTACTGCCTCCTTGAATTTTTTTGCCATCTGGATCAGCTCTTCCATCACCTGTGCGGTTTCGATAGAACGGTTCTGATAACGCTTGATGACGTTGGCGAGCAGTTCTGAGAATTTATTCTGCTGCACGACATTGCTGGCAAAGCGGGTTTTGATTTCGCCTTCCAGCAAGCGCTCCAGCAATTCCACGGCGAGGTTGCGCTCCGGCAGGTTACGCACGTCGTTCAGGAAGTCTTCGTCCAGGATGCCGATATTCGGTTTATCCAGCCCCACGGCATTGAAGATGTCGACGACTTCTTCGGATACCACCGCCGAGCCGATGATCTGGCGGATGGCGAGTTCGCGCTCTTCATTGGTTTTCTTTTTGCCGCTGATTTCTTTCTTCGTCAGCAACACTTTGACCGCCTGAAAGAAGGCGACTTCTTCACGCACGGCCTTGGCTTCGTCCAGCGTGCAGCAAAGAGTAAAGGCTTTGGACATCGCCAGGGCAGTATCGCCAAAGCGTTTCTTGCCATCCTTGATGCCAAGAACATGGTTGGCAGTTTTCGCCAGCATGCTATGGCCACCCGTCAGGAATCCGCTGTAATCAAATTCGTGCAGCATGGCCCGTAATATATCGAGCTTTTCTTCCAGCACGGCATAGGCTTCATGAGAATCGACGGTCGGGCGTCCGCGTCCTTTACTGGCGGTGTATTCCTTTAATGCGTGTTGCAGGTCATTGGCGATGCCGATGTAATCAACCACCAAGCCGCCCTGTTTGTCGCGGAACACGCGGTTGACTCGCGCAATGGCTTGCATCAGGTTGTGACCCTTCATCGGCTTGTCCACATACATCGTATGCACACAAGGCGCGTCAAAGCCGGTCAGCCACATATCGCGCACGATCACCAGACGTATTGGATCTTCGGGGTCTTTGAAGCGCTTTTCCAGACGCTTTTTGACTTGCTTGGAATAGATATGCGGTCGCAGCAGTGGCTTGTCGCTGGCGGAGCCGGTCATCACCACCTTGATCACACCCTTTTCCGGGTCTTCATCGTGCCAGTCGGGGCGTAGCGCGATGATGGCGTTGTACAGGTGCGCGCAGATTTCGCGGCTCATTGCCACCACCATGGCCTTGCCGGATTGTGCCTTGCTGCGTTCCTCGAAGTGAGCGACCAGATCTGCGGCCACTTGCCGGATGCGGGGTTCTGCACCAACGACGCTTTCCAGCGCCGCCCAGCGACTCTTCAGCCGGGCTTGCTGGTCTTCTTCCTCGTCTTCCGCCAGTTCATCGACTTCGGCGTCGATGTCTGGCAATGACTCTTCCTTCAGACCCAGCTTGGCCAGCCGTGACTCAAAATAAATCGCCACTGTCGCGCCGTCTTCGCGGGCCTGCTGCATGTCGTAAATGTGGATGTAATCGCCGAACACAGAACGGGTATCGCGGTCTTCGGAGGATACGGGCGTGCCTGTAAAAGCGACGAAGGTGGCATTCGGCAGTGCATCACGTAAATGTTGGGCGTAACCGACCTGATAGCGCGTTAAATAGCTGGCCGGCTCTTCGGCAGCCATCAAAACGTCGTCATTCCTGTTAAGTTTGCCCCCGAAAGCTTCTATCGGGGAGTGGGTACGACGGACAGTTTTGAGTTTTGCCTCAAAACCGTACTGGGTGCGGTGCGCTTCATCGGCAATCACCACGATATTGTGACGATCCGACAGCACAGGGAAGCTGTCTTCATCCTCGCCGGGCATGAACTTCTGGATCGTCGCAAACACGATGCCGCCGGAAGGACGATTGGCCAGCTTGGCGCGTAAATCCTGACGGGTTTCGCCCTGTACCGGCTGCTCGCGCAATAAATCCTGCGACAGCGAAAACACGCCAAACAATTGCCCATCCAGATCATTGCGGTCGGTAATCACCACGATGGTCGGGTTTTCCATCGCCACTTCCCGCATCACGCGGGCGGCAAAGCAGGTCATGGTGATGCTCTTGCCGGAGCCTTGCGTATGCCAGACCACGCCGCCCTTGTGACTGCCGCCGGGGCGTGATGCGGCTACCACCTGCGTGATGGCCGAACGCACCGCATGGAACTGGTGATAACCGGCGATCTTCTTGACCAGCGTGCCGTCATCTTCAAACAGCACAAAAAAGCGCAAAAAACCCAGCAGATAAGCCGGAGCCAACACACCGCGCACCAGTGTTTCCAGTTCGTTAAACTGACCGAGCGGATCAAGCTCCACGCCATCAATCGTGCGCCATGCCATAAAACGCTCTTTGTCGGCAGAAAGCGACCCCATCAGCGCTTCGGTGCCGTCCGAAATCACCAGCACTTCGTTGTACTGGAACACATCTGGAATCTGCTCTTTGTAAGTGTCAATCTGGTCGTAGGCCTTCCAGATATCGGCAGTGAGGTCGACAGGGTTCTTCAGCTCCAGCAGCACCAGCGGCAAGCCATTGATGAACAGGATGATATCGGGGCGGCGGGTATATTTTGGGCCCTTGATCGAGAACTGATTAATCGCCAGCCATTCATTGGCAGCAACATCCTCAAAATCGATCAGGCGCACAAAATCGCCGCGTGTTTCAGCCTGTTTTTGATATTCCACCGGCACACCGTTGACCAGCAAGCGGTGAAAGTGTCGATTGGCCGCCAGCAGCACCGGCGTATCCAGATTCAAGACCTGCTGCAAGGCATCTTCGCGGGCGACCAGCGGAACCAGAGGATTGAGCCGATTGATCGCATTACGCAAGCGTTCGACCAAAACCACCTGGATATAATTGCTGCGCTCGGGCGCACTGCCGTCCACCGCAATCTCGGGGCCATAGACAGCCGTGTAGCCGACATCGGCCAGCCAGCTTAGGGTTTCTTGTTCCAGTTGATCTTCGGTCATGGTTTTTGTTCCAATACTTGCCAGTGGCCACCCTTCGCCGAACCAATACGCGCCAAGCGCCCTTGTTGCTTAAGTTTCTCAATTTGCTTCAAAACAGCGCGTTTGCTGATACCTAGCGCATCGCCCAATTGCTGAGTCGAACATTGCGGGTTTTCACGAAGTTGTTGAAGAATTTTTTCCCCGGTTTTTGGTGAGCCTATCGGTGAACCTATCGGTGAACTTATCGGTGAACTTTCGATGGAATCCGTTAGAGAGGGCTGCACCCAATCCATCTCGAGCAGGGTCTGATCAAATGGTTCGCACGAATCAAACAAGCGCATAATGTTTCCTGCTGTCTCCCAGCCTGCGCGAATTTTCGGCAGACCAGAGCCCGCCCTTTCCCCCAAGTTGATGAACAGAAACATCTGGTGCAGTGTGCGATTACGACAGTCGCTGGCTCCGCCGTGCAAAGCTTGCTCTACGGGAACCCGCATCATGCCGGGATTGCGAAAAACGAATCCCGCCGGTTGTTTCACCACCAGTACTGAGGCACGATCTGAATAGTCCGCATGGATCAGGGTATTTACCAAGGCTTCGCGCAGCGCCTGATGCACCGGCGTGTCATCAATCCGGGTATCGCCTTTCAAGACAAAGGGTACCTTCAGGTCGGCGGTCAGCTTGCGAATCACGCGACGAAAAAAATCAAACAAATTGCCGGACCAGGAACCGTCGGGGACCACGCGATCCAGCCAACGGGTTTGAGAATCCTGGTCGGCAGGCCGTTCCTGATAATCGAGAAAATACAGCGGAAACGCCTCTACGATGGATGGCCAATGCCCAAACATCAACAGCCCCGCTGCCGTCAGCCCAGTTTCGCCGGAGGTTCGATGCTCGCGCCAACCGCCGATCAGCCGCAGAAAATCAATATCGGTTACATCGATCCACGGATGCCCGGGGCGATGCACAGCAAAAGCATTGCGATAGGCATGCAGGCTTTCTATATCCAGGTCCTGCAAGCCAAATTTGTTGAGGATGCGCGTGTCGTGACTGTCTTCCAGTTGCTCGGCCAGCATGCGCTTGACGGTTTCGTCGTCGCAAGAACGGTCGCCTTCATGCAGGCGGCGATAGGTATTGCCCAGGGGCTGGCCGTTGAGATACACCGGCTTTTGTTTGCGCGTCGCTGCAGGTATACGGATCATTAACACCGTTTTTCCTTCCATCGTTACTGCCGTCACATCCTTATCCGTCAGCAAATTCATGCTGACCTTGGCGCGATTGTTCAGGGTATTGAACAAATCGGTACGGATTTTCTCGACATTGGCAATGCCGGCGACACTGAATACACCGGCCTTTTCGCGCACACCCAGCAGCACCACGCCACCGTGCATGTTGGCCATCGCCGAATAAGTCGACCAGAAATCTTTCGGCACTTCACCCTTGCCGTCCTGGCCTTGCGCCAGTTTGCATTCCAGGTCGACCGATTCTGCCAGCAGCGACAGGTCTTCCAAATGATACGGGTCTATCATGCGATGGTTTCCTCAAGCAATGTTTTGGCTTCGGGCAAGCGCAGCTGACCGGAGATCAGGCGGGGGAGCAAGGTGTCGCGGAGGGTGGTTAGGGTTTGGGCTTGTTTTTCGTTTTCTGTCAAGCGAGTAAAAATTGGATTTGCGACGTCTAAAAAATTATCTAACAGATCCACAGGCGGAACCTGCACAGGTATTGGCCGAAAGGCTTTTTTGCTTATCTCCATAAAAGTCGATCCATTAGCGCGGCTCTTGATTACTTCCATGTTTTGCTTGCACCAAAAATACATATAAAGCGGCGGTAACTGACTGCTTGGCAAAATAGCGATGTAGCCTTGATTGATCGCTAGTGGTATTTGAGCAATAGCGAGATAGCCAATTGGTGCACGAGAAGAGAGCAATAAAGTGCCAATTGGTAGTAATCCTGAACTTACTTTTAACACACCTTTTGCTGACAATAACCGCTCAGTTTTCAAAAGTACTGGCGATTGCAAACCAGATAAATCTCTAGGAGTGGTCCAAGCAAATTCAGCTGGCTCCCAATATTCCGTCTCTTTTGTATTCGGGGTGCCACCACCTACGATTTCCACGACATCACCAACAGGCGCAACCCGCCAGCCACTCGGCACCAACCCCAGTTCCGATTCCTCGAAGCTGTCGGGGAAGAGCGCGGCGGCTTCGGCATCCATGCCTTCCGGCTCGCGACCTTGTTGTTTGGCGCGCACGGGGTCGAAGTCCACGAACCAGGATTTGAACAGGGCCTGCGCGATGGCTTCGAGGGTGGTGTTAGTTTTGCGTAGTAGTGCGATGCGGTCATCAATTGGTTTTAATACAGCTACAACTAATTGCTGCACATCAGTACTTGGTATCGTCGCCGTAATTTTTCGCTGATCCCTCAGACTGACATAATCAGCCATATCAGTCTGGCCCTTCAAATAGCCAAGCTGATTTAAAAATTCTTGGCTGTTCATCCAGTAATAGAGATATTCTGGCAATAACTTTTTTTGATCCAAAGAGCGCCAAAAACATAGCTGCGGCGAATAAACGAATCGGGGGGTATTTGCACCGACCAAAGCAAACCGGCCTACGGTGCCTTTCGATGTAAACACCACATCACCTGGTTTGCTGATTTTATTTCCTACTTTTGCTAGATCAGCTTCGGGAAAAAAATCAGGATCGTTAAATTTAAATCCATCGTTGATATTTGCAGCTCGCGCAAACGGGATACCGGTGGAGGAAAGCTCACTGTTTTTTGCGCGATAGCCATCCCCAATTTCCAAGAATTTCTTACTAATTAATTGTTCAACTTGGTAAGTGGCAGCCTCAAAACTCATACCCCAAGCCTCCCAACTTCTGGCGTATCAGTTGATCCAGTTTCGCGCCTTTCGCCATTTGCTCGCCCAGCGTTTCGGTCAGCCCCGTAGGTCGGGTTAGCCTCGTAGGTCGGGTTAGCGTAGCGTAACCCGACATGTTCGTCGGGGGCTTGTCGGGTTACGCTACCGCTAACCCGACCTACATTGCCATTATGTTTATTCATGTCCAATGCCTTCAAAATTGATGATGTTTTGACCCCAATCGGGCGGAAGAATACCGGCTTCGACATAATGCTGGAAACCGGAATAGCCTCGTAGGTCGGGTTAGCGCAGCGTAACCCGACATTTTCGGTCTTTGGTGCATCGGGGGCTTGTCGGGTTACGCTATCGCTAACCCGACCTACGGTTTGTGATTTGTTGTGGGGTTTATTCATGACCTATGCCTGCAAAATTAATGGCGTTTTTGCCCCAATCGGGCGGAAAAATACCGGCTTCGACATAACGCTGGAAACTGGAATACGGCCATTCTATGGGCGATGATGCTAATCCATGTTTGACCGGGTTGTAATGTATGTAATCGACGTGACGTTCGAAATCGCTTTCGTCACGAAGCAAATGCTCCCAATAACGGTGTTGCCAAATGGCCTGCTCGCCTCGCGCTTGGCGGGATGCGTTACGCATGCTGTGTAAGGCCGGGTCGCAATGCTTGGTAAACCAGGTTTTGATTAATCGCCAACGGGTCGCGAAATCAGCATCGCCGGGCGGTAATGTCCAAATGCAATGTAGGTGATCAGGCATAACCACCATTGCATCGATTTCGAATGGACGCGATTTGCGGACGTTACGAAAGGCGTTGCGCAGGACTTCGACTGCTTCGGGGTTGGAGAAAATGGGTTTTCTTCCTTGCGTCACTAGAGTGAAGAAGAAGGAGCCGCCGGGGGTGAATGCGCGTCTGTATTGCATATGTGAGATTGGTTGTCGGGTTACGCGATAAGGCTGCTAACCCGACCTACGGGGTGTCTGTCAAAACTCATAGCCCAAACCTCCCAACTTCTGGCGTATCAGTTGATCCAGTTCCGCGCCTTTCGCCATTTGCTCACCCAGCGTTTCGGTCAGCTTTTGCATTTTCTCGGCAAAGCCCTCGTCATCGTCTTCAACCGCTTCCGCGCCGACGTAGCGACCCGGGGTGAGGACGTGGCCGTGTTCGGCGATTTCTGCCAGGGTGACGCTGCGGCAGTAGCCGGGGATGTCTTGATAAATCCCCCCTTCGACGGGCTCAGGGCGAACGATTTCTTCATCCGTTCGTGGTGAGCTTGTCGAACCACGCCATGCGGCCACGGTGTTGGCAATCCTTTCGATGACTTCATCGGTAAATTCGCATTGCACGCGGCTGATCATGCTGCCCAGCTTACGGGCGTCGATGAACAGTACTTCGCCTTGTCGAGTGCGCTTTTCTTTGACCAGGAACCACAGGCAGGCCGGAATCTGAGTGTTGAAAAACAGCTGGCCCGGCAGGGCGATCATGACTTCGACCTTGTCGGCATCGACCATCGCGCGGCGGATGTCGCCCTCGCTGTTCTGGCTGGATGACATCGAGCCGTTGGCGAGCACGATACCGGCGCGGCCTGCGGGTTTAAGGTGGTGCAGCATGTGTTGCAGCCAGGCATAGTTGGCGTTGCCTAGCGGCGGCGTGCCGTAAATCCAGCGCGGGTCGCCTTCCAGGCTGCCGTGCCACCAGTCGGAGATATTGAATGGGGGATTAGCGAGCACAAAATCGGCGCGCAGGTCGGGGTGCTGGTCGCGCACGAAGGTGTCGGCGGGTTCTTTGCCCAGATTGAAGTCGATGCCGCGAATGGCGAGGTTCATCGCCGCCAGTCGCCAGGTGGTCGGATTGGCTTCCTGCCCGTAGATGGAGACATCGCCCAACTTGCCGCCGTGGGCTTCGATAAATTTTTCCGATTGTACAAACATGCCGCCCGAGCCGCAGCAGGGGTCATATACCTGGCCGTGATGCGGGGCGAGCACGGCGACCAGGGTTTTAACGATGGAAGCTGGCGTGTAGAACTGTCCGCCGCGTTTGCCTTCGGCGCTGGCGAACTGGCCGAGGAAGTATTCATAAACCTGGCCGAGCAGATCGCGGGCGTGGTTTTTAGCGGTATCAGTCGATTCGCCAAAGCCGATTTGCGAGACCAGATCGACCAGTTCGCCGAGTTTGCCGTCGGGCAGTTGCACGCGGGCATAGCGTTTGTCGAGAATGCCTTTGAGTTTGGGGTTTTCGGCTTCGATCAACGACAGCGCGTCGTCGATGCGCTTGCCGATGTCGGCCTGTTTGGCCTGGGCGCGCAGGCTTTCCCAGCGGGCGGCTTCCGGCACCCAGAACACGTTGACTTCCTTGTAGTAGTCGCGGTCTTCGAGTTCTTCATTGATCAGGTCTTGGTCGGCGTCATCAAGATAGTAATCGTCCTGGCTATCGGCAAACTTGCGCGTGAGTTCGGCGCGGCGGGTCTGGAAGGTGTCGGAGATGTATTTGACGAAAATAAGGCCGAGCACGATATGTTTGTATTCGGCGGCGTCCATGTTGGCGCGCAGTTTGTCGGCGGTGGCCCAGAGTGTTTTCTTGATGTCTTCGATCATGCGTATTTGCTTGAGAAATTTGAATTATTATTAATCTACAACTGAGATAAAGAATTATTTGCTGTTGGTGCGCATCCGTTCCTGTAATTTAGATGCAGATTGGCGGGCATGGTAGCATGAAACGGTGGGGCATTGACGTGGTAAGCACCGTCAGACCAAGGAAATCACACTATATTGTTCTATACCTTTACGACTTATTTGGCATTGGAAGAGGCTATATCGGCCCTCTTCCTTGGATAGGTCTACAATCGAAAAAGTCATAGTTGACTAAGGTTTAGATGGGCTAACAGCAGCTGATAGATACCTACAGCTTACTAAGTGGGGGATCCAGGGAATGTCAACGACATCAGAAGTTGCCGGTGGATTGTCCAAAGAGATTCAATCTAAGCTGCCGCGCAAAGTCGGGCAAACAGGCATAAAAAAACCGATTGTTTTTAAAAAACAATCGGTTTTTTATATATGGCGGAGAAGCAGGGATTCGAACCCTGGGAGGGGATCAACCCTCAACGGTTTTCAAGACCGCCGCTTTCGGCCGCTCAGCCACCTCTCCATACCCGGCGTATTATATAGGGTGTTATATTTATTGCAATATTAATTCTTTAATTTAAACCGGATATGATGGAATCCGAAGCCTGTGTAACGGAATGCATTCTGAACGGGTGCACAATAGGTTTCATCTGTTGCCGTAATTAATATCAACAACTGTGTACCGGGTTTCTTTAAGCTCATTGTTAATGGCGACTTCATCATCAACGGTTTTTTTAAGCAGTGCTCTTGCCAGCGGCGAATCGAGGCTGATGTATTGTTTCTTAGGATTAAGTTCATCAGCTCCGACAATGCGGTAGGTCACTTCTTCGCCCGCTTCATTCTCCAAGGTCACCCAGGCGCTAAAGAAAATCCTGTCCTGATCGTCAGGCGGTTGGGATACGATGTTAAGGTCGGGCAGGCGTTTTTGCAGATAGTGAATGCGCCGGTCGATGCCGCGTAATTCTTTTTTTCGGTAAATGTATTCGGCATTTTCGGAGCGATCGCCTTCCGCTGCCGCCGCTGATAAAGCCTGGGTAACCTCTTTGCGTTTGGTCCACAGGTCCCTCAGTTCAGTTTCCAACGCTTGATAGCCTTCCGGCGTGATGTAAGGGGATGACTTGGGCCCCGGCGGTCTCCAGCGCGACATGATTGATTTCCTGTGGTTGTATGATGGATTGAAATAATTTTTCAGACAAAAGAGCTGCAACTCTTTATCATAGTCGGCTTTTAAATTACGAAAAAGGTTTTATCATGCAAATAGCTGACAATATGGCTGTCTCAATTCACTATACTTTGACTAACGATGAAGGCGAAGTGCTGGATAGTTCAATAGGTGATGATGCCTTGGTTTATCTGCACGGTACGGGAAACATCATTCCCGGGCTGGAAGATGCTTTACAAGGCAAAGTTGTCGGTGACAAATTTAAGGTGCGCATTGCCGCCAAAGATGCTTATGGCGAACAAAATGATGAGATGATTCAGGTGATTTCACGCGCAATGTTTGAAGGCATAGACGAGCTTGAAGTCGGCATGATGTTTCATGCCGATGTCAGTTCCGGTTCCGGCGAAGTCACCATCGTTAAGATCGAGGGCGATGATGTTACCATTGACGGCAATCACTCGCTGGCAGGAATGGCCTTAACTTTTGATGTGGAAGTTGTGGATGTTAGACCGGCGACTAAAGAGGAAGCCGAGCATGGACATATCCATGGCGCGGGCTGTCATCATTAGGCCGTAACCTAATCTAAAAAAGCCTTTAGTAATTCAGCGGTATTCGCCATGCCTTTATGGAGGTGCCGCTCAATTTCTTCCATAGTTATTTCTCCTTCCGATTTTCCTGCGGCCCAATTGGCGACTACGCTGATCGCGGCATAATCCATACCGAGTTCTTTGGCTAACGCGGCTTCCGGCATACCGGTCATGCCGACCAGGTCGCAGCCGTCTCTTTCCATGCGCTGGATTTCTGCGGCGGTTTCCAGGCGCGGACCTTGGGTGCAGCCGTAGGTACCTATCGGGCTGATTTTTATGTTGATTTTGGCAGCGGCGCTAATTAAGCGGGAGCGCAGTTTTTGACTGTACGGACAGGTAAAATCTATGTGAGTAACCGTTTCGTCTTCAAAAAAAGTATGCATGCGTCCATAACTGTAATCGATAATCTGGTCGGGGATGGCGATATGCGCAGGAGCCATTTTGCAGGTAATGCCTCCCACTGCGGCGACGGCGATGATCTGTTCAACACCGAGCTGTTTAAGTCCCCAGATATTGGCCCGGTAGTTTATTTTGTGCGGGGCGATGGTATGCGGATTGCCGTGTCTGGCCAGGAATATAATCTGGCTGTTGTTCAATTCTCCGGTAACAAACTCGGCAGATGGCGAACCGTAAGGCGTGCTCAGTTGTTCGCGTTTGATGATTTTTAAATCGCTAAGCTGGGTCAGGCCGGTGCCGCCAATGATGGCTAATTGAGTCATGATGTTTATTCCTTGCAGGCGTAAATGCCCGGTGAGTTGCGTAAATAGCCTTTGTAGTCCATACCGTAGCCGAACAAATAACGGTTTTCCACTTTCAGTCCGATAAAATCCGCAGTTAATGGTTTTTCATGGCCGAGGATTTTATCCACTAACACGGCGCTGTAGACAGCTGTCGCGCCTTGTTCCCGGCAGTATTCATAGATAGCCTCAAGAGTAATGCCTTCATCGAGAATGTCGTCAACGATAAGCACAGTGCGGTCTTTAAGCGGAGTTTCCGGTTTAACCAGCCATTTGATACTGCCGCCTGAAGTCTGGTTTTGATAACGGCTGGCATGAATAGAGTCAATGGTTAACGGGATGGTTAATCGGGTCAGTAATTTGCCGAAAGTAACGATGCCTCCGTTTATAACGCAGAGTAATAACGGGTTGCGATCGGCAAGCGTGATATTGATTTCCTGAGCCATGTTATCGATGGCGGCTTCAACTTCCTGTTCGCTGTGCAGCAAATCGGCCGTTGCCTGGACGTGTTTGATTTCTTCAAGCATGTTTATAGGGTGTGGTTGATGATGAGGGTTGATAACTGCTGCCATTTTTCGGATTGCATCAGCTGTTCGCGGTGCATTTGCGGTTTGCCTTGCATCCTGCCCAGTCGTTGCTCTCTGATGGGATTCCGGGTTATCGGCAAGGCATCCAGTACCTGCCCGGCGGCCGCCGGGTTGTTGCAGACCAGGATCATGTCGCATCCTGCAAGTTGGGCCAGTCTGGCGCGTTCCGGGAAGTCGCCGACCGATGCCGCGCCTTCCATGCTTAAATCGTCGCTGAACACCGTGCCGTTAAAGTTTAATTCCTTGCGTAATATCTGCTGTATCCAGAACGGCGAGAAACCGGCCGGATTCGGATCTATTTTCGGATAGACCACATGCGCAGGCATAATGCCTTCCAGACCTTCCTCGATCAGTTGTTTAAAGGGCGTCAAGTCTTTTGCCCGGATGCTGTCCAGATCTCTTTCGTCAACCGGCAAGGTCAGGTGCGAGTCCAAAGCCACTGCACCGTGTCCGGGGAAATGCTTGCCGGTTGCGGCCATGCCAGCCTCATTCATGCCCTTCCTGAACAGGCTTGAAAGACGTGTTGCAAGTGCCGGATCGGTTGAAAATGAACGGTTGCCGATGATTTCGCTGACGCCGCAATCAATATCCAACACCGGCGCAAAGCTGAAATCGACACCGACAGCCAGTAATTCGGCGGCCATCAACCAGCCTGCCGGTTCCGCCAATTCAGGGCTTTGTGCGTAGCTTGAGGCAGGTGGCAAGCGCGTGAAACCTTGTTGAAAGCGTTGTACTCTGCCGCCTTCCTGATCGACGGCGATCAGTATGTCGCCATTACGCGCGGCGCGGATACTGTTAATCAGCTCGGTCACTTGTTCGGGATTTTGATAATTACGCGAAAAAAGGATGACCGCCCCTGTATTGGGATGGTTTATTTTTTCTTTTTCGTCTTGGGCCAGGGTTAAGCCGGCAACATCGAGCATTATCGGGCCGATCGGGAGATTAGTTGTCATTGCCTTGTCAGTACTTGGATTGGTTTTAAAATTGATGGGCTTGGCCTTATACTAGACCATTATTTTCCAGTTACACGGAGTCTGTTATGCGTTTATTAATTGTAGTATTAAGTCTTTTGTTTATGTCTGTTGCTGTTGCAAATGAAGGGGCAAAAGAATCGGAAGCGGAAGCCGGTGCAAAATACATGGAAATGACTCCCAAGTTTACCGTTAATTTGGCGGAACCAAAAAAGTTTTTGCTGATTAATGTTCAACTATTGGTTGAAGGCGCCGGCACTATTGCGGCGGTAAAAAAGCACATGCCTGCATTAAGGCACGAATTAATCATGTTATACAGCGGTAGGCCGTCTGAAGGATTGCAAACCATGGAACAGCGCGAAGCATTGCGTCAGGAAACCACTGCTGTTATTCGTAAGACACTGGAAAAGATGGAGGAAGGTGACAAAGGACACGGCGCGCCCGCTGAGAAAGAGGATTCCGAAGAGGGCGAGGCTAAACATACCGAAGGTTTTAAAGAGGCCTATTTTACCGAGTTTTTGGTTGATTAAGATTTTTAAGGCATAAGGCGAAAGGTCTTGTGCCTGTTTTACATTCCCAACTGAGCTTTAACGCGAGTTAAGGTGTCTGCAATTTGCCGGTCTGTGTAAGGCTCAGCAGTGAACTTCCCCCAGACCGGCGCAGGCCAGGCTTTATCGGTCTGATAGCGGACTATGTGGTGGATATGCAGTTGCGGGACCATATTGCCTATTGCGGCAATATTCATTTTGTCAGCTTTATAAAGCGCTGCCAGATTTTCGGCAAGATAGCTGGATTCTTCGGTCAGCAATTCACGCTCGGCTCTGCTCAATTGATAAATTTCCTGCAAGCCCGTCCGTTCCGGAACCAGTATAAACCAGGGATACTGGCTGTCATTCATCATTAATAAACGACATAACTCAAAACGGCCGATAGTTATGCAATCCTGATCCAAGCGTGGATGTAGCTGAAATGCCATGACACTATTTATCCTCAGAAACTGAAAGCAAGACTTGAAAATGGTTGAATAATCAGTTTAACTTAATATTCTGACTGAGAATATAAAATATTGTTTCAGTCGCTCCCAATCAAACCGCTGTCCCCTACGAAGCCCGCGTATTTAGAGGGTTTCTTGTTTCTAGCTGTTGCAAGCAATCCCATATAAGCGCACAATAAATATGTACCAAGGCGTGTACCAAATTCTCTTGGTACTCATTTGGTACGCAATAATCGCTATAAGCAGCATAACTAAAAGAGTGTAGCAAAATTCCTGGTACACATCGGAGATAAAATGGCTAAATTAACTGACATCCAAATTAAAGCCTGGATCAATAAAGGTGAACACTTTGAAGGTCGAGCTGATGGTGGCGGCCTTTATCTTTGCTACCGTAAAGAAATGGCTGCTCCGATGTGGCGATACCGTTATCGGTTGGCTGGCAAACAACGCCAAATGTTTATCGGTTCCTATAAGGATTTGTCGCTTTCCGACGCCCGGCGTAAGGCTAAAGAATTAAGCGCCCACGTGTCTTTGGGACATGATGTCGCAGGAGAGAAACAAATACGTAAAACCGCAGCTGTGGCCCATATTGAAGCTGAAAAGAACCGTATTACAGTGGCGATGTTAATTGAGCGCTATTACAAGGCGCGTGTTCTTCCCAGGCTTGAAAGGCCTAAACAGGCATTAGGACACCTAAACCGACTAAATGCAGCTCTGGGTAAAATGTTGGTTGAGGACGTGACCAGTAAACACATTAGCTCCATGTATCAAAAAGACCTTCTGCGTGGACATCCGGCCAGCACTAATAAACTGAGAGAGCACACACGCATGGCTTTTGGTTATGCGGTAGCACTAAACATCATTCCCCACAACCCAGCACAATGGCTAGATAGAAGCTATGCCGGAGGTGAACACAAACCACGCGAGCGTAACCTGGGGCGCGTGGAATTGGAGTCGCTTTTTAATGATATGGCAACAGCAAAAGGTTTTGGTAGAGACAACTATTTAACCGTTAAATTACTGTTAATTCTTTGTGTTAGAAAATGCGAGCTGATTAAGGCGTTGAAGTCTGAATTTGATCTTAATGGTGCCATATGGACGCTGGAAAAGCATAGAACAAAAACCGAGAAGGCCATTGATATTCCATTGCCGACGCAGGCGGTTGACGCTCTTAAGGAACTGTTTATCAGGTCGGCAGATAGCGATTGCCTGTTACCGGCGCGCAAGGCTCAGCACAATAGATTGAAGCATATCAGCGAGCCCACGCTTAATGTAGCGCTGCAAAAAATAACCAGCATCAATCATTTTACTGTCCAGGATCTACGGCGGACGGCAAAAACTAAATTACAAGAAATGGGGATTGATGAATTTATTAGTGAGCGTTGCCTAAATCACAAAATATCTGGAGTGGCTGGCACTTATGGCCGGCATGACTTTTTTGCTGAGCGGAAAAATGCTTTGCAACTTTGGGCAAATTATCTGGAGTCATGCGAAACGGGCAAAGATTGGAACGTAACCCCGCTAAGAAAAGCGGTATAACCCGAATTAACCGGATAGCCTTAGCGGGCAACAAGCAGGAGTCGTTACCCTACTTCCGGTTAACTTTTTATAACGATTGCACCTTAACGGAGTGTTTTTTTTGAATAAGCCCACGAGCTCCAAACTTTTTAATTTTAAAGCATACCTAACACTTCCAGAAGCGGCGGAGTGGCTTACCAACGCATATGGGGAAAATGTTGCAGAAGCCGACATTTTGCGAATGGCTTTAGGCCGGGAGATTAAATTGTCATTTTTTTTGATAAATGGGACTTGGGCCGCCCCGTGTAATATTGGCGAAGAAGGGAGCTTAATCCTGCAAGATAAGGAATGGGTATCAATAATTGGTTTATTGGATGTGCCTATGTTCCAAGGTAATTATTTTGAAGTTGAGAAAATGCTTTGGAATATGACAGGAAAGACATCGGCCAAGCGCCCGGGTTGTTATAAGGCTTTTCTTGAAGGAGATGACGGTATTATTTTCCAGCTTAAAGATTCATTTAATATTAGCGAGTATCAAGCCGGTTTTAGAGAGAAATTAAAAGAACAGCGGCGGCAAAATGCTATTAACAATACCAGCAAGGAAAACTCAGAATTACTGTTGAGTATGATAGAAGAGGAGCGGATAAGTGGGCTAAAAATACAGTCACAATATCAAGGCTCTACTCTGCCAAAAGATGGCGAATTTGTTATTCGCAGCAAGGTCTTAGATGAGCTTAAGCAGAGGTTCACTTCAATCGGGCTGGATGACGAAAGCTTTGTATTGCCCAACAACAAAGCCTTGCTTAATGCTACTGAAAGTAATCAGGCATTATCCCTTAATGAACTATCAGAATCTACGCCCAACCCGACAGCACGTAATGTCGACACACCCCCACAGCAGCTAAGGCTGAATGACCTTAGAGCATTTATGGATCACTTGACAGAGATAGCTAACACAAAAAATATTGACTTTGATCCGTTAGATTTACAACTTACTAAACTGCAACTTTTTAAAGAGCTACAGGACCGTTATCCCAGATTCAAAAGGATAAAAATTGACCAATTTGAAAGGGATTGGAAAGCCGCAAAAGACGACATGATTTGCGCTAACCAACATGCAATGAGTAAAAAAGGAGAAGTTTTTTTAAGGAATGTTTTTGGTTAAATTTCAATTACATGAAGATTATTTTGCCTACCTATAATACCTACCTTTACCCCCCCTTACCCACGTTACAAGCATAAAAACAAGCGCTAAAGTTTAGCCACAGTCCGTATCGATTCCGATACGGCGCACACCTTACGAGGAAGTAACGTGGCTATAACAAACAGTATTTTACCCGCCGCTATTGATTCATTAGTGCGACTCCCTATCGTTAAGCAGGCGACCGGGAAATCGAGAACAACAATTTACCGGGATATTGAGAAAGGCCTGATGACTCGCCCGGTGAAGATTGGCGGCGATAGATCAGCATGGCCTCAAAGTGAAATCGTGGCGATCAATCAAGCACGCGTAGCTGGTAAGTCCGACAACGAGATAAAGGCGCTTGTTGTCTCGCTGGAAGTAGCGCGGGTTGCGCAATGAACCCCCCAAAATTACCTGTCATTCAATCCTTGGGCGGAGCCGCCCTGGGCATGATGCTAAAGGGCGAAAAAATCAGCCATTTGGACTTTATGACCGACACTCGCAGCTACTGCTTGCGTCATCCAGTTTACAAATTGAGATGCGCTGGCTGGCCGATTTTGGATGAGGTCAGACCTGGCGGCATCGCTAAGTATTCGGGTCGCAGAACGCATTACAAAGTTTATTTTATTGATCCATCAAAACTGATTGTCTTGAGAAAAGAATTAGATGGAAGGTTATATAAATTTATCGCGGCGATTGATGAACTGGAGCGGAGGCTCAGAGATGAGCACTGATGCGACCCGTTGGGCATGGTTGCAAAGAGAGATAAAACCGACCGCAAAGCTTGTTTTACTCTCAATGTCTGACAGAGCGGGTGAGACCCATGAATGTTACCCAAGTATCAAAAGGCTTTGTGAAGACACTAACCTGGATCGAAAGACCGTTATTAGGTCGGTCAAGGCTTTGTGTGATTGTGGACTGATGACGGATACAGGGAAACGAAAGGGGCTTACTGGACAGGTGATTGTTTATCGATTAATCGGTGTCGTATCAAGAAGCCAAGCTGATGAATTGGAGGATGACAACGATACCAAAAGCGGAACGGTTCCCAAACCGGAACAGTTCCCTTTTTCCGATGAAACAGTACCGTTTTTCCCTCGAAAGAGTCCCAAAAACGGGACACGGAATCTATCAATAACCTAACAAGGAACCTTTCAAAGAACCTATCAATTAATAAAGCACCAAAAACGTCTGACATTGACTTGTTAAAAAAAGCCGGGGTCGATGAACAGCTGGCAGATGACTTCTTAAAAGCCAGAAAGGCAAAAAAAGCGCCACTTACCAAGACGGTGCTTGATGGAATCGAGAGGGAGGCTGAGGCAGCTGGAATATCTGTTGCTGAAGCAGTTCGTATTTGCGTCGAACGCAACTGGCAAGGGTTTAAGGCTGAATGGCTTACCAACTCAAAAACATCCTCAAGTAATCAACCCACAGGAATTAGCAGAGATGAATGGAATAGCACCGACTTCTGATCGGATTGAATCCGATCCTCTGGCAAAAACCATTGTCAGTATGATAAATGCGATGGAGGCCGACTACGGTCAAACGTTTATAAAACAATTCCGTGACGCGGAGGTTTTAAAAAACTACAAGCGGCGACTTTACCAAAAGCTTAAAGATTTGCCGATTGATGCGATTGTCAACGGCTACGAACTCTGTGCTGAGCGAAATACAAAATTCTGCCCTACCGTACCGGGAATAGTGGAAAGCGTCCTAGAGGCGGTTAAGCGCAATAAAAAACTAGCTGCTAACAAAGTTGAAGCCGAAAGCATTGCCGCATTGCCCGCACCAACAATAATCTGTGACCCACTTGCGCTTTTAGCCAAGGCTAAAGCAGCTTCAAGAACTGACAGCAAAGAAGACAAGACGGCGTGGATGGCGCGCAAAGCTGAAGCGCTTAGGAACAATGAAGCCGTGCTTATCCTGCATGGATACAACATCAAACGCCGATACGCTCAACCCGAGCACTTATGTGTAGTCAACGGCTGTCGCGATACAGGGACGCTGAGCAATGGAACCAAGGGTAGCGACAACTGGTTTTGTATCAACCATTTCAAAACAGCAAGCTAAAAATGAAAAACAAACCAGCAATGCCGGTAGACATCAGCACGGAAGAAAAGCTTAGAGATTATCTTCATGAATCAACCAAGAACATCATTGGGCTTATCGAAAGCGGTCATCTGAAATTCAAAAATAACAATGACCTGGAGCACTTCACACAATTTTTACTACTCGTGTCCGACCTTGCGTGCGAGGGCACCGTGAACTATCAACGCAATCCGGGCGAAGCCATTCACTAATTTTCAAAAAACGGAAAATCCCGAAAGATGGGCAAATAAATCAATTTAAAATCTATCTCACTTAGCAATTATCAAAAAAGGGCAAAATAATGGATCAAAAAATCAACATGGCAGATTTTAAAAACGCTAAACGCACCGTCGAAACTATCATGGGAGTTACCACCGCCATAAAAAAAATAGACCTTGCTGTCTTAGGCCAATGCCCGGTAAAGGCGCAAAAAGTAAATGACTTTATCGACTTTCTTGATGCCATCGTCAGTGAGGCCGAGGTGGTTGTCAGCCAAGCTAAAAACCAATTTGAGGCGCGTCCGGTTGACCTGGTAAACGCAGCGGTTTCAAGAGTCTGTGCAATCCCGCAGGACATCTTTCTAGATGAAAAAACGATTCAAAACCTAATTGAGCGTCATAAAATGCAAATTGAAGTGCTCGAAAAACAGGGCTTTGACGACAAACAAGCCAAAGCAATTTCCCCATATCCACAAGCCGAAATTGACGAACATACGGCCAATGTCGCCGCCCTGAAAGTCGAACTAAAAAATCTGGAAGAGTTCTTATCAGACCCGCTGTTATGTGACGAAAAGCTGCTTGATGGCGCAAAACTTGAGCCCTATCTTCAACATCAACAGCAAAACCACCAAGCATGATGACAGGCACTGAACAAACCCTGCTTGTTCAGCCGCAGAGCAAAGCTGAAATTGCAGTTTTAAAAACCGTTTCCGCGCGATTGAAAGAGGCGCGCGGCCTAGCCGGGATTCATGACTACCAAGTAGCCAATTGGCTCGGCGTTCCCGCTGCCGAGCTGACCGCCTTGGAGGATGGCATTTACACAATCCCCTTATCTACAATCAAAAAAGCGGCGGAAATATACGGCGTGTCTGTCGATTTTCTCTTCGGAGAGACCAACGACTGGGAGTTGTGCCAAGAAGTTCGCAGGGAAAGGGATTTTTCAGCCCATTTACAGAGTTTGCTCATAACAGAGCAAGCCAAAGTAGCAACAAAACTGGTTGAGCAAGATAGCCGGATAACCGCCTTGTCCGAGGCCGCCACTGTACTAGCACCGGCGATTAGAGCCGTTTATGACGCGCTTTTGCGCTTTTGGGAACTAAATCCCAGCTTCGACAGCATGCACGGCGGCGCTCCGGTAATTAAATGTCTTGATCTAGCCGACAAGGCAGCGCACGAGGCAGTTTGTCAGTTAATTCGACACGGTATTTTGCCGTTTGAAGTGCTGAGCAACTATCCATCTCAAGAACCAAAAAATCAAACAGTCTAAAGGTTAACCATGGCTACAACACCCGCACACACATCGGAACTAGTAAAAACATTCGGAGTGAGAATGCGCACGGCCCGCGAATTATGCGGCTTTAGTCAAATCGTAGCCGCAAAGCGGTTAGGCTATTCAAATTCATCAAAATTGAACAAAGTCGAATTGGCCAGCGATACCAATTCAATTCCATTTTGGCTCATCCCAAAAGCATCACAAGTCTATGAAGTCTCTTCTGACTATCTTCTTGGGCTCGCTGACAGTTGGGAATGTCTTCACGCCGAGGCGCTGCAAAGCCAAATCGAAAGAGCAATACAACAAAGCCAGTCAGTCCAAAATAACCCAATCCGGCAGCTATACGGCCATGTATCAAACATTGAAAACGCGGTATCAATCAACTTAAAACAAACCGTCGAATTTAAAGACTTGGTAACCCGGTTTCGCTGTCTAAACCCTGGCTTCGACAATGAGCTAAAACTAGGCGCAAAACTACTCAGAATGGCTAATGAAACCACCCAGGAAGCCAACAAAATTGCAAAGCAATTGGCCGAGTATCACAGCTCAATCAAGCAAATTATCAACTAAAAGGAGGCTCAGGTGACAGAACAAAAACGAGGCGGTAGACGGCAAGGCGCAGGCCGAAAAAAAGGAACCAAAAACAAGGTTACGGTTGATTTAAAAAATAAAGCAGCCGAGTACACCGAGGAGGCGATCCAGGTTTTTGTCGAGATTATGAGAGATTCAGAAGCGCCGGCGGCAACAAGGCTCCAAGCGGCTGATAAGATCCTCGATCGCGGATATGGTAGACCGGCAGTCCATATAGAAGCGCAGCATAGCGCCAAAATGGACCCAGAGCTAATGCAGAAACTTGAAACTGAATTCGTCGATAGAATGGCGAACGCGAGAGAGCGCCAGCGGCAAGTGTTGATCGAGCGCGGCTTGCTTGATGAATAAAATCAAAACCAGCCACAGCCTACGCCCAGCTTGATAAGCACAGCTTTTTTCGGTTTGAATAAATAGAAAACTATATCAAATGACATCTAAAACAAGCAATTCAAAGCGCGGCGGCAAGCGGTTGGGGGCCGGGCGCAAAAAGAACGTTCCCAATAAGCTGACGTTTAAGTTAAAGCAAGTCGCAGCCGAGTACGGTGAAGAGGCTCTTAATGTCCTTACCACGCTAATCAGAAACGAAGAAACGCCGCCTAATATCGTATTAGGAGCCTGCAAAGAAATTCTGGACCGGGGCTTCGGAAGGTCGGCAATAACGATTGATCCGCAAGAAATCAACCTGAATGTATTTCCGGCAAAAGAAGTGCTGGATGGTATTTATGAAAAAGCTCTTGAAGAAGCCGCCAAACGCGACCAAATGTTAATCGGTAGGCGCGAAAGGCTTGGCATTTTAATCGAGCATGACCCTTTTTAATCAATTAACAAAATATTAAAGGTAAAACAATGGCACTTCAATCCGATTCACAAGGTTTTTTAACCGGCAACCCGGTAGATTTAAGTAGAGCCGTTGATCAGCTCAAGCAGATAAGAATAGATGTTCGAGACATTAAACGCTCGCTGCTCGGAGCGGTTGCGAATGTTCGCGATAACAATCATTCAAGAAGCTCCAGCGGCGGCAGTAATGCGCGCAATAGGGGTTCGTCGGCAAGCGGACAAAGCAGTGCCGACAATAGCGGCGTGGCAACTCCAAATAGGCCAAGAAGTAGCAGTACATCCAGTAGTGTATTTCCGCCGGAAAGCCCAGGGGGAACCGTCATCCCAAACGGGAGAGGTCGCGATGCTTCAGGCAGATTTTCCGGTAACAGGAGTTCAGGTAATCAAGCATCAAGTCCAACAGATACGCCTGATGAAGACCCAGAAGATAAAAAGAAAAAGAAAGACCAGAGTAGTTTTCTAAGTAACGTTGCAAACAGTATTACCACAGCGGTAAAAGAGTCTACCAATGGCGTCGAAGAGGCCGATCCTACTATAAAGGCGTTCCAGGAAGTCGCTGAACCCATGCGCCGTGGTTACGAAATATTTACCGGCGGCGGTGGCGACAAAAAAGAGCGCTGGTACAAGAAAATATTCAAGGAGCTGAATCTTTTTAGAAAAGATGAATCCGTATTCAACCGGGCGGCTAATAGGAGCCTGCATAATATAGAAGACAACCCAGGCGGTGGTGGCGATGGTGATCAAAGCTTTCTTGGCGGGTTGTTAGGCAGTATTTCACCATGGATTATGGCGGCTATTACCGGACTGGGTGGCGCACTTCTTACCGGTATAGGCTCTGTTCTTGGTATTATTTTTTCGCCTATCGGCTTGGCTATTGGCGCGGCTTCAGCGATTGCCTGGGGCTTATTTACGGAGAGTGGACAGAAGTTCTTTGGTGAGGTCGGGGCTAAGCTTATTGCCGGATGGGATGTTGTCGTTACCGCATTTGCACCGATAACGGAATCAATCGGTAAGGGCTGGGATACTGTAAAAGGTGGTTTCGATAGCCTAATTAACGGCATGGTGTCGTCTTGGGATGCTTTTACAGGGTTCCTTAAAGACAAGTTCGGTATCGATATTCCGGCTATCTTAAAACCCGTTGTTGACGCAGGCGAAAAAGCGGTAGAGGCCACAAAAGAAACCGTTAATGCCGGTGCCGATATAGCGAAAAACACCGCCAACGAGGCGGTTGATGCAGTACAGAAAAGTTCACCGAAAACCACCGAGGCGCTGGGCAATGCCTGGGATAAGATAAAAGAGGGCGCTAGCAATATATCCAGACGCGCTAAATTTAACGAAGTCGAGGCGGCGCTAAATTTCCAAGGCGGAGATCAAATCACCGGGCTTAGCGATGTTCAAACAAGAGCATTAGCCGCGAATACGTCAAAAACAGAGAGCGGCGGTAAAATAGACGCAGATAATAAACAAGGTTATTTCGGCCAATATCAGTTTGGAGCCGAAGCTCTGGTAGAAAGTGGATTGGTAAAGCAAGACAAGCTGGAAGAAGCCAAAAAAGCATCCGGTAAAGATTGGTACAAAAAACGCAATTCACGCGGAGAAATTGGAGGGCATGAGGCGTTTTTACGTGATAAATCTAACTGGAATACCGAAGGCGGATTAGATTCCTTTTTGCAAGATAAAGGGGCGCAAGATAAGGCGTTCGTCAAATACACCAATAAAAATGTTGCTGGCGGAATTAGGAGTGGAGCTATTTCTAATAGCGATTCTGCTGAAAAGATAGCCGGATATTCTAAAGCTGCGCATTTGAAAGGCGTGGGCGGCGCGAATAAGTTGTTTAAAAACGGCATTGAAAGCACAGATGGTAACGGAACATCGACGGCGACATACGCAAAACAAGCAGCTACCGCTATGACAGAAACGGTTGACGCGATCAACGCAAAATTAGCAAAAGATGAGCATCTTGCCGAAACTCCAGCCCCCGCCGTAGCCTCAACGTCCGACGATCCAACTCAAGGCGGTCGATACAATGCCATAAACGCAAACTATATGCCGCTATATCATCAACTGGCAGCGGGTCCGGTAAACACCCAAGTACAAACGGCTTCGACATCAATGCCAAAAGTGCCGACATTTGCACCGCCGCCGCCCATTGCTGAAGCGCCGCCGATAATACAGCCGCTGGGTAGTGATTTAAACAGAAGTATTTCCGTAAACATGCCAGCTCCCGATGTAGGGCAGGATGTCAGGGATCGGGGTATAGCTCATATCGTGACAGGGGGCATGTCGGGAAGGGGGTAAGTATTTTGATGGTTGAGTTTTCAGCCATCACCTAAAAGGTAAATGTGGGTGCAGCCCATGTTTAAAATAAGGCCGCAAACCGTATTTAAAAAAACATAATAAAATCAATCGATGTCGGGATTTCCGACATTTTAAAAACAAGACGGCAATGCCAACGGCGGTGTCTGGATTTGGTTGCTTTGGCGGAAGTCCGAGACATCTACCCCCGATTCCGGTAATCAGACATCCTTTGTGGCGCTACCCTCAAATGAAGCCGGTGAGGGTCGCCCAAGCGGGGCACTGGAGCAAAGCAACTGGGCGATCAAAGTTCAAGCATTAACAACTAATATTTATTTGCTCAAGGTACTGGTTTTATTCAACTCGACATGTTGTCTATATAGAGCTTCACCGAGGTTCGTCAAGATGAATAAGAGAATACAAAGTGGTGGTAAAAGCGTATCACAATTAAACCACCAATCAATGCGAAAAATATAAGTCATTGAAATATTTGGGTACGTCAAATCAGCGTACCCCAGCAAAATCAAGCTGTCCTATCAACAAGTAGAGGTAACAACGGATGTAACCCCCTCCATTCTTCAAGAACAGACGTTAAACCTTCTGCAAATTTGCAGAAGGTTAACAGGAAAGACGTAGCAAACATGCTATTCCTTTGATTTTATTGAACTCGACATTATGACGATGCATATGCCTATTGCCTACGATTCTCAATTTAACAGGCTGAATGATTGCTGTTATACTGTTAAAGCCCCGTAAACGGTCGTCCAGATTCTTCGTCAACTTCGTTTGATGATAGGTCAGCGAGTAGCCCTGCTGGGTTTTCGTTTTTTCTTTCTGACCTGAGTTTCTGAATTACAAGTATGTGGTCCCTGAGATGTCAGGCAGCAACCTGGCTAACCGGGGTTTGTTATTTACAGAATCAAGAATTGAATTTTTCGGTTCTATAGGGGGATCGATCTCAGGCTCTTGACCTGAAACAACCGTTTCCCCTTTTCTTTTTACCACCGTTCGTCACAATGACGCGCCCTATTCGGTCAATTTGCAAGTCTTTGATTTACATGCCCTAGATTCAATCGATGGCATGTAAATCAAAGACTTGAATTAGCCATGACTCATTTAGAACTTACTGGTAACCATTAGCTGAGATTCGCGTTTTGGCAGCAAATATCCTTGAGCATTTTGTCCAGACTCAGTTTTTAAAGGTGCGGAAAATTTCGCAGCTTCAGCGCCAAGAACTTTAACGACTTTTTTATGAAGTCGGCATGAGCTAATTCAGCCGATCCATAATCACCAGGATGCTATGCATGCCATCACAAGAAGAAAAAGAACAACTCCAGCACATACTCACCGAGCAAAACAAAATCCTTGCTGGCGCGCCGTCATTTGCCGCTAAACGGGCCGCACAGAAAGCCAAGCTGGAGGCTATGAGAAAGTTGGGTATGATTGTCGCCAAACAAGAAGAATAATTTTTAGTTGCTCATCTTCTAATTGCAGAGTTATACTTTCGGCGCACTCACACATTGAGTGCCGATATTGGCGTATCGGAAATACAACAGCGCACATAGCCGCTTAATGCGGTTTTTTATTGTGCAAAATTCAGCGCTTCTTTATGTCGGGCTGGGTGGAGCAGTCGCAAGACTGGCCGGTTCTGTTGTTCCGGAACGCCAACTTCGTCCAGTCCGGCACCCGCTCAAAATCATGGTGTCGGCTTATAAAAACTATAATCGAGATAATATCATGGACACTCAAGCAAAAACCGAAAGCAATGCCAATCACATCAATTTTAAACACAGCGAAAATGGCGGGATTGACTTCAACGGTAACTCCGTTTTTTCAAATGTATTGATGCTGGGCGCGTTAGCTCACACCAGAGAATACGATAAAAAAACTTTCCATAAGAAATACCAAACTGATATAACCGGCTTAGAAATCCTTCGCTCAAGAACACATGAAACAATAACTGTGATAGCTGATAGTGTCGTGGCCTTGGGTGAAATAATGGCCTATGCGGATCTGGAGAATGTCGGCAAGAGCAGTTTAGTAACATTGGGGTGGCTTATTAGTGGTTTGGCGGAGCTGCAAAATCAGTTGATATTCGAGAATTACGAAGTCACTGACGCCTTGAATAATCGCGAAGCACTTTATGGAAAGGTGTAATCATGATGGCTAATTCAACAGATAAAACCGACGAACAAACTTCAGTCACTAATAGCGCCGCTGTAGATTTTTCTCACCGTCTGGCCGATCCAAATTTAAGCAATAGCATAAGTTTAGTGAATAACATTGGCTTAATGACCGAGAGAGCCAATGGAGTTTTGCAACTACTATCCTGGCATTTTCAGAGACATAATGCTGACAGGCCTTCTGATACCACTTTCTGTATAGCTATTGATACGATAATGCAGGAGTTAGATGACATAAAAGCCACAGTCAGTGCCTATTGCGACGCCGACATAGCCAAAGAGCGGGGGCAATCATGAGCTCTGCCGAGCAAGCTATCGATACCCAGTCAAAGGAGGAAAGCCTTGGCGCGTTTAAAACCGCATTCATTAAACCAAAAGGCACTAAAAAAGGCACTATACACGAAAAGCCTATCGTTCTAATTTTTATACAGGTAACTGATATTAAATAATAAACATAGGTTTTGTCGGGATTCTGACCTGATGATTGGTAGTCGTCAGGTCAGTGATTCGAGCCCTGTTACTTTGGAAATTGACGAACTTGCCGAACATTGGGATCAATGCCGGTACCGCCTTTATACGAATAGAATGAGATAGACGGGATTCCATCTATTGATTCCTCAGATTTGAGGAATTCAATAAAATCAATAGATTGCTCAAATCTGAGAAATGCAGGGGTTGATTCGGTTTCGACCCTTCTGGAAGTCAAGACATAAAGACACAGCTTTTTATCGGTCTTTACGGACTAAAAGATGATTCATATTTGAATGATAATAAAATTCAAGGCGTTACTGTCTTTATGGTTTAAAAGATGGTGAGTATGACCACCATAAGGAAATTCAATGGCTTGAGCTTGCCGATCCTGTGCTTTTGGCCTAATCCATGTTCCTATTCAGGTTGTTGAGTGACGATTTTATAAAGGTAAACGCTGACTACCTTTATAAAACTCCTCGCGGAAGGTTCGGGGGAACTTGGGCGCACTGGCAAATAGAAACAATCAAAATCAGTTATCCGGAAATTCCGGATAACTAAAAATAAACAGTCAGAACCGGTAACTTTCGGGTTATCGGCTTTTATTGCTTAGTAAGAAAAGCGGCTGGAGACAATACGAGGATAGACACTATTGAGATTAATTGAAGGGGTGACACAGCTCGCCCTTCATTCCGCCGTTAATTAGCATATCAAAACCAAGGCCGGGTAATACCGGCTTTTTTGTACCTATTTTCCCAAGCAATCCCGTGGTGTATCATGTCAGCTCATTAAAAACGAGTACCAAGGTGTGTACCAAATTCTCTAGTATCACTTAACACATTAATATAAAACAAAAGCTTATAGTAATACTCAACATTCTGACTGAGAATATAACAATAATAGGAGGATAGCTTTATGTCTGCCCAAACCATTTCAGATCAAGTCGTTTCAAATCAAAATGTTCTTAATGATAACCCGCTGACTGTTTCGTTCAGGTTGTTGTTGGGGCTGTATGCAATCATTCCTTTGTGTTTATTGTTGCAATTGTTTGACAGTTGGTTCTGGCAGGGGTTTTTGCAGCAGAATTTACCGAGCAGTCCGAAGCAGTTTTTATTGTTTCAAATTATCTTTGGAACGCCGCATATCGTCGCCAGTTCCATCTTGTTGGTGAGCAATACCGAATATCTGAAATTTTATAAGATGAAAATCATTTTGATGACGGTTGCCATTACTACGGTTTTCGGCGTGGGTAGCTTGTTTATTCCCTATAAAGTGCTTTACGTGACGGTGGCGGCCTGGACCGTATACCACGTACTCAAACAGCAATTAGGCGTAGGGCGCGGTCTGTATCGTCTGCCCGATTGGGTTTTTTATTTGTTATTGTGGCTGAGTGTGACGGCGGGCCTTTTCGTTTATGTCGGCATATTTCTAAAAAACAGCCTGGATGCGCAGCAGTTGGAATGGATCAAGCTGAGTGCGGGAGTCTTATGTGCGGGGCTGGTTTGCAGTGCGCTGTTATGCGAACGTTATGTGACCACGCAATCGGCCAGATATTTTTTGTGGTCCAATGTTTTATTGGTACTAAGCACTTTTTATCTTTTTGTTCAGCAGTATTATTTCCTGGCAATTTTGCTGCCAAGACTGGTGCATGATGCGACGGCCTATATTTTCTATGTGGCGCATGATTACAACAAGCACCACCGGCAACCGCAGAATTTCATGTATCGCTATGCGGCGCGTTGTCATGTACCCATTTTTATCGTGTTGCCCCTATGTTCCTTTACGTTGGCGTTTGCGTTGCAGTTTTACGGGGATAATGCCGTTAATGCGGTAACCGAGTTCTTTTTCGGTGTGGAGATTCGTAAAGCGATTACCCTGGGTTTGCTGGGTTATCTGGCGTTAATGCATTACTACACCGAGGCATTTACCTGGAAGCAGGGCTCGCCCTATCGGCGCTTTATTGCGTTTTCGAAATAGCGGTTGAATGGTCACGGATTGATTTAAAACACAACACCACGAACGACTGCAAGGATGCAGGAGGTAGAGCAACGCATGGAGCAGTTGCCGAGACACGAAGAACACGAAGTTTTACTCATTGCATTTCAAAATTCGGCATCTTTATTCCTTCTACTATTGGCTGCCTACATGAATGTAGGTAGCAGGACAATACAGCAGCTATTGCCGGGAGATTAAGATGAGGAGTTTTGCAGTGCAAACACGATACCTTATACCTTGTTTTTCTTCGTGTCCTTCGTGTCTTCGTGGTGAATTAATCAATCTTAAGGTGCAGCGTCAGCATCGCCCAGCTCCCTAACCGCATCTTCGGTATGGAAAAATGCCTTGCCGGGTTGCAGTTGCCTGAGGAAGTCGGTTTTTTCAAGCTTATCGAGTACCGGGCCTTTCGCTTCCGAGATATGCAAGGTCATTTTTGAGGATTGCAAAGTATGGTTCAGGCTTTCCAGGACCTCCAGCGCTGTGGTGTCTATGTCGCTGATTGAGGTGAAAATAAGCACAATATGCTTAAGGTCCGGTTGCCGCCTTAGCTCGGCGTTGATGAATTCCTCGATATAATTGATATTGGCAAAGGTGATGCTTTCATCGACACGCAGTAACAGCAGGTGAGGCCAGGTTTCTACGCTATGACGTTTGATATTGCGGTAATGCTCAGTGCCGGGTATGCGCCCGACCACGGCAATATGCGGCTGGCTGGTTTTACGCAAGTGGCTGATCAGGGTGAGAATAATACCCAAGGTGATGCCTTCCTCAATGCCATAGACTAAAACGCCCAGCAAGGTAGCGGTTTCGGCAATGCCGTCGCCGCGATCGTAACGCCAGGTGTGGGTAATATCGCTCAGTTTCACCAAAGGAATAATGGCGACCAGAATAATGGCAGCCAGCGCCGCTTTGGGGATGTTTTCAAATAACGGGCTAAAGAAAATGACCGCCAAGGCAAGCATAGCGGCGGCGATCAACATGGCCATTTGCGTACGCGCACCGGCGGAAAAATTCACCATAGTACGGCTAAATCCACCTGCTACCGGCATTCCTCCGGAAATGGCGGCGGCCAGATTGGCGACGCCCAGCGCAATTAATTCCTGATTAGGGAAGATTTTTTCGTTTCTGAAATTGGCGGTGACCTTGGCAATGGCTACGCTTTCCACATAGGCAATCAATGCGATAAAGCCGGAATAGGGCAGTAATGTGTACCATTTTTCAATAGGTGAGAAGTCAATGTTTAATGCCGGGAAACCGGATGGAACTTTGCCTACAACAGCCACATTCTGTTGACCTGTCAGATCAAGGTAACTGACGGCCAGAGTTGCCAGCATAATGGTCAATAAGGGTCCGCATTTGCTGATTGCGGTGATTAGGTAAGGCTGCATGCTTGTGTTTTTAAGCATAAAAACCAGTGGCTTGCCGAAAAATACCAGTAAGGCAATTGCGACGAGGCCGATTAATAGGGTGACCGGCACTGCGCCTGAAAAATAATGGCTGTAGCAGATAACATCAACGCCGCATGACGGTGTTTTTAAGCCGAGCAACTGCGGTAATTGGCTGCCGATAATTAACAGCGCGGCGCCGCTGGTAAAGCCGGTGAGCACCGGATGGCTGATAAAATTCACCAGTCCGCCCATGCGTAACAGCGCCATCAGCAACATAATGATCCCGCTTTCCGCCGACAGAATCAGTGCGCTTTGGATGGGGTTGCCTAACACGCTGACTTCCGGCGTGGACAAAGCGCTGGCAATCATAATGGCGGCAATCGAAACCGGCCCCACAGACAAGGTGCGACTGGTGCCGAACAGCGCATACAGCACCGGTGGCAGGATGCTGGCATAGAGCCCGAGTTGCGGGGGCAAACCGGCCAGGATCGCATAGGCAATACCTTGCGGAACCAACAAAATAGCGGTAATGGTACCGGCGAACAAGTCGCTGTTAAATTCCTGGCGGGTGTAGGATTTTAGCCAGCCTACAATCGGAAATAACTGTATTAGTCGTGAGTTATTGGATTTTGAATGGGGCATAGAAGGATAAAGGGCGAAAGACAAAGGGCAAAGGGCGAAAAGTGTAAAGCGGTTTTTTTAGTCTTTCGCCTTGCGCCTTTCGCCTAATAATTTATTCTTCGTTCAAAAACTTTTTAGCGTAGCATTCCAGATGAGGAATATCGATGCGATAGCCCTTGATCATCAAATGCCAGTACAGCCACGGAAAGCCGGTGGTTTTACCCCACCACCAGATAGCACGGCTTTTTCTTGGGTCGAGTAAAGGGAAAGACGGCGTTACCTTGCCGTCATAGGCAAACTCAGCCAGCATCACTTTACTCAGTGAGGTAGTTAACGGGCAGGAGCCGTAACCGTCATAGCCGCCCTGAAGATCCTTACTGTTTTTCAGGTTAAGAATGTTATCAACCACAACCGGAACCTGCTTGCGCACCGCTGCGGCTGTTTTGGCATTGGGTGTAGACCCGGCGTCGCCCAGGCCGAAGATATTGCCGTATTTATTATGTTGCAGAGTGTTGGGGTTGACATCAACCCAACCGGCAGCATTCGCCAGAGGGCTTTTTTTAATGAAATCCGGCGCGCTTTGCGGCGGCGTGACATGAATCATATCGAATGCTTTGGTAATGCGTTGCTTGTTGCCGTCGCTGTCGGTGACTTCAAAGGTGGCGATTTTGGCCGGGCCGTCAATGGCAATCAGATTATGGTTGAAAGAGGTTTTGATACCGTAATCGGCAACGACTTTGCTTAATGCTTTAGCGAAAAACGGCACGCCGAACAGGGCAGGGCCGGCATTTAAAAATTCAATAGTGAATTTGTCCAGCGTGCCTCTTTTACGGAAACGATCAGCCGCCAGATACATGATTTTTTGCGGCGCGCCGGCGCATTTGATCGGCATCGGCGGCTGGGTGAACAGCGCCGTGCCTTCCTTAATGTTTTGGATGCATTCCCAAGTGTATTCCACGGTCTCCGCGGAGTAATTGCTGCATACATTGTTTTTGTTCAGTGTTTCTTTCAAGCCTTTAATCTTGTCCCAATCCAGTTGCAGGCCGGGGCAGACCACCAGGTAGTCGTAACTGATAGTATCGCCGGAACGTAAACTGACGCTGTTGTCATCCGGTTCAAAGGTTTCTGCGTAATCCTTGATCCAGGTGACGGTCGGGTGGATCAAGTCGGCTTCATTACGCATGGTTTGTTTCATGGTATAAGCGCCGCCGCCGATAATGGTGAAGCCCGGCTGGTAATAATGGACTTCGGACGGTTCAACGATGGCAATATCAATATCAGAGTTTTGACGGCGCATGTTGTTGGCAACGGAAACGCCGGCGGCGCCTCCCCCTATGATTAGCAAGGTATGGTGTTGATTTGACATAAATTCCTCTCAGGCATGTAGTTAGTGGGAAATTTTGGTACACGACAAAAAAGTGTAAAGCAACATAATTTCTTTGTCATGTATCCATTTTCACTTTATTAGGCAGCTTCTTTTTTTAGACGCATGAGCGCAATTCCGACTTCACTGGATATGGTGGAGAAAGCCGAGCTGCCAACCAGCATTGCCTCCGCTTCGGTATATTTTTTTGCGTTAATTGCGGATGCGACTTTACCCGCTTCAACGTGAAATGCAGCATGTCTGCTTAATGTTATCGCATAGCTTCCTAAGCCGCCGCATTGACTTTTACCTTCTCCGTGCAGCCACTTGCCGAGCTCGCAACAATTATCCTTGCCAATGGTCGCGGCATCCATCTGTTCTTGCTTGGTTATGGCAGTACGGAATTTTACTTTCCATTCCATATGTTTTTGAATTGCACTGTCTAAATTCATTGTTTTTCTCTTTGTAAGGCGTTGTCAGCCGGATGCGTATGAGTGCAAACCCGGTGCTTTGATGTCTGAATCAGGACGTTTGGCTTTTTTTCCACGCTTCAAACCCACCAGCCATAGACAGCACGTTAGTGTAACCCAGTTGCTGTAGGGTCTGCGCCGCCAATGCCGAGCGATTCCCCAGACGGCAGTAGATGAGTACCGTTTTCGACTTGTCGGCCAGTTCAGGCATGTTACTGATTTTGAACTCCAGCATACCGCGCGGTACCAATAGGGCTCCGTCAACATGTCCAGCGGCGTATTCGCTTTCTTCGCGGGTGTCGATTAGCACGATATTGCCTTCCGCAAGCAGTTGTTTCGATTTGGCGACATCGATTTCAATAATGTGCTGCTTGGCCTCGGCGACCATATCTTCGGTTTTTGTTGTGGCGCGGATCGGCAGCGTTGCGTCTCTGAGCGCTACGGCATCCTGGCGCTCATTCTCATCCAAACCGCAATAACGGTTGGCGGGTACGGCTTCATCAATCAATCGGGGCTTGGGTAGGTTCAGGTTGCTCATGATCTCGATAAACTGTTCGCGGGTTTTGCCTGCCAAACGCGGATTGGTCGTGCGTTCTTGCATGATGCTACTGACCCAGCGCTGTTGATAGTCGTGGCCCGGATAGACCAGCGTTTCATCCGGCAGGGTAAACAAGCGTTGGGTAATACAGTCATAAAGCGCACCGGCATCGCCGCCTTGGAAATCGGTGCGTCCGCAACCGCCTATTAATAAAGAGTCGCCGGTAAACAAACGGTCGCGCCATAAAAAAGAAATACTGCCGCGCGTATGCCCCGGTGTAGCAATGACTTTGATTTGTTCGTCGCCTGCAAATTTAAAAATATCGCCGTCCTGAATTTGAATGTCGGCCGACTCTGCGCCGCACAGGCCGCTGACTGCAGTTTGCGCGCCCAAGCGTTGGCGCAATAGGCCGCTTGCGGTGATATGGTCGGCATGAACATGGGTTTCCAGGGAATATTTCAGTTGCAGGTCGTGTGCTGCCAGCAGCTCAATATACTCGTCGATATGGGTATTGACCGGATCAATCAGGATGGCGTCCTTGCTGATCGGATCAGCAATCAAGTAAGTGTAAGTCCAGGTTTCCTGATCGAATAATTGTTTGAATAGCATGATGTGTCTCCGGTTGGGTTATGGGGTATATCTGGTTAGAGCAAGAGCCGTGCCAAAAAGATTAAGGCAAAGGCTAAAGGCTAAAGGCTAAAGGCGCATAGCTGAATTGCGGACCTTTAGCCCTTTGCCTTGCGCCTTTCGCCTGTTTCATATATTGTTTCATTGAAACACATATTCGATTCAGTGAGACATTAATGAAACAAACGAAACAGATTTCCGCATCTTTGTCAGGCTGGCTGGCGCACCAGTCGTTGCAGCCGTTGTTCTTAAAACTGCTTGATCTTTGCGATATTACAGGCCTGTATATTGTTGACCGGGATCAACTGATTATTCACTGGAGCCAAGGTGCGGCGCAGTTATCGGGATTGAAAATCGAGAATGTCACAGGTAAGCCTTGTTTGCAAGAATACGCGATTACCGAGAGCGGCGACCATCAAAAACAACTCATAAAATCATTGAAAACAGATCAACAAAAAATTAAGTTAGAAAAAATTACTCAGGTTTTGTATGACCGGGATGGCGTTTTCGCCGGCGGTTTGGGGCTACTGCTTCCTGTTTCGGAACAGTCGGACAATACGATTTTTCCGAAAGTCTCAAGCGAAGCTTTTGCTCCTACTCTTGATCTTCGCCTACGTCCTGTAGACGAAGCGGGAAAACTGGGTTTTCAAGGCTTGCTAAGCCGCTCACCGGCCATGCAGGCGGTATTTCAGATTATTCAAAATGCCGCAGAAACGGAAGCCACGGTATTGGTAAGAGGCGAGAGCGGTTCAGGGAAGGAGTTGGTTGCCAAGGCCATTCACGATCTGAGTGCCCGTCGCAACGCGCCTTTCTTGGCGATCAATTGCGCGGCTTTGTCCAGTAGTTTGCTGGACAGCGAGTTATTCGGCCATGTGCGTGGCGCGTTTACCGGAGCGGTCAAGGATCATAGCGGTCTGTTTCAACGCGCGCACGGCGGGACCCTGTTTCTGGATGAAGTGGCTGAGTTGCCGCTTGAATTGCAGGCCAAGCTGCTTCGTGTCATACAGGAAAGAAACTATATTCCGGTCGGCGGCGACCGTTCGATTGATGTCGATGTGCGTATCGTCGCCGCAACCCATCGTTCATTGCGGGAAGAAGTCAAAATGGGGCGGTTCCGAGAAGACCTGATGTACCGGCTCAGGGTTGTGCCCATTTTTATTCCGCCGTTACGGGAACGCCGGGAAGATATAAGTTTACTGATCTGGCATTTTATCCAACAGCATAATGCCGCCAATTTCAGGAAAATCGAAAAGATCGATCCGCAGGCCATGCGCGCTTTGCTGGACTATGCATGGCCGGGCAATATCCGGGAACTGCATAATGTGGTGGAATATGCTTTTGCGGTAGGCAGGGGGACGACCTTACGTTGCTCTGAATTGCCGCCTGAGTTTAGGGAGTCGCGTACCGTTGGGCTGCAAGCTGTGCAAAATTCGCCGCTGTCGGCGGACGAGGAATCCGCTGCAATCCGTCAGGCGCTGGAGCAGAGTAATGGCAGGGTTACCCTAGCCGCCCGTTCGCTGGGTATGAGCAGGGCAACGTTCTGGCGTAAGCGCAAGATTTATGGGGTTTAAATAGTCTTCACGCCGCTGTTAAAACGCTATGATGTTCTTAATATTTAGTAAGCTATTTCCTTTTAACGAGGTGATTCATGTCTTCCGTACTTACATCTGGTCATTTTTCCGCCGAAGAATATTTAACGCTGGAGCGTAGCGCTTCCTATAAAAGCGAATTCCACGACGGTCAAATTTATGCGATGACCGGCGCAAACCGGGAACATAATTTGGTAACCATTAATATTGCAGGAGAATTAAGCATACAACTCAAAAAACGCCCCTGCGAGGCCTATGTCAACGACATGCGCGTCAAGGCAGCCGAAGCGCGCAGCTACCATTATCCGGATATTGTTGTTGCCTGCGGTACGCCTCAATTTGAGGACGCACATGTAGATACCTTGCTCAATCCTACATTGTTGATTGAAGTGCTGTCGCCTTCTACTGAAGCTTATGACCGAGGGGGCAAGTTCGCCCATTACCGTAAAATCCCTACATTGCGCGAATACCTGCTGGTTGCCCAAGACCAGCCAAGTATCGAACGTTACCTGCGGCAAGGCGACGTTTGGATATTAACGGAGGCCGTGGGGCTTGAAGCTAGCGTGCCGCTGGAAAGCATAGACTGCGTTCTTGGCTTGCGCGAGGTTTACGATAAGGTTTTAGATGATTGGAAAGTAGAATAGAGTATTTGATGTGCTGCCCGTGGCTCTTGGCACAGTACGCGTTGGCTGCATTATTCTCATGCATAGGTTACCGCCTTAAGTTAACCGGTTCGGGATAAGAAAAGAAGCTGGCTTTTTGAATCTAAAAGGCTTATTTACAAAACAATTCGCCCAAAAATGGCTGCCGGGAATAACCTTGGCAGGGTCTTATTGAGATGTAGTGGAGCCCATTACTATGTTCAAAAAAATGTGTCCTAAAGTGTTGGCGGCTTTTAGCAACCTATTGCCGCTTGTTTAATTTCCCTGATCCCAAACTAAAGTTAGTTTTTAGCAACCGTCCGGTTTTTATTCCTGATCCACTCGCTCCATGATCCCGCATAAAGCTTGGAACCGGATAATCCCGCATATTCCATCGCCAGCAAGTTATGGCAAGCGGTGACCCCGGAACCGCAATAATGAACGACTTGTTCGGGCGCGTTAGAGCCGATTAGCTGTTTAAATTGTTCGCGCAATTGTTCCGCCGATAAAAACAAGCCATTGCTGTCCAGGTTTAATTGGAAAGCCCGGTTTAATGCATAGGGAATATGACCTGCAACCGGATCGATAGGTTCTTGTTCGCCGCGATAGCGTTCAGGTGTTCTGGCGTCGATCAGGCAAATTGATTTTTTGGACAGACTGTTTTGCACCTGTAAGGCAGTCAGCCATGCCGCTTCGTTCAGGTACGGCCTGAATGTGACGGGTTTAACAGTAGGCAAAGTTGTGGTGATCGGCAGGCCTTGTTTTTGCCATTGCTTGATACCGCCATCCAATACCGCAATTTTGTCGTGGCCCATGCAGCGCAATAGCCACCAGAGGCGGCCTGCGAAAGCGCCGCCTGCATCGTCATAAGCAACAACCTGACTGGTATTGGTTATGCCCCAGTCGCCCAGTTTTTTTGCCAATACGGCAAAGTTCGGCAAAGGATGGCGGCCGGTAAAGTCGGTGATCGCCGAGGACAAGTCTTTGTCCAGATGGGCGTAGCGGGCATTGGGGATGTGCCCATGCCGGTAGGCTTGGGCACCGGCTTCGGTATCCGCTAATGAAAAGCGGCAGTCGACGATGATCCAGTCGGGATTGTTAAGTTGTTGGTGGAGCGCGTCTGTGGAAATGAGTGTCGTGTAAGTCATATTGCTATACCGTTAAGATGATTTTGCCGATGTGTTGGCTGCTTTCCATGAGTTGATGGGCTAAGGCGGCGTCGATGAGCGCAAAAGTTGAGTGTATAACTGGTTTGATTTGTCCGGATGCTAATAAAGGCCAGACCTTTTCAATCAGTCTGCCCGCGATTGCGGCTTTGAAAGCATCGTCCCTGGCTCTTAATGTAGAGCCGGTCAGAGTGAGCCGTTTAAGCATGACAGGCAACAGGTTTATTTCGGCTTTCGGGCCGTTTTGGATGGCAATTTGCACCAGTCGGGCGTCGTCGGTCATGCATTTTAGATTACGCGGGAAATAGTCGCCGCCGATCATGTCCAGGATAACATCGACGCCTTTGTTGTCGGTAAATCGCATTGTTTCCTCAACAAAATCCTGCTCTTTGTAGTTGATAGCGCCATCGGCACCGAGTTGCAGGCAGAATTCGCATTTTTCGTTTGAGCCTGCCGTGACTATGACTTTGGCGTTGAAGGCTTTGGCCAGTTGTATCGCCGTCGTGCCTATGCCGCTGCTGCCGCCATGCACCAGTAGCGTTTCGCCGGGCTGCAAATGGGCGCGGTCGAAAACATTGCTCCAGACGGTGAAAAAAGTTTCCGGCAATGCGGCAGCTTCGTTAAAAGACAGATTTTCCTGTATGGGCAGACATAAGGCCGTTGAAGCAAGGCAATATTCGGCATAACCGCCGCCGGACACCAGTGCGCAGACCCTGTCGCCTTCATGTAACTGACTGATGTTGTCGCCCAACGCAACGATCGTTCCTGCAACTTCAAGTCCCGGAATGTCGGATGCGCCGGACGGAGCCGGATACAGGCCTTTGCGTTGCATCACATCGGGTCGATTGACACCGGCGGCAGCTACCTTAATTAACACCTGGTTAGCTGACGGCGTCGGTATGGCGCGCTGAACCGGTTTTAAAACACCGTTTTCAATTTCAATGGCAATCATCTGTTTAGGAAGCGGCATAGTCACAACATCGTCAATAATCCAAGTTGCGGTTATTATATGCCCCAGTTATTGAGATGCTAACTTAAATAATGGAACACGGATGGCACGGATTAGAAGGGTTTAAACGGATTTCTCAAAAGCCGAAGCCAAGTTTGTTATACCGAATATACTCAAAAGCGGGTTTATCATTGAGTAGGGCATGGATGTTGAAGTGTTTACGACTTATCGCTGAATTTAGTCATTCATATCTGCAATCAATGCGCATGGTTCAGAATTTAACTTTCTGCTGATGGATTGCATGTTTGCTTGAAAAATTATAACTAGAATTTTAATGTTTGAATGTAAACCAATGGAATTGCTTTACAGCTATTTTATTGAAATCCAAAAATAGCAGATACAAATTTAGAGGGAAGTTTGCGGGGTGGGAATGTTAGAATGAGGCGAGCTTGGTTCAAATATCTCAATGGTCACTCGGCAATTACAGCATATATTCAGCATTACAATTTGAAACATGGAAAGTCTGCTCAAACCTTTTAATCCAAAAAATGCTTCATTTGGTCGCCGTGAAATTTTTGCGCTTCGCTATTTTTGGTTAACCGAGGGATTTGAGGTGTTTAAGGCAGGGAGGATAAATTGTGTCCGGTCTTAATCGTAATGAGTCTTTAACCAGGACTGAATTAATCGACAGCCAACTCGCTCGCGCGGGTTGGTCGAAAAGTCGACGAACGCTCATCGAAGAAGTCTTGCTCCAAACAGCAGATCCGAGCGGGGCATACGGCAACGAGCAGTTTGCCGATTATGTCTTACTGGGTTCGGATGGAATACCCCTTGCCGTGGTCGAAGCTAAGCGCACATCTCGTGATGAACTCTCAGGCAAACGCCAAGCGGCCGATTATGCGGACGCCATCAAAGCCAAATTTGGGGTTGATCCCTTCATCTTTCTAACCAACGGCAAAGAAATCCAGTTCTGGGATCGAGACCGCTATCCACCCAGAAAAGTTGCAGGTTTCTACACGCGGGATGATCTTGAGCGGCTGCGACACCAACAGCGCTATGCACAGACCTTGCATGATGTAGCCATCAATACCGATATTGCGGATCGCGTTTATCAGAACGAAGCTATCCGTCGCGTCACGGAAGGGATCGATGCCGCCAAACGCCGGTTTCTGCTGGTAATGGCAACCGGCACAGGCAAAACCCGCACGACCATTTCCCTTGTAGACACTCTGTTGCGCGCCAAGCGCGTACAGCGAGTATTGTTCTTGGCAGATCGCCGGGAACTCGTGCGACAAGCCATGTCCGAGTTCAAAACTCACCTTCCAAACGAGAGCCTCGCCCGCATCGAAAGCGGCGAGACATCCGGCGCGCGCATCCAGTTTTCCACCTATCCCAGCATGATGCAGGTATACGAACGCCTCTCGGTCGGTTACTACGACTTGGTCATCGCTGACGAAAGTCACCGCTCGATTTACCAGCGTTATAAAGCCATCTTCGACCATTTCGATGCGATTCAACTTGGCCTCACCGCTACACCGACCGACTATATTGACCACAACACCTTTGAGCTCTTCGATTGCGGCGACGGCGCGCCCAGCTATTACTATAGCTACGATCAAGCCATTGAGGATAAGAACCTCGTCAACTATCGTGTGCTGGATGCGCAAACCAACTTCCAAATCAAAGGCATTCAGGGCGATGCGCTGCCGGAACCTTTAAAGAAAATGGCCCGAGATCAAGGTGTGGAACTGGACGAGCTCAATTTCGACGGCAGCGACATCGAAAAAGGCATCGTCAACCAAGGTACCAACGATGCGATGGTTCGCGAGTTCATGGACAAGTGCCGCAAGGATGTTCGCGGCCTGCCGCACAAAAGCATCATCTTTTCCGTCAGCCACGCCCATGCCAAGCGTCTGTACGAAAGTTTCAATCGCCTCTATCCGGAACTGCAACGGCAAGGCATGGCCGAGATCATCGACAGTCATATGGAACGCGCCGATGCCACGCTGGATGACTTCAAATATAAAACCATGCCGCGTGTCGCCATTTCAGTGGACATGCTCGATACCGGCGTCGACGTGCCCGCCATCCAGAATCTCGTGTTTGCCAAGCCGGTATTCAGCCGCGTCAAATTCTGGCAAATGATCGGGCGCGGCACTCGGCTGCACACCGACAAGGCGAGCGGCAAAGTTAAAAAGGACTTTCTGATTATCGACCATTGGAAGAACTTCGCTTATTTCAAGCTCAAGCCAGACGGCGAGGTCGATCACCCCAGTGAGCCATTGCCCGTGCGTTTATTCCGGCTACGCCTGGAAAAGTGGCTACTCCTGCATGCACAGCAACTCGACAACGAGCCCACTGTAACCGAGTTACAAGCCATGCTTGCCGCACTCCCGCGTCAGAGCATCAACGTGCGGCCGCATTGGGATGAGCTAGACGCCTTGATGCAACAGTGGCCCACGCCCAGCCAAGCCGTACAAGAACATCTCTCGCAAACCATCGCGCCGTTGATGCGTCTCGCGCCGCTGTCGGGCCTGGATGAATTGCAATTTCGCGTCTGGTGCGAACGGCTTACCGTTGCGTGGTTGAAATCCGATGAGACCGAACAGGCCAAAGTGATGGAGCGCATTCAAGAGGCCGTCGCTAGTCTCGCCGACAACATTCCCGAAGTGCAACGCATTCAAGAACAACGCGCCTGGGTGCTTTCGGCAGGCTTTTGGCAGCACCTCGATTTGTCCAGGCTTGCCGCATTGCAAGCCACTTTTGCACCGTTGATGCGCTACCGCACCTCTACGCCCAATACCACGGTCGAAATCAATTTGCCGGATACCATCAGCCAACGCAGTTGGATTATTTACGGCCCCACCGGCGAAGGCGCTTTTGCCGAAAGTTATCGCGAACAGGTTGAGGCGCTGGTGCTGCGCTTGGCGGACGAGTTGCCGGCATTGGCTAAGCTCAAGAGCGGCGAGAATTTATCCGACGATGAACTCGACAGCATCGCCGCCACGCTTAACCGGACCGATTTATTCGTCACCGAAGACACATTGCGCAAAGCCTTCGAGCACCCCGCAGCTTCGCTCGCCGATTTCTTGCGCCACATCCTCTGTGAATACGCCCATCTGCCCAACCGGGAACAGCGCATCAACGCCGCTTTCGACAGCTTTATCTCACAGCACGGCTACCTGCGCGCCAATCAACTCACCTTCCTGCGCGCGGTAAAAACCGCGGTACTACGCCACGGACGCATTACTCGCGCGGCGCTCAGCGAACCGCCGCTGTCGCGTGTCGGCCGCGTCGAATCGTTGTTTCCGCCGCAGGATATAGAAGAACTCGTTGCTTTCGCCAACCAATTAGTTGACGAAGCCGCTTAAACCTAAGGAAAACCATTCAATGCTCGCCCCACACATCAAGAAAAAAGTCGACAAACTCTGGGACCGATTTTGGTCCGCCGGTCTGACCAACCCGCTGGTTGCCGTCGAACAAATCACCTACCTGCTGTTTCTCAAACGGCTGGAGGACATCGATAAGAAACGTATCGAGAAAAAACTGCCGTCAATTTATGCACTGACAGCGGCAGAACAAGCCCAGATTCAAGCCGCACCGCCGGAAAAGCGCGAGGCGCTACGCAAGCAGCTTGATGCGGAACCTTGCCGCTGGAGCTATATCCGTCAAGAAAAGACCAACCCTGCGCATCTGATTGAAAGGGTCTTTCCTTGGCTGCGGGGAATCGAGGCGCGTTTAACGAATGATGATAACGACACCGAGCTAGGCAGTCTTAACAACCGCATGGCCGACGCTTATTTCCAGCTCGACCCCAACAAAGGCCAAGTGCTGGGGGATGCCATCGATCTGATCGACCAGCTGTTCGCTCGCGTGGGCGACGGTTCCGCCGCTCAAGACATTATGGGCGACACCTTTGAACACCTGCTCAGCGAGATGTCCACGGCTGGTAAGAACGGCCAGTTCCGCACCCCGCGCCATTTGATCCGATTCATGGTTGAGTTACTTGATCCGGAACCCGGTCAGCGCATCATCGATCCGGCAGCGGGTACGGGCGGTTTTTTGTTCAGTGCCCAGCAATACCTGATGCGCAAGTATTCCGCGCAAGATATTGTGCTGCTGGAATGGGATGGAACGCCGCATCGAGCTCATGGCACAGGAGCCACGAAGGAGCAGTACGCCGCTATCCACCATGGCGCCAATTTCGTCGGCCTCGACAACGACCGCACCATGGCCCGCATCGGCTGGATGAACCTGGTGCTGCACGACGTCACCGACCCGCATCTACTGCAAGGCGATTCCTTGAGCAAACGCGACGGCAAGCCCAAACTGGCCGAACTGCTCAAGTCCGAGTCTTACGATTTCGTGCTGGCTAATCCGCCATTTACCGGCACCGTCGATACCAACGATTTGGAGAAAGATTCCCTCCTTTTTCCTCGTGTCGGAGGCGGAGGCAAGAAAAAAGACGATGCGCTGACCAACAAAAGCGAATTGCTGTTTTTGTGGCTGATGCTGGATTTGTTGGACGTCGGCGGTAGCTGCGCTGTCATCATTCCCGAAGGCGTATTGTTCGGCAATACCGATGCCCATAAAAGTCTGCGCCGCGAATTGCTGACCGAGCATGTCGTGGAAGGGGTTATCTCGCTGCCGGGCGGCGTGTTCCAGCCCTATACCGGCGTCAAAACCTCTATTCTGCTGTTTCGTAAGGAAACCCGCCGCGAGGAAAAGCAAAGTTTTACCGGCCAGAACCCGCGTACCGAATACGTCTGGTTTTACGAGGTCGAAGAAGATGGTTTCACGCGCGATGCCAAGCGCAACGGCCGTCCTGGTCAGCGCAACGATCTGTGGGATGCGCTGGTCAAGTTCAAGATATGGAAGAGCGAAGGCCGTACCGGCGCTAAGCGCTTTGAGAAGACCTTGTTGCAACCGAGTTTTCACCCCGAGCGCTGGAGGCAAGCACTGTTGCGCGATACCGCTGACAAACTTACCCCTGCTGGGGAAGCTTTTGCAGCGCTGCCCGACACCAATATGTGGGACGGTCAGGTTTGGGGCATCCATGAATTATTTTCTGATCTGCCGACCGATCCAAAGGAGGCTGAAAGCTTCATTTGTGAAAAAGTAAGAGATGATTTGGAAGAGCTACTTACAGATCGGCTTGCTGATTACATTGCCCCAGCACACATAAAAAGTACATTGAACTCAAAAGAAAACACGGAACTGACAAAGGCTTATTCGAAATTTATCACTGAGACCAAGCGCCTAGCTAATGCTTGCCGTGGATTGTTTGAGCCTGATGACTCGCCTGCATTAAAAGTTTGGAATGATTTAATTACATCAAGTATTAATAGCGATTGGTTGTCTATAGATGCCTATAGTAGCGCCGAGCAGAACGTCAAGTTAACTGCCGATAAGCAGGGTCAGCCAACCATTAGTTTCGACCCAAGGCTCGACGAAGGTAAATTTAAAAATCGCTTGTTAGGTTTAGCTCGTGAAGTCGCCAAGCTTGATGGCTTCGATGTTACATTGCGTAGTCTCGCCATCGACCAAGAGACTGATCTTACCGCTGCCAAACATTGGGTGGTGCCGGTGCGCGAATGGCTGCTTAATGACGAGTGGCAATCGGCCGACGGTAGTCTCAAAGGCTCGCACGACGCCAACGGCTTGGTGCGTCCGCAATACGTCGAGACCATGTTGGCTAAGCGGCTCTATGATGAAAAGGGGCAGTTGAAAGATGGCCTGCTTGACCCCGATTGTATCGAAGCCCGCGATTGGAATCTTTCCGCCGGGCAATACAAACCTTTTGATCTCACACAGCTCAAAAGCGACAAAAGCGTGGTGGAGTTAATAGGTGAGCTACTCCAAACCGAGCAGCAGATTATCAGAGATTTGGACAAACTGTTGGTTATGGTGGAGGAACGGGAATGAGTTGGCCTCATGTGCGCCTAGCACCATCACTGGCGCAAATCGTTCGTGGAGTGACTTTCTCGCAAGGTGACGTCTTTTCCAGCCCAATGCCAGACGCAGTGTCCGTTCTTCGAGCAGGAAATATCCAAGATAGACTAATCATTGATCGTGATTTAGTCTGGATTTCTTCGTCTTTCGTGTCCGATGCACAGCGATTGAAAAAGAATGACATTGTTGTATGCATGTCATCGGGCAGTTCCTCGATTGTCGGCAAATCTGCGATATTGGAGGAGGACTTTGATGGAACATGGGGGGCTTTCAATGCGGTAATTCGAGCCAAGCCAGATGTCCTGTTACCGAAATATTTATCTTGTTGGCTAGATTCGCCAGCTTTTCGAGCTTGGAGAGATAGACAAGTGCAAGGCGCCAACATTCAGAATATTCGGCAGTCTGACCTCGCATCGATGATAATTCCGCTCCCAACTCTCCTTGAACAACAGCGTATCGTCGATGTGTTGCAGCAGGCTGAAGCGCTAGTTGCTCGGCAAAAAGCACGAAGTGGACAACTCAACTTGATGATCAAGGCTTATCTTGATCGGTTAGTCCTGGGCGTTGATGGAGTCGAGTGGGTACAACTCGGCACCCTCGTTGAAACTCGTTATGGCACGTCTGTTTCGGCAGATGAAGAGATTGGTTTCGGTACACCAGTTCTTCGTATTCCGAACGTGATGGGTGGTGAAGTCGATACGACAGATATGAAATACGTTGGGTTGTCCTCGGCTGAATTGGATCGACTGCTTTTAACCAAAGCCGATGTGCTTATTGTCCGATCAAACGGTAATCCTGATTACGTTGGCCGCTCAGCGCCCATTACGGAAGATATTGTAAAGGCGGGGATGGTTTATGCGTCCTACCTGATTCGTTTACGTACCAACACAGAGCAGCTGCTTCCAGAGTATTTGAGCTCGTTTCTCAATAGTACATTTGGCAGAGCAGCAATGCGCAATACGATTCGCACAACAGCGGGTCAGAGCAATTTGAGTGGCGAAAATCTGACAAAAATCAGAATTCCGCTACCAGCGATTTCTGAGCAAAAGAAGTTCGCCGCGTTTTGGCACGAGGTTAGATTATTGCGACAGCTTATTTCTCAGTCCGAGCGAATTGCCAAGCGACTTCAGTCGGAGCTGACAGTCTTTGCGCTTTCTGGTGAACTGACCGAGAAGTGGCGAGAAGTACATCAAAAAGAGATTGAAGCCGCAATAATCGAAAGAGATCAAATACTGCGCGAACGCGGAGCTAAAGTATCTATTCGCACCGAAGTCTTCGCTCCACCTGAACGCTCCGCTGATTTTCCCCGCCCCACGCGCTACTGGCTACTCAATGAGTTGAGCGAATTTCAGGGATTTGTGCTTGATGCCATGCGTGAGTGGAAGGGAACGTTACTTGCCGATAATGCTTCCGATCTTGATGAGTTTTGTCGGCTATGGCCCATTGAGCACGAGCGTAATATGCACGACCGAGTCAAGCGCGCACTGGAACAGCTTGCCGCTTTGGGATTGATCGCCAAGGTGGCATTACCCAACGACAACGGCGACTTTGTTACTGGCTATCGCCGATTGCGGCCGGAGGAAAAATCCCGACTCAACGATATTGCTGCTTTGCAAGCATCGTTAGAGAGCATTAGTCATGAAGCAGGCACTGCATCATGAAGTTGCGTTACCTGCATATCCGTAATTATCCGCCGCTAAACAAAGCGCAAATTGTTTTCTCCAGCCATTCGCCGCTCGATAGATTATGTGCGATTCGCTTTGTTGTCGGGGTTAACGGCAGCGGTAAATCCCATCTTTTACGGGCTATTAGCAAAGTGTTTTTGTCGCTTGCCGATTGGTGCGCGCCTCACTTTCCGGTTTCTTTGGTCTATGAACTCGGGCGGGATCGTCCGGCCCCTGTTGTGGATCAATATATTGTGGGTAATGAAGCCGTTGTAGGAGGAAGCCAACGTCAAACCGTTATTCTGTCGGCACTGCGTGAAGAAGAACAGTTAGAGCCTGCGCTTTGGGTGAGCGAGAGTTTTACCTTCCTGCCGACAGCCACCAATGACGATTTTGAAGAGCTGATTCGGTCGTTGTATGCCAAGCAGGCGGCTTTTGAGCCCTTGCCGCACGGCTTCCGTGCGGTCATTGCGCCCGGAAATTGGCCCAGTGGGCGAGGTACCGCACAGCTACCTTATTTGCCGCGCACTGTGCTGGCTTACACCACCGGTGCGCTGGCTTCGTGGCAAAGCCTTTGGGAGCGCAACTCTGACAGCGAAGGCGTCGATCTAGTGTCCCAGTCTGATGAATACGACTCGACTCGTGAGCGGCCTCCCGGTTGGAATAGAGATAAAGAACACGAACATCTGCTGAATGAAATCTTGTTACAGGACGAAGACAGCGAAGCTAATAGTGAGCAGATGAATCAAATGGCGCAGTTAGCTCAGGATATTGGTTCAAAGGCCTGGGAACCTATTTTGGTTACGCCCGAGCTGCTTAAGTTTGCGGTGCTTTCTGTGGCTTTGCCGGTAGGGCTGAAAGATGTTTTTTCCGGGACTGTAGAGCCTGATCCGTCAAACCAGATATTACGTGAGTTATTGAGCAGAGCCGGTTGGAAGTGGCCTGTTTCAGTCGCTGTGACGATTGATTTTCAGCCCGATAGACTGCCCGAGAAGAAATTACGCCGCTTGCTGCCGTGGTTTTATGCCGCCGGGGAAGTGATTGCGCAGCCGAACCCCAGTAGCTTGCGTATCCTCCACTACGATATTGGCGGAGACTTCGATCCCGACCTTGTGCCGGATGCGCCGGGAATGGAAGAGCTGCGGCAAGTTACTGAGAAGACGCAAGGCCACGCCTTGCAGGCATTGATAGGCAACGAGAACAATTTCAGCGCCTATGAACGCTTCCAACGGCTTTGCGATTTGCATGAAGAAGGTTTGATTGCTGAAATTTCGTTTTGTCTCCGCAAAGACGATACCGACGATTTGATTCGCTTTGATGAATTGTCCGACGGCGAGCAAATGGTGTTGGGACGTATGGCCTTGTTCCATTTGCTGGAAGGACAGCAGGATGCCTTATTGTTATTGGACGAGCCGGAGACGCATTTTAACGACAAGTGGAAGCGGGAAATCGTCGACATCATTGACGCCGCTATTGGCCGCACCGCCAACGACGTACTGATTTCCACGCATTCGGCCATCGTATTAAGCGATGTGTTCAATGATGAAATCGTGATGATGCAGAAGACCGCCGACGGTTCAGTGATTCGGTCGGTGTCTGAACAAACCTTCGCCACTGACCCCAGCGCCCTGATGATGACTGTGTTCGAAGCCGAAGACAGCATCGGTAAGCGGGCGCAAGAATTTATTGAGGAAAAATTAAGCTTAGCCAGCGGTACTGAGGCTGACATCCAGCAATTAGAGCAACTGATTGCCCGCATGGGCTCCGGCTTCTACCGTAGTGAGTTGCGTACGCTGTTGAATAAATGGAAGGGTCATGCTTAAGCCTATCTGTCATATTGCTTGCACTCCAGCCCTGCGTGCCTGCCGTCGCCTGCAAGAGCATCTGGTGGCTTGGCTTTGCGACGTGAATGTCGGTTCGGCGGACATTGTTAAAGTCAATCTGATGCCTCCGCGCGTTCCCACGCAAATTGAGGCGGACTGGCTTTGGGCATTTTTGCAACGTGAGCTTGCCGGGAAGCCCTTGCTTTCAAGAGCTCAAGCCGTGGCGGCCATGTCACAAGCAGACAAGGAATTTTTGAATGACTGGGTCGCAGCAGTCAGCAATCTGGAGAAACAGTTTCAACCCAATTCGCCTGCTTGGCCGATAGCCCGCCCGGCTATTCCCGATATGTCGTGGCAAGCATTCAGGGAGTTAATGGAAGCTTTCTACGAGAAGGGCTTTCGTAGCGGTCTTCCTTATGCAGCGAATGGTTCGCCTGTGACTAACGGTGGCGTAACGTATGCTCAGTTTGTCAAAGAATTTCGCGATACGCACCGACTGAACCCGAATCCGGGCGCCAGAGAAGTTTGTGTACTGTGCGGAGGCGAACTTAAAGATATTGAAGTAGATCACTGGATTGCCAAGAGCGTTTACCCACTATTGAGCGTTTGCGCCGATAACTTGCTGCCTATCTGTGGGGAGTGCAATTGCACCGATAACAAAGGTACTAAGGCCGTTCACGTCCAGGGTAGCTTTTCAGATTGGTTTCATCCTTATCGACGACATGCCAACGGTAATATTCGGCTGAACTACGATTTGCAAAAGCGTTCAATAATTAGTGCGCCAATAAATCCGACAGACGCGGCAAAAGTCGTTAACCTCGACAATCTGCTTAATTTAAGTAAACGCTGGACGCGTGAGTTCAAGGCGGAATATGCGAAGCAGCAAGGCGTATTGCTCCAACGCGAGCGACGCCGGATAATGAGGGCTCAGGCGAGGCATACGCAGGACGAAATCCTGCTACATTTGCAGAACGTACAAGGCGATCTTGTATCGACTGAACCCCATTACGAAGTCCATAGCATTTTATGCATCGCTATGCTTGATCAGTCTAGGTTGGCTGCATGGAAAGCCGAGCTAGAGTTAGTTGAATGAACACCCCAGATCCTGTTCGAACCGTGCTGAGGCTAGCTCCGGCTTAGATAAAATCTCATTGGTGACGGCGTAGCTGCAAAAATGAACGATTTGTTCAACTTTAAAACACTCATTGGTAATCATCTGATTAGGAAGCGGCATAGTTACAACATCGTCAATAATCCAAGTTGCGGTTATTATATGCCCCAGTTATTTTTATAAACAACGTGTGGGTAGGATAAAACAGATGATTCGTGCAGGTATTGTGGGCGGAACCGGATATACCGGTGTTGAGTTATTGCGGATTTTAGCGTTGCATTCGGATGTCGAGGTGGCGGTTGTAACTTCGCGCGCCGATGCAGGCGTTAGAGTGGATGCGCTTTATCCCAGTTTGCGGGGGTTTATCGACGCCGTATTTAGCTTGCCCGAAGTCGAAACCTTGGCCGAATGCGATGTGGTGTTTTTTGCGACGCCGAACGGCACGGCGATGCTGATGGCGGAGCGGTTGCTGACGCGCGGCGTTAAAGTGATCGATCTTTCCGCTGATTTCAGGTTGAAAGATGCAAAGGAATGGAGCAAATGGTACGGTATGGAGCATGCTTGTCCCGATTTAATCGCCGAGGCGGTTTACGGTTTGCCGGAACTGAATCGCGAGGCAATTAAACAGAGTAATTTAATCGCTTGTCCGGGCTGCTATCCAACCGCCGTGCAGCTGGGTTTTTTGCCGTTACTTGAAAACGATCTGATTGATGTTAAGCATTTAATCGCCGATGTTAAATCGGGCGTCAGCGGGGCGGGGCGTAAAGCGGAGTTGGCGACGTTAATGAGCGAAACCGGCGAGAGTTTTAAAGCGTATGCGGTTGGCGGTCACCGGCATTTGCCTGAGATTGCTCAAGGGCTTGAGTTGATGGCTGGAAAATCGGTCGGATTGACCTTCGTACCGCATTTAACGCCAATGATCCGAGGTATACACGCTACTTTATATGGTCAGTCGCACGGTAATCCTGATGACGTGCAGGCCTTGTACGAAAAAAGATATGCTAACGAAACGTTTGTTGATGTATTGCCGCCAGGTTCGCATCCTGATACCCGAAATGTACGGGGCAGCAATAACTGCCAGATTTCGATTCACCGGCCGCAGGGCGGTCAAACTATCGTGGTGTTATCGGTGATTGATAACCTGGTTAAGGGCGCAGCGGGGCAGGCGGTGCAAAATATGAATCTGATGTTTGGGCTAAAGGAAGACTCGGGATTAAAGAGTGTTGCGCTTTATCCATAGGGCAAATAATCAGTTGTACACACATTCATAATTCTTGACTAAAAAGCTGGGTATAGTCATAATTTCTTCCAACTTCATTTTTATAGTGTTACATGTATGTCTAATCCGATAGTTTTTACTGACAGCGCCGCCACCAAGGTGGGTGAATTAATAGCCGAGGAAGGTAATGATAATCTGAAGCTGAGAGTTTATGTTTCAGGAGGGGGGTGTTCAGGGTTTCAATATGGCTTTACTTTTGATGAAGAAGTCAATGAAGATGATACCTGCGTTGAAAACGGCGGTGTCACGGTATTGATTGACTCGATGAGTATTCAATATTTAACCGGCGCTGAAATCGATTATAAAGAAGATTTGTCAGGCGCTCAGTTCGTTATCCGTAACCCTAACGCGACCACTACCTGCGGTTGCGGGTCTTCTTTTTCCGCGTAGTTATTTTATAGTTTCTCCCCCCTCGTTGGGCGACAGGGTGTCACCTACAGGGATGTAGGTGCTTAGCGTGAGCAGGAGCGGAAGCTGCGCCCTTTTTGTTTCCCTGATAAATTCCTCCAAGAATGACAGAGTTCATTGCTCCTGTTACTTCTTTAAGATTGCCCGGCAGATTGTTTAACGTTTGTCTGGCTAACCATGCGAAAGCCACAGCCTCAACATGATCGGGATGAAGTCCATACTGCTCTGTTGATTCAACCGGGCAGTCAATGTTTTGTTGGATGAGCTCCAGTAAATATTCATTGTGAATACCGCCGCCGCAAATCAATATGCGCTCAGTAGCCGGTGCGTGCTTTTTGATCGCATCGCAAATCGTTATCGCCGTCAGAAAACATAAGCTGGCTTGTATGTCCTCGGCTTTGTAACTGAATGCGTCGAAATACTGATAAATCCAGGGAAGTGAAAAATATTCTTTGCCGGTGCTTTTTGGCGGAGCGGCGTTGAAATAGGCGTCTTGTTTTAATAGCGCTACCAAGCCATGATCGATATTGCCGGTTTTGGCCCAGGCGCCGTTTTTATCGTACGACTGGTTTTGGTGCAGCTTGATCCACAGATCCATTAAGGTGTTGCCGGGGCCGGTATCAAAGCCGATGACTTCTGCCGACTGCTGTTTAGGCAAGACGGTAATATTGGCTATGCCGCCGATATTTACGATGCAGCGATGTTCATGTGGGTGGTGGAAAACGGCTTGATGAAAAGCCGGAACCAGCGGTGCGCCTTGGCCTTTGGCTGCAATATCCCGGCGTCTGAAATCGGCCACGGTGGTAATGCCGGTAAGTTCGGCAATTATATTGGGATCGCCGATTTGCAGGGAAAAAGGAAATCGGATGTCAGGCGCATGGTAAATGGTTTGTCCATGGCTGCCGATGGCATTGATCGATGAGGCGGGAATGTCGGCTTTAGCAAGCAAGGCATTAACGGCCTTTGCGAATAAGTGGCCGAGTCGGGCATCCATTGTGCCGTATTCTTTGAGCGAAATTAGCATGTCAGGCTTGCTAAGTTGCTGAATTGTACTTTGAATATCGCCGGGAAAGGGCAGGTATTCAAATTCGACAAGACGGGCTTCATTGTTTTTAAAATCCACAAGAGCGGCGTCAATGCCATCCAGGCTGGTTCCGGACATGAGTCCAATATAAAGTTCAGGCATCGATTTTGATTAATCGTAACGAGAAGACTGCATGGATGCAGGGGGTAGGGCAATGCCGGGAGCAATTGCCGAAGGGTTTTTTGCAAATAAACTTTTGGCTTTGGCCTGAGCAAGTTGAGTAAAGAACGGCTGGGTTTGAGTATTGAAGTCGGCCAGTAATACATTACTTATAGGCATTGAATGCGGTATCTTTACCGTTTCAGGATCGCGATAAAGTCCGTCCACATGAAACTCATAATGTAGGTGAGGGCCAGTGGCCAAGCCGGTTTGGCCCACAAAGCCGATAACATCGCCCTGTTTAACATGATTGCCGACTGTTAAGCCTTTCTTAAAATCAGACATATGCGCATAAAGTGTTTCATAGTGATCATTATGTTGAATAATGACTACTTGTCCATAAGCGCCTTTGCGGCCACTAAAGGTAACGATTCCGTCCCCGGTTGTTTTGACAGGTGTACCGATTCTTGCGGCATAATCAATGCCTTTGTGAGCGCGGATTCTGTTAAGTATGGGGTGCTTACGGTGCATGTCAAAAGGGGAGCTGATCTTTGCAAAGTCAACAGGCGTAGTTAAAAAAGCTCTTTGCATGGACTGCCCGTCGGGCGTGTAATAACTGGCAATGCCGAATTCATTGATGTATCTGACTGCGGTGTATGACGATCCTTGGTTAATAAACTCAGCGGCAATGATTTCGTCGCTGTCAGTTTCTTTACCATCAACTATTTTCTTCCCATAAACAACCGTGAATTGATCGCCAGGGCGTAGATTGGTGGCAAAATCAATGTCCCATGCAAAAATATCGGTAAGTTGCAGGATCAGCTCTTTTGATAAGTCGGCTTCGAGGCCATCCAGAAATAAGGATGTTTCTATAGATACATGAGCGGTGTTGATTTTTGTGATTTGTGGATGGTCGATTAAGGTGCGATGGAATTGTTTGTCATTATTTGTGTGGATGATTTGATCTGATTCTGCATTATCCAAGTCCAGATTAGCAGGGGCGTGTTTTTGCATTTTCTTGTAGTGGAGGGGTTTGATTGATACAGACTCGCTCGACTTGGAAGAAATAACGGTATGCTTTCTGGTGGACGGATCATCAAGAGAAGCAACAGCGTTAGTTTTATGGCTCGACTTGGACGAGACAATAGACTGCTTGTTGCTTTTTAACTTGGCGGAAACGATGGTTTGCTTTTTTGCAGTAGTTTTAGATGCTGAGGCAGATTTTCTTTGCGTCGTTAGCTTGGATACAGCAATAGAGTCTTTTTTATTGGTGGACTTTGATGAAATAGGATTCTTTTTGTTGTTTGATTTGGTCTTAACAGGTGCCGCAGAGGTGTTTTTTTTATTATCAGGTTTGGTATGTTTTGACTGAAGGGGGGCGGCAGAAATAGTTTTAGCTGTTGCGTGCATGCTTGCTGGCTTTGTCTGTGTGTAGCCGGTTACTGAAAAGGCTACGCTAATTCCAAAGAGCAAGTATGTGTAGATTTTATTTTTCACTAGGCTGTGCTAAGTAATTGAAAATTATATAAATCAAGAAGCGTTTAATGGATTTGCGATTTCATTTTAAGCGGTTTTAAAGGTTTTTACCAATTAATTAGGTCATATAAAAGTTTTTATTCAGCGGAGCTGATTATTAATTCTATAATGGATTATTTATAGATATTTTGGAGAAAGAAATTGCAAGAGGACGTATTGGCACACCTTCTTAGAGGGACTGATGAGGTTTTAATCAAGCAAGAGTTAATTAAAAAATTGGAAGAGGGGCGGCCTCTTCGAATTAAGGCGGGCTTTGACCCGACTGCCCCCGATTTGCATTTGGGTCATACGGTATTGATTAATAAATTGAAGCAATTTCAAGAGTTGGGGCACGAGGTGTTGTTTCTGATTGGTGATTTTACCGGGATGATTGGCGATCCAACAGGGAAAAATGTTACACGTAAGCCATTGACTCGGGATGAGGTTATTGACAATGCAAAAACCTATGAGGAGCAAATATTTAAAATCCTGGATCCGACTAAAACATTGGTAATGTTTAATTCAAGCTGGATGAATGCGATGTCGTCGGCCGATTTGATTCAATTGGCCGCAAAGCATACTGTGGCCAGAATGCTGGAGCGGGATGATTTTAGCAAGCGTTTTAAAGGTGGTCAGCCTATTGCAATACATGAATTTTTGTACCCTTTAATTCAAGGCTATGATTCTGTGGCGATGAAGGCCGATGTGGAATTAGGCGGAACGGATCAAAAGTTTAACTTGCTGGTTGGGCGGCAATTACAAGAGGCTTTTGGGCAAAAGCCGCAGGTCGTCATGACAATGCCAATTTTGGAAGGCTTGGACGGCGTACAAAAAATGTCCAAGTCACTTAATAATTATGTGGGCATAGCCGACTCTGCTGATGATATGTTTGGCAAATTAATGTCAATATCAGATGAGTTGATGTGGCGTTATTTCGAATTGTTGAGTTTTCGTCCCATGACTGAAATAGGGTTATGGGCGGAGGAGTGTAAGCAAGGTGCAAACCCGAGGGACTATAAAGTAAGGTTGGCTCAGGAAATTATAGAAAGATTTCATGATGCGTCCGCTGCGGTTAAGGCTCTGGAAAACTTTGAAGCGAGATTTCAGCGTGGAGCGATGCCTGATGAAATGGATGAGTTGGAATTAAAGATGGATGGTGTCGGTTATGGTATAGCGAATCTATTAAAAGATGCCGGATTAACAGAGAGTACATCCGAGGCTAATCGCATGATAAAACAGGGAGCGGTGAAAATTGACGGAGAGAAAGTCTCTGATCAAAAGCTGGAAATTTCGGCAGGTACCAATCATGTTTATCAGGTAGGAAAAAGAAAATTTGCGCGGGTAACGATAACCTCTTGACGCAGTCAGAAAAAGCTGTAGAATGCGCAGTTCTTTCAGGGCAGGCGCCTTGGCAGAGACAGCAACAAGAAATAAAGTTGGCAAGCATGTTGACAAGCGGACTGGGTAGGTTATAATGGTCGGCTTCATCGGGGTTCGGTAAACGGCTTCGGTGGTTCGGGATGAAAAAATAAAGTTAACAAGATGTTGACAAACTGAATTGGATCTGTATAATTGTCCAGCTCAACCGGGGTTTAACTCCACGCTCTTTAAAAACCTGATCAAAATAATTTGTGTGGGTGCTTGTGATGGATTGTTTATGCTTGTAATAAATAATCGACACAAG
>NZ_JAUXVR010000004.1 GCF_030680395.1 Methylobacter sp. | reverse complement strand
CGCAGGCCGACTCGACTAGTGAGCTATTACGCTTTCTTTAAAGGATGGCTGCTTCTAAGCCAACCTCCTAGCTGTCTAAGCCTTCCCACATCGTTTCCCACTTAACTGATATTTGGGACCTTAGCTGGCGGTCTGGGTTGTCTCCCTCTTGACGACGGACGTTAGCACCCGCCGTCTGTCTCCCGTGGTAAAACTTACTGGTATTCGGAGTTTGCATCGGGTTGGTAAGTCGGGATGACCCCCTAGCCGACACAGTGCTCTACCCCCAGCAGTCAATTGACACGAGGCACTACCTAAATAGTTTTCGAGGAGAACCAGCTATCTCCGAGCTTGATTAGCCTTTCACTCCGAGCCACAGGTCATCCGATAATTTTTCAACATTATTCGGTTCGGTCCTCCAGTGCCTGTTACGGCACCTTCAACCTGCCCATGGCTAGATCGCTCGGTTTCGGGTCTATTGCCAGCAACTAAATCGCCCTATTAAGACTCGGTTTCCCTACGGCTCCCCTACACGGTTAACCTTGCTACTGACAATAACTCGCTGACCCATTATACAAAAGGTACGCCGTCACCCCACGAAGGGGCTCCGACTGCTTGTACGTGCGCGGTTTCAGGGTCTATTTCACTCCCCTCACCGGGGTTCTTTTCGCCTTTCCCTCACGGTACTTGTTCACTATCGGTCAGCCAGGAGTATTTAGCCTTGGAGGATGGTCCCCCCATATTCAATCAGGATTACACGTGTCCCGACCTACTCGTTTTCATTGAATTGGAATTTTCGTGTACGGGGCTATCACCCTCTATCGCCGTACTTTCCAGAACGTTCCACTAACGCCAACTCAACTTAAGGGCTAATCCCCTTTCGCTCACCGCTACTCAGGGAATCTCAATTGATTTCTTTTCCTGCGGGTACTTAGATGTTTCAGTTCCCCGCGTTCGCTTCTTGCACCTATTTTATTCAGTGCAAGATACCCGACAAGTCGGGTGGGTTTCCCCATTCGGACACCCCCGGATCAAAGCCTGTTTGACGGCTCCCCGAGGCATTTCGTTGCCTACAACGTCCTTCATCGCCTCTGGCTGCCAAGGCATCCACCACGCACGCTTAAATGCTTGACCATATAACCTCAAACTCTCGTCCAAGATCACATGTTTTTTATAACAACCTTTTTTCGTACAAACTAACGCTTGTATAATTTTCAGTCGCAATCTCGCAACACCACACGAACCATCAACACCAAACAATAGCGTCAACATCCGCACAACGTGCCAGATCACTTCTTCATTCACCTAATTGTTAAAGAACAAA
>NZ_JAUXVR010000042.1 GCF_030680395.1 Methylobacter sp. | reverse complement strand
TTTTACACGCCATCCATGGCATGCTGAAAGCTAAAACAGAATTTGACGGGACTCGTTTTTACACGTTTCCTGTTGAAGCAAAATCATAAAATTTTATGATGTCTTGCAAAATTGGGCTTGTGGTTTAAGAGAGTATCTACGCTACTGCTGGTACCCAACCGACGCGATGCATCTATCCGGTTCAGAATTAACATCCCTAAGCAGCAAATTTCCCAACCAATCAAACCGCCAAAGTTGATTAACGAAACTTCTGGTGACGTCGAGTTGCAACTGCTAATCTAAATTCACTATCTGATATTGGAGAATGTGATGTATAGCACCCTCAAGTTTACCGCTGATCCCGTACGCGAACGCCTGCTTAAAGCGGCTCTCGACAGCTTTTTGTCCGACGACTATCACAAGGTTACGACTCGGCTGATCGCAGAAAAGGCTGATGCCAATATCTCGATGATCCGTTACTACTTTGGCAATAAAGAGGGCTTATACGAGGAGATGATCCGCGACACGTTGAACCCGCTACTTAGCGTGTTAGACGGAAAAATGTTGGACTCTGTTGATGGGTTTAAAGACTTCTTCAGTCTGTATTACGAAACCATGTCCAAGCGACCTGAATTTCCGAAGCTAATCTTGAAAGTTCTGGCACTTAATCAAGGACCGGGTCGGCGCTTTATTCAACAGCTATTGGAGCGAGGGCGCACGCGCGGGGCCAAGAAAGTGGAGGATATGAAGTCTGCCGGGCAAATCGCTCCGGCATTAGACACTGATATTGTCAGGATGGCCTTTGTCAGCCTGGCAATGATGCCGATCCTGTTGAAGGATATATTTGAAGAACAGATGGGGCGAACCATGGATGCTGTTTTTCTGGAAAAATTGGCCGCGTTCAATGGCTACCTGTTTTCCACAGGCTTGACGCCGACAAGGGCGGAATAGTAGGAAAATTGCGATGTCATTACAAAAAAATTCAGGTTCGGTTCGCCGCTTTGCAAAGCTGATGAAATTTGCCGCTTGGTTACAGAATATTCCCAACAAGGTCACGCCGCCACCTTTTCGGCTCATCCAGATTGGATCAGCGTTTTGGCAATCGCGTGCGCTTCATGTTGCCGTACGTCTGGACATTGCGTCCGTTCTGAGTGATGAACATCTCGCAGTTGACGTCATTGCGGAACGAGTCTCGGCGCAACCGGACGCGGTCTACCGTCTGCTGCGCATGCTGGCGGCCATGGGTATATTTGAAGAAGTGTCGCCGCGAGTCTTCAAGAACAATGCGCTTTCCACGTACTTGCGAGAAGACAGCCCGAAGAATGTCAGAGCAATGCTCTTGATGCACAACTCGGTAGAGATGAGCAGGCCTTGGTATGAACAACTGGAACAAGGGTTGTGCAGTGGGGAAGTGCCATTCCAGATTTCTCATGGCCGGGAGCTTTATGCCTACATGGACGAGCATGCCGAATTCGATTCGCTGTTTGCTCGTGCGATGGACAGTGTGGAGGCACTGACGGGCGATAGTTTTGCCACTGATTTCGATTGGGGACAATTTGATCGAATCATCGATGTGGGTGGCTCGAGCGGAAGTAAATCATTAGCCATACTAAAGCGGTATCCGCATCTTACGGCTTTGGTGTTCGACCGGAATCAGGTTATTCAAACAGCGGCAAGCTATTGGGTCGGCAAAGCATCGCCAACTCTTTTGTCCCGATTAACCTTCCAAGAGGGGGACTTGCTCGAATCGGTTCCCGCTGCCAAAAACGACAAGGACATCTACTTGTTGAGCGCCGTTCTGCATGGCATGGATGACGAGAACTGCATCAAAGTGCTGCGTAATCTCGTCGCCGCAAGTACGGGTACCGGTGCCCGCATTGCAGTAATGGAGTTGGTTGTTCCGGAATTGAAGGCCGATTTTTCCAGTGCGGCCTTTGATATGCAGATGTTCATGGCTACCCGAGGCAGGGAAAGAATACTTCATGAGTGGCAAAGTCTTTTCGATCAATCCGGATTGGCGCTTGAGGAACTGGTAGGCCTCCAATCGTTGGGCAAGATACTCGTATTGAGGCCGAAGGGTTAAGACTTCGGCGGTAGCGGTAGCTCCTGATTCAAATATATCGAAAATATCGGCAAAATAGCCATTGGTCGCTGGTTTCGTTTTTCGATTCCAATAAATCGCTGTACGAACTCGCCTCAGCGCTATAGGTATTTACACAAGTACCGGCCCTTCTCCTTTGAGGCATAAGTATCTATGGATGCCTACATGAATGTAGGTAAGCAGAGCAACGTAGGGCAGAAAAATGCTCCTGCATTTTCTGCATTCATTACATCCATGTAACTTAGCAGTTGCCGAGAAGGTTGGAATGAATAGAGTATAAGTAGTTGTTTTTATTATCCTAATCTCCCTCTCCAGCAGGAGAGGGAATAAAGATGTCTGACTTTGAAGTGCGGTGAGTGTGAAATCATTGCACAGGCACCACGCGGCCATCGCTCAGAAAGCTGATGTCCGCATATTGACACACGCCTTCTTCATGCTGAAACAGACTGACCGCAATCAACCAGACTTTAACGATGTTGCCCGGCATTGCTCCTCCTATCGCATTGATATAGTCCTGATAAACGTCACGATCTTCATTAAACCACTCGCCCAAACCTTGCTGGCCTGAACGGATCACGACATGGGTTTCGCGGTGAGTCCAGGTCGGTATCGGGCAACGATAGGATGTTTCGGGCGGCAGTTCGGCGCTCCAGTAATAAGTAATGTCCTGGCCGTTATCGAACTCGACCGCGATGCTTAAATAGTCGTGGGTGGGCAGGGTGTCTTCCCGCACAGATGAGGGTAAGGCATCCATTTTCCACGACCAGCGCAAGCGGGTATCCGGTTTAAAGGGCAGGGCAATCGGTTTTATCAACAGGCCGACGTCATTGTGGGTATGGCAGCAGATTGCCGATTCTTTGGACGGAACCGCACAGGACTGATAAATTTCCGCAGGCCCGGTAAACCACAAATAATCCCAGCCTTCCGGCGTAATAACCGGTGAAACCAGCCGGTCGATTTCCATTGCGATCAGGTTATCCGCGTCGCCATTCCCGGCAAGGCTTTTTAGGCCATCCAACGTATCGATCTGCCAGCGAATAAGCAGCACGGCCAGGTTGCCGGTGACCATGTCGTACACTTCGTCAGGAGTTGCCAGTTCGCCGGTTTTGCTGGACCATTCCCCCGGAAAATAGCTGGCCAGATAAAGCCGTCCCGATTGTTCTACGGTAAAGCTATGGCTGTCACGGGTGCTTCGGAATATCTCTCCGTCCCGACCGATACGAAACCACAGCTGGAAATTGGGTTCCAGAGTGATCGGCAGGTCTTTAAACCGGGTTTGTCCGGCGGCAAACGACGACAAGTTATCGCCGACTTCAACATCAAAGCCGGTATCCAGCCAGGGCTTTTGCTCGGATGGAAGCTCAAAAAAACGATGTTCGTAAATAATGCCCTTTGCAACATTGCCCAGTAATTCTATAAAGCGCGACTTGAATTCAATAATATTCATGATGTTCCCCTTGTTGGTAAAGTTCATAAAAAGCAGCTGGACCGATTATAATCAGGTCATCCCCATTAAATCTTGTATAAACTGGCTATGCTGAAACTTTATCCTGCTTATATGCGCTTGTTTATCTGGCGAGGCCGGTCGCTTTATTTCGGCCCGTCGGTGCATTTGGATGCCCACGCCTATGCGACAGTGGCATTGCATGTGGGTATTTACCGGCCTTTCAGGATGAAAATCGCTAACGGCGCATGGCAAAGCTGCCGCTGTGCGATTGTCCCCGCCGGTATCCGGCATGAGCTTGATTTTGAAGGCGGTATACACGGCAAGTTGTTTATTGAACGGGATAGTTCCGATTTTTTATATTTCAAGCGCCGGTTTGCTTGTCAGGAACAGTTTTTGTCATTATTTCAGGATGATGAGCTGATCGGGCAATTGCGCTGGATCTATGAGTTGGACCCTGATAAAGCCGTGATCGAAAACTGCCTGGACGATTTGTTGTGCTGTGACGGAGACTTGAATCTAGTGCTGGACCCGCGCGTACAGACCGCTATCGATTTGATCTGCGATGAGCCGGACTACAATTTTTCGCAACAATATCTGGCCGATAGGGCCGATCTTTCGCCGTCCCGATTTTTGCATTTGTTTAAACAGCATACCGATGTCCCTTACCGGCGCTTCAGGACATGGAAACGGCTGTTTTTAGCGTTGGACAGTTTAAGCGCCACTGATAATCTGACCATTGCCGCGCTGGATGCCGGGTTTTCAGATGCGACCCATTTCAGTCACAGCTTTCGCGAGAACTTCGGTATAAATCCGGCTTATGTATTTCGGGGGATTAATCGGTTTGAGGTTTGAGGTTTGAGCATTCAATTGATCGCGATTATTTTGCGATAATATCTATTTAATTATAATAAAAACAACAGGAACAAAGTGTTATGTCGACATGGTTAGACTCGTCCTTTTTATCGAAAGACAGAATTATCGCCAAACCCGGTTTTAACCGATGGCTGGTGGCTCCGGCTGCGCTGGCGGTGCATCTTTGCATCGGTCAGGTTTACGCATTCAGCGTTTTTAATCTGCCGTTGACCAAGGTGCTTGGCGTGACCCAGTCGTTGCCGGAAGACTGGAAGCTGACCACCTTGGGGTGGATATTCAGTCTGGCTATCGTGTTTTTAGGGCTGTCGGCTGCATTTGCCGGAAAATGGCTGGAAAAAGTCGGGCCGCGCGTTACCATGTTTTGTTCGGCACTTTGCTTCAGCTGCGGCTTTTTTATTGCGGCGCTTGGCGTTGAACTGCATGCAATCTGGCTATTGTATTTGGGCTACGGCGTTTTGGGCGGTATCGGCTTGGGCTTAGGCTATGTGTCGCCGGTTTCGACGCTGATTAAATGGTTTCCCGACCGGCGCGGTATGGCGACCGGCCTTGCGATCATGGGTTTTGGCGGCGGCGCAATGATAGGCGCGCCGTTAGGCGTGTTTTTAATGAAGCATTTTTCGTCGCCAACCGATGTCGGCGTTACCGAGACTTTCGTGGTCATGGGCTGTATTTACCTGGTCTTTATGATGATCGGTGCGTTCAGTATCCGTTTGCCGGAAGAGGGCTGGTTGCCTGTTAATTTTCAGCCGGACACGCGCAAAAATAAGTTGATTACGGACAAGCATGTGCATGTGGAACAGGTGCTTAAAACGCCGCAGTTTTACCTGTTGTGGCTGGTGTTATGCCTGAATGTGACGGCCGGAATCGGTGTGTTGGGTCAGGCTTCGGCAATGAGTCAGGAGATGTTTAAGGATCAAATCACGCCCGAGAAAGCCGCCGCGTTTGTGGGTATGTTGAGTTTTTTTAATATGGGCGGACGCTTTTTCTGGTCCACGCTGTCCGATTATCTGGGTAGAAAAAGCACTTACTTCACCTTTTTCATGTTGGGTTGCGTGCTGTATTCGATTGTGCCTTATACCGGACACATGAATAACGTCATGCTGTTCATGGGCTGTTACGCCATTATTATGAGTATGTACGGCGGCGGTTTCTCAACCATACCGGCCTATCTGGCCGATATTTTCGGCACAAAATACGTCGGCGCCATTCATGGCCGGTTATTGACTGCCTGGGCCACGGCAGGGGTTGCGGGACCGGTGCTGGTTAATTATCTCAGGGAAAGCCAGATCGCCCAAGGCGTACCCAAAGCCGATGCCTACAACATGACCATGCAGATTATGGCCGGACTACTGCTGGTGGGATTTTTTTGTAACCTGGGCATCAAGGCCGTCGATGAAAAACATCATATCCAGCATGATGAAGTGAATGATGAATATGATGCAGCGTAATATTGCTCAAGTTCGAGGCTTTTTAAAAAGCGCCCGGGTAGGTGCTTGCATAATCAGTTGCGGAATGGCTGACAAAGGCAAAATGCCATCGACGGCGCCCAGCTTGACGGCTTCCTTGGGCATGCCATAAACCACGCAGCCGGCTTCATCTTGCGCTATGGTCAGGGCTCCTGCCTCGTGCATTTCTTTCATGCCGTGAGCGCCGTCATCGCCCATGCCGGTCAGGATAATTAGCCCCCGCAGATTGGGCGCTGGAGCGGAACAATAGCCGTCCATGCGCGGCATTTCAATGTCCAATACGATAACGTCCGGCCATTCGGTTCCATTTTTTTCATCGCAAAAATGGGATCGGGCGCGGCGCCGATTACTTTCACGGTAGCGCACTTTAAAATGAATGATGATGTGGACCGTTCTTTTTCTATAGAACCGCTTACGAAAACAAGTAAAAGCACTCATGCCTCAGTGGGGCATTTAGTTAAACTTGATCCGGAGTCAGCAGACAGTGGTGGTTGGGAAGAGTTTTAATATTGGAAAAATTTGCAGGTTGGATTAGGTATGTCTTTTTACACCCTAATCCAAGCGGTTCCATTTAAGGCAAAAACAATTGCGCGGCGGCAGTGGGATTTGAAGCGAAATAACAGTGCAGATAGCTGGCCGTTAACCGGTTTAGCTGATAAATAGCTTCCCCTTCTGAAGTGTCATGCACGCGCACTCCAAAGGCAACAGGGATAAGCGGCGTTTCTATCAGGGAATGGTGGAATGTATGACTGCGTAATACGCCGCCGGGCATCGGTGCGGATTGATAGCCCAAACCTTTCAGCCGGTTTTGCATGACAGCGCGACCCGGCAACAGGCCAACCATTTCACCGTTCAAACCGGCTTTATCGACGATCGTTTCCAGCAAATACAACAGTCCCCCGCATTCGGCGTAAATGGGTTTGCCCAAGCGAAAATGCGTTTGCAATGCCGATTTCATAGCCTGATTATCCTGTAGCATTTGCAAATGCAGTTCGGGATAACCGCCCGGCAGATAAAGGCTGTCAACATCAGGCAGTTCAGCATCCGCGAGCGGTGAAAAGAACGTTAGCGTCGCGCCCATTTCTTGTAAAAAATCCAGATTGGCTGCGTAGATAAATGAAAATGCAGTGTCGCTGGCAATACCGATACGGATGCCCGACAAAAGCTGAAGCGGCGTTTCCTGTTCGGGCGCTGTAAATTCCACAGCCTCGGGCAAGCTTGCCAGCCCGGTTGCGGCAATTGCTGTTGCTGCGGCTAACATACGCGATTCGAGATCAAGCACTTCTTCAGCCTGGACCAGACCCAGATGCCGTTCCGGCAATACAAACCGGCTATCGCGGGATATTCCGCCGAAGTAGCATAGATCAGGCGGCATGCCTTGCCTGACCATTTCGTTATGCCGGGGGCTGGCGACGTTATTGGCTAAAACACCGGCGAAGGTCAGCCCAGGCCGATAGTTGGCAAGTCCGAATGCAATGGCTCCCACCGTTTGTGCGGCCCCCGTTGCGTCAATCACGGCCAGCACCGGCACCGAGAATAGTTCGGCGAGATCTGCGCTGCAAGGTTCACCATCAAACAAGCCCATCACGCCTTCAATCAAAATCAAATCCGCTTCCAGCGCGGCTTCGTATAACAATCGCCGACATTCGGCTTCTCCCATCATCCAAATATCGAGCTGGTACACCGGCAGGCCGCAGGCGCGTTCGAGTATCATCGGATCGAGAAAGTCGGGGCCGGATTTGAACACTCGGACTTTACGGCCTTGCTCGACATGATAACGGGCCAGCGCGGCGGTGATGGTGGTCTTGCCGTGATTGGAGCCGGGCGCTGTGATGAATAGAGCAGGGCAGGATTGTGGGCGTGAACTGAAAGATGTCATGGCTTAGAGGGTAATAATTTAATGAGGTATTTTCGTGCTTTTGCGGATTCTTTGGCTTGGGGCAGGTGGTTTCAGAATACTCCAGCCTTTTGTATCGCTTCCAATAATCATAATTTTGTTTTTTGCATGACGCTATTCATCAAATACGCTCGTCAAAAAAGTCCAGACAGGTTAGCGGGTCTTTTCCCTTCTGGATGTTTCCTGTCAAGATGCATAATATCCAAGCTTTTTAATATCTTAGAATATTCATTGGCAAGAGAATTGTTATCCATTTAAGTTTTCCTTGTATACCGGTTGCCGACTTTAAGTTTTATTTCCAATTGGTTGCAGTCATACGAAATAACAGTGCCGCCACCGTGTTACGGTTCAGGTGATAACCGATAAAAACCAGTTCCGATTCCTTTGCGGATTGTTTGATTGCATCGGTGGTTATCGCCACGCGGGTGCGCACGCCCTGCACTAGAACGGATTGATCCGGGGCAGTCTTGATAAAGCCTTTGCTGCGCAACAACGGTTCTGTTTTGGCTATCTCGATTAACGCCTGTTTGATTGTTTCCGCCTGCTGCGGCTCCGGGCTTCGTAACACAAACGATAGCCAGCCCGGGTCCTGTTCATGAAAATGTTTGTGGGTTGCCAGTCCGTGACAGTGGCCCGCCAAACCGGAATGGACGTGACCGTTCAGTCTTGCATGGCTGTCCAAGGTCGGCGTATCGGAGCCGGGCAATGGCGTAAACCGGTGATTGTGCGCGGTAAAGGTGGGTTGGTGCAGGCGCAGACCCAGGGCAAGCCGGATGTCAAGCTGGGCATTGTAAGCGAGTTCGAGGAAACGCACATTCGGTGCACGGTCACGGACGCGCTGTTCCGCGAGCAGCAAGGCGTCCTCATCCAGCGTATCGATTTTGTTCAATACCACGACATCGGCATATTCGAGTTGCTGCTCAAACAGGGTTGCGACTGAATCGGCAACGGCGGCCTGCGGACTGTCAATACTCAAGCTCCGGTCAAACTGGTCGGACAGCAGCAAAGGCGTATCCACTACGGCCAGCGTGGCATCGAGGACAAAATCCCCGGCCAGTTCAGGTGATTGCAATAACGCCATGACCGCTGTAGGCAACGCCAGCCCTGAGGTTTCTATCAATACATGATCGACATTGGCCCGGCGCTCGGCGATAGCCTGCAGGGTCGGGATAAAGTGTTCGTCATCGCCGTAGGCAATCAGGCCGTAAGGAAAATCATGAATCCGCACATGTTCATCATCGCCAACGCTACTATTAATCAGCGCCCCGTCGATGGAAACTTCACCGAACTCATTGATCAATAAGGCAAGACGGCGGCTTTGCCGACTTTTGATCAAGCTGCCCAACAAGGTGGTTTTACCGGAACCGAGAAAACCGGTAACGATGGTGACTGGAATCATGCCTTGATATTCCACGCCTGTAATTGCTGCAATACCGCATCGAAACTTGAGGTGATAAACGGATATTCAAGTGTCGGACGCTTGATCACCAGAAGTGGGATGTTCAGCGCCTGTGTTGCCGCGACTTTGGCGTTATAGCCGCCTGCATCGCCGGAATCCTTGGTGATCACGCAGTCGATTTTTAAATCCCGCCACAAGGCTGTGTTGAAAGCTTCGGAGAACGGTCCTTGCATCGCGCAAATACGGCTGCGCGGCACACCCAGATCGATAGCCCTTTGGATGAATTCAGGCTCGGGCGTTATCCGTACAAACCATTCGCGTTCGTTAGCTCCGGGCATCTGGTCGCATCGGTTCCCTGGCGGTCGAAGAAAAGCCGCCAAATCTTTGGAGCCGGTAGTCAGGAAAATACGCCGGCCAAGTGCAATGGCCTGCTTGGCCGCTTGTTCTGCGGACTCGCATTCAATACCGCTATCTTTTTCAAAAGAGCTGGGCCGTTCAAAACGCAGATAAGGAATATTCAAGCTTTTCGACAAACTCATCAATTGTTCCGAAATCAGGTTGGCATAAGGATGCGTTGCATCGACAATGGCTCGCGCCTGATTTTGAGTCAGCGCCTGTCTTTGTGCCTCAACGCCTTGATGACCGGCCCAAACCGATACGCCGGACGACTGCGAGGATGCAGGAGGTAGAGCAACGCATGGAGCAGTTGCCGAGAAATGCCGGGCGGCAACTTCGCCGCCGTATTCCGTCGCGGCCGATACCACGACCGGATAGCCTTGCTGCGCCAGTTCGTTAGCCAGCACATTGCCGTCGCTGGTGCCGGAAAAAACCCATAGAGCGTGTTTGGGCAAGTCATTTTTAATCGGCTGTTCGGCGGGTGCATCCCAGTTATTGTAACCGCGCGGCGTAAAAATAAAGCCGCGCTTGCGCTGGGTAAAACGGTTGCCGATCACGATGGTGGTCAGCATGTCGAACTGCAAGGACAGCAAGTCTTCCAGATGATGAATGCTGACTTTCTGGCCGGGCCGATAGGCGTTATGTATGACGCCGCACAATGTTTTCGGCGATTTGGATTCCAGCATGATGTTGAGGATGCGATAGACGCCTTCCTGACGACCGGCGCTTTGCACGTTGTACAACACACAGGCGAGGTCGGCCTGGGCGATATGCCGCCCGCGCTGCTCAATCCAGTCCCAGGGGCATAAAAGGTCGGACAGGCTCAGCGTGGCAAAATCGTGCGACAACGGCGAGCCCAATAACGAGGCGCAAGCATTGGCGGAAGTAATGCCGGGTATCACATTGACTTCATAATCATCATCTTCACGCATCTCATCGAAAGCCAGAGCCGCCATCGCATAAATGCCGATGTCGCCGCTGGAAATCAGCGCGACTTTAGCACCGCTACGGGCTTTTTCGATTGCCAACAAGGCTCGCTCGCGTTCCTGAGTCAGCGGCGGCGTGTGGATTTCCTTATTCTCTATCCACGGCGCTATCCAGCGCAAATACAGATCATAAGCCACGATCACATCGCTATCCCGCAATGCCGCTTCGGCGCGCGGGACGATCAAATCGCTAAATCCCGGCCCGACCGAAACCAAATTCAATACACCTTTCATTCTTTTATCCACTGATTATTGCTCTGTCTATTTAAAAGCTATCACCACGAAGGCACGAAGGACACGAAGTTTTATTTTTTCGCGTATTCGTGGTGAATTTTTCATGTTGTTGCGCTGGTTCCCAAGGTAGAGACGCGATTTATCGCGTCTGGATTATCTAGCGCCTCTGAGACGCGATAAATCGCGTCTCTACCATCACATCAAAGTATCTTCAACGATGGCCACGGCTACGCCATCTAAAGCTATTTTCGGTACAATCAATTTACCACGCGAACCGGCGATTAACGCACAAGGCTCGCATACGCCCGGCAATCCTACATTTTGCTGAACCCAATCCGAGGCTTTGGTTACCCAGGGCCGAGCCGCTACTGTTGCACTTGCCAATATGCGCAGCGGCAAATCGTGCAGTTCGCAAAATTCCACTAAGCCCGGCTCATTTGCCTTCAAGTCTATCGTGGCTATTTCGCGCACTTCGTTTAACTGTCGCCCGTCCAACGCCTGCTTTACAGCGGTAGCGATTTGTTCCGCAGTGACGCCTTTGCGGCAACCGATGCCGACAATCAAAGGCTTCAAGGCTTCGGTTGCCGTAGTGATGACCGGTACCGCGCCGATGGCATTGGCAACGCGATAAGCCAAACGGTTGGCGCCGCCTTCATGACCGGCCAGCAGCGACACTGCGAATCGTCCCGCCTCGTCCAGCACTACGATAGCCGGATCGCTATGTTTATCCTGCGCTAAACCCTCGAGAAAGCGCACGGCGATGCCGCTGGCTGCTATCATGATCCACTGAGTGTGCTGCCGGTAGGCGGCGGCAAACTGTTGTTTCTGGGTTGTGGCGGTATCGAGCCATGGCCGATAAAGTACGCCGCCAAGTTGTTCTTGCAGAGCTAAAGCCAAGGCTTCGCTTTCCGGCCGCACCAGCCAGATTCCGCAATCAGTCATGCTGCGGTCTTTATCATACATAGCAATTTAAGCGGAAAATTCATATATTCAATAAAAGATTAATTCACCACGAAGACACGAAGAACACGAAGGTTCGACTTTTTTTTTCGTGTCTTCGTGGTGAAATGTTTTTAAGTTGATGCCGATTTTTTCTTTTTCACGACGCGGAAGATATGCGTGAAATCCTTGGAATACAGACTGGATTCGGTTTGCTCGCCACGCCCTAAAGCTTTGCCTACCAATAACATCGTGGTTAGATTCCACTCGCTTTTTTTGGTTTCTTTAAGGATGACGCCCAAGGTGCCTTGGTAAGAGCGCTCTTCCGGCCAGGTTGCTTTATATACCAGCGCCACCGGCGTGTCGTCCGGGTAATGCAATCGCAGGTCGGCGACTATTTTTTTCAGATGCGGCCCGGACAGGAAGATGCACATCGTCGCTTGGTGTTCGGCCAGTCGCGCAATCGATTCCAGTTCCGGCACTGCGGAGGCACGGCCGGAAACACGGGTCAGGATGACAGTTTGCGATACTTCCGGCTTGGTCAGCTCGGCCTTAATGGATGCCGCGGCCGAGGTGAACGAGGACACGCCCGGCACAATATCGTATTCGATACCCAGCGCATCAAGCCTGCGCATTTGCTCGGCGGTTGCGCCGTAAATCGCAGGGTCGCCGGAATGCAAACGTGCCACGTCGCAATCGGTTTCCTGAGCACGGCGGTAACAGGCTTCCTGTTGTTCAAGGTCGAGCTTGGCGGTGTCGATTAGCTCGGCTTCAGCACGGCAATGCTGCAACATGTCGGTAGGCACCAGCGAACCTGCGTACAGCACCATGCTGACCCGGCCGAGAATATTCGCGCCGCGCAATGTGATCAAATCGGAAGCGCCGGGGCCTGCGCCGATAAAATATACCTTCATGACAAATTTTCCTGGAGTAAATTTGCATTAACCCGGAGGGCGTCAGGCAGGATAGCCTGACGTGAGTGTCTTCTCTCTCTGGGTGTTTTGCGTATGAGTAAAGTGGCGAGATAGCCCATCGCCTCTGTAGCGCATAAATCGCTGACATCATCAGCCAGCATTTCTTCAGCCAAGCCGATGCGACGGGCAAAAGCGCAGTGTTCGGCGATGCCCATGTCACACAGCAGTGCCAGCACCCAGGGCAAGCGCGCGCCGATCTTCATCAATACCACGATGTCATGGCTTTCGATGTCCTGCCGCAGTGCTGCTGTATCTTCCGGGCAGGGCAGAATCAGGGTGCGCTCCTTGCCGACACCCAGCGGCCAGCCCATAGCAGACGCCGCAGCCGCATAGCTGGTGATGCCGGGGAAAGTACGCTGCGGCAAACCCGGCAAATACTCGCGCAAGGCTGCCAATATATAGCCGTAAGTGGAGTAGGTGAGGCTGTCGCCTATGGTCAGATATGCCACATTCAGGCCTGAGCGCAAGTCGACGGCGATGGTTTCTGCCAATTGGGCGTAATGCTCGCTCAGCACGGAACGATCAGGATCCATGTTGAATTCGATTTCCCTTATCCGTTCAGGAGCGATGTGTATGCCCGTTAAACATTGCAAGGCCACCGACGTTTCCGAGGTGCGCGCACGAGGCGCATAGATAATGTCGGCCTGCTGCAATGCCTCAACCGCCGCCAGAGGAATGTAACCCGCAGGCCCCGGCCCTACGCCTATGCCCCAGAATGTACCTAACAAACTCATACTGCTCCTCTCAAGTGCTATCTCGTTCCCACGCGCTGCGTGGGAATGCAGTTAAGGCGCGTTGCGCCGCGAGTCAGGCGTAATCTTGGAAAACGTAGACAATGCAGCACGGGACGCAGCGCGTCCAGCATGGCATTCCCACGCAGCGCGTGGGAACGAGAATATGCAGTTCTCCTCATACTTTTCCTAAGCTCACGCCTTGTAAATTAAATAGCCGTACTTCAACCTTTTTAACGGCAGGGACTCTGGCCTGAACCAGTGTGGCGATGCGCTGTTCTATATCTATCCACAACGCCTGTGCGCCGGTTTCGTTCTTTAATCTTTCCATTGCGGCTTCCACTGTGTTTGCCTGTTCCAGTTCTTGTACCAGACGGCTGTCAAATCCTCGTTCTGCCGCCACCCGGGCGACGACGCTCATAGCCATATCGCTCTTGCTGGAGTGTGTATCCCATACGCCATCCAGCACTTTAGCAAGTTTGCCCGGATGCCCCAACAGCCACAATACATCCAGATGGCGTTGTTGTTCAGCCAATGCCTGCTGTAAAAAATCTAACGCGTCGCCAAGAAAATTGGCGATCTGCACCGAGCGCTGTTCGGGCACCCCCAGCGCCTCTTTGGCATAAGTGCGACCGATTTTCCCCGGCAGCAAAGCGATGCTGTTTATATCGTCGCTCCCCAAAGCGACGCGCACATAAACCTCAATCGAGGCAATCCAGGAAGCCAGCGATAAGGGTTCGACTATACCCGAAGTGCCGAGTATCGATATGCCCCCGATTATGCCGAGTCTCGGGTTGAAGGTCTTTTTGGCAATCGCTTCGCCATTGATACAGCCTATGATCAGGTCGAAGCCTTGGTCTTTATTATCGAACACTTCGACGACCGCCTGCCGCATCATCTTGCGCGGCGTTGGGTTAATTGCAGGCTCACCTACCGCTACGCGTAAGCCGGGTTGAGTCGCAGTGCCGACGCCGCTACCGGCGAAAAAGCGTATTTCCCCTTTATCGTTTCTTCGCACTTCGGCAAAGATGGTGGCTCCGTGCGTGTTATCCGGGTCGTCGCCACCGTCCTTGAGCACTTCGGCTCGTGCTGTGTGCTCGTCCAGCCAACGGCAGTCCTGAATCGGTACGGTCAGGTAATGCGTATCGTCAGCCAATGTTATTTGTACCTGTGTGAGACGCTCGCCGTGCAGCAGCAGATAGAGCGCGGTTTTAACCGCCGCCGTGGCGCAGCTGCCGGTAGTGCGTCCGCGCCGTAAGCCGTTCGGGGCGAGGACATTGAGGTCGAATTCTCTAAGTTCAGTCTGACTCATGCAACGCGAGTAACCTGTCCTGTCATTTAAAAACTTAAAAAACTATCACCACGAAGACACGAAGAAATATAACTTCGTGTCTTCGTGGTGAATAAAAAGCTTTAACAGCCTGTTTACTAGCATTTCGCGCTTAATCGATTTTATTAGTAGCTAATGAGCAGAGTTGATTCACCGCGTCGATCATCAAGCCGTTGACGACAGTCGCCGCCCACGGCGAACCGCCGCGCGTACCGCTGTTGGTGATGCGCGGTACTTGCAGGCAGCGTTTTAATTCCGCTTTCGACTCGCAAGTGCCGACAAAGCCGACCGGCAGGCCGATCACCAGTTGCGGCCGCCAGCCGTGTTCGCGAATCAAACGCACCACTTCCATAATGGCAGTCGGCGCATCGCCTATCGACAGCACGATATCGTTACCGAATTTTTCAAAAGCGCGCCGTATTCCGGCGGCGGAACGGGTGATGCCCTGTGTTTGCGCCATCAGCGCGGTTTCGCGGTCATGCACCCCGCACCAGGTTTCGATGCCGAGCTGTTCGAGCAGCGCGCGTTTTAGGCCGGTCTGCACCATAGTCACGTCGGTTACTACACGTTTGCAACGCAACAAGGCACGGATGCCGGTTTCGACCGCGCCCGGCGAAAAGTAAATGTCATCGACCGCATTAAAATCGCCGCTGGTATGCACCAGCCGTTGCAGCACGGTCAGATGCGCCTCGGGGAAGACCGACCAGTCGCGCCCGGCGGCGATGATGCGGAAACTTTCGGCTTCTATCGGATGCGGCACGTAAGGGGCAAATTCTGTTACAGCTTCATTTACAGCGGCTTTTTCAAATAATCCTCGCACCTGAAGGTGATGGGGGCGTTGCGGTTCGCCGACCTGTTGTTCAAAGCCGACGATTTGCACCCGGTATTTGCATAGCGAGCAGTTCATTTCCGCACGACCTTCGATGGCTTCTTGCGCCCTGACGATCAGTACATCGGCGACATTAGGATGCACACCGAGGTAACCTGACTTAAGCACTTCCAGCTCAGGCTCACGTTCCTGCAACACATCGGCGGCCTCATAAATACGCTTGACCAATATACCGTCGAACAGGAAAAACGGCACAACGATCAGCCGTGCATAACCCAGTTTAGCGGCAGCGCGCAGGCCGTCTGCGACCAGCGGTTTGGCTGTGCCCGAATAACACACGTAAGATGCGCCAAAGCCCATGCCTTCTTCGATCATCCGCGCGAACTTGGCGACTTCGCCATTGGCGTCGGGATCGGTGGTGCCGCGACCGACCACCACCAGACAGGTATCGACGCGGCGTACCGTATTGGATGATGTCGCTTCGGCTTCGACGATGCGCTGCTGAACCACTTGCAGCAGCAGCGGGTGCAAACCCAGCGGCGCACCGAAATGAAAATCGACGTCGGGATGTTCGCGAGCCGAGGTCAGCAGTTCGCTGGGCAGGTCATTTTTGGCATGAGTTGCCGCCAGTAAGATGCCGGGCACCATGACGATTTGCTTGGTATCGGCGTTCAATTGGGTTGCGATCGCCTGATCGATAGTCGGACTGGCAAACTCCAGGTAGCCGTGACTGACCACATGCTGCGGCGCGCGCTCCCTGACCAGTTCAACCAGCTGCTCGAATTCCCGGATGCCGTCGGCATCGCGGCTGCCGTGACCTGCGATAACGATGCCGAATTGTTGGTTTGTTTCAGCCTGCATTCGGTAACGGCTCCATTGCGGGTTCAATCTGGCTGGACATTGGGCTGCGGGTACGGATTAGCATGATGCTCATGTCGCTGAATTCCTGTGTCGCACAGTCGGCGAGCGTACCGTGCCACTCCGCTTCGGACCTTGTCAAATTCTCCCAGACCTCGGTCGGGTGGTCGGGCGATATGCCTTGCTCCAACAGGTAAGCTGCGATATGGCGAGGCATGAAGGAACGCGCGGCGTCCCATGGGCAGGGAATCACAATCGCATTGCGCTGGTCTTGCAGCACATGCACCAGATGTTGCTTAAACGGGGTGAGGTCGCCGCGACGGTGGAAAGTAACAAATGTCGTTTCGTCGAAACAGACCTTGGCGCGGGACGCAAGTATCTGCGCCGAAGAAATGCCCGGCACGGTTTCGACCGGATGGCCGCAAGCGCGCTCGACCCGTTCCAGGTACTGAAAGCCGCTGAAATGGATGTCGCCCATGAACACCACGACGCAGTTTTTGCCTGCGTGGTGTTCAGCCGCGACTTTCGCCAACTGCTCGGTCTGGTCGCGATAATTCATCAGCACGGTTTGCGCGGTAGCGGGAATCAGGCTTTGGACGACGTTAATAACGGCATCGAATCCGGCTACCACGTCGGCATTGCGGATCAACGCCGCGCCGCGCTGGGTCAGGTAAGCCACGTCGCCGGGGCCTGCGCCTATGCAGATAATCATATAATCTCCTCAATAATTTCTGGATTTAGTAGACCGTGTCCAGCTTCAGCGCTCTGTTGGATGCAATTTGATTGGAGCAATGAATCAATACAATTTTCAAGAATGAACTCATCAAACTCATTTAATAGAGCAACACCGGTATTTTTCCTGCGTTTAACCGTCTGGTCGGTGTACATGTAAAGGTGAAAGCGACCATTTGATAGTTGTTGCGCTGATACCTCCAATTGAGAGCGATTAAATAACCAAACACGGTTCTCTGACACATCTACGAAGGCAAATAACTTAGCAGGTGAATTTTCGGGAACCCACCAGTCCAGTGCGGCTTTACCTTTGCCTCCGCCAGGTTTAGGTTTGAGGTTAGCTTTCACTTGTATGGTAACGGGCTCGCAGCTGGGTGCGTATGCTATAAGATCAATTCCGCTGTCAGTAGTGAGATGAGCAGATTCAATGCCGAAAGATAGCAAGCGGTACTGGACAAGTAACTCTCCGAGTTTTCCAATTTGCTGCGTAGTCAATTTCTGTGTTTGAATCATAATCATCTAATTTGATATATACGACATGGCATGTTTTCTAAAAACCTAATTGGTTGTATGTACTTCATGAATTTGTTAGACAACTGCGTATTTCTCGTTCCCACGCGCTGCGCCGCGAGTTACCTGTAACGCCAAAAAACGAGGCAGATCATACACGGGACGTAGCGCGTCCAGCAATGCATTCCCACGTAGCGCGTGGGAACGAGGTAATTAAATTTTGCTCCGCATAAGTAGGGCGTGCCATGCGCGCCTTGGCTTCACCCATAAGGCGCGCATGGCACGCCCTACGACGGAAGTTTTTAACCATTTTTAATACATCCACGCACCGTAAGCGCCAGGTTTTCCGCCGATAATTCTTCCAGCGTCAGGCACTCGGCAGCTAAAGCTTGCGCCAGTTGGCGGGCTCTGCCCAAGCGTAAATAGCCGGTTTCGGTATCGAGCACTAGGGCGGGTACGCCGCGCTCGGCGAGCAATCCGGCAAACCTCAGTGATTCCTGCCAGGGATCGTTGCCATCGGCCAGCGCAACATTGGCCTTGCCGTCGCTAAGCAACACCAGCAACGGCGGCATATCGGTTTTTTCCAGCGTTTCCAGTGCGACAGACAATGCATGAGGCAAGGGCGTGCGGCCGCCGGTAGGCAGCTCTCGCAGGTTCTGTTCGGCAAGGTCGACGCTGCGGGTGGGCGGCAGCAATAATTGCGCAGACTCGCCGCGAAAGCTGATCACCGCGACTTGATCACGCTGCTGGTAGGCATCGGTCAGCAGCGATAACACCGCGCCTTTGACGGCCTCCATGCGCCGCTGGGCGGCCATGGAGCCGGAAGCATCGACGACAAACAAGATCAGGTTGGCGTTTTTGCCTGAGCGGACTTGTTGATGTAAATCGCTTTTTGTCACCTGAAAATCTTCAGAGCTTCGAAGCGCCGCGCTACGCAATGTCGCACCGACGGCGAGGCTGCTTGGGTTCTGGTCCGGGACAACTCGCACGACACGGCCGCGCGGCGCATCTTGTGCGTTGCTGCGCTTGCCGGAAACGTAGCGATTGGCAAGCGTATCGACTTCTATTTTGCGGACATTACCGGCCGATGCGGCAGCGAATACCTGTTGTTGGTCTTGCGACTCGCCGTTATCCTGATCATTTTCCTGGTCGTCATCAGCGCCCGATTCGCTTTCATCAGGCGGCTGCAATGCCTGTTGCATCAGGTCGTCGAGCTGGTCTTGATCCAGCCCCGGTTGTTCGAACGGCTTGCGCCTGCGTCGGTGCGGCAGCACCAGTTCCGCCGCACCGCGCACATCTTGCGGCATTACTTGCGACCGGCCTTCGAGCGCCGCCAATGCTCGCGCCGCTTTGTGCATGACGATGTCGGCGCGAAGACTGGCTACTTCGAATTCGCAGCATAAATGGCTGATCAGGTCGAGCAGCGCATCATCCAGCAATACTTCCGGCAGCAACTGCTGCGCCGTTGTCAGCCTGTGCCGCAATTCCTGTTGTTCCTGCATCCAGTTGGCGGCGTAAGCCGTGGGATTGGCCTCGAAGGCGATGCGGCGGCGCACGACTTCGGAGCGCAGGGTTTTGTCGCGCGGGGCGGTCACTTCAACCATCAAGCCGAAGCGATCCAGCAATTGCGGACGCAAATCGCCTTCTTCCAGATTCATCGTGCCGATCAGCGTGAAGCGGGCAGGGTGGGTGACCGAGAGGCCTTCGCGTTGCACCGCATTAACGCCCATCGCCGCCGCATCCAGCAGCACATCGACCAGATGGTCCGGGAGCAGGTTGACTTCGTCGATATAGAGTATGCCCCGGTGCGCCGCAGCCAGTAAGCCGGGCTTGAAAACGCGCTGGCCGCCTTTAAGCGCCTGCTCCAAATCCAGGGTACCGATGACGCGGTCTTCGGTCGCACCCAGCGGCAGGGTGATGAAAGGCACGCTGTCCGCTTGTGCCGATGCGTGTTCGGTGTTGCAGGTTTCGCAGTGCTGATAGGGCACGCCGGGAGCGCAATTAAACGCGCACCCATCAACCCGCTCGATCAGCGGCAGAATGTCGGTCAGTGCCCGCGCCGCCGTGCTTTTTGCTGTGCCTTTGTCGCCGCGTATCAGTACGCCGCCGAGCGACGGATCGACGGCACACAGCAGCAACGCAGTCTTGAGCTGGGTTTGTTCGACGATGGCGGAAAATGGGAAAGTGGCTTGATTCATTTTACGCTCGTTCCCAAGTCTGCATTGTTGGCAAAGTAGGCCGGAATAAGCTGATTCGAGCGATAGCGAGAATTGGCGTTTCCGGCAAGCATCTGAATCCGCCGGAAACGCCACCTCGCGCTACGCGCTTGGATGGCCTTATTCCGGCCTACTTCGCTATATGAATATTTTTGTGCTTTTCGTGGAGAAAGAAATATTTCTATAGGCATCATGCCCCGCGCGGTGTCTCGCCGCGCGCCTCCAGCAAGGTTTCGCTATGCAGGTATAAAGCCTGTAATGCGTCCAGCGTCTGTTGCTGGGGCTCGGCCCACATGCCGCGGCTGGCGGCTTCCAGCAGGCGTTCGGCAATGGCGTTTTGCGCCCACGGATTGGCTTCCTCCAAAAAGCGTTGCATTTCCGGGTCCATCGCATAAGTTTCGGCGACTTGCTCGTACATCCAGTCGTCCATCACCTGGGCGGTGGCGTCGTAGCCGAACAAATAATCGACGGTCGCGGTCAGTTCCAGTCCGCCTTTGTAGCCATGACGGCGAATGCTGTCCAGCCATTTGGGATTGACCACGCGGGAGCGGAACACCCGCAAGGTCTCTTCTTTCAAGTCCCGCACTTGCGCCCGTGACGGATCGTGGCTGTCGCCGAAATACTTGCGCGGCTGCTGGCCGGTCAAGGCTCTGATCGTGGCGATCATGCCGCCGTGAAATTGCAGATAATCGTCGCTGTCGAAAATATCGTGTTCGCGGTTATCCTGATTGTGCAATGCCACCTGGACGCCGGACAGCCTAGTGCGGAACGCATCGCGCTGATCATTGCCCTGTTGGCTGCGGCCATAGGCATAGCCGCCCCAGTTAACATAAGCTTCGGCAAAATCGGCATCGGCCTGCCAGTTTTTTTCCTGAATCAGCGGCAAGATGCCCGCGCCGTAACTGCCGGGTTTGGCGCCGAAGATGCGCAAGGCTGCGCGCTGTGAGGCTTCATCTTCGGTCAGGCCTTGGCCTATCCATTCGCCCAGTTCGGCAAGATAATGCTTGCGGACAAAGTTCTGCGACAGCGGTTCGTCCAGCGCAATGACGGCATTAACCGCATCGTCAATCAAATCGATCAGTTGCGGAAAGGCGTCGCGGAAAAAACCGCTGATGCGGGTCGTGACATCGATGCGTGGGCGTTTTAATTCGTCCAGCGGGATGACTTCGACGCCGGTCACGCGGCGGTTTTCGGCTTGCCATACCGGGCGCACACCGAGCAGGGCTAAAATCTGCGCCACGTCATCGCCGTGGGTGCGCATCGCACTGGTGCCCCAAATGCTGATGGCGACGCTTTCGGGATAATCGCCGGTTTCGCGGACGTAGCGCGACAGCACTTCATGAGCAAGTTGCTGGCCGACGCGCCAGGCTGATTGGGAGGGTACGCTACGCGGATCGACCGAGTAAAAATTGCGTCCGGTTGGCAGGATACTCGCCATTCCGCGTGTCGGCGAACCGCTGGGGCCTGCGGGTACATAGCCGCCGGAGAGGCCGCGCAGCAGGTTGTCGATTTCGTCGGTGGCACGGGCGAGGTTGGGCGCTAATTCGCGGCAGGCAAAGTTCAGTATGCGTGTTATACCGTTGCAATCGGCAGTGCTGTTACCAAAGGTTTCACTAATGGCTAAGTCTATGGCTGATTCTGAGCAAGCGTGTGCCTGCAATTCATTGAATAATTGCTTGCATAACGCTTCGATAGTTTCCAAAACATCGGCGTGAGTAGGTAAAGGTCGTCCTGCCAATTTTTCAAGTTCGGGAATTGCTTGATCCAATCGGCGGCCCTGATGCTCCAGCAGCGAGTCCATTCTCAGGCCGAACAACTTAGCAATTTCTATCGGCAGTCCGGGAATGTCCTGATTAGGCAAGCGGGTCAGCGAGACCAGCATGTCTGTTAGTTGTTCGTTTTCGGGTGCTTGTCCGAGTATATGCAAGCCGTCGCGAATTTGCGCCGCGCCCAGTTCGCACAGGTAGCCGTCCAGGTCTTCGATCAAATGCGCGACATCGGCGCCGGCCATTTTGGTTAGGAGTTCGGGTAAGCCGTCTTCGTCGTCATGGTCATGATCATCGTCGTGATTGTGGTGATGATGGTCGGCATGGTGGTGCTCGTCATGCTCATCGACATGGTTATGATCGTGATGTTCATGGTGACAATGGTCGTGTCCGTCATGCTCGTGGTCGTTATGTTGGTGTTCACCATCGTGTTCATGGTCATGACCATGACTATGATTGTGATGCTCATGTTCGTGATGATGCCCATGATGGTCGTCATCGTGATCATGATGCAACAGCCGGGCTTGCAAATCGGTATCCAGATTGGTTTCTTTTACCAAGTCCCAGATTTGCTGCTGTAACAACGGCAGTTTGGCCGGATCAAGCACTTCCACCTGATAATATTCATCGACCAATTGGGTTAGCTGAGCCAATGCGCCGTAAGTGTCGGCGGTGGTCATCGGCGGCGTCAGGTGATCGACGACAACGGCATGAGCGCGGCGCTTGGCCTGTGCGCCTTCGCCGGGGTCATTGATAATGAACGGGTAAAACAACGGCATATCGGCCAACAGCGCATCGGGGAAACAGTTTTCCGACAAGCCCACGCCTTTGCCCGGCAACCATTCGAGCGTGCCGTGCTTGCCGACATGCACTATTGCATCGGCTTTCCATTCGTCGCGCAACCAGCGATACAGCGCGTAGTAATGATGAGTGGGAGGTAAGTCGGGCTGGTGGTAAATAGCGTCAGGGTCCATGCCGTAACCGCGCGGCGGCTGTAATGCCACGAAACTATTGCCAAGCTCGATGCCTGCCAATGCGAGATGGCCGTCATGCACATAAGCCTCGCCCGGTGCCGCTCCCCATTGTGCAGTCATTTTCTGTTGCATCTCAACGGGCAGGTCGTCAAACCACATTGCATATTGAGTCGCAGATACTCGGCCCACGGCATGGCTTAGCTGTTCGGTAGTAAGGTAAGTATTGTCGTAAGCGCAACGGTCGATCAGTTCGTGGATCAGTGCCGTGCCGCTTTCCGGCAGCTTGCCAATGTTATAACCGGCAGTCTGCATGGCTTGAAGTATCCGGATCAGTGACGCTGGTGCATCCAGGCCGACCGCGTTGCCGATTTGCGACGCCTTGCTGTTGGAGTTGGTGAACACAAAAGCGATACGCTTGTCGGCATTGCCCAGGCGTTTAAGCCGCGCAAAGCGCGAGGCGATTTGGGCAATGCGCGCGACCCGATCCTGCACGGGTTCGTATTCGACCAGTTCATTCGACAGGCCGGAGGCTTTTGCTTTAAACGAGAGCGGTACGGTGATGATGCGACCGTCGAATTCCGGCAATACCACATTCATTGCCGCATCCAGCGGGTTGAGGCCGCGCGCCGATTGTTCCCACTGCTGTTGCATCATGCCGCTGGTGATGGCTTGCAGCACGGGGACATTGAGCTGCTCCAGTACAGATACCGACCAGCCTGCGGGTGTGGCCCCGCCGGGGGTGATTTCGCCCATTGCAAATGCGGTGGTGTTGATCAGCACGTCGATATGCGCACCTTGTTCGCCGCTAAAGTATTGTAATGCCGTGGGCAGGGCATCATCGCTGCGACCTGCGCGCAATGACGAAGTGAACACAGGCAGTACGTCCAGGCCGCGTTTTTCTAAGGCGTCAACCAGCGCATCGATAAAGCGCGTGTTGCCGCTCATCCAATGGGCGCGGTAAAACACGATGCCGACGCTGGCCTTTTCCGGCGCTTGCAGGGCAAACCAGTCTTCCATGCCGGCATCTTGGGATAAATCGGGGTGATAAATACCGTGTTCCGGCAAATCGACTGCGGGTTCAAAACCAAAGCCGGTCAGCAAGAAATGATCGGAAAGATAACGTAACAGCTGCGCCATATTGACGCTGCCGCCCGCCTGAAAATAAGCCTGCACCTGATGCAATACATCGGATGATACAGTGGATGCGGCTGCTAATTCCGGGTCAGGCTCTCCGGTGCCGCTGATCGCGATTAAGTGTTGTCCCTGGCTTTTGGCTTGACGCACCAGATCGGCAAAGCCGGGCACGCTGCCGAGACGGCCCAGTACGCGCAGCACGATGATACGCGCCGAAGCAAGCTGATGTTCCAACAGCTCGGCCATTTGCGCATCGTTTTCCAATGCCTGCAAGTTAATGCCGGTTACTTGCGGGAAACCTTCCTGCATTTGCGCCAGTGCGCTTTGCAGCACCATCAGGTCGTTGGGCGCATGGGTCAGCAATGCTATATTAGACATCGCCTGTACCCAAGCGGTGGAAAACATGCTCGCTGACTTCGGTGTTATTTTCGAGATGTTCACTGACGATACGCTCCAGCACCGACTCGTCGGCACAGGAATACCATACGCCTTCAGGATAAACGACCAGGATCGGGCCATTTTTGCAGACCGCAAAACAGTTTGAGCGGGTGCGTTTTACGTTGAGCTGGGGGCGGGCATCGATTTTTTGGCCCAGCTGTTGAAACGCTTCCGTATTATCACCAGAGCAACGCGGGCCTGTACACATCAGTACGTGTTTGTTGTGGGTTCTCATAAGTCCTTTTTGTAAAACTGCCCCATCAAACCGCCAATAGCCAGCCAAAAAACAGCGTTGGCAAAAACAGCGGCGATTATAAAAGATTGCACTAATTCGGCAGGTGCGACACTGCTGTGAACTTCCGGCTGCGGCGCACTGATTAAATGGGGGGCTGCGAGTAATACCACACCAAAAAATTTGTTGGTCCTGGTAAGGGCAAAAGCCAGCAGGGATAAACCGAAACCGGTATCAAGCACCGTTATCAGCCACCAACTCTGCCGGTCCGCCAGTTTGGCAGCTTCGGTGCCGGGAACTTCCGGCGGCAAGCCCAAAGACGGGGCAACGAAAAAGGTCAGGTAGCCTGCCAGTCCCCATAACAGTCCCTTGCGCCAATTGTCGGGGCGATCTCGTAAGCACATGACTGAACCGATCAATAAGGCAAAACCAACGCCCAGGCTGATATTAGCGACTGCAGTAAAAAACGTCCGCTCCCAGCCGTTTTCAGGTTGCCAGTCATGGTGTTCGTGGCTATTCTCCGCGTTGGGAACGACTGCAGCTTCCTCATACACTTCGGCCTTGAGCAGGGTCGGGATGACTTGAATTTGTTGAACGGCGGTTAATAACAAACCCGCCAGTAAGCCCGTCCAGAGAGCCGCAACAACAAGCTCTCTGAAGGTCGTCAGATTAAACATTAATGGCACGGAAAACTGGCGGAATGTCGTCCATCATGGGCAGCGTTATGCAATTGTGCGGTTTCGGCGAAACCGGCGGCATACAGCAGAGATAATCCAAGCATACCGGCCAGCATAGCGGGCAGGATTTTATCTTTTAAGACTTCAGAACGGGCTTGGGTTTGAGCGTTATCGAGCAAAACAGGTGTTGATGACATGTGTTTTCTCCTGGGTAAAGAGACAGCGAAGCCGGTACGTTTCCGGCGGAAATAATCTGTACAGGAGAAAGTGCAGGACGGACGCGAAGGAGAGCAATCCATCTGGGCGCCCTCCGCGCACAAATTCGATTATCACTTCAGGCCGGTCTCCGGGCTTACAAGTTGAAAGTCATCTGTGAACTTTCAAGGTTAGCGCCTTCCCATGCGTCACACAGTGGCGTTTACCAACCTTTTTCTTGTTTACCGTTGCGGGGGCAGCGCGGGCTTTGTTTGCATCTTAAGCAAACTCACCAACTTCCCGTTTCAATTCTGCGGACGATAGTCCATGAATACCTGAAGCAAATTATACGGAGGCTAGTATATTCACTGGATAAAAAACTAGCAAGCGTGAGGCATTTCGGTATTCACGGGTAAAAGTAAATCCGTTCGTCCTGAGCCTGTCGAAGGATGAGCGGATTTACGCTGAGCTAAACAATTTTTACGCGACATAACAAGACTGACTGAGTACTAGCCCCAATAATATCTGGATTAATGCGCTTAACGGCTACGTTTTATACAGTAACTTTCAATGCCTATGGCTTTTTAGAGTGCCGACCGGATGAAACTCGCAGTTCGCCGATGCCGATCCGTAGTGCCTCGACATCGAGCTCATGTTCAAGACGATGCAGGACATCGTCGCTGATCACGTCGTCGTTCCGAAGACTAATCACAGTCAATCGTTCCGCTGTCAGGGTCTCGTGCCGCAAACGCCTGAATGCCTCGGTTACGTCTTTCGTACCTTCCTTGCCGGGAACTTCGACATCGACATTGCGTTGCAAGCGACGACTGTAATGGATCCGCAGCTGTTCGATATGATCAGGAACCGGCCAGTCTTCATTGGTCATGGCATCAAGAAGCGCCAGCGCTGCCGTTGCTGCGCGTTCCCTGGCTTGCCTTTCCTCATGCTTGATACTTTTGTCGTCATCTAAATTCAAGATGCGGATTAACATCGGAAATGACAAACCTTGCAATACCAATGTGACCAGAATCACCATGAAAGCTATCAAGATTATTTCCGCACGAAAGGGAAAAGGAGTTCCAGCGACAGTGGCCAACGGCAGGGCCAATGCGGCAGCCAGGGAGACAACGCCGCGCATGCCGCTCCAGCCGAGGATAAACAGATTCGGCCAGGACGGCATCGGGTCGCGCGCCCGTAGCGAGGGACTCAGGAATCGTGGTACCCAGGCCGCAACAGGAACCCATACCAGACGGACAACGATGGCTGTCGCACTTACCAGTAAGCCGTTCACGGTGAGTAGACCTAGTTGGCTGGTCGGAATCGCCTCGCGGAGAGTGTCAAGTTGCAGACCGATGAGGATGAAAATGATGCCATTGAGAATAAATACGAGAAGATCCCACACCGCCTTGGCCTGAATTCGGGTAATGGGTGCGACGATTGCGCTGAAGTGTTGGCGGATATAAAGGCCTCCAGTCACGCAAGCCAAGACAGCAGAGGCATGGGCCTGTTCGGCCAGGACCCAGGCAATGTAAGGCACCAACAGCGTAATGGCGATTTCACTGAAACTATCTTCGGTCAGTCGTAAAACCCAGCAACTCACGACGCCCACGACGATCCCGACAGCGATGCCCATGGTTGCCGCAAGAAAGAAGTCCATGACTGTATTGCTCAGCTCAAAGTTTCCGCTGACCACCGCTACAAGCGCTGCCCGATAAAGTACCAGAGCGGTCGCATCGTTCACCAGACTTTCGCCTTCCAGTATGGAAATTTCCCTGCGAGGGAGATGAAGTTGCTTCATGATTGCAGTAGCCGAGACAGCGTCGGGGGGAGAGACAATGGCTCCCAAAACAATGGCTTCGGCCCACCCAAGGCCGGGCAGCACGGCATAGGCGACACTAGCAACTGCTGCCGTCGTGGCCAGTACCAAGCCCACGGCCAATAGTGTGATCGGGCGGGCGTTGGCACGAAAATCTCGCCAAGATGTAAAATAGGCGGCCGCCCAAAGAAGCGGCGGCAGGAACACCAGAAATATCAGATCCGGATCAAGATGAACTGTGGGCAGGCCGGGTATGAAACTCAAGACCAAACCCCCGACCACCAGCAGAATGGGATAAGGAATGGCAAGCTTGCGCGCGACCGTTGTCAAAGCGAGCACGGCTATTAACAGTAGAATGACTATCTTGATCTGGTAAAGACTGGTCATACGTTTTTCCTATTTTGTCGAAAATATTCAAAAGTCTTAAATCGCGCCTTATTTGCGGCCAAAATTTTATTGCTAAGGTTATAAACTGTTTATTAAGCGGGGCTTGTGATGTTCAACGGTACGATAAAATTCCGTTGAAATGTAAAACAGCTTCAAAAAATCATCATTTATCGGGAAATTTCTTACTCTGTCTCGGAGTGTTGCTCTGTTTGTTTTTGGATAATGGTTCTGTTATTCAGAGGAACAAGAGCGAGTGCCTCTTTTTTTCTTAATGATATACACAAGGAATCTTGCTTTGAGCCGCTGCGGTTTGCATCATGATAGGGACATGCATAGAATGTATCACCTGTGCATCGAAATCGCTATACGTGAAGTGCACCGGGATACAGGGTATTCGAAGCCAGGAAATCCCATATTACGCAAGCTCCTTATTCCGGTATGCTGCCAGATTCAACTTGAACGGCTATCGCAATTACTCATACGCTGGTTTCAGAAGCAAAATAATTATTTTTGAACCAGACCGGGTGGTCATGATACTTTCAAGCCTGTAAAATAAAAAAACTTCTACAAAAAATTAAAGGTAATTTTTTGGCGCAATTTTTTAACAACAATGAGTTATGGAATAATTTATGTGTTTTAGTGCTGATATGTCTCTGGGTTTGGGTCTGGCTGGACTGGCCGCATCTAGTGTTACTTATCTGGATAAAAGCGAGCCGTTGTGGGTTCGGGTTGCCAGGTCTTATGCCATTTTTCATTTTTCGTTGATGGAATTTATTCAGTATTTTGGCTATCCGGTCGCAGATCAGTGCGGTTATGGCATGAATCAATTTCTGAGTGAGCTATCGGTCTACCATATCAGTTTGCAAGCACTGGCGATTATGCCTGCGTTGGCGACTTATTCATCCGATAAAACCGCGCTGAAAAAAGCCACCATCACCGGGGTAATCCTCAGTTCGTCATTTTTGATTTTCAGTTTTCTGCCAAAAGAACTACAACTATTCGAAATTGCACCGAATTTTATAGGCAATATGGTCTCGTGTTTGTTTATAGGTAAATACCATATCGGTTACCACATCGCCAGTGCATATGGTTTGCTGGTTACGCACGGTTCGTTTTTTGCTTTGGCGATTAGCGGTTTTGTCTGGAAAGATAACTGGCGCATCGCTTCGTATCATTTTGGCATGGCGATTATGACGCTGTTTATGCCTCAGTGGGTATTCGGCGTGTCGACCGGCGAAGCGGCGGCGATGTATTGTTTTTATTCCATACCGATTACTGTCAGCTTTATGCCTTATTTTAAAAAGTTCTTCACCGCGCCAGCCGCAATGGATCAACGTAAATTCGCCTACTAGGCATGATGCGTGCTGCTTGCCTAGTAGGGTTTCATGCGTTTTACGCTTGCGACAAAAAATAGCCCGGCTCATCTCTTAAGTCATGTTTTTTGCCAAGGATTTTATTGAAACCGCTGAAGGGCTTATTTTTGCTGTAGTGGAACAGGGTCTGGAAGGCGGTAAAGTGCTGTGCTTTTTGCGCTATGTGCTTACGCCTTCCGGCTGGAAAAAGGTTGCAACTGAGCAAGCCAATAATCTTCTGCAACAACAGCATTCCGATTACCTGCATTACTCTACGGTCTTGGATGCGCATTTGCATGCGGTCGACGCAGACCGGATCGTCAAGCATCATCAGCCCAAACACAGGTTGCAACAGCTTATGCAGGCACCCCGGCATGATGCTGTCGAACGCGATTTATTCAGGTTATGCAAATTATTTGAGCAATACGGTCTGGATTTGGCGCAAACCGGCGTCACCGGATCCATTCTGGTCGGTGTGCAAAATCAAAGTTCGGATATTGATTTGGTCTGTTACGGTAGGGATATTTTTCACCAATGCCGGGCAATTACCCGCAAGCTTATCGAACAGGGACATTTACAGGCCTTGAATGATCGGGATTGGCAGCAATCTTACGAGCGCCGTTCGTGCGAGTTGAGTTTTGGTGACTATGTCTGGCATGAGCGGCGCAAATGCAACAAGGCCGTGATTAACGGACGAAAATTCGATTTGAATTTTATTGATCGTTGCGCAAATTCCGAGGCTGTCGTGTATCAAAAATGCGGGGCGATTACTTTACAGTGCAGGGTGATTAATGATGCTCACGCGTTCGACTATCCGGCTGAATTTAAAATAGATCATCAGCAGATCAATGCTATTGTCAGCTTTACGGCGACTTATACAGGGCAGGCTGTTAACGGTGAAATGGTCGAAGTGTCGGGCGTGCTGGAACAATCCCAACACGGCGTTAAACGCATCGTAGTCGGCTCCAGTCGTGAAGCACACGGGGAATATATCAAGGTTATTCCGTGCTTAAGTTAGCTGATTTTTCTGCGGTTATATTCGATATGGACGGCTTGGTTTTGGATACCGAGAGTACCTACATTATCGCTTGGCAACAGGCTGCAAACGCTATGGGCTATGATTTTTCAGATGCTTTTTGCCGGTCGCTATCAGGGCGCCATTATCAGGATGTAGAACTGAAACTGATTGAATATTGCGGGGCTGAGTTTAATGTGCAAACGTTTAATCGCTTAAGTGGCGACTTTTGGCGTGAACACGTTGATATTCACGGTATAAAAATCAAACACGGCTTTATCGGATTGCTGGAATTGCTGATCCGGCAAAAAATACCTTATTGCCTGGCGACTAACAGCCTGGCCGAAAATGCACTGGAATGTCTTGAACTGGCAGGAATCGAAGAGGTTTTTTCAATCATTATCACCCGCGATCACGTCCTGCAAGGCAAGCCGGAACCGGATATTTTTTTAAAAGCCGCCGAGTTGTTGCAAGTAGACATCAGCCGGTGTCTGGTGATTGAAGATTCTCATACCGGTATCGTGGCGGCATCCAGAGCGGGGGCAGTTTCGGTGTTTATACCATCGATAGCGCGAGTCGATCCGCTGACAGTTGAACTGTGCGACTTGATGATCAGCGATTTGGAACAATTGACCCATATCATTCGCGCTTAGTTCGCAGCCGATAGGTCGATCATGTATACTTCGAGCTATTTTTGCAGCACAACACAGCACAAACCTTGATAGTTAAACACTCTAAAATCTCAGTCATTGCCCCTGCCAGATTGCATATGGGGTTTATTGATTTAAGCGGATCATTGGGCCGGCATTTCGGCAGCATCGGCGTTGCGCTTAATGAAATCAGCACCAGCCTGTCGGTAGCCGCTGCCGAACAACTCGCCGTCACCGGTCCCGCCGCACAGCGGGCGGAAAAGTGTGTGTCCATGTTGTGCGAGGTTCTACACGTATCAGACAAACTCAATATAACCATTGAAACCGCTATTCCTGAGCATGTAGGCTTGGGTTCAGGCACGCAAATGTCCCTGGCAATCGGCACGGCGCTTAATGAATTTTACGGCTTGGGGCTTAGCATACGTGAAATTGCCGCCGTGACCGACCGAGGCTTGCGTTCCGGTATCGGCATCGGCGTTTTTGAGCAGGGCGGGCTTGTTGTCGATGGCGGTCGCGGCGAAAAAACCATCACGCCACCGGTGCTGGCGCACATGGATATACCCGATGACTGGCGGTTTATTCTGGTGTTCGATCAGCGCGGTCAGGGTTTGCATGGTCAACAGGAAATACAGGCCTTTAAAAAGCTGCCGCCTTTTCCCCAACAGGAAGCCGCGCGGTTATGCTACTTATTGCTGATGCAAGGACTCCCTGCGGTAGCTGAAAACGACATTATTAATTTCGGCGATGTGATCAGTCAGTTGCAACGCTCGGTTGGCGAGCATTTTTCCTCGGCTCAGGGCGGCGTTTTTACCAGTCCCGAAGTTGCCGCTGCCATGCAATGGCTGGAACGACAAGGTGCGGTGGCTATTGGTCAGACCTCATGGGGGCCGACCGGGTTTTGCGCTATTGATGGAGTGAAGTTGGCTGAATCGATTGCCGATCAGGCCAGACGGGAATTTGCGCATTTCGATAAATTGAGTTTTGTTGTTGCCAGTGCGCGGAATAGTGGAGGCGCTGTTTTTGTTGATTAGCATGTGATGTAGCGTGGAAACGATATTGATAGTTGCCGGCTCAGCAAGAATGCTGGCGCAGTCTGCAAAAAATACGGGCTTAAGGCCGCTGGTCATTGACCTGTTCGCCGATCTGGACACACAAGCTTATGCAGAAGATTTTCGTCAGGTAAAGTCATTAGCCGAACAAGACCTGACTCCTGCCGTGGATTATTTTATCGAGCGTTATGCGGTAACCCGTGTTATTTACGGCAGCGGTTTTGAATGTTTTCCGGAAAGTCTGCATTATCTAAATAGTCGCTTGATTATACTGGGTAATCAACCTGATATTTTTGCAAGGCAACTGGATAAACAGGCGTTTTTTTCAAGGCTCGATGCATTAAACATTCCGTATCCTCAAGTTGTTTTTAGCCCGCCTGATTATACAGAGGGTTGGCTGATTAAGCCTATGCAAGGGCAGGGCGGTGTCGGGATACAACGTTATCATGCCGATGCTGCCGATAATTCGGTTTACTGGCAAAGATTTCAAGCCGGTGCGTCGTATTCGGCGCTGTTTTTAGCTGACGGTCAGCAGGTGCAAGTTATTGGTTTTAATAGCCAATGGTCTGTTCGTTTAAGCGAAGCTCAGGAATTTGTTTTTTCAGGGGTAAGCAATAGTGCTGATCTGCCGGATGCACACAAAGCGGTGCTAACGGACTGGCTAAAACAAATAATTCCGGTGTTTGCGCTGAAAGGCTTAAATTCGCTGGATTTTATTCATGCGGATGATCGCAGTTATGTTCTGGAAATCAATCCACGGCCCTCAGCCAGTATGCAGTTATATGGCAAGGATTTGCTGGGCAGACATATTCAATCCTGCATGGGGACGACTTTAGCCGTCCAGTTGTCAGAAACTGGGCGACCCCCGCAGACCGGCTATCAAATCGTTTATGCCGAGAGTGATTTACTTATTCCCGATCATTTCGAATGGCCGGATTGGTGTATGGATTTGCCCAAATCCGGCAATATGTGTCGCGCAGGACAGCCATTGTGCAGTATTATTGCCCACCCAAAAAACTCACGGTCAGTTGCAGAGCAGCTGCTGACTAAACAACAACTTATCATTAATAAACTAGAAAGGTTTTGACCCTCATGGAATATACAGCCAGCGTTAACAAATTGACCCAGCCCTTGGTGCAGCATTTGCTCGATAATGCCGACAAATTGCGTTTAGGCGTGGAAAAATTAGCCAATGGCTGCACCATCATCGACGCGGGCATTAAAGTGCCGGGCGGAATCGAGGCGGGGCGCATTATTGCTGAAATCTGCCTGGGCGGCATGGGCACTGTAACTATCAGTCACAGCACTTATACCGATAATTGGCCACTGTCGGTAAACGTACACACAGGGAATCCGGTTCTGGGCTGTTTGGGTAGTCAATATGCAGGTTGGAGCTTGTCTCATGAGAAATATTACGCCTTAGGTTCAGGCCCTGCGCGTGCTATGGCAACCAAGCTAAAAAACGGCAAGCAGGAACCGGTTGAAGATTTGTACAAAGAATTGGGTTATCAGGATAGCAATGATTCCACTGTCTTAGTGATTGAAAACGATGCGGTTCCGCCGGTTGAAATCGTTGAAAAAGTCGCCGCCGCCTGCAAGCTCGATCCATCCAAACTGACTATCATTGTTACTCCGACCAGCAGTCTGGCCGGTGGCGTACAGGTTGTTGCACGAGTATTGGAAGTCGCTATGCACAAGGCTCATGCCTTGCATTTTCCATTGGAAAATATCATCGACGGTAGCGGCAGCGCGCCTATCTGTCCTCCGCATCCGAATTTTGTCAAAGCCATGGGGCGTACCAATGATGCGATTTTATTTGCCGGTCAGGTGCATATCTTTGTAAAAGGCAGCGACGAAGAGGCTGAAAAGCTGGCTAATGAGCTGCCCAGTTCAACCTCTAAAGATTACGGTAAACCGTTTGCGGATATCTTTAAGCAGTATGAATACGACTTCTTTAAAATCGATGCGATGTTGTTCAGTCCGGCCAGCGTTATTGTGACTGCGATGGAATCCGGCAAAAGTTTCCGCGCAGGCAAGCTCGATAATGCTTTGTTGGACCAGTCGTTTGGGGCGTAGAGCGTAGGCGTGGGTCGAATAGCAATTTTTACCGATGATCCCGGCTGGCATGGCAAACAATTAAGCTTGGCCTTTGCCAGTCGTGGCTACACCTGCGATTACGTTTCGCTGACCCAATGCCGGTTTGCAATCGAACCCGGTAGGCAACCGATCTTTATTCCAGGCTTTGAGCACGCGCTTCCCGATGCGGCTTTTGTGCGCGGCGTTCCCGGCGGTTCGCTTGAAGAGGTGGTGCTGTATCTGGATTTTCTGCATGCGCTAAAGGCGATGGCGATTCCTGTCTACAATGACGGCCATGCGGTAGAGCGCAGTGTCGATAAGGCCATGACCAGCTTTTTACTGCACAATGCCGGACTGCCGACGCCGATGACCTGGGTATTGCGTGATCGGGATGAGGCGTTAAGGATTGCGGAAGCCGAATTGAAGCAGGGTAATTTATTGATCAGCAAGCCCTTGTTCGGTTCGCAAGGCGAGGGTATACGCCGCATTGAAAAATCGACCGACTTGTTCTGGCTGACCGGCAGTCATGGCGTTTACTACCTGCAACGTTTTGTTCATTGCGAAGGTGCCGGATTTTCCGATCATCGCGTTTTTGTGATTAACGGCCGGGCGGTTGCAGCGATGCGCAGACGCGGAAAATTCTGGCTCAATAACGTTGCCCGTGGCGCCACCTGCGAGCTGATTGATTTGGAACCCGAAATGGTCGATTTGGCCGTTAAAGCGACGACCGCATTATCGATGGATTATGCCGGCGTCGATATTATTCGGGATAGGGAAGGGCGTTGCACGGTCATTGAAGTTAACAGCATACCGGCCTGGAAAGGACTGGAAAGCGTTTGCGATGTCAATATTGCCGGGCTGATGGCGGACGATTTAATTACCCGCAAGATGAACAAAAACAAACCTGAGTTGCGTGTAGCCGCATTATGATTTCACCGGAGCAACTCAGCGAGCTTTATCGGCAAGCCTGCGAGGTTGACGTGCAGGCATTTAAGCCCGGCAATGTCAGTGTTTATGCGGAGGGTCATGATATGACCGTGGCCGATTTCAGAACCAGTGCCAAAGTCAGTGCGGAACCTCTTTGTAATCCCGATTATTCATTGGGCGAGAAAATCTATTATGCCGTCAAGGCAACCCGCGAGGCGGTAGGTTGCAATACCAATTTAGGTATTGTTTTACTTTGTGCGCCATTGATTCAGGCTATCAGTCACAAAGACTCAGAATTAACCTTAAGGCAGGCGGTCAGCAAGGTTATTGCCGAGACAACGATAGAAGATGCCGATTGGGTTTTTAAGGCCATAACGTTGGCATCGCCGGGTGGTTTGGGTAGTTCCGATCAGCAGGACGTCAATGAAAAAGCCTCGGTTACATTGACTGAAGCGATGAAAATAGCCGGCGCAAAAGATCGTATTGCACTCCAATACACAACTGATTATCAAGATATTTTTAATTTCCTACTTTTAAGGTATAATATTAGTCTTGATCGATGGGGTGACCGGAATTGGGCTGCAGTGGCAGTGTATGCTGACATGCTGAGTCAATTTCCCGATAGTCATATCGAAAGGAAATACGGAGATCAGTACTCTGAGATGATAGCTACCAAAATGGCCCAGCTCAGTGAGGAGCTGTCTAAAACTGATAATCCTGAGCAAATAAAGCCATTGCTTTTTTGTCTGGATCAGGAGCTTAAGCTTTATGATATAAATCCGGGTACTACAGCCGACATGATTGTGGCGACAGTATTGACGGCATTTTTAGAGGATCTTAATCAGTAACAATACGGTTACTAATAGGGCTTCAAAAGGAATTTGTTAAAAACAAATAAGGGGACATTAATAATGTCGATAGTAGATTCAATTTTTTCATTTTTTTCTTCACAGGGGATAACAAGCATGGCTAAAATCAATAAATTATGTGTTGGCGAATCTTTAGTTGGTGAAGGCAACGAAGTTGCCCACATCGATTTGATGGTTGGACCACGTGGTTCAGCAGCTGAAACTGCATTTGCAAACTGCTTAACAAACAACAAAGACGGCTTTTCTAGCTTGTTAGCTGTTGTTGCACCTAACTTGATGGTTAAACCTTCAACTGTTATGTTCAACAAAGTAACAATCAAAGGCGCAAAACAAGCTGTTCAAATGTTTGGCCCAGCACAACGCGGTGTTGCTATGGCTGTTGCTGATTGTGTAGAAGACGGCACAATCCCTGCTGCTGAAGCTGATGATTTATTCGTATCAGTTGGTGTATTCATTCACTGGGCTGCAGAAGACGATGCTAAAATCCAACAATACAACTACGAAGCTACTAAAGAAGCTCTGAAACGTGCTGTTGCTGGTACTCCTACTGCAGCTGAAGTTGTTGCTGCTAAAGGTACTGCTGTACATCCATTCGCTGCTAACTAAGTTTTATTTAGTTATCAAGAATGCTAAAAATACCCCGGTTTAATGGGGTATTTTTTTGCCTGAAATTTTTGCAATATCCTCAGATTTAATAGTGCATGAGTGCAACGCACTGGCAACAAGCGCCTGATGAATTCCCGCCTTACTCAAAAGCACACAATCCTGTTTATTTCTTATACCGCCTGCGGCAATGAATTTTTTGTCCGGGTATTGCCTGCAAAAATCAGTTAGTTTGTTCAAGTCGGGACCATGGTTGCTGCCCACGCGCTCCAGCGTCATGATGATGATATTTTCAGGCCAAAAAGTGTGGTCTGAAAAAAGACTGTCCGCACCCAAAGTATTCGTATTTGAATAATCCAGCGAAAGAATAAAGTTGTTTTTATAGGCTTTGATTTCTGAAATAGTATCATTTCGATAAGATTCACTTCCTAAAACAGGCAGAGTGTTGCCGGGAAGCTGTGTGCCCTCGTCGTATTTTTGATAACCCTTGTCTATCCAAAATATTATTTGCGGAAAACGAGTCAGTACGTCGGTTATTAAATGGTTATGATTGCCTTGATGAGTGATCGCATCCAAGTCTGCAATATAGACAGTATCAAACTCATAAATACCCAGGAATGCCTCAATAACCTGAAAAATATCAGAGGACTTGCACAAGTCAGTGTTAATGGGTTGGTAGTGTTCGCGATTGCCTTGCCGAGCGTGCACTACGACACCGTTTTTTAAATCTATTACCGGGATTATTTTCATAAAAAACAAAGCTTGAGTCCAAAGTAAGTTTTGGACTGATGATACAATATTACATTCTATTTTATAGTTGTTTATTGAGTATTGTGAAAATTCTGGTGTTCGAATATATCACTGGCGGCGGCTTTAATAAGCAGGAGCTGCCGGACTCCCTGGCTAGTGAAGGGAGATTGATGCTCAATGCGTTGCTCGATAACCTGATCCAATTAAAAAGTTTTGAAATAACCGTCATGTTCGACTGGCGGCTTATCGATTCAATAGGCATGACAGGCATAAACGCCGTTATTATCAGGCCGGAGCATGACATTACAGAAGAATTCGCTCGACTGGTTAAGCAATCCGACTTGATATGGCCGATAGCGCCGGAGTTTGACGGTATTTTACAAACCTTGTGTCAAACGGTTGAATCATTAGGCAAGATACTACTGACATCACCTGCAACGGCCGTTGCTATTGCCGGTAACAAACTCAAAACTTATGAGCTACTCAACCGGCATCATATAGCCGCTGTTCCTACCCGAATGGTTGATGATTATTCCTCCTCCGGTGAATGGATAGTTAAACCGATTGATGGCGTGGGTTGTGCGGACAGTTATGTTCTCACAACCCGGCAGGACTTTGAGCAGATGACTGTACGAAAAAGTGGATATGTCATACAACCGCATCTTCACGGCACAAAAACCAGTCTTTCGTGTTTATTCAAGGAAGGCAGCGGCTGGCTAGTATGTGCCAATTTACAGCGTTTTGAGTTTATCAACCAACAATATCACTTGACAGACATCGTGGTGAATCACCATCCAGACCTTGGCCTGTATCAGCCATTGATTGATAAAATAGCCCGAGCCTTGCCTGAGTTATGGGGTTATGCGGGTATCGATTTGATAGAAAACGAGCGGACCTGGGTGCTCGAAATAAATCCCCGCCTGACCACTTCATTTGTCGGTATCTATGATGCTTTAGGCATCAATATTGTCGAGGCTGTTTTGCAGTTACTGCATGGCGAGCCGGCACTCAACCCGGCCTACAACAGACCCATTACCGTTCAAGCACAACAGGAAACTCATGCAAACTAACATTATGGGTTGGGACATAGGCGGCGCTCATGTTAAAGCAGCGGTAATCAATAGCTGTGGTGAGATTATCGCCGTTTATCAGCAACCGTGTCCGTTGTGGAAGGGCTTAGCTCAGCTGCAACATGCTGTAACCGCTATTATGCAGGAACTGCCGGACTCAACTTCTCGTCATGCCATAACCATGACCGGTGAACTGGTCGATTTGTTTGATAACAGGAATGATGGTGTTAAGCAAATCATTCAAACCATGATCAACCTGTTGCCGGTATCAGAAATACTGGTTTTTGCAGGCCAGGAAAGTTTTCTGAAAGACACGCAGGTTGAAGCTAGGCATTATACGTCTATCGCTTCTGCCAACTGGCTGGCGAGTGCTTCATTTGCCGCGCAAAAGTTGGGCAACGGGCTTTTTGTCGATACCGGCAGCACCACCACGGATATACTCTTACTCAATGACGGGCAAGTGCTGGCGGAAGGTTACACCGATTATCAGCGTTTAATATCTGAAGAATTGATTTATACCGGTATTGTCAGGACTGCGGTGATGGCCGTTACGCAAACAGCACAGGATCAAGGCCAAAAAATCGGTCTGATGGCTGAGTATTTCGCCACCATGGCCGATGTTTACCGGGTCACCGGCGAACTCAATGACATGCACGATCAAACCGACACTGCGGATGGTGCGGAAAAAACTGTTTTAGCCAGCGCAAGACGTTTATCGAGGATGATAGGTTGTGATTTTTATCCCGATGAACTGCCGCGTTGGCAACAATTCGCCGAAAACATCCGAGGCCGACAAATACAGCAAATACAACGCGGCTGCGAAACTCGATTATCCCAACATAAACTTCCACAAAACAGCCCATTAATCGGTGCCGGGGTAGGTCGATTTCTGGTTAAACAGATTGCATTAAACTTAGGCCGTCCTTATCTGGATTTTTCCGATTTATTCCCGATAACCATCATTCAATCAGATATGACCATAGCGGACTGTGCCCCTGCCGCTGCTATAGCCTATTTAGCGGCAACAAATAAATTCAATTACTGAACAAACACGTGAAAATTTACTGACACAGCAACAATATCGATTCGATACTTAATAAATTGTGATAAAATATTATTTTTTGTCAACATTAATAAATGTTTACAGGCTCTATGGAAAAAGTTGATGTATTTGATCTGATCGAGCGGATGTCAGCGCTGATTCGGTCTGAAGAACGTAAAAAGTGTACAGAATTAGGCTTGCAACCGGTCCATTTGCAGGTAATGGACTATTTGTCTCGCTGCAACCGCTATAGCGATACCCCGGCAGCGCTCACCAATTACCTGGGTATGACCCGCGGCACCGTTTCCCAAACTTTGCTGTTGCTGGAAAAAAAAGGCTACATAAAAAAAACAGCCGATGTAAATGATCGGCGCATGGTGCATCTTAGCCTTGTGGCTGAGGGCGATGCTATCTTGAATAAAGCCCGCCCGACAGATTTATACAGTCAGGCCTCGGTAATATTCGAAGAAAATGAAAGCCAGGAAAATGTTTTTGTTAATGCATTGACTGCATTGCAAAAAGCCAATAAATCCCAATCATTCGGGCTGTGCAAAACATGTAAATATTTCACCAGAACTTCGGATGGCTTTGTCTGCGGCTTAACCAAAGAACAGCTTAGTCAAAGCGATAGCGAGAAAATATGCCAGGAGCATACCGTTTTTTGACGGTCGAATGACCGAAGAAACGGTTGCTCTTGCCAGTCAATACCAGCTTAAATAAAAACGATTAATAAGCCTGATAAAGTAGAGCGGAACAAGAACAAATAGACAGCGGCTAAGCACAAACATAAAAAATAACATCAACACTCTACGCAGTATACACATGACAGTCTCAGCAGTTTTCCAGAAAACTGCTAGGCTTACAGGGTTGCCTTAATTATTCAGAGAATAACGTGGAAGAAGATTTAACCACTGATTTAGCTGCGCTACAAAGCCATTTAGAAACCCTGTTTGAGCGCGTCCAGAAAAACAGCATTACTTTACAGAAATTTCGGGCGTTTGAAATAAGATTGCTAAAGCTCAATTCCTTACCTGACATTATTGACCATCTGCTTGAAGAGGCTAAAAACTATTTTGATCTTGATGTGATCAGCTTATGCCTGATTGATGAAACAGGTGAAATCGAAAAAACGCTTATTGATAATGGTTATCCATGCGGCTCAACAAACGGTTTAATGCTATTGGGTAGCGAAACGCCTATAAAATCAACTGCCATTCAGCCTTATATTGGCGTGTATGAAGATAGCCAATGCGCTGACTTTTTCTCGCACACTGAAAAACAGCCAGTCAGTGTTGCCATTACGCCCTTAACTCGACGAAGCAAATATCTGGGGACTTTAAATCTCGGCAGCTATCATCTGGATAGGTTCGCCGATGATATGGCTACAGATTTCATTGAACACCTCAGTTCTATAATTAGTGTTTGCCTGGAAAATAATCTTCACTTCGAAGAAATAAAACGGGGTAGTTACATCGACGCATTAACAGGTGTTAATAACAGACGTTTTTTGGAGCAGCGGATAGGCGAAGAGTTAAATTACTGTCAACGCAACGCAGAGCCGTTATCCTGCCAGTTTTTTGATATAGATTTTTTTAAGTCAGTCAATGACAAGTATGGTCATCAAGGTGGCGATGTGGTTCTGTCTATGGTGGCGGCCGCCATCAAAAACCAGTTGAGAGACAATGATATCTTTGTTCGTTACGGCGGAGAAGAATTTGTTGCTTTATTATCAAATATCAATGCGCCCAGGGCTCTGGAAATTGCAGAACGGGTACGCAAAGCTATTCAGACGTTAGTCATTGCAGTTAATGATATTTCCATTTCGGTCACCGTTTCTATAGGCGTGTCGACTTACGTGCCTGATAGCACATCTATTTCAATCAACAGTGAAATTGCTACCCGCTTGGTTAAATCAGCCGATTCCGCCTTATACAAAGCCAAGCATAATGGCCGGAATCGTGTGGAAAATGGCGGAATTGTTTCGGACAAACAAGCGCTATAAATAAACAATTAACCGCAAAGACACGAAGCTGTTACTTCGTTTTTTCGTGTCTTCGCGATAAATGCCTTACCCCTTCAACGCCTTCAATACCGCCTGCATAGTCGCATTGGCATCGCCAAACAACATGCGGGTGTTTTCCAATACGAATAACGGATTACCGACACCGGCATAGCCTGACGCCATACTGCGTTTAAGTACGACAGTGGTTTCACCTTTCCAGCATTCCAGTACCGGCATACCGGCAATCGGGCTGTTGGGATCGTCCAGCGCTGACGGATTGACGATGTCGTTAGCGCCGATGACGATGGATACGTCAACATGTGCCCAATCTTCATTGATTTCGTCCATTTCATAAACGATGTCGTAAGGTACTTTGGCTTCGGCTAACAGCACGTTCATGTGACCGGGCATTCTTCCTGCAACCGGATGGATGCCGAAACCGACTTTTTTGCCTTTATCGCGCAGCAGCTTGGTGATTTCATTAACGGTGTGCTGAGCTTGCGCAACCGCCATACCGTAACCTGGAATGATCATGATGTTTTTTGCATCCAGCAATAATTGCGCGGTTTCGTCGGCGCTGATAGGCTGAACTTCGCCTTCAATGACGGCTGCTTCGCCACCCGAGCCGGTGCCAAATCCCCCTGCAATAACGCTGATAAAATTGCGATTCATCGCGCGGCACATAATGTAACTCAGAATAGCACCACTGCTGCCGACCAATGCGCCGGTCACAATCAATAAATCGTTGCTTAACATAAAGCCGGTTGCCGCAGCGGCCCATCCTGAATAGCTGTTGAGCATGGACACCACCACCGGCATATCAGCGCCGCCGATAGCCATGACCATGTGTATGCCGAACACCAGCGCAATCCCAGTCATAATCCATAAGGGGAGAGAACCGCCGCCGTTTTCCGTTTGTTGTAAAAACATCCAACCCAGAACGATGGCTGCAACCAGTAAACCCAGATTTAACCAATGACGCCCCGGCAATAACATCGGTTTGCCGCTAATACGTTCACTGAGTTTGCAAAAAGCAATGACCGAACCTGAAAAAGTAACGGCCCCGATCAGAATGCCAATATAAATTTCAATTTCATGGATATTCTTTTCTACACCGACCAGGTTGGTAGAGCTATCCATAAAATTGGCATAACCCACCAACACGGCAGCCATACCTACCAAGCTGTGCATGATGGCGACCAGCTCCGGCATCTGCGTCATTTCAACTTTTAATGCAGCTCTAGCGCCAATAGCGCCGCCGATTAGCAACGCAACGATCAAAATGGCGTAGGAGGTAACCGATGCGCTTAATGCGGTAGCGATGATGGCAATCGCCATGCCTAACATGCCGTAATAATTGCCTTTGCGGGCTGTTTCCTGATTACTTAAACCACTCAGGCTGAAAATGAACAGAATGGTGGCGACGATGTAAGACATCGTAACTAAACTTTGGGACATCATATTCTCCTGTTATTTTCTGAACATTTCTAACATACGACGAGTGACTAAAAAGCCACCGGCAATATTGATAGATGCAATGAGTATCGCTAATCCGGCAAGGATGCTGATATTAGAGTCCGGCGCGGAAACCTGCACCAGAGCGCCGATTACAATAATGCCGCTGATGGCGTTAGTTACACTCATCAAAGGGGTATGCAGCGATGCCGACACATTCCATATCACCTGATAACCGATGAAACACGCCAGCACAAACACGGTAAAGTGCGTCATAAACGATGCAGGGGCAACCGATCCAATGCCGAACAGAGCCAATCCGACAATAACTAAAGGTATAAATTGTTTAATCGAGTCAGGAACGACAGACTTTTTTTGTTCTTGTACTGATGCATAAGCAGGTGCTTCGGTTTGCGGGGCAGGGGCGGCGGAGAGTTTGGGCGGTGGCGGCGGCCAAGTGATCTTGCCTTCTTTAATGACCGTGGTGCCGCGTATCACCTCGTCGTCCATATTGACGTTGATCGTACCGTTTTTTTCAGGACAAAGTTCCGTTAACAAATGCCTGAGGTTAGTAGCATAAAGCTGGCTCGATTGGTTAGCCAAACGGCTGGGTAAATTGCTGTAACCGATAATCGTCACGCCGTGTTTGACGACAACCTGATCTTTCTCAGTCAATGCGCAATTACCGCCTTGTTCGGCAGCCAGATCGACAATAATACTCCCCGGCTTCATGGATTTAACCATGCCTTCCGTAATCAGCTTGGGTGCCGGTTTGCCGGGGATCAGCGCGGTGGTGATAATAATGTCCACTTCCATCGCCTGTCTGGCAAACAAGGCCATTTCAGCTTCAATAAATTCCTTGGACATGGTTTTGGCATAACCGCCGGTGCCGGTGCCTTCTTCTTTAAAGTCCAGCATCAAAAACTCGGCATCCATGCTCTCAATTTGTTCTTTAACTTCGGGCCGGGTATCGAAAGCCCTGACGATAGCGCCCATGCTCTTTGCGGTACCGATGGCGGCAAGACCTGCAACACCGGCACCGATCACCAGTACCTTGGCCGGTGGAATTTTACCGGCGGCGGTAATCTGTCCGGTGAAAAACCGCCCGAAATGCTGTGCGGCTTCAATAACGGCGCGATAACCGGCAATATTGGCCATGGAGCTCAGCGCATCGAGCTTTTGCGCTCTGGACATACGCGGCACACTGTCCATAGCCAGTACCGTGGCATTTTTGGCCGCCAGTTTTTGCATTAATACATCATTTTGTGCAGGCCAGATAAAACTGATTAAACGACCGCCTTCGGACAACATGTCAATTTCGTCCAGCGCCAGCTCGGGGTGCTGTTCGGGCGCGCGAACTTTCATGACGATGTCCGCTGATTTCCACAGGGTCTTGGCATTGTCAACGATTTCAACGCCCACTTCTTTGTAGGCTTCGTCAGAAATATTCGCGGCAAGCCCCGCGCCGCTTTCGACCAGGACGGAAAAACCCAGTTTTATAATTTGTTCTGCGGCCTCAGGCGTAGTGGCCACACGTTTTTCACCTGGGTGAATCTCTTTAGGTATACCAATCTTCATACAGTCTCCAATGCGAGTAGTTTAGAGCATAGCGAGCAAAAAGCTTTAACCTCAGTCAAAACCTCAGCAGGGAGGATAGGAGATTAGGCGGTGTTTTTCAATAAAAAACATAAAAGGGAGGGGGAATGTTGGTTTTGTAGGCGGGTAGCCAGATAGAGGTACATGTTCTACGTGCCAACGGCGAAGTGAATGTTACTATCGAGCTTTTCTGCCAAGCAAACTTCTGCCGGACAGGTATTCAAAAAGGCGCAAATCGTGAGTGTCCGCAATATATAGTGTCAGAGCCGGTCCAATTGTGCGTGATCAAGTTTTTATTTCTTTTTTCGGTCTCTTAAATTTGTTTCTTTTTGCTTACATTGTGTAAGCATTGTATTACAAGTTTTACCTTAAAAAACAATGGTATATTTAATATTTATTTGGTAGGGTATCCTCGGCAGCCGCAGCCAATGGGGGCCTGTTTTTTATGTTATTTTATTTTACGAGCTACCCTACAGACGTAGTCTTCTTATTCACAAAAACAAAAAGTGAAAGTAATGAAAAAGAGAGTTTTCGTAACAGGCACTACACACTTGGTTCGAATACTGAATGGATCGCTTTTCGATGGATGCACCGGAAGAAAAGTAAGCAGCTATGATGTGCTTTATATTGAAGATGATTTCGTGATGCAATCAAGAAGAGGTCCGAACCAAAAGATCGGTATTAATAGGGAACATGATAAGACAGGAAAACAAATATATGACTGGTATCCAATATTTAAGGTGGATGGTAACTATTTAAATGATGGACGGGAGTATTTGCGTGCCGGGACTTTCTTGATAGATGGGGTATTGAGCAAGCATCTGGAAAGCGGACAACGCAAACGACTTGCCTCAGAGACGAGAGAAAGAGCCAAATCGAACGTTAAGACGTACCAAAAGGTGTTAAAGGCAGTAAAAGACTCCTGGTCAAGAAACCCGAAAGATGTTCTGGACCGTATCTTTTACAGTAAAACGACGGCATGGGAACTCGGGGATGATATGAGGATTTATGCGTCGAAACTTGTGAACCAGGTACTAGCAGAAGAGGAAACGTATACGAAGGAGGTTCTACAAGGGCTCGTGGCGCAGGATGAAGCGTTTTATGCCCCGCAACTAATGAATGAGGAAAAATGGGGAGAAGCGGTCAAAAAATTTGATATCGATTGGGGTAAGGCTAAGGGGAATCAACAAAGTATCTTGAAACAAGAAGCTAAACAGCTCTACGGGTCGGCTATAAGGGCACGGCTAATGCAGGAAAACTTCGTGGTGAGTCCTTCGGGTCTTCCGGTGGGTGCGATATTTCCTAAGAAGGATTGGGTGATTCGGTCTGTTCCGATTATGAACTACGCGAAACTTAAAGATACATCCGATGACCTGATGCGAAAATACAACATAATAGGGGATGACGTTGCAGCTCTGACACGCATGCTAAAGCTAAACACCGTGCAACTCAAGGAAGATCACCCCCTTGTCAGATCTGTTGGTTGCGTGTGTATATCTTGGACGTATCACAGAGACGCGAATAAGGGTGAGTATGTGTATATACCTATATTGGGTGTGTCAAGTGCGGTAGATTGCGAGGTGGATGCCGTATACTTTGAAAAATATCTACGGCATCTGGCGTTACCAAAATCAACCGAACATGAAACATTCATACCCGTTAAAGCTAACACGACTGGGATAGATGGCGAGACACTGAACGCTAGAAGAGATAGAACGATCATAGCCAGAAGAACGGACAATCAAAGCCCGTGGGCGAAAGAAGCGGCGAAAAAAATTACGAGGCTAGAAAATACCAAAAAGCAAATAACAACAGACCACAATGAAGAACAGAAGGGCTGCGAATTAAAGCATGTGCTAAGGACAAACTATGAAACGATGATACAGAGAACAAATGATGCCTCGATTGAAATGCGCATTAGAACGGCTCTTGGACTAAGAACACCGGCTCGCCAAGCACTGATGAGTTACGTGTCGTTTCGAGAGAATAAGGGCAGCGACAAACTATTATTGACAAAGCTGGAGACTGTCTCGACGGGCGCCGATCTATGGATCTGTGGATGGCACTCATTAAATTGCGCTGAGCCCGCCGCCTTGGTGTGTGCTTCATCAGTGTTTGGTAAAGGTTGTGATGTGGTTATCTGTTTTCCCTATGAGGGGATAGGAAAGGTCGGGAATGGACTCAACCGACCGAAGGAAACCTGCCCATGGTGTGCGGCTGTTGAATTAAGCTTTAGAAGCATATACCGCAGCACTAAAACCGTGGAGGAATGTTTAGATGACGGGGGCTGGTTGGCGGTGGTGACTGACAATCTAACGGAGGAGCCAATGGAGTTGCCAACGGGAAATGAGTTCAATGCTTACGATGAAGAAAACGAGATAATGACACAAACGAAAGCAACACTGGGAGAAGGCGATGGAAGCTCGATGTTAGTCAAAAACACTGATTTAAAACAGAATGCTTATGACACTATAACTGTAACCAAGATTGGTCGGGTGAGGTCTTTGTATTATATGTTAGGGCTCATTGATAAGACGCTGGTGGCGACAAGCAGCTCCTTGTTTTCGTTTAAACGCTGACTCAAGCACAATCAATGAGGCCAGTGTCGTTGATTTTTTGACTCATTGATTTGTAAAGCTAATCACATGTTGGGACAAAAGCAATAGCGGCTGGCAAATCAATGGCCAAACGGGTATGTCGATTTATCCAGTGAATTTTGTATTGCAATCTTTATTAATTCAATCCTAGGCGCCCAAAAATCATCCAACCCAGCTCGGCAGGATGCAAAAGATGGGGGGCAGGCCTTACATTTGACATAAACAGAGAGTGGAGAATGTCAAATGTAAGGCCTGCCCCCCATCGCGCGTTTTTTCTTTACCTTGTTATAAAAAATCTTTTTTATTTGTATTTTTGTCCGCTTCAGGCAGTAAATCAACCAAGGCGCAGTTTAAAGCTTTAGCCAGTTTTCTGAGTATATCAATGGAAACGTTTTCGGCGCTGCCGTTTTCGATTTTGCTAATCATCGATTGGGTCACGCCAGACCGGGATTCAAGCTCTTTTTGAATCAAGCTAAGATCAAGCCTTTTACATTTTACAATGTCGCCTATTTGCATTAGGTACTCGTTCATGAGTGAAATTTTTAAGTATTATTTGGTTATTATATGAATGAACTAATAATTTGAGCAAAAAAAAGAGCCGCTACTGCGGCTCTTTTTAGGTTGAAACTATTACTTAACAGCTAGACGTGTACCATTAATCAGCTCTGTGCCAGGCACGATAGAACCGGATTTAATGGCATCTTTGATCGCTATTTTATCAATTTTCCAGCTAGTTATTTCCTCTTTGAATTGTGCCGGGATCGCACTTTCATCCAGGATATTAACAATGACCGGGTTTTTTTAGATCGAGAGCTTGAAATGAGGGCATTCAATGTTACTGATGCCGCAGATCTCCATGTTTCCTTTTATGTAGTTTTTCAGCCACTGTACTCGGTTTTCCAGGGCCTTCCGGCGTTTAGCCATGTCTGCCTCTGCCGTTTTGATCGCATCGGCGGTGGCTTCCATGTTGCGAAGAAATTTGGCAACGTTGATAGCTTTGTCTTCCAGCTCTCCACCCAAAGCTTCCAAGGTATCATTGACGGCCTCAACGGGTAAGTCCATTTCCGGGTCGGTCAGAAAGTCCAAGGCTTGCAGGTAGTTTGCGCTTAACTCGTATAAGGATAATCTATTCATAATAGTTTTCTCAACTTGGTCGAACGGCGATTAAAACCGCCGCTCTTGATGTGACTTAGTGGTCTAAAGTAGCTTTATAGCGTGCCTCTGTCGTAGGTATCGCTTACTTTCTCCATGCCCCAATCACCTTTATTGCGGTTTTTGGAATCGGTTGGGCGAAAGTACCAGGCGGCTTTTTTGTTATCCCACCGATAACCAGAGGCTTTTATCGATTCTTTATGGGCCCTGGTGTTACCAAATAGCCAAACCCAGGCACCGCAAATCTCAATACTGACGCCGTCCAAGCCGATAACTGCATTTATCGCGTCATTCAACATATCACCAAAATCGGTGTTTACTTCTTCCTGGATCGGATGCTCTGCGCCGTTATAGGCAGTTTCTTTCAAAAACCTATAAGCGGCATTAACTGCTTTCATCATTTTCAGGCCTGCCGGATTTTTGTTTGGGCGATACTTAATACAAACTTTCCGGTAGGCGGTTTTGATAGCTTCCTGATCGGCAAAAGCACTCAGGCCCAGAATCGATAAGGCCTCTTTAACACTCATTGAGCCACTTTCCGCGAATTGCTCAAGCTTGTTATAAAGAATTTGGTAAAAGTCCTGGTTGAGTTCTAAAAAGCTGGTGAAGCGGTTATGCGATGCTTTAGCCATCCAGTCTTTAACCCTGGCTCGATCAAGTCCGAGTTCCTTAATTTTAGTTTCAAGTTGCTGATGCTGAGTTTTACTAATGCCTGCAAAGCCCGTATTCAGCTCGGTCTCGGCCCGCTGTATGCTTTCGGCTTCGCGGCGCTGAACCATGTCCTCAATATCCTGGGTAAACACTTCAGAAAGTCCGGCCATTCTTAACGTCGCGTCAATGTGAGCGGATTTTTCGGCCATTTTCAGGCTTTTGTTAATGTCGCCGTTGTCCTGGGAAATAATGCGCGCACCGATACCGTCCGCCACTACCCGGCCGGAGCCGTCGACAATTTCGCAGCGAATGATAATTTGGCTTAGGTTGGTGCCGGTGAGTGCGGCTTTTTCATACTCCGGTAGCGTCGGATAACGCACGGTAACGCCTAACATGCCGCATATTTTTTCAGCGCCTGGCTTGAACAGGCTTGATTTACTGAAATGGTTTGGATTTTGGCAGTTTTTGCTGGCCTGGCATTTTGAACGGCTGGCAATATGGACTTTCCCGAAGTCGGAACCATCAACTAATGCATCACGAATCCACGTCATTAATGCAGCCCTGTTTTGCTTACGGCGATCCAAACCTTCTTGAAAGGTGCTTGCAGGGAGATCCAACGGGTTGGCGGGAATTACCGCCAGTTGTGACTCTTGATCTTTAACCGGCGTTACCCGGTCAACTAATTGTTCTGTCGAATACATGACAAATTCCTAATATACAAATAAAATAAAAGGCGGAGCAAGCGGCTACAAGCCCGCTAGTGTGCTGAGTATTTCGGGTAGCTGATCAGCGGAAAAAGTCCGGTCGCCAAGCATCAAAACTTGAGCATTATATTGCTCGCCGTGCTGACGGCTTGGCAAAGAAAGCGGCTTAACCGGATTCGTTTGTTGAGATGACATAATCTAAATATTCCTAATGTGCGAACTTGGGGAAGTGTGAGCCGGGCGGTTGGTTACCCTGGATCATGCGAAAACGCTTTAGAATGGCGCTCTTTCGGAAACTTCCGTTTTAGCGCTGTTTTGCCCTATTTTGATCGAACAGATCATATTGTTAACGGCCTCCACGAGGGTTTTACCTGTCACATAAAACGGTTCAATATTGGCCCCAGTGGGTGCGGATACAAAAACCGAATAGTTTTCTCCTCCTTCGTATTGATCGCGCCGACTATCGACTTGCACGCAAACAGCGCGTTCGATCATACCGACTGATAAAAGGGCGGTTTTAATCACCTTAACCGCTTGGCGTTGTTTATCAACGATTCTAACTAACATAAGGCCTCCACGGACTTCATTTAGAATAACTTATGAATATATTCATAAGTTAAGCCGGTTAGTTGACTTGTAAATCGCTTGATTCGCAAATCAACTAACCAGAAAAATATTCCCCCGCTTTCTTTTGTTTATTCACCCTGAATCTAGCGGAAAATACACGTCATATTTAATATGAATATATTCATATTAAAGCAAATAACATATGAATACAATAGTTTAAATAAAAATTCTTGGCCGATTTAACCGCCAAAATGTCCAAAGAAAAAGCCGGAAGCGAACTGTTTGTATTTTGCGTCGTATTTTGCGGGGTAAAAAAGAACAAGCTCGGTAAAGGCTTGCTGTGATACATGGATAGCAGCAGTTACTATGTCTGTGTGCTGTTGCGGCGATATGTCCTCGCTCAAGGTATGGAACGCAGCACAAATGGGGTAATCCATGCCAGCCAAACTTCCTAAAAACAAAACGGGGCAGGGCCGATGTTAAGCGCGATATATCCGAAGAGTTTGAGACCTTGCAACCGCGAGGTCTTGATCAGGAGTCAGTCTGCAAGGTAAATCTTATCTTCTCAAGAGTTCTCTACCGTACCCTGACTTAGCGGCTTTCGCTCTGTTGACGAGTTAACTGGCTGAATAACCGATTGATCAAAACAGCACTTGTTTTATCGGGTCTTACGCGGAGGTTCTTGAACAGGTACGTGGCAAAGTCTTGAGCTACCGACTGATTGGGCAGCAAAAGATGGAATACAAGAAGTTTGACGGACTGACTTTCTTCGAGCAATGGGAAAAGCTGGAGTCCGAGATCGTCCGCGAAGCCCCACCGACTATCCATGAGTTGTTCTGACTTAATCGACGCTATGCTTATGGTATTGGACTGCATATCGTTCTCGATGTATTGGCAGGCGGCTAATTCAGTGCCGAGTGAGCGACTCCCTGTTGTGAGCGAAAAAGATGCCTTGACGGCAATGATGGGGACCGGAAAAGAGAATTGACGTCGGATAGCAAGCGATATAATATAACATCACTATTTGAATAAGCAGCCCATTACAATGCATCCTTCTACCGAAGTAAGCCATAGCCATCCTCATCCCTTAGAACACGATCATAAAAAATGTGTCAGCGAAGCCTTGGACATTGCCGAGCATTTGTGTGTGGTCCGTGGTGTACAGTTAACGCCCATTCGTCACCAAGTGCTGGAATTGATTTGGGACAGCCACAAAGCAGTCAAAGCCTATGATTTGCTGGATCGTATCAAACCTCTGCAACATGCCGCAAAACCAGCGACTATTTATCGCGCACTGGATTTCTTGATCGAACAAGGCCTGATCCATCGAGTGGAAAGCCTTAACGCATTTGTGGGTTGTAGTTGTTCAGGTCATCAGCATGAGTTGTTACTGTTAATTTGTAAGCGCTGCAATGAAGTCGAAGAACGCCCCGCCCCTAAAGTGATGACAGCCCTGTCGGAAGAGTTTTCTCAAGCCGGTTTTGTTGCTTATAGCAAGGCAATAGAAGCTCAGGGAATCTGCGTTAAATGTAGAGAGTCTCAAGGTAATCAAAATTGACGTGTTGAGAATGTCCGGGTGTTATTTCTAACATCATGACCGTGTAAAGAGATTTTTGGAAAAGAAAATAATTACTTCAAAACGTTATGTTATAACATATAAATTTAATGAGATTCACCCTTTCACTTACTATTTTTCGTTAAATATAAATGAGCATCCTATGAGTAAAAAAAACGTTATTTATTTCTCCCTTTTGGCAGCCGCGATAACGCCGACAGCTTATGCCGCCGAACAGAATGTTCTGGAATTAGATGAAGTGGTTGTCACCGGACCCTTGCAAGAAAAAGTCTCCGAGTCCGCCATCCCGGTCACCGTTTTAAGCGATGATGAGTTGCGTTTGAAAGTCGGACACAGCATCGGTGAAACGCTAAAAAACGAGTTGGGCATTACCAGCCAGTCCTTCGGTCCAGGGGTCGGCACACCGGTTATTCGCGGTCAAAGCGGGCCGCGTGTGCGGGTGTTGAACAACGGTATCGGCAGTAATGACGTTTCGGCAATCAGTCCCGACCACGCGACCAGCGTCGAGCCTTTGCTGGCGGAACGCATCGAAGTGTTGCGCGGCCCCTCTACCTTACTCTACGGCAGCGGTGCGATTGGCGGCGTGGTCAATGTCATCGACAACCGGATTCCGGACAAACTCCCGGACAAATTGTTGGGCGGTGCGCTTGAGCAGCGTTTCGACTCGGTTTCCGATGAAACATCTACGGTAATGAAAATAGAAGGCGGTAAAAGCAATCTGGCTTACCATCTGGACGGTTTTTATCGCGACCGCAATAATCTCGACATCGGCGGGTCGGCCATTGATGTCAATGCCGCTCAAGCTACCGATCCGACATTGGATGTTATTCAAAACACCAAAGGCTACATCGACAACACGTCTGCCCATGCAATTAGCGGTTCGGCTGGCGTATCTCTGGTGGGTGATCCGGGTTTTGCCGGTGTCTCCATTAACCGTTTGGAAAATAATTATGGCATTGCGCCGGACGGTTCGGGCGGCGAGATTACCCGTATCGATCTCAAACAAAGCAAATACGACTTCAAAAGCGAGTTGAAAAATCCGTTTCGCTACGCAGAATCCCTGCGTATGAAACTGGGTTATACCGATTACCAGCATACGGAAATTGCCGATGGCATGCCAGGCGCTTTTTTTACCAATAAAACTTACGAAAGCCGCCTAGAGCTAACCCATAACCCTCTGGGGATATTCCGCGGGTTGGTTGGTTTTCAAGCCATTGCCAGCGATTTTGCGGCGATTGATAAATCAACCAGTGAAGTGATTGTCCCGCAAACGCAAACTAATAGTTACGGTATCTTTGCTGTGGAATCATTCAATATCGGTGCGCTTGCTAACCAGCTCGGTATCCGGGTTGAAGATACAACGCTAAACCCGCAAGGACTTTCCAGTTTTAGTTATGTGCCGGTCAGCGCCTCCGCTTCCAGCGTGTGGAAATTGAATGACAGCAACAGCCTTAATCTTGCGATAACACGCTCACAGCGAGCGCCGCAAGTACAGGAGTTGCTGGCTAACGGTTTTCATGACGCCACCCGTAGCTTTGAAGTCGGCAATGTGAATTTGCGCGAAGAAACATCCTACAACCTGGATTTGGGCTATAAGTTTAAATCGGACTGGGTCAGAGCCCAGCTGGATCTGTTCCACAACTGGGCGGGCGATTATATTTACCAGCAACGCAATGGCGAGTTCATAGACGGTGCGCCGGTGCTCGAAACGCGTCAGGCCGATGCTACTTTCATGGGTTACGAAAGTAAACTGATTTTCCCGCTGATGCAAAACCATATTGGGCTGGTTGATTTAACGCTGTTCAGCGATTATACCCGTGGTCAATTCGCCAACGGCGGCGATGTGCCGCGCATGCCGCCTTTGCGCTTCGGATTTCAACTCGATCACGTCAAGGGTAATTGGAATACCAATCTGCGTCTGACTCGCGGTGAAGCTCAGACCCATGCGGGTGATAACGATACGACTACGGCCGGATATATGCTGCTTAGTCTCGGTACGCAATATCAAATTCTGGATCTGCACGATGCCGATGTGATGGTCTTTGCTAAAGCCAATAACCTGTTGAATGAAAATATACGCAACTCCACCTCATACCTGCGTAATTTTGCTCCGGAACCGGGCCGTGGTGCGGAGATAGGGTTCAGGGTGAGTTACTGATGAACGTGTTAAAAATCCATCAACCCGTCCCAATTTTTGTGCGCAAAAAAAACACTTGGGCTGCACCTTACACGGTATCGCTTTTAATAAAACGGGCAAACTATTTGGCTGAGCAAGAAAATCAACCAACAACGTAAGCACGATCACACAGACTATTTATGACTGAAAAACGCTTACCGGTCACCGTTTTGTCCGGCTTTTTAGGTGCGGGTAAAACCACGCTGCTCAATCACATTCTCGCCAACCGTGAGGGCTTAAAGATAGCCGTGATTGTCAATGACATGAGCGAAATAAACATTAGCCAGCCAGCACAGCCAAGCATTGTCATTATTTGGGGGAGGGGCCGGAAAAATATCGGTCTTCATCTACCTTGCTATGGCAAGATTGCGGTTGGATTGAATATTACCAGCCATGGTTTTTGGATTCGTTTTGCGATCGGACGGGTCCGGCGTAAATCTGTCAGGAACGGGTTTACATTAACCCGAAGGGTGTCAGGCGGGAAGTCGGAGGTAGCGCGTAGCGATACCTCTTGGTATGACGAGTTATTTATACATATTGAGGGCGTTGTATTGCCGGCTTGTGAAATGCGATAAATACATTTAGATGAAGCTGGCCTATTGCGAACGATTTAACTTAATGGAGCGCGACTTTTTGCGTACTCTTTGTTTTGGCCGATGCTTTAGTGTCGGCTTTGGGTTTATGAAAGTTTTTATTTTTAACCTGGAGATTACTGACAGGTTTTACACTGGCCTTGGCCTGTTTGGCGGCTTTTGGCAAAAGCTTGCTTTTGTTAACGGGCTTGATACTGGTCTTGGTCCGGGCAACAGTTTTAGGCCGAGTCGTTTTAGTGCCTCGGGTACTGGTTTTGATTCGGCTGATATGTCTACGCTTAGGCGTATAGTTAACACGATTAGAGGCTGGTATTGAATGCGTAGCGCCTCCATTACCGCAATCAAGTTGATAGGGCGGACTGCCTGCTGCGCTTACAGGCATGGTGGTGATATTTCTGACTGGATCGAAGCTGGTTAGGTTAGCGAAACTGGCATCCATTTTTTGCATCATTAACTGATAGCGTTCTTTGCTGGTCATGCCGCCCATGACTACGCCGATCAGGTGTCTGCCATTCTGATGCGCCGCGCCGATCAGGTTGAAACCGGAGCCGCAGGTGAATCCTGTTTTCATGCCTTCGGCGCCGGGATAATTGGCTGTAAACTTGTTGATACCGCGTAGTTCGGCACCTCTGAAGTTAAAACTGTGTGCAGCAAAGTAATGATAATACTCGGGAAAGTTGCGCTGTGCTTTCCATGCCAGAACAGCCATATCTCTGGATGTGGTGACTTGCCAGTTATTGGGAAGGCCGGTCGCGTTCATGAAATTGGTGTTGTACATGCCCAATGAATGCGCTTTTGCCGTCATATTAACGGCAAAATCCTGTTCCGTGTTACCCAGATGTTCGGCAAGAACAACAGACGCATCATTCGCAGAACGGGTAATAATGGCTAAAACAGCATCTTCGACGGTTAAATGCTCGCCGCGCCTCAAACCCAGTTTGCTATTGGGTTGTTGTGACGCGTGAGTTGATGCGGTTAAGGTGTCGTACAGATGAATTTGACCTGCTTTTAAGGCATCAAATGTCATGTACAGCGTCATCAGTTTTGTGAGCGAGGCAGGATACCATGACTGAGTTGCGTCTACTTCATGCAAAACATTGCCGTTGTCCGCGTCGATAATAATGGCGGCATGACGGCCATAACTGACTTCGGACACTGCAAATAGCCATACGGCATTTAAAATAAGTAGCGTTAGTTTAACTTTAGTCATTTAAAACTGTTCTCAAAAAGATCGATAATCGAAAACGCGCACAGGTTTTATTCCTCTGACCATGATTGTCCGAGCACCAAAAGTAGGCGCTTTCGGTAATTGCTCCTGCATTACTCTACCTCCTGCATCCATGCAGTCGTAGGCGACAAGGTCATGCCACGTATCTCAAGGGTTAATATTTAATGCAATAGGGAATGCAGAGGAACAAAGCGCATCCTATGCACAGCAAGATTCAGAAGATGCAGATTATAAACCGCGATGATTATAATGAATAATCGGATTTTAGTTTTCAGTTAGCAGGGGCGTAGGACGCGCCCAAGCACGAGGCGCATCGTTTGTGATAGATGTTTGATATTAATGCGCTTCAGTAGGTTTTCAGCGCATTTATGCTCTAAAAATTTATGCAGGTATAAGGCGGCTCTCCTTGGCAAATCCCCCAGAAACTGCCGAAGTCGCCTTCTTCGCTGGGCTTCCAGTTTTCTGAAAACGCCTCGAATACTACGCCGGACCAGCCTTTTTCAGCCAATTTTTTGAAGGTTGATTTAACGACCAGAGCTTGGTTTTTCTTGCCGGCAACGCCGCAACGCTGCTGGGTGAACTTATTGGTTTCAATGCCGCCTTCGGGGCCGTTCGGCCAGCCGAATTCTGTCAGAATCACTTCTTTGCCGGGATAAGTGCGGCGAATATCTTCAAGTCTGGCTATATGAAAATCAGCCGCCTTTTTGGCCGGAGTGCAGGGAAGAACATCGGAATGTTTGTTTTCCCACCACGGGAAAACATTGATGCCTATCCAGTCGACTTGCGCGCCGAAATTGGTTTGGTGGCAGGGCGAAACGCGGTTGCACCATTCCCACCAAGTATCTATGGTGGTGATGGGTTGGGATACGCCTGCTTTGCGCAAACTGTCTATGCAGCGGCTGATTTCGCCATCAAAGGCATAATCGTGACGGGTTCTGACTTCGGAACCGCAGCTTAATTTTATGATGGTTTTGGGGAAAGCTTTTGCCACTTCAATGCCGCTGGCTATGGAGCGTGAATTGACGGCTATGTCATCATCCAGCCAGATGATCGCAATGACCTTGATATGCCGTGCCTCGGCGGCGGCGAAGGTGTATTCCAGGCCATTCATAACTCCGTAGGTCATGATGCAACGGAAAGGAGTGTCTTTGATTAATTTGTCCAGTAGCTGGTTAATTAACTCTTTGGACGGATGCGCGCCGTAATCGGGGTTGAGCTTGCCTACATAGGGACTGAAGGCTGCACACTGTAACGCATCTTTCTTGGTGGATTTTGTGGATTGTTCGCGTGCCGATGCGCTGTGGCTCACAACTAACATGATGAAAACTATAATGACTGACAATAACTGTTTCATAAAAGCCTCTAAAGTAAAATCATCTGGGTTAGGTAAGCGTTAGCTTAGTATTTGATAGTATTATGCAAGCCAAAAAACACCCCGAAAACACGAATTCTTCGTGTGCGTTAATTAATCGGCCAATACCTAGAATTTATTTTTTATGACAAAAAACGGGATAACGCAGCCTATCAATACACATAGAATCAAGACCGCCCAAGCTGTTTGCCCCCAATCCACCGGATAAATGTCGGCTTTGACCGGCTTACTGATACCGGGAATACTGGGCAAATCTCCATCACCGCCATCGACTTTTAATTGCGCCTTCATACCTTTTTCCATATGTTGCGCCAATTCGCAATGCACCAGATAGGTTTTTTTCTGGCTGGGCACGATCAGCGAAGCCTTCAATTCGCCTTGGCCGTAAAGTTCGAGGTGAAACATGCCCTGAGGGTATAAATAGCCCGGCAAGCCGTGAATCATTAATTGATGGCGTATTTGGTCATCATTAATAAAGGTGATGTTAATCCGGGAGCAGGGCGCAACATCCCATTCCTGATTGTCGAAGGCAAACATTTTGCCTGGAAATTTCAGTGCGTGTTTCTGACCGGCATGGATGGTGATGTTGACATCGCCTGAAATCTTCGGGCAGTCTTTGGGCAGGTTGTCGCTGTTGGCATTCATGATCATGCCTTTTTCATCCATCATCATGCTGCCGTGATGCATCATTGCCATGGTCTCATCCCCAAGTGCCGCGTGGGAATGCAAGCCCAGCATTATCAAGAGTGTCACTAAACATTTCATAGCTTTTGTTTCCGTTTGTAAATCAGCGCCACAAAAACAAGCAGTCCTATGGCTAATCCGGCCGCCAAGCCAAAAACGATGATGCGAACATAATCAGGCGCAATTAACCCGGCTTCTCCGAGTAACGGCGCAAAATCGCCTTCACCCCACACGGCCTGTTTTTTTGCATAATAATCTTTGTTAAATACCTGATCGAGCAAGGTATCATGCATTTTCGGCATGCCTTGCTCGTCAAGCAACGGCTTATAGGCAAGGATCGCCATGTTGCCGCCCGGCTCCATGCCGTCGGTAGTGGTGCCGGTCGGCACATGGTCATGAAACATCCACAAGCCGGGGCCGTAGCTGTCCAAGCCGTTGTTTTGGGTGCGCAGACGCAAATCAAGCCGTTGCGCCGGAGCGATGTCGAATACGTCCCGCGTGATCTGCAATCCGGCCGGTTGTTCAACGCCGTCATAAGCGGTGATGGTGGCCTTATGACCGTGGATATGCAGCGCTACCAAAGAGCGTTGGGCGTTGGCGACATGCAGTTTTATATCTTCATTGTCATTGGCGACGATCACCGCGTCCCTCAGCGTGTAGGGGAAGGAGTGGCCGTTCAGCATGAAGTAGTTTTCAAACGATTCGGTCATGTTGTATTCGCGGCTCATTCGGTGTGCGATCAGTCTTGGATCATTCGCACCCTGTATGATTTGTGCCAGTTTTTTATCAACGGACTGATAATACAAATCGTATTCCTGACTGTAGGATTTTTGCACCGCTACCGCTGGGTGACGCACTTGACCTGCGCCGATATTAAAGGTTTGCACCCAATTATTCGGCCGGTTTTCTTCGACGATAAACATGCCGTTCAAGCCCATCATATAATGTTGGGCGGTTTGTACGTGGCAATGATAAAACATGGTTCCGGCATGCCGGGGCTGGATTTCATAGGTATGACTTTTGCCGGGGAACACCGGGTGTTCCTCCATACCGTCGTTATCGTCACCGGCAGCGGTTACCCAGGAATGATCCACACCATGAAGATGAATGGTATGCGGTAAATAATGGGTATTTTCCAGCGTGATATAAACCTTGTCGCCCTGCTCAACACGAATCACCGGCGATGGCGCACGCAGTAACGGATTGGCGACTACCGAATTAAAGTTTTTAAGCGCCATGCCGCTGGCTTTGGGCGCGAACACCCAAAGCCCAGGCTGGATGCCGGGGGCAATGTCGAACGTGTTAATCAGGAAATCGCCATCGGGACTTGCGCCGTTAAGCTCCGCAATTTCCAGTTTGATACGAATGATGTCGGGGTCGCCATCGCCATCCAGATCATCAGACAGGGTCAATGCGTCCTGAGCCAGATGCGTCTGCATCAAAGTCTGCATCGACACGTTGTTGGCGCCTTTAACCGCAACCGCAATGTCGTAAGGATTGTCCGGTTCGCACGCCAAGGCCTCATCGATTTTTACGCCGTCAATGACTTGCGCTTGCCGCCATTCGGGATGTTCGTTAGAACAAGGTTTTTCCACAGCCACAGTTTCTCCTGACCGGTTAAAAACCGTCGCAGGCGGGGTAATATCGGCTTTTTGTAGCGAGGTCGGTAAAAAATAAACGGCGACGGTGACTAATGCAAGGATGGCAAAGAGAATTAATAAAAGGAGGGATCTTTTAGACATATAACGACAGAAAATTTCTACAAAGTACAGCTATTGTAAATGGCGGCCAAGTTAAAACCTAGGTGCATTTTTAAAAGCTTTATTATGTGAAAGCCTATGCTACAACAAAACATCCATGCGCTTAATCTTACCCTGGGCGCTTGGTTTTATTTAAATAACACCGCCAGACGGTATACTTGCTATAATTGTGCCAAATTTTAATGTTTAAAGGGGGCTTCTCTTAAGTGATACATAAGATTAAAAAGCGTCAACCTTTTTCAGTCTTTACTTATACAAATCTTTACTTGGTATTAAAGTATGTCTAATTCGAACTCGTACAACCCAGACCTTGATTGGACCCAAGTAAGGGAAACGTCAAAAATGCTCATTTTATCGGCTATTCAAGTTGAAGATATGTTGAATGACGCGGATTTGTCGGTCAATACGCTAACAGAATCGTTTACTTCCATTGTTGAACATATGCAGGCCATTAATACGCATCTGCTCGCCCTTGATTCTTGCAAAGTAAGGGATGAAGCAATAGTTTGCTGCTCGGAAACAACCGACAAAATTCAGTCATCTATTATTGCTTTTCAGTTTTATGATCGGATGCAGCAATGTTTGCAACATGTCACCTCAAATCTGAAGGGCTTATCTGAACTGGTAGAAGATCCAAATCGCCTTTATAACCCGGTTGAATGGAGGCAATTCCAGCATCAAATCCGTTCCCGATACACAATGGAATCTGAAAAACTGATGTTCGACGCTATTGTAGAGGGTAAGTCTGTAGAGGAAGCGCTTGCGATAAAAAATGCGCATCAAGAAGAAGATCAGTCCGATAATATAGAGCTTTTTTAAACGATGTTACTTAAACGATTAGTTATAATTTGCGCGCTGCCGTCTTTTCTCGCCGGTTGCGCTGAGTTTTATGGTTCGCAGCCTCCGGCTCCAGTTTACGGGGGGCAACCGAAGAGTCAAAAACCTTCGCCCAGTTCACAAAAAAAAGCCAGGCCGTCTGGCTCTGTATCTAAAGAAACTGTTAAAACGCAGCCGCTTAAAGACTTCTCGGCAATAAAGTCCGAACCATTGGTTCCTTCAGAGCTGCCATCTTCAGAACCGACACCTACAGAGCCTGCTACATTAGACGCACTGGAACCGTCATCACCACCACCTCCGTCTCCTTCGGAATTAACACCGTTTCAGCCAATAGAAGCTACAGTTCGGTTGTCGCCTGTAGTAGGTGCCCTGGTTTCAGCAGCCAATCAAAACAGTAAAGCCGGTGATCTTGATTCGGCAGCCGCCTCAATTGAACGCGCCATCAGAATTGAACCCAGAAATGCGACTTTGTTTTATAAGTTGGCCTTATTAAGGTTACAACAGTCAAAACCACGTTTGGCAGAAGATTTGGCAAAAAAATCCGCGTTGTTGGCTTCTACGGATAATGCGTTGAAAAAGCACTGTTGGTTATTGATAGCTCACGCCAGAGAAATACAGCAGGATTTTGCAGGGGCAAAAGAAGCGCGGGCAAAGGCTGATAGTTTTTAATAGTTTTTCACACAAAAAGAAATTATTCACAATAGACTCACGCCCTCGGCCCTCGGTCGAAGCCAATTTATCAGCAAGAACAATGGCCGATCATCTCAAAGTAGAGGCTATCACACCCACATTGCACCACTGCATTTTTGGAACTCCGCTAGCGTTAATCTATCCTAAAGCAACACCATTAAGTTCAAAAAATATTCAACAAATGGTTTTGAGTCACACATCAGACGGTCGGTTTAACTTTGCGCTTTGGCATGGAATGCGCGAACGGCTGGAGTAAATGAGGATTTTGATTGATAGCAGGTTTGTGGGCTGCACAAATGATAGCTGCGTTGAGTTCATATGAACTGCCTCATTTGATTTATACTTCACAAAATTAAGCATCCTCAATAACTATCTCAATCGCCATGTCTGATTCGGTACCGACAATCAACGACGAACTCTCATCGCATATCGAGAAGCTTCTGGAAGCAGCCAACTCAGCATCTCAGACAGTGGCGGCGCTACATGTCGCATTTATGGCGTTTGTCACCTATCTTGGCGTCATTGTCTGGGGCACAACGCACGATGATCTGCTGCGCATCAGTCCGGTCAAACTGCCGATTCTGGATGTGGAATTGCCGCTCACCACTTTTTACTGCTTCGTGCCGTGGATGGTAGTCCTGTTGCATTTCAACCTGCTCATGCAATTGGAGTTGCTGTCTTGCAAGCTTTGGAATCTGGATCGCGACCTTCCTAATGCGCCAACCGGGCAACAAGTACGCGACCGCTTGTTCATCTTTCCCTTCACACATCTTATAGCAGGGCGTTCTGAAGTCTGGCTGATCCGCTGGCTGTTATCCTTGGTGGTTGGCATTACTGTCATCGCCCTGCCTTTATTAATGTTGCTGGCAGCACAAATCCGCTTTCTACCGTTTCATGATGAATTCATCACTTGGTCGCAACGCTTCGCGGTTTGGATTGATGCAATTATGCTGATTACCTTGTGGCCGTTGATCGCCTCACCCCAGGACCGAGCACGGGAATGGTGGCGAAACTTTGGCGTTCGCTTGCTTGGTTATTGGCCGGCTTGGCTGCGGTATTTGAGCACTCTTGGATGGAACCGGTTAACGCGATTAATCCAGCGTCGTTGGCCGAACCTGCCCGCGCGTGAAATTGCCCACCAACCTGTGTTGCGATCTGGAGTTGAACCTAAGGGTATGATGTTCTTATTAATATCTGTTCCGGTGATTGTTTTTATCAGTATTATTGCAGTCATACCTGGCAGTATTACCGTACAAACTTATTACGCCCCGGATAAAGATAAATCTCAACAGGACATGCCTGAAGATGCTCCCAGCTACTTCGAAGATTGGTTGATCCGCAGGGTACCTGAAGCATGGCTGAGTGTTGCTGTCCATAAATATGATATTGTTTCCTGCACCTCGCTAGCAGCGGCTGAAAAGTCGGAAGCATCTATTCTTAAGGTAATGCTAGGCCCCTGCTCCTGGTTCAATTTGGGCTTATTTCCGCGTAACCTAAGTCTCAGAGAAGCCAGACTGGTACCCAAAGGTGTGTCTTTATCACTATTGATCCGGGCAATAGATCCTGATAAACAAGTACGTGATGCAGCCTTCAAAGAATTCGATGGGCTTAATTTGCAAAACCGCGATTTGCGCTTTGCCAATTTTTTTGGAGCCGTGTTACCTAAAGCCGATCTTCGCCACGTCCAGTTGCAGGGCGCGATTCTGTTAAAAGCGAAGCTGCAAGGCGTAGTCGGTTGGGATAAAACACAATTGCAGGGAGCAATTTTGGGTGGGACTCAATTACAGGGGGCGGGGCTAATCGAGGCTGATCTGCAAGGCGCAGATTTGCGCGGGGCGAATCTGCAGGGGGCTGCCCTGGGTTGGACAAAATTGCAGAGTGCGGATCTACGCGGAGCGGATTTGCAAGGTGCAAACCTGAACGGGGCGAAGCTTCAGGGCGCGGACCTTCGCGGAGCAAAATTGCAGGGAGCGAACTTGCGCGAGACGAATTTTCAGGGGGCGAATTTGGTCTATGCGAAACTGCAAGGCTCGGACTTGACCTTGGCCGGGCTACAGGGTGCAGAACTCCGTAATGCGGAATTGCTGGGTGTTAATTGGTCACAAGCCAATCTCGATGGCATATTTATTGCTGAAAACTTGATATCGGATTGGAACGAGCAGCAACAGCGCAAGCTGGAATCAACACTTAAACCGATACTGGATAGTGAAAAATTCAGCGCATTTCAGACGCGTATGAGCTCTGCCAATACGGCATTACCGTCGGGAAAACCGGTTAGCCAAACAGGCTGCTACAGCGATAATCCAACCTTACTTCAATGCGAATACCGCAATCTGTTGCAACTGGATGTTTACCGTACTGACGTGCTACATCCGAAACTGGTCGAATTGGCTTGTTCGGATGCAGCAATTGCCGCAGGCATTGCAAAACGCGGTTCCAATAAATCCACGAACAATGATCCCGATTTTGGCCTGGCAGCAGCCTTACTTAAAGCACTGGATACTCCAAACCCTTGCGCAGGCTTGTCCGCACTGTTCGAACAAACTCGACAAAAATTACGGGAAACAGCAGAACAACAGCAATAAGCCAAGCTGTACTGCCGAATGTTTCTTATGAGACGTTAGTTGCCGTAGCTGTACCGTAATTATAATGGACGGTTAACAAGATATTCCAGGTTTTTGAAGCTGGTTTTTCCGGTAAAAAGCACCCGAGCCATCGATTTAAGCAGCTGTTGCATGGATCTCGCCGCTCCACGGCGAGATCCATGAGTCGAGTTGAAGTTTTGACGAACACATGCTCAACTCGACAGCTGATTTTGAGTTGGCGGAAAAACAAAGTAGCCGGGATTTAGGTTGAAAGTTGACCAAAAAATATAGTTATTATTTCAAATCAGTATTGATGCATGATACTGTCATTAGGTTGCTGGTCGATAAACCGGCGCTCCGGATTATGGTTTTGACTTATTGCTCATCGTTAAGGTTTTAAAGAAGGTCTACAGATTAGGCTGCCGGTATCTTTTTAAATATGACAGGAAAAAAACTATGAACAAAATAGACGACATCAACATTGAAATACAGCATATGCAAAACTATTTACAAACGCATTGGCGGCTGTTTCTAGCGGAAGGTATTTTCTTCATTTTCCTTGGGCTTTGCGCCATAGTGATACCACAGTTTTTTACGGTGGCGACGGTCATATTCCTGGGCTGGATTTTGCTGTTTGGCGGGATAATTCATATTAGCCGGGCCTTTATGTTTTCCAGTATGCCGGGCTTTGGCTGGTGGTTATTCATGGGCATTTTGCAGATTATCATTGGCTACCTGTTTATCATCAAGCCGGTTGCCGGTGCCGTGACACTGACGATGCTGTTGACGGTGTTTTTTGCTCTGGAGGGCATCGCCAAAATTTCCCTGGCATTGATGATGCGCCCTTTGGCTAATTGGGGGTTGATTATGTTCAGCGGCGTTACTGCTTTGGTTTTTGCGCTTATTATCTGGATTAGTTGGGCTGACTCGGCGCAGTGGCTGTTAGGTTTGTTTTTGGGTATTAACATGATTTTTCTGGGTTGGTCACTGGTTAAAATAAGCCTGCACCATAAACCGAATTAAGCTTTTTAAGGTGGTTGCTTATGCAGCAAAAACACAATAAAAAACTGATCGTAAAAGTGCTGATAACCGGCGCAGTCATCGCCATTCTGAGCTATTTGTTTCATCCCGGCATCAGGCAACTCAGTGTTATGCTCAACGGCGAACTTGTCGCAGAGCCGCTGGTTCGCTTTGCCGCCGGTCCCACATTTTTGTTGATCATGATTATCACCGGCATACTGATGGTGCTGCTGTTTTTAGGCGTCGGTGTGTTTATGTTTATGTTCGCCATGTTTGCTGCATTGATGGGGATTTTTATCATGGCGCCTTATTTCTGGCCTGTGCTAATCATTATTTTATTGATGATAACGCTGATGACGGTGGGGAATAGCAATAAAGATTAACTACCGCTTAAGTCGGGGCACCCAAGGGCAATAATGCTCACGTCATTACGATACGCTAACTGATTTTTTAGATTCGGGCGGTTACAATATGCGCCATTACGGTTAACTCATCGGTCTTATTCAATATGAAAAAAATAAAGGTTCTTTTCGTCTGTCTGGGCAATATTTGTCGATCACCCACGGCTGAAGGCGTTTTTACTAAACTGGTCAGGGATCATAATTTGGAAGCGCATTTTATTATCGATTCAGCCGGTACCCATGCGCATCATGTCGGCAATGAGCCCGACTTGCGTTCACAAGCGGCAGCTCTTGAGCGGGGCATTGATTTGTCCGCTTTGCGAGCCAGAAAAGTCATTAACGGAGATTTTGAGGATTTCGATTTTTTGCTGGCAATGGATGATGAAAATTATTCAATACTGATTAATGCTTGTCCCGAGCAATATAAAGCCAAAATCAAATATTTTCTCGATTACGCGCCACACTTAAACGAACGTCAGGTGCCCGATCCTTACTATGGCGGTGCATACGGTTTTGAGAGAGTGCTGGATATGATAGAAGAGGCCTCTGCCGGTTTTTTAAAAGCCTTGCGGGAATCGGGCAACATTAAACAAAAAGGATAATGTCATGGCAATTATATCGAATACCGTAATTTATCTGGATGGCGACGTAGTGTTGGAAGCTTTTTTTGCATTTGATGATGCTCTTTCAGGTCGCAGACCTACCGTTTTAATTAACCATACATGGGCCGGAAGGGATGATTTTGTTGCCGAGAAAGCTAAAAAACTCGCCGCTTTGGGCTATGTCGGTTTTGCGGTTGATATGTATGGCAAAGGTGTTTTAGGCTCGGGTCCGGAAGAAAACATGAAGCTCATGCAGCCTTTTATGGCTGACCGGGCAATGCTGCAAAAACGCATGAAAGCGGCTTTGTCCGCTGTGAAATTGATGCCCTGGGTTGACGATAGCAAAATCGCAGCGATTGGATTTTGTTTTGGCGGCTTGTGTTCGCTTGATCTGGCCAGGACTGGCGTTGACATTAAAGGCGTAGTCAGTTTTCATGGACTGCTGAATGCGCCGGATAATACTCAGGGTAACGCCATCAAGGCAAAAATCCTGGCTTTGCGTGGTCGGGATGATCCGCTGGTTCCGATTGAGCAAGTGCTTGCCTTTGAGCAGGAAATGACCGAAGCGGGCGCGGATTGGCAGTTGCATACTTACGGTCATACCATGCATGGATTCACCAATCCGCTCGCCAATAATCCGGCATTCGGTACTGTCTACCAGCCCGCTGCAGACCGACGTTCATGGGTAGCGATGCAAAACTTTTTGACGGAAATATTCGCCTGACAATAAGTGCCTGAAGAATAGAAACTTAATGTCGACAAATGTGGATTGCATTCCCCAATAAGTTGCCTTGATATAAAACACTATCAGCTTCGACACAATTGAGACAATTTGCTATAATCTGACGCTTATTTCGTGTCATGTAGTTACACTTAAACGAAAAAAATCAGGAAAAGTGTGTTCATACTTAGTCACGAAACCATGCCGGCATGTATTAACGGCACACTGTATATAGGGATCAATGTCAAACTTCGCTAAAGAAATAATACCTGTTAATCTCGAAGACGAGATGAAACAGTCCTATCTCGATTACGCCATGAGCGTTATCGTCGGTCGAGCCCTTCCAGATGTCAGAGACGGCCTTAAGCCGGTACATCGCCGTGTGCTATATGCGATGAGCGAGTTAGGCAATGACTGGAACAAACCTTATAAAAAATCAGCGCGTGTAGTCGGTGACGTGATCGGTAAATACCACCCTCATGGCGACACGGCGGTTTACGACACCATGGTGCGAATGGCGCAGAATTTCTCCATGCGCTATATGCTGATCGACGGGCAGGGCAATTTCGGTTCGGTTGACGGCGACTCGCCTGCGGCGATGCGTTATACCGAAGTGCGCATGTCGAAGATTGCCCATGAATTGCTGGCCGATCTGGACAAGGAAACCGTCGATTTTGCGCCCAACTATGACGAATCGGAGTCCGAGCCTAAGGTATTGCCGACCCGCGTACCGACTTTATTGATTAACGGTTCATCCGGTATTGCAGTGGGTATGGCGACCAATATTCCGCCGCATAATTTAACTGAAGTGATCAGCGCCTGTCTGGCGATGATCGATCAGCCCGATCTTACTGTGCATGATTTGATGGCTCATATCCCAGGGCCCGATTTTCCTACGGCGGCCATTATTAACGGTGCTTCCGGTATTTACAATGCCTATACCACCGGCCGCGGCAAAATCTATCTACGCGCACGATGCCATTTTGAAGACATCGGCGACAGCAGTCGTCAGGCGATTATTACCACTGAATTACCCTATCAGGTCAACAAGGCCAGACTGCTGGAGAAGATTGCCGAACTGGTTAAAGAAGGCAAACTTGAAGGCATTTCCGGTCTGCGCGACGAATCGGACAAGGATGGCATGCGCATGGTCATTGAGCTGCGTCGCGGCGAAATGCCCGAGGTGGTGTTAAATAATCTGTACAAGCAGACGCAATTCCAGACCGTGTTCGGCATCAATATGGTTGCCCTGCTGGATGGCCGTCCGCATTGCATGAATCTTCGCGAGATTATCAGTGCCTTTATTAATCACAGACGGGAAATCGTCACCCGCAGAACGATTTATAATCTGCGCAGGGCCAGGGAAAGAGCGCATATTTTAGAAGGACTTGCGGTTGCTTTAGCCAATATCGACGAGATGATTGCGCTGATTAAAGCGGCTGCCAATCCGGCCGAGGCTAAAGTCGGATTGTTGGAAAAAAACTGGGATGCAGGACTGGTTTCTGCACTGCTGGAACGTGCCGATGCGGATCGTTCCCGGCCGGAAGATTTGCCGGTGGCTTTCGGTATTCATGCAGGGATTTATCGCCTGTCTGAAACCCAGGCTCAGGCTATTCTCGATTTGCGTCTACATCGCTTGACCGGTCTGGAGCAGGATAAAATAGTTAATGAATACAAGCAGCTGCTGGAACAGATTGACGAGTACCTGTTTATTTTGGGTAGCGATGTCCGCCTGATGGAAATCATCAGGGAAGAGCTGGTCGCTATCAAAGAGCAGTATTCCGACGAACGGCGCACGGAAATTTTACAAAATCATTCGGATTTGTCCGATGAAGATTTGATTACCGAAGAAGATATGGTGGTGACCATGTCGCACGAAGGCTATGTCAAGTCTCAGCCTTTGAGCGACTACAAGGCGCAACGGCGCGGCGGTCGCGGCAAATCGGCGACAGCCACTAAAGAGCTGGATTATGTCGATAAGCTGATTGTAGCCAATACTCACGATACTATTTTATGTTTCTCCTCGCGGGGCAAGGTTTACTGGCTTAAGGTCTATCAATTGCCGGTTGCGAGTCGTGCGGCCAGAGGCAAGCCTTTCGTCAATCTACTGCCGCTGGAGCAAGGCGAAAAAATCAATGCGATATTGCCGATACGCGAATTCACCGACACTAAATTCATTTTTATGGCGACATCGGCGGGGACCGTTAAAAAGACTCCGCTTAAAGAATTCGAGCGTCAGCGCGCTAACGGTAAAATCGCCATCGATTTAAGGGAAGACGATACGCTGGTGGGCGTTGCCGTGACCGACGGCCAGCAAAACGTGCTGTTATTTAGCAGCACCGGCAAGGCGGTCTGTTTTAATGAAGCGGATGTGCGCTCCATGGGCAGAACGGCGTCCGGTGTGCGCGGAATTCGTTTGCAGGAAGGGCAAAAAGTCATTTCCCTGATTATCTCGACCGAAGGTACGGTGCTGAATATTACCGAGAACGGCTACGGCAAGCGCACCAAACTGGAAGAGTTTACCTGCCATAAACGCGGCGGCCAGGGTCTGATTGCGATACAAACATCCGCGCGCAACGGCGCTGTGGTTGGCGCCGTGCTGGTCAACGACAATGACGAAATCATGCTGATTACCGATGGCGGCACCTTGGTGCGGACACCAGTTGACGGCATTTCTGTGGTTGGGCGGAATACCCAGGGCGTGACCATTATCAAGCTGGGTAAAAATGAAAAAGTGATCGGCGTTGACCGTATCGAAGGCTTGGCAGGGGTGGACGATGCCGATGAAGATGTTCTTTTGGAAGGTGTCGAATCAGAACAGGGTGCATCGGAAGAAATAACAAATGACGATATTGAATCAGGAGAAGAATCGTAATGTCCAGAGTTTATAATTTTAGCGCAGGCCCGTCTGCATTTCCTGAATCGGTATTGCAGCAAGCACAACAAGAAATGCTGGAATGGCGCGATAGCGGCATGTCGGTCATGGAAATGAGCCATCGCGGCAAGCATTTCTCACTTATTGCCGAAGAACTGGAAAGCGACCTGAGAGCGTTGCTGGCTGTTCCTGAAAACTATAAAGTTTTGTTCCTGCAAGGCGGCGCATCGGCGCAGTTTTCGCTGATACCTCAGAACATCCTGAACGGCAAAGCCAAAGCCTGTTACCTGAATACAGGTGCTTGGTCGGAAAAATCCATCAAGGATGCAGGGGCTTATTGCGATGTGGTGGTCAGCGCCAGTTCGGAGAATACAAAATTCACCACGATTCCGGAGGCTTCAAGCTGGGCAATCGACAGTGAAGCCGCTTATCTGCACTATACCTCGAATGAAACCATTCACGGTGTGGAGTTTCAGTCTTGTCCCGACAGCAAGGGCTTGCCGCTGGTATCGGATATGTCATCGAATATTTTATCCCGCAAGATTGACGTCAGTCAGTACGGCTTGATTTATGCTGGAACGCAGAAAAACATGGGTCCTGCGGGCGTTACCGTAGTGGTCGTCAGGGACGATTTAGTCGGTCATGCGCCTAAAACAGTGCCTTCTGTTTTTAACTATGCCGAGCAGGCAAAAAACCAATCCATGCTGAACACACCAGCAACCTATAACTGGTATTTAGTCGGACTGGTGCTTAAATGGTTAAAAGAGCAGGGCGGTGTCGAGGCTATTGAGCAACGCAATATCGCTAAAGCGGCGAAACTGTATCAGGCCATCGACCAGTCGGCTTTGTATTCCAATCCTGTAGAAATTGCGTCCCGTTCACGTATGAACGTGCCGTTTATTCTGGCCGACGAAAATTTGGATAAACCCTTTTTGGCGGCAGCGGAAGCCAATGGCCTGTTTGAGTTGAAAGGTCATCGTTCAGTGGGCGGTATGCGGGCGAGTATTTATAATGCGATGCCGGAAGCCGGTGTGCAGGCCTTGATCGATTTTATGGCTGAATTTGAACGTAACCACTAATCGAAAACCTAAATAATTGAATCAGGCCATCATGTCATCTGTCACACCCCTTTCTGAATTAAGAGACAATATTGATACAATCGACAAGCAGATTCTGCAATTGATTAATCAGCGTGCGTCTTGTGCAATGGAAGTCGCCAAGACCAAGATTGCTCAGGGTGAGCAGGGAACATTTTACCGCCCGGATCGCGAGTCATTGGTATTGCGGCGCATTAAAGACTTAAATCAGGGGCCTTTATCCGATAATACGGTGGCTCACTTTTTCAGGGAGTTGATGTCGGCGTGTTTAGCACTCGAAAAACCTTTGGATGTGGCGTATTTAGGCCCCGAGGGTACATTTACCCAGCAAGCCGCAATTAAACATTTCGGCTCAGCAGTTAAAACCATACCGGCTGCAACCATTAACGATATCTTTAATGTGGTGGAAAACGGCAACTGCCAGTTCGGCGTCGTACCTGTCGAAAACTCTACCGAGGGTGTCATTAGCCATACGCTGGACAGATTTTTGAATTCACCGCTGAAAATATGCGGCGAAGTTGAAATCAGGGTGCATCAAAACTTGTTGGGTCTGGTGGATAGCCTGGACGAAGTAACCGAGGTGTTTTCGCATCAGCAATCTCTGGCGCAGTGTCGGCAGTGGCTGGATACCCATCTGCCGAATGCCAAACGAACTGCGGTCAACAGTAACACCGAGGCTGCAAGATTAGCATCAGCCAATAAACAGGCCGTTGCGATAGCCGGCATTGTTGCAGCTGAGATTTATAAATTAAATGTCATCGAAAAAAATATCGAAGACGAACCCAATAATACTACCCGTTTTATCATTATCGGACAGCAAATATCGTCTTCTACGGGTAACGATAAAACCTCGCTGGTTGTTTCTACAGGCAATCAACCCGGTGCGTTGCATAGAATACTTGAGCCTTTCGCTAGATTGAATATTGGTATGGTGCATATTGAATCCAGGCCTTCACGTCAGGGATTATGGGATTATGTGTTTTTTATTGATATTGAAGGTCACTGTGAAGATGATGATGTCGCCCAAGCTTTGGCACTATTGAATGACAACGTTAACATGCTCAAGCTTTTGGGTTCTTATCCTAAAGCCGTACTCTAACATTTCTTTCTCATCCTTTCGGCATGAGTTTTAAACACTCCCAAACAAACTCCATGAACAACACTGATAAAATTTACAGCCTTGCCGTGGCTGGCGTGCAAAAGCTTATCCCTTATACGCCCGGCAAGCCGATTGAAGAACTTGAGCGCGAGCTGGGGCTTTCTAACATCATAAAGCTTGCATCCAATGAAAATCCTTTAGGGCCTGGAAAAAAAGCCTTGGCTGCGATCCAGGCCACTTTAAAGGATTTGGCCTTGTATCCGGATGGTAATGGCTTTAATTTAAAGCTCGCTTTAGCTAAAAAATATGCTGTCGATATGAACCAGATTACTCTGGGAAATGGTTCCAATGAGATTCTGGAGCTGGTAGCAAGGGCGTTTTTGACGCCGGAATTTGAAGTTGTTTTTTCGCAACATGCTTTTGCAGTATATCCCATAGTAACTCAAGCAGTTGGCGCTACGGCGGTTGTAGCTCCTGCTTTGCATTACGGCCACGATCTGGATGCCATGCTGCAAAGAGTAACCGACAAAACGCGGCTGGTATTTATAGCGAACCCCAATAATCCTACCGGCACATTGCTGGATCATGTCAGTTTGGAGTCATTTATTCAGGCGCTGCCGGACACTTGCGTGTGCGTACTTGATGAAGCTTATTGTGAATTTGTTGGTGATCAAAGCGCCGATAATTCAATCGTTTGGCTGAAAAAATATCCTAATTTATTAATTACCCGTACCTTTTCCAAGGCTTACGGTCTTGCCGGCCTGCGCGTCGGCTATGGTTTATCCAGTCCCCAGCTAGCTGACATCCTGAATCGTGTGCGCCAACCCTTTAATAATAATATGCTGGCTTTAGCTGCCGCCGAAGCGGCGTTAACAGATACTGAGCATTTGCAGAACACTATTTCAGTTAATGCCCAAGGCATGCGATTTATAACCGAAGGCTTTAAAAAACTGGAGCTGGAATGGATTCCATCGGCAGGTAACTTTGTGTTGGTCGACCTGAAACAACCTGGCATGCCGATTTACGAGGCTTTGCTGCGTAAAGGCGTTATCGTCAGGCCGGTCGGTGTCTATGAATTACCCAATCATCTGCGTATTACTATAGGTACGCATGCGGAAAATCAGCTGTTTCTGCAGGCATTAACTGAAATTTTATCTGCCTAATGTTTAACCGGATTTGCGTTATCGGTGTCGGCTTGATTGGCGGCTCTATCGCTCGCGCCGCGCGGCAGCAGAGTTTGAGTAATAACATAGTCGGATATGGTCGTCAGCAGGACGAGCAAAATCTGCAAACGGCAAAGCGGTTGGGCGTTATTGATGACTATACGCTGGACCTGGACAAAGCTGTTCAAGGCGCCGATTGCGTTGTGATTGCCACGCCTGTTGCGAGTATCGAAAGTATTTTTACTCAGCTTAAGCCGTTGTGGTCGGATGATGCAATTTATACCGATGTCGGTAGCACCAAGGGCAGTGTTATTAACGCTGCAGAGCGGGTTTTCGGCATTGTTCCAGATAATCTGGTTCCCGCTCATCCGATTGCCGGAGCGGAACAAAGCGGCGTTACCGCTTCAGTAGACGATTTGTTTCTGAATAAACGATTGATTATCACGCCGGTCGGCAATACCAAGCCGGAAGCGGTGCAAAAAATCCAATGTTTCTGGGAACGGCTGGGGTCGTTGGTGTCGGTGATGGATGTGAGCCATCATGACGGCGTGTTGGCGGCGACCAGTCATTTACCGCATATTCTGGCCTTTGCTTTGGTCGATATGCTCGGCCATAAAGACGAGCAGAGCGAGATTTTTCAATACGCGGCTGGCGGCTTCAAGGATTTTACCCGGATTGCTTCGAGCGATCCGACTATGTGGAAAGATATTTGCGCCGCCAATAAAGACGAGATCATCCCTTTAATTGAGCAGTTAAAGGGAGAATTGGATAAAATACAACGCTTGCTGGAAACTAACGATACCCGGCAACTTTTTGAAACCTTTACGTATGCCAGAAATGCACGGCAACGCTTTCTTGACCAGTTCGATAATAATTAATATGTCAAAATCAATAACATTTCAGGTTCAACCAGGTGGTGTGTTACAAGGCGAGGCACGTGTGCCCGGTGATAAATCCATGTCGCACCGTTCAATCATGCTGGGTTCGCTGGCAGAAGGTGTAACTCATGTAAAAGGCTTTCTCGAAGCGGAAGATGCGCTGGCAACTTTGCAGGCTTTTCGCGATATGGGCGTTGAAATTGAAGGTCCGGTTAATGGCGAATTGACTATACACGGAGTCGGCAAGCACGGCTTGAAAGCGCCTAAAAATGATTTGTATCTGGGCAACTCAGGGACATCAATGCGTTTGCTGAGCGGTTTATTGGCAGGTCAGTCATTCAACTCGGTATTAACCGGCGATAAATCATTGTCCGGCAGGCCGATGAAAAGAGTCACGGAGCCATTGGCAGCAATGGGGGCCGATATAAAAACGACTGAGCGCGGTACGGCACCTCTTCATATTACGGGCAGGGCAGGGCAGTTGGTCGGCATTGATTACGCGATGCCGATAGCCAGCGCACAGGTCAAGTCCTGTCTGCTGCTGGCAGGCATGTACGCGCAAGGTGTAACCAGCGTTACCGAGCCTGCGCCTACCCGCGATCATACCGAGCGTATGCTGACCGGATTTAATTATCCGGTGAAGCAAGAAAGCAATAAGGTCAGCATTACCGCCGAAGGCCGTTTAACAGCAACCGATATTGATGTGCCCAGCGATATTTCATCGGCGGCATTTTTTCTGGTCGGGGCATCGATTGCGCCGGGTTCCGATCTGCTATTAAAGCATGTCGGCATTAATCCTACGCGTACCGGAGTCATCGACATCCTCAGGTTGATGGGCGCCAACATTGAAGTTCTTAATGAGCGCACTGTCGGCGGCGAGCCGGTAGCCGATTTGCATGTTGTTTACAGTCCTCTTAAAGGCATAGATATTCCCGAGACTTTGGTGCCGCTGGCTATTGATGAGTTCCCGGTATTGTTTGTTGCTGCAGCTTGTGCGGAAGGTCAAACACGGTTAACCGGCGCGGAAGAACTCAGGGTAAAAGAGTCGGATCGTATTCAGGTCATGGCGGACGGCTTGCAAATATTGGGCGTAGACGCTCAGTCAACTGAGGATGGCATGATTATTCAGGGCGGTTCGATTGGTGGCGGTGAGGTTATATCGCATGGCGATCACAGAATTGCAATGTCGTTTTCAATTGCCGGGTTGCGCGCTAATTCGCCGATTACTATTCGTGATTGCGAAAATGTGAATACATCATTTCCCGAGTTTAGGGACTTGGCCAAGCGCTTGGGTCTTGATCTTGTTTGCAGGGAAGAATAGTGACTGTTCCTGTACTAACCATTGACGGTCCTAGCGGTGCCGGAAAAGGCACGGTCAGCAGGGCGGTAGCGAAAAAGCTGGGCTGGAACTATCTGGATAGCGGCTCTATCTACCGCTCACTGGCGGTTTCAGCGTTAAAACAACAAGTTGATTTGGAAGATGAAGCTGCCATTGTCAATATAGCCCAGGCGATGATGCTGGAGTTTGATTGCGGTGATGAATTGGTCGTCAGGCTGGATGGGGAAGACATAACCGCCCAACTAGGTTTTGAAAGTACAGGTAATGCTGCTTCCATCGTTGCAGCCCTTCCGGAAGTCAGGAACGTTTTATTGCAAAAACAGAAAGATTTTAAACAGTTGCCGGGACTGGTTGCAGACGGTCGCGATATGGGAACGGTAGTTTTTCCTGAGGCTGAAAATAAGGTGTTTTTAACCGCCAGCTCTACCGAAAGAGCCAAAAGGCGATATAAACAGTTGATAGAAAAAGGGATTGATGCTAATCTAGTAAAAATAACCAATGAGATAGAAGAACGTGATCGTCGGGATATGGGGCGTAAAACCGCTCCGTTAGCTATGGCGAGTGACGCGCTTTATATCGATTCTTCCGATATGACACTGGAATCTGTTATTGAAGAAGTACTGAATTTAATCCGTTAAGGATTTTTTACGTGATCACCTCAAAATGGTTTGGGTGTGGTCTTTTTTTAACTTTGATAAAGAAAAGGCTTGTTCGTGTTTCGACAGGCTTGGGAATGGAAAATGAGCGAAAGCTTTGCTGAATTATTTGAAGAAAGTCTAATCAAGACGGAAATGCGTCCTGGTGCCATGTTAATGGGTACGGTTGTTGATATCGAAAACGATATGGTCATCGTCAGTACGCATTCTAAATCTGAAGGTGTCATTCCAAAATGGCAGTTTCTAAATAACGATGGCGAATTAGAAGTTGCCATTGGCGACGAAGTCGAGGTTGCCCTTGATTTATTTGAAGACGGCCTGGGTGCTACACTTCTTTCTCGTGATAAAGCGAAGAAAAATAAAGCTTGGTCCGAACTTGAAAATGCGTTTGAAAAAGAAGCAACCATTATCGGTCGTATTACCGGTAAAGTTCGCGGTGGTTTCACCGTGGCTGTGGGTGCATTACGTGCTTTCTTGCCTGGTTCATTGGTTGATGTTCGCCCAATCAGAGATACGACTTTCCTGGAAAATCGTGATCTGGAATTCAAAGTTATAAAAATCGATCAAAAACGCAACAACGTGGTTCTGTCTCGTCGTGCTGTTGTAGAAAAAGAATACAGCGCCGAAAGAGAAGAATTGCTGAAAACGCTGGAAGAAGGCGCAGTTGTTACCGGTGTGGTTAAAAATCTGACCGATTACGGCGCGTTTATCGATCTTGGCGGTATTGACGGTCTGTTACACATCACCGATATGGCATGGAGACGCGTGCGTCATCCGTCCGAGTGTGTAGAAATCGGTCAAGAAATTAAAGTTAAAGTTCTGAAATACGACAAAGATAAAAACCGTGTTTCATTAGGCATGAAACAAATGGGTGAAGATCCATGGCAAAACATCGCCCGTCGCTACCCAGCCGGCACACGTGTATTCGGTAAAGTCAACAACCTAACCGATTACGGCTGCTTTGTTGAAATTGAAGAAGGCGTAGAAGGCTTGGTTCACGTTTCCGAAATGGATTGGACCAACAAAAACGTTAATCCTTCTAAACTCGTTCAATTAGGCGATGAAGTCGAAGTTATGGTTCTGGAAATCGATGAAGAACGTCGTCGTATTTCTTTAGGCATGAAACAATGCAAAACCAATCCTTGGGACGAATTTGCCGCAACGCACAACAAAGGCGACAAAATCTCAGGAAAAATCAAATCAATTACTGATTTTGGTATTTTCATCGGTCTGGATGGCGGCATCGACGGTCTGGTTCATATGTCTGATATTTCTTGGGCAGATGAAGGCGAAGCTTCGGTTCGTGAATTCAAGAAAGGCGATGAACTGGAAACTGTTATTTTAGCGGTTGATTCTGAGCGTGAGCGTATCTCTTTAGGTATCAAGCAACTTGAACAAGATCCATTCCAAAACTTCCTGGCTACTCATGAAAAAGGTAGCTTGGTAAAAGGAACGGTTAAAGAAGTTGATGCCAAGGGCGCGGTTATTACTTTAGCTGATAACGTTGAAGGTTATTTGCGAGCTTCTGAAATTCAACGTGATCGCGTTGAAGATGCCAGAACCTTGTTAAAAGAAGGTGATGAACTTGAAGCGAAATTCATCGGCGTAGATAAGAAAAGCAAATCAATTTCTTTATCTATTAAAGCTAAAGATAGCGATGAAGAGTCTCATACTATTAAAGATCATTCTCAGCAAACGATTGGCGCACCTACTTTCGCTGATATCTTTAAGCAGATGGAAAAATAAAAATCATGAGGGGTATGCGCTCATGCATACCCCTTTAATTTTATTTGTTTTCGCAGGATAGAATGTGACAAAATCAGAATTAATTGAAGCACTTGCCAAACATCAGCCGCACCTGGCACAAAAAGATGTAGAAATAGCGGTCAAATGCATCATTGAACAAATGAATCAGGCGTTATCTTCCGGTGAACGAATCGAGATTAGGGGTTTTGGTAGTTTTTCACTACATTTGCGTCCTCCTCGTATGGGGCGTAACCCTAAAACAGGTGAATCAGTAGCATTATCAAAAAAACATGTACCGCATTTTAAGCCTGGTAAAGAACTACGTGATCGAGTAGATGCTTCACGGGAAAAATGCAAGATAGTTGACTAATAGTTAGTGCGTTGAAGCTCTGTAAAACTTATGCAGAGCTTTAATGTTACAATTTTTGAGTAAAAAGCGTTAAAGCCTTACCCCTTCCTTTTTTATACCCTCCCATTTTAGTTTAAGTGTCTGCCTATTCAATGCCAGCCATTGAATCGCGATAATGGGTATTGCCGATTCTATGTCGCCATTTTCCAGCATCAGATAGGCCTCATCAAAATCAACAGCGCGTACCAATATATCTTCATCTTCATGGTCTAAGCCATGAATGCCGCCTACTTGAGTGCTGTCCACTTTACCGCAAAACAGGGTGATCCATTCCGATGAACCGCCCGGCGTGGTATAAAACTCATTGATGACCATCAATTGCTGAATTTCGCAACCCGCCTCTTCCAGAGACTCCCGATAAGCGACTTCCTCGGCAGATTCACCCTCCTCAATTGCTCCTGCAACAATCTCCACAAGCCAGGCTTTATCAGGATTTAAAATTGCGCCTGTTCTGAACTGCTCGATCAGCACCACCTTGTCGGCATGAGGATCATATAACAAGACCGCAACGCAGCTGCCGCGCATGAATAACTCGCGAGTTATTTCAGAGCTCCACCCTCCGCCAAACATCGTGTGTTTAAGGCGATATTTTTCCACGCGGAAAAACCCTTGATAAATGATTTCCTTGTTTAGAACTTCAAATTGTTTATCCATGGTTGCCTTTGTATTCAACTTTATAAATGACTCCGAGTTTATCATCGCTAATCAACAAACTGCCATCCGGCATGTCCAGAATATCGACAGGGCGTCCAAGAACCTCGTAATCCCGGGTTAACCAGCCATCGATAAAAACTTGTTCCGAAACGGGTTTACCTTGGTTTAATTTTATCAAAGCAACCCGATAGCCCTGCGGTGTAGACCGGTTCCATGAGCCGTGCTGAGCTACAAATAACTGATTATTAAACTCGGCAGGAAATTGTTTGCCTCGATAAAAACGCAGTCCCAGCGGCGCCATATGCGCTTTAAACTTCCATACCGGAACGCTAAATTGTTGGCATGTTTTATCTGCTGCAAGATCGGGATCAGGAAGATCACCGCCATGACAATAAGGAAACCCAAAATGTTCACCGGTAGTAGTCCATTGATTAAGCTCATCGGGCGGTAGGTCATCGCCCATGTAATCGCGGCCATTATCGGTAAAAAACAAGACATTGGTTTCCGGTTGCCAGTCAAAACCCACCGAACTTCTGATACCTCTGGCAAGAATCTCAAAGCCGCTACCGTCGACATTTAACCTGACCAGCGAAGAATAGATTGGTTTTTCAGGTTCGCAAATATTACACGGCGCTCCAACGGTAGTGTACAGCTTATTGTCGGGACCAAAGCGCAGATACTTCCAGCCGTGATGCTGCTCTGATGGAAATTGATCGTAAACTACAGCGGGTTTAGGCGGTTTAGTTAACTGCTGCGTGATACGGTCAAAACGAATAATGCGATTAACCTCCGCCACGTAAAGAGAACCGTCCTTATAAGCAACGCCATTAGGCATGAATAAATGGCGGGCGATGACATAACGCTGATCCGCTACGCCATCGTTATTGCTGTCCTGTACGGCGTAAATCGCGCCTTCAGATCCCGTTCCTACAAACACCACGCCGTTATCGCCCAAGGCCAAGCTGCGGGCATTGGGCAGGTTATCGGCAAAAACAGACAGGGTAAAGCCTGCGGGCACATGCAGTCTCTTTAAAATGTCCTGATGACTTTTTTGCAACGCATAAGTTAAACAAGGATTAATTAAAAACAAGGCAAACAATATTACTTTTATAATATTCATGACAATACCCTCCATTAATAAACTTTAAGTTATATTAGCATTCTTAGGAGGGTTGGAATGTGTTATTCAACCCCCATATCGATTAAATCTTAACTTACAAAAGGCTCAAACATATGATGCGCATTTTTCTTTTTATTGCAACCAATGCGGCGATATTGGTTGTGGTCAGTATTGTTTTTAATGTTTTAGGCTTGAGCAGCACTCTGGATGCTCAAGGCATAGACCTTAACCTGAACGCTCTTTTAGTTATGTCGGCAATAATCGGTATGACCGGTTCCGTTATTTCTTTGGCAATGTCTAAATGGTCGGCAAAAAGGGCAATGGGCGTACACGTTATCGACCAACCCCAAAATCAAACCGAGCAATGGTTGCTTGACATCGTGGCTAGACAAGCCGGACAAGCCGGTATAGGCATGCCGGAAGTCGGCATATTCCAGACTCCTGATGCCAACGCCTTTGCTACCGGCATGAGCAAAAACAGCGCGTTGGTCGCGGTCAGTACCGGCTTACTGCAAAACATGAATGCCGATGAAGTTGAAGCAGTTGTCGGTCATGAAATCAGTCATGTTGCCAACGGCGATATGGTAACGATGGCGTTAATGCAGGGTGTGGTAAATACCTTTGTTTACTTTTTTGCGACCATTATCGGTCACCTTATCGACCGGGTTGTATTCAAAACAGAACGGGGTTACGGTCCGGCTTATTACATCACCCAAATGGCGGCTCAAATCGTTTTGGGAATTCTGGCTTCCATGCTGGTCATGTGGTTCTCCCGTTACCGGGAATTCAAGGCAGATGCCGGTGGCGCAAATCTGGCCGGACGGGAAAAAATGATCGGCGCTCTGCGTGCCTTACAGCGCGGACACGAAGCGGAAGACCTGCCGGGACAATTGGCCGCTTTCGGCATTAACGGCGGTGGCGTGAGTAAGTTGTTTATGAGCCATCCGCCATTGGAAGAGCGTATTGCCGCGTTGCAAAATAACCGTTAACTCAATCTATGCCGGACAGTCTATGTCCGGCTTGTCTTTCATATCATGACCCAACATCAATACATCCGCTTTGCGCTAAAATTATCATACGACCAATACTTTAAGGTCTATCAAGGCATTGCCAAAAACATTTCCGTTATTGCCGACGATGGCAGAAGAATCGCTTTTCCGGCGGGCAGGATTCAAACTTTTTTGACCAAACAAGGCATCAACGGTTATTTTGAAATGGAGCTAACGCCCGAAAACAAATTCGTCAGCATTAAAAAACTGAAATAAAGCGTCGTTTTTTATCGGCCTTTCAGGTACCGATAAATCCTCATTACTTTAATTGAAGGTGTGCAATTGAAAACAGAAGTTCTGGTGCTGGGCGGTGGCCCTGGAGGTTACACGGCGGCATTTCGTGCGGCCGATTTAGGTAAACAAGTCACATTAGTTGAACGCTATCCGGTTTTAGGCGGGGTTTGCTTGAATGTCGGCTGCATTCCTTCAAAAACCCTGCTGCATGTGGCGGCGGTGCTAAATGAAGCTAAAGAATTAAATCCTGCCGGGATCAGTTTCGCTCAACCTGACATCGATTTGGAAAAACTGCGTAGCTGGAAAAACAACATCAGTTCCCAGCTAACTACGGGCTTGGCGGCGTTGGCAAAGCAGCGCAATGTAACGATTGTTAAAGGCATCGGGCGATTTGTTTCCGACACGCAGGTATTGGTTGAAGATGGTGACGATACCCAAACCATAGCGTTTAAACAGGCCATTATCGCTGTCGGCTCACAGCCGATAAAAGTACCATCGTTTCCCAATGACGACCCCCGATTGATGGATTCCACCGATGCACTCAATCTTGAAAGCATCCCGAAAAAACTGTTGATTATCGGCGGCGGCATCATAGGCCTGGAAATGGCGACCGTTTATAACGCGCTGGGCAGCAAAATCACCGTGGTTGAAATGCAGGATCAGATTATCCCCGGCTGCGACAAGGATCTGGTCAGGCCGTTGATGCAGCGGATCAAAAAACAATACGACAACATTTTCCTGGAAACCCAAGTAAAAAATATTGAAGCGTTGCCGGAAGGCTTGAAAGTCAGCTTTGGAGGCAAAGACGCACCCGAAACCGATGTATTCGATAAAGTACTTGTCGCAGTCGGCAGACAGCCTAACGGTTATTCAATCGATGCCGACAAAGCCGGGGTTAATGTCGACGAGCGCGGATTTATCAGCGTCGATAAACAACAGCGCAGCAACGTGAAACATATCTTTGCGATTGGTGATGTAGTAGGCAACCCTATGCTGGCGCATAAAGCGTCGCACGAAGGCAAGATAGCGGCCGAAGTGGTTGCCGGGATGTCAACCGAGTGGCGGGCATTGACCATTCCTTCAGTAGCTTATACCGATCCGGAAATAGCCTGGATGGGTTTGACCGAAAATGCCGCCAAAGCGCAAGACATAGCCTACGAAAAAGCCGCATTCCCTTGGGCGGCCAGCGGACGATCATTAAGCATAGGTCGTAAAGAAGGCGTGACTAAATTGCTTAGCGACAAACAAACCGGCCGTATTCTCGGTGCAGGCATCGTCGGCACGAATGCCGGTGAGTTAATCGCCGAAGCCGTATTGGCTTTGGAGATGGGGGCTGGCGTTGAAGACTTGGCCTTAACGGTGCATGCGCATCCAACTTTGGCAGAAACTCTGGGCTTTTCGGCGGAAATGATCGAAGGCACTATCACTGATTTATTTATCAAGAAACGATGAAAGAAAAACTATTAAATAAAAGCTTTGTTACCAATTTTCTCTCGGTTGTCCTCATTGCTATCGGCTATGTTAGCCCGGTGCAACCGGAATTAATCAAATCCATCGGTTTTTTTGCCCTGTCAGGGGCCATTACCAATTGGCTGGCTATTTACATGTTGTTTGAGAGAGTGCCTTATCTATACGGTTCCGGCGTTATACCGGCCCGGTTTGAGGAGTTTAAACTGTCGATCAAACAGCTGATGATGGAGCAGTTTTTTACCGCCAACAACATTGAACAGTTTATTGAAACCGAGGAACAACAAGGCAAAAACCTGCTGAACCTGGAGCCTTTGTTGAATGCAGTCGATTATGACAAGGTTTACGAAGGACTGGTATCGTCCATTATGGGGTCTTCTTTTGGCGGTATGTTAATGATGATGGGCGGCGAAGAAGCGTTGGCGCCGTTAAAAGAGCCGTTTACCGAAAAAATGAAAATCACCTTAACCGAAATGGTCGAGTCCGACCGATTTAAATCCGCATTAAAGCAGGGGCTGGATGCGCACAAAATCGGTAGCGATATTGTCGGAAAAATTGAAACAGTCATCGATAAACGCCTGAGTGAATTAACCCCGCAACTGGTCAAGGAAATGGTTCAGGCTATCATCCGCCAGCACCTTGGCTGGCTGGTTGTTTGGGGAGGTATATTCGGCGGTTTGATGGGCGCATTATTTATTTTCGCCTGATGGAAACGATACAATTGGCTTTTGAGGAATTCGGCAATCCGGACAACCGTCCGTTAATTATCCTGCATGGTTTTTTTGCCTCGTCGCGTAACTGGCGGCAAATAGCTCAAAGGTTATCTGCACGGTTTCATGTTTACGTGCCGGATATACGCAATCACGGCGCATCGGAGCATCATCCGTTAATGGACTATCCGTCCATGACTGCTGATCTATTGCGGTTTATTGAGGAACGCGGCTTGGAAACAGCCAGTTTTCTGGGGCACAGCATGGGCGGTAAAGTAGCCATGTGGTTGGCGCTTACAAATCCGGACAGGGTGCATAAACTGATTGTGGCCGATATTGCACCGGTCAGCTACAAACACAGTTTCGATAACACCGTTCAGGCATTAAAAGCGCTGCCGCTGGCTGAAATCAGCAACCGCAAACAGGCCGAAACGCTGCTGGCGGCGCACATACCCGAACTGGGGTATCGCCAGTTTCTGTTGCAAAATCTCATCCTAAAAGACGGCAACTATTGCTGGCGACTCGATCTGGATATTTTTCAGCGCATGGCGCCCAATATCGCAGCTTTTCCCAATGCCGATCATTTAGCTCCATTTACCGGCAAGGCCTTGTTTATCGCAGGAAGCGATTCAGACTTCGTTAAGCCTGAAGATATAAACTTATTATTCCCGGAGGCGGCTTTCAGCACCATAGCCGACGCCGGACATTGGCTGCACGTACAACAACCGGATGCTTTTACTGTACTGGTTGAAGATTTTTTAGATCTTGAATAAACATAATTACTTAGGCGATATCCGGTAAATAATATACCGATGCATATCGGCTTTTTTATTCACCACGAAGATACAAAGAAAAACATAAACTTTGCATCTTCGTGGTGAATAAAATGCATAACTCCGGATATGCTTTCCTGGAAATCACCTGAGTAGTTACAATCGCTCTTTTAGAAGGGCAGGGATAATCAAATACTGCGCACAGCATTTGATTTTTAATGATATGTATTGTCGGAGTTTTAAATGAATAAAAAAATAAGAAAAGCAGTTTTTCCGGTTGCGGGTCTCGGAACTCGTTTTTTACCCGCCACCAAAGCCAGCCCAAAGGAAATGTTACCGGTTGTGGACAAACCCTTGATTCAGTACTGCGTTGAAGAGGCTGTAGCTGCGGGTATTGATACGATCATATTTGTAACGGGCAGGACCAAGAACGTCATTATGGATCACTTTGACAAAGCTTATGAGCTGGAAAATGAACTGACTACCCGTGGCAAGACCGAAATATTGAAAATGGTTCGGGAGATGATGCCGCCGAACGTGTCGTTTGTGTTTATTCGTCAGCCAGAGGCATTGGGACTGGGTCATGCAGTGCTTTGCGCCAAGTCTGTCGTTGGCGATGAACCGTTTGCCGTTATCCTGGCCGACGACTTGATCGCTAATCGTAAAGGCAATGGCTGCATAACTCAAATGGTCGAACAATACGATAAAAATCAGTGCAGTATATTAGGCGTAGAGAGAGTAAATCCACAGGAAACCGATAAATACGGCATTGTCAAAACCAACGAAGTATCCCCATCGGTAGGCCGGGTTGAACTGATTATTGAAAAGCCTGCTCCTGAGCACGCTCCGTCAAATCTCGGGGTAGTGGGCCGCTATATTTTAACACCTGCGATTTTTGAAAAGATAGAAACAACAGAGCGCGGCGCAGGCGGCGAAATTCAGCTGACCGATGCTATTGCCGCACTGATGACTGATGAGCAGGTGTTAGCGTATGAGTTTGAAGGCAAACGCTATGATTGCGGATCAAAACTCGGTTATTTGCAGGCTACTGTTGAATACGGTCTGGAGCATGGCGAGTTGAAAGACGATTTCCGGAATTATTTAAAGAACCTGGCTCTCGATTAAGTGAGCGCAAGGGCGGCCGACCGGTCGCCCTTGTCATCAGCCGGAATCACCACAACCCCGGCAAATCCGCTGCCTGGTGTGCGAAAATTGGTGGTCTGTCCCTGATATAAACGAGCGCTGGTCAACTGCTCCTGCCCCTTGTAAACATACTGTCTCAGATCAAGTTTAAGGTCGACCATTTCATTTTCCACTCTCAATTGCCGTTCGGTAGGTCGCACCAAGGCTTGAGCTACATAATTGCCCTGTAAAATAATCTCACCGAAGACTCGCTTGGTCACCCCGTCGCCCCGGTATGCGGCTTTGCTGCCGTAGCCTTTGGCCGGTTTAAAAAACAGCTGTTTGCGCGCGGCCCACAAGGCTTCTGAGTCTTCTTTATGTACACAATCCGTGTGGGCAATACCGCCAAGAAGTAGAGCCCTGGTTTCAGCGGTAACGCCCAACTCCAGCAGCGCGGTTTCGTCAGTCAATATCGCCAAATTTCTTTTATCTGCGTATAGCGCATGAGCTCTTGGGTGGGGGGTGACGATAACGGATTTAGCCAGATAGGCCTCAAGAAACGATTTTAGCGATCCAGCTTCCAGGCCGAAATCGGTCAAGCGGTTATAAACGAGATCAATAGACATATCGCCATACCAAAGTGACCCATCCCGGTAATCAAGCTCGGAAGGATCGCAAATAACGGTATTGATATTATTTTTCTCGAACAGTTTTTTGAATAATAAAAATTCCGGCAGCATGAATTGGGTCGGCGGATTTACATCGACGATAGCGATTGAATGTAAGGGTTGTTGACCGCGTTCGGCTTGCCATTCTTCAAGAAACATCGCCATAAATGCCTGTTCCGGATTCTGAACCGTGGTGGCATTTATCCCTGCCGAATCACAACAGGCTGCTTGCGCCCGAATCAGAATGGCATTAAGCAATGCGCCTCCGGCATTACTGTTTATCTCAATTAATTGCGGACCTTTGGCGCTTAAATGAAAGTCATAGCCGAAAAAAATCCCGTGCGCTTCGGGAATAAATTGTGCCGTATTGGGTGCATAAGCCAGAACGCGTTGCTGATAAGCGGGCATGGCGATAACACTTTCTATGGCGGCAATAATGTCACGTTGCCTGCGTATAGTGCTTTCGGCGACAAAAACCAAAGCTTCGGCGAATTGGTGTGGACGCTCTTCAATGAGCATGCGGTACAACAACTCATCATCCAGTTGTTGCCGTAATGCTTTACGCATAGCTTCCCTGTCGAGTGAAACGTAACGGCATTCGGCGTTGCCTTGATCGACCCATTGGGTGGATTCATGCTCGGTGGTGGTTTGGGGAAGTAAGGTCATTAAAATTTTATATGTTGTTGGACTGCTATATTGACGTGACTAGCCGACAGATTATTACAGAAAAGCCCTGTTTTGTAGAGCAGTGTAAGTCGATAGTGCTCGGCTTATTTGTAAGTGGGCCGGGCAATGGGGACACTTGTCTTTAAGTGATTTTTATCAGATACTCATTTTGTATTAGAACTGGCCCCTGGTTGGCCTCAAATAACAACTTTGCTAAGGAGAATGAATAATGCGGGTAATTCGTATATTGCTGTGCGGTCTGGTATTGGTTGGCTGGAGTCTGGTGGCTGATGCTGCAAGTTATGAAGCGCTTAAGCCGTTGCTAGGCGATGTGCCGGGCTGGACCGGCGAAGCGGCGGAAGGCGCCAGTATGGACATGGAGGGTATGAAGATGGTCACCGTCAGTCGTCACTATCAACGCGGCGAAGCACAGAGCCTTAATGTTCAGGTGGGTCTAATGCCGGGCGCTATGGGGGCGTCCATGCAGATGACGATGAACATGGAAACCGACGAAGCGGTCATGAGTACCACTACGATTGATGGTTTCCGGGTGCACCAAAATCATGAAAAAGCTCAAAATAGCGGCGCTGTCGTCGTTATTTTAGGCGGTCGTGACGAGAAAAACAGCGCATTGTTTAGCGTGGATTATACCGGCATAAGCGCCCAAGAAGCGATGACAATGGCCAAAGGCTTTGATTGGAAAAAGATGCAGGCGGCTACAGCGGCATTGCCTTAATTGACTTGCGAAGTCGCTATTGCTTAATAGCTTGCTTGGGCATCACGGCCCAAGCAAGCAGCTTCTGGGTTGGTAGGGGGTGTCAGGTGCTATCCAATCACCGTTAGCTTTTCTCAAATAATCATCTTTTCAAGAGATCAACGGCATGGCTGAGAGAAAAAGTCTTCGCATACAGTATCGATAATACTGCTATGTATATTTTTCTGGAGATGTTTATAAACCTTCCAAATATACTTCAATAAACTGTTTTCGAAAATCTCCCTGAAAATAAGAATTCACTGGCCGGCTTCTCGTTATTCTCCGTCAACGGCTTCCTAATCGGCCTACCAATCTACAAAAAAGCTGAACACTATAGCCAGTAGGAATTTAACCTGGATTGACAAGCCAAAACATCAGACAGTTTTTTCGGCACCGGTGCAAAACAACAACTGATCGGTTGTTTTGCACCGCATGGTTCTTTATTTACAACCTGACAATAAAAACTAATACTTAAAATCATGCAGTTATAAGAACAAAGCAGGTTGGCACGATTATCGCGTATGACGTGTTAAAACCTTCTTATAATTACGAGGATTTGCATGAGTGAACTATCGCTGTCAGTGTTACCAAAGTCCGGTTTAGCCGGTTTAAAAGAAAACTGGCGTAGTGATTTGCTGTCCGGTTTTCTGGTTTTTCTTATTGCCTTGCCGCTGTGCCTGGGTATTTCGATGGCTTCCGGGTTTCCTCCATCGGCCGGTATTATTACTGCTATTATCGGCGGGATACTGGTTTCTCGTGTCAACGGGTCGTTTATAACCATTAATGGCCCGGCTGCCGGGTTGATCGTGGTGGTGCTCAGTGCGGTACAAGAATTGGGCGAAGGCGATGCGATGGCAGGTTATCGTTATGCCTTGGCAGCTATTGTGGTTGCCAGTGTCATGCAAATCTTAATGGGGGTGTTTAAAGCCGGGCGGCTCAGTTCGTTTTTTCCGGCATCGGTGGTACATGGCATGTTGGCGGCTATCGGTATCATTATTATGGCTAAACAGATCCATGTCATGCTTGGCGCTATGCCGGAAAAAGACAGCAGCCTGTTTTCGACCATCGCGCAAATTCCGCACAGCCTTCTGAACCCTAATCATGAAATAGCCATTATCGGTTTTACCGGGTTGGTGATATTGATTATTTGGTCAATGGTGAAAAACCCAACCTTAAAGATGATTCCGGCACCGCTTATTGTGGTATTGGCAGGGATGGGCCTGGCGCGATATTTTGATCTGGAACATGAGCATATGTATTTGTTTCTGCCGGATGCACATTTTTTACCGCATCATGAAGAAACCATCGGACCGAAGTTTTTGGTTGCGATTTCTGAAAACTTTATGTCCGGTTTTTATTTTCCGGATTTTTCGAAAGTCACCAAGCTAGGGTTCTGGGAAGCTGTTGTCAGTATCAGCTTGGTCGGCAGTCTGGAGAGCTTGCTTAGCACTATGGCAGTCGACAAACTTGATCCGTATAAACGTCATTCTAATCTTGATCGCGACTTGGCAGCCGTTGGTGTCGGTAATTTGTTGGCCGGTTTAGTCGGCGGCTTACCGATGATTGCCGAGATCGTACGTAGTTCGGCTAATGTGAATAATGGGGCAAAAACCCAGTGGGCCAACTTTTTTCACGGCACTTTTATGTTGTTGTTTGTGGTGCTGTTTCCACGGCTGATTCATAGTATTCCATTGGCTGCATTGGCAGCATTGTTAGTTTATACCGGTTTTCGTCTGGCCTCGCCTAGAGAATTCGCCAAGGTCATGGGAGTTGGTAAAGAACAGTTATTTATGTTCGTCGTGACAATTATCGGTGTATTGGCGACCGATTTATTAATAGGTGTCGGTATCGGCATTCTAACCAAGTTTGTTATCCATATGCTGCGCGGCGTCAGACCGAATAATCTGTTTAAGATTCATTTTGTTATTGAACCGAAAAATGCCGATTCTGTTGTGGTTTCGATAGTCGGCGCTGCGATTTTTTCTAACTTTATGTCATTGAAGACTGCTTTAGCCAGTCTGGATTACGGCAAAACGGTTATCTTTCAATTAAACAATGCATACTTAATCGATCATACCGTGATGGAGTTTATTCATGATTTTCAGCATAACTATGAAAGGCAGGGAGGGCAATGTCGGTTTTTCGGTATGGAACATCATGATACCTTTTCAGAACACCCTTTGGCAGTACGCAGAATGAAGCGAAATAACATGAGTCGTCGTAAAAGCGATCATTACGGCGTATAAACAAACAATGGTTTTCACCTTATCGAATAGGAGGATTTCATGATCCTTGCATTAGCTTATGGCGCTGTTCTCCTCAGTTTTTTTTCCGGTTTACTGGCCTTGCTGATGAATCAGCGCCTGCATGTACTGGAATTTAGCCAGCACTGGTTTAAAAAATCCCCGCATGGGAATGACTGTTCTCAATCGGCAATTGCCAATAGTCTTGAAGAAAAACACTTTCCTTTTTTATTGCGGCAAGCGGTGTTTGTTTTACTGGGCTTGTCCGGTGTTTTCGCGATATTGGCGGGGTTAGGCGTATTGATCGGTAAAGAGGTGATTACCGATCAACTTAGCTTAGGATTGCCTTGGGTGCCTTGGCATGTTCGTTTTGATTGCTTATCCGGTTTTTTCTTTTTAATCGTCGGTATTGCCACAAGTGCGGTCAGTTTATATGGGCCTGGCTATGTGAATAGTTACGATGAAAGCCAGCATCCTTTTGCAGTCTTGGGCTTATTTACCGGGCTGTTTGTTGCCGGGATGTTGCTGGTGTTGTTGGCTGATGACGCCTTCTTTTTCATGATTGCCTGGGAGTTGATGTCGGTTGCCAGTTACTTTCTGGTGGCGTTCCAGCATGAAAACTCAGCCAATCGCCGCGCCGCTTTTCTTTATTTACTGATGGCTGAAGTCGGTGCATTAGCCATTATTCTGGGCTTTGGCGTACTGGCTAGTTTTTCTGACGGTTTTACCTTTGGCGCCTTGCGTGAGGCGCACTTGTCGTCAACCTGGGCCAGCATCGCTTTTATGCTTGCCTTGCTGGGTTTCGGTATGAAAGCCGGGATCGTCCCTGTGCATGTCTGGCTGCCGGAAGCGCATCCGGTGGCGCCTTCGCATATTTCCGCATTGATGAGCGGTGTGATGCTTAAAGTCGCACTCTACGGATTAATCCGTTTTTGCTTTGATTTGCTGGGCGATGTGCATTGGCAATGGGGTGTGGTATTGCTGGTATTGGGTACCGTCTCGGCGCTGGGCGGTATTTTGTATGCGATGATGCAGACCAATTTAAAACGCCTTTTGGCCTACAGTTCGGTCGAAAACATCGGCATTATCTTTATGGTGCTGGGGCTGTCGATGATTTTTATGGCAAACGGCCATCCGCAACTGGCTGCGCTGGGCTTTTTGGCGGCGCTGTTTCATGCCTTCAATCATGCGTTGTTCAAGAACCTGCTGTTTCTTGGGGCCGGTATGATTCATCATCAAACCCACCAGTTAAATATTGACATGATGGGAGGGCTGATTAAAAAGATGCCGAAAACCAGTATGTTGTTTTTGATCGGTTGCATGAGTATTTCGTCATTACCGTTGTTTAACGGCTTTGTTTCGGAATGGCTGGCTTTTCAGACCGCATTGCAGGTCGATGTGCTAAACAATGGCGTATTGCGCAGTTTGATACCGGTAGCCGCTGCCGCATTAGCCTTGACAGCGGCATTGGCGGCAGCCTGTTTTGTCAAAGTATTCGGCTTGATTTTTTTGGGACAGCCGCGTTCTCATCATTGCGAGAAAGCCCATGAAGTCCAGGACAAAGGCATGCTGGCGGGTCCTGCGCTGCTGGCCGGTTTGTGTTTCTTATTCGGAATTTTCCCCGGCCCGGTCATCAGTCTGATCAACAGTGTTGCAGGGCAATTATTAGGCGAAACCTTGCCAAATGACGCCGCTTTAGGCTGGTTGTGGCTGGCGCCGGTTTCTACCAGTCAATCTTCTTACGCTCCGCCATTGGTTTTGATCGGTGCGCTGATTGCCGGTTGCATCAGTTTTTGGTATTTGCGGCGCAATCCCGCAACGGCATTGCGTATCTCTGAAACCTGGGATTGCGGTTTTGGCGGACTAAGGCCGCGCATGCAATACAGCAGCAGCGCTTTTACCATGCCGTTCCGGCGGATTTTCGCCAAAGTCTGGATTATTGACGAGCAGATCGATAAAGACATGCAAGGCGCAATGAACCAGGATGTTGCTGCAGTTCATTATCACTTGCAGATTCAGGATCATAGCTGGCCGCGTTTATATCATCCGATTGAACACGGGATAAACAAATTAGCCAAAGTGGTGGGCCGCATTCAAACAGGCAATATCCGGGTTTATCTGGGCTATTCGTTTGTGACGTTAATTATTATGTTATGGGTGATCAGCTGATGAACTGGTTAATAGCTATTTTACAAACACTATTGTTTGTCGCATTGGCGCCGCTGCTGGCAGGCTGGATTAAATGCTGCAAATGTCGATTACAAAATCGTAAAGCCCCGTCTTTATTTCAGCCTTATCGGGATTTAATTAAATTGACTCACAAACAACCGGTAGTCTCGGAACAAGCTTCATGGTTATTTATTAAAGCGCCCTATATTATTTTTTCAGCAACAGTGCTGGCAGCAACGGTTGTGCCGTTGATTGCCGTTGATTTACCGACTTCGGCCAGTGCCGATGTGATTGTGATGGTAGGTTTTTTTGCTTTTGCCCGGTTTTTTCTGGCGCTGGCCGGATTGGACGTTGGTACCGCATTCGGTGGTATGGGCTCGTCGAGGGAAATGACTATTTCATCGCTGGCAGAACCTGCGATGTTGATGGCTATTTTTACCCTGACCATGACCGCCTCAACGACTAATTTATCGTTTGCCATCTCCCATGTGCTCAATGAAGGCTTGGTTTTAAGGCCTTCGTTTGTCTTTGCCTTAGCGGCCTTGACTCTGGTTGCCATCGCCGAAACAGGGCGCATTCCGGTAGATAATCCGTCGACGCATCTGGAGCTGACCATGATTCATGAAGCGATGATTCTTGAATACAGCGGCCGTCATCTGGCGTTGATTGAATGGGCCAGTCAATTGAAGCTGATGCTGTATGGCGTATTGATCGCCAATATCTTTTTTCCCTGGGGTATCGCCGAAACGTTTGACGTTCAAGCGTTAGGCTACGGCTTGCTGGCTATTATGGGCAAGCTTGCGGTGTTGGCAATATTCCTGGCGGTTGCGGAGACGCTGTTTGCCAAAATGCGCCTGTTTCGAGTGCAAGAATATCTTAGTTTTGCTTATTTGTTGGGGCTGCTTGGATTGTTGAGCCACATTATTTTGGAGGCGTCACGTTAAGGAAGGCGAAGGGCAAAAGGCAAAAGACGAAAATCGCATCAAGTCTAGCCTTTAGCCCTTTGCCATTCGCCCTTCGCCCTTTGCCTTTTTGGATCTTACTCATGAATATTGAACAATTAGATTTTTATACCCAGGCCATTTTATCGATGGCCGCATTGGTGGGACTTACCTCGTTTCTTATGTTAGGGCAGGGGAGATTACTTAGGCTGATCTTTGTGTTTGCGATGCAGGGTTTTTTATTAACCTTGACCACAGCATTGGCGGCATACAGCTTGAATAATCATCATCTCTATATTTCAGCCGTGCTGACTTTAGTGCTGAAAGTTGTTTTTATTCCGTGGATGTTAAGACGGGAGGTTCTGCGAATGAATATGCATCGCGATGTTGAAGCATTAAAAAACAATACTGCCGTGATGCTGGGCGGCGCCAGTTTGATGGTATTCAGTTATTACGTGCTACATCCGATTGTGCAATCCTCATCGGTGGTTATGGTGAATGCTCTGGCGGTTAGTTTGTCAGTGATGCTGCTGGGCATGTTGCTGATGATTTCGCATCGGCAGGCTATCGCTCATGTAGTTGGCTTTATGTCGATAGAAAACGGCTTGTTCTTCGCGGCTATCGTCGCCACCAATGGCATGCCGATGGTGGTTGAACTGGGCGTGGCGTTCGACGTACTGGTGGCTGCGGTGCTGTTCGGCATCTTTTTCTTACACATTCGCACCAGTATTGATTCGCTGGATGTCGATCTGTTAAACAAGTTACACGAGGTGGACAAATGATTGCCGCCTATTTGGTCTTATTAATACCGTTAGTCGGCATATTCTATTTTGCGTTGGCGGGACACAGAGCAGACACCGGAAAAGTTAATGTCCGGTTTAACGGCATTTGTTTGCTGGCGACTATCTGGCTGGCGATCAACGTGCTCAATCAGGGTACGATTATTTCATCGGGCAAGGCTTTTTTAATCGATCCGTTTAATGTGTATTTGATTGTGTTGACCGCTTTTGTCGGCTTTACCACGTCGATATTTTCCTCGCCCTATATGGCGCATGAAAAGGAAATCGGCAAGCTCAATGACCGGCGCTTAAAGCTGTATCACTCGATGTTTCAGGGTTTTATGCTGGCCATGTACCTGGTGTTGACCACCAATAATATGGGCATTATGTGGGTGGCGATGGAAGGCGCAACGCTGGCAACGGTGTTGCTGGTCAGTTTGTATCGTACCCCGGAGTCTATTGAGGCGGCGTGGAAATACTTCATCCTCTGTGGCGTAGGTATTGCCCAAGCTTTGTTCGGCACCATTTTGCTGTATTACGCGGCGGTGCAGATCGGCGATGGGGAAAATGCTTTGCTGTGGTCGGTACTTTATGAAAATGCCGACAAATTAAATCCGGAAATCCTGGAAATTGCCTTTGTTTTTTTACTGATTGGTTACGGCACCAAAATTGGTTTGGTGCCGTTGCATAACTGGTTACCCGACGCTCATTCCGAAGGTCCGACGCCCATGTCTGCAGTGTTGTCGGGATTGCTGTTAAACGATGCCCTATACGCCGTGGTGCGTAATAAAATGCTGGTGGATGGTGCGACCGATTCCAATATGGCGGGTTTTCTTATGATGGGCTTCGGTATGCTGTCGTTTCTGGTTGCCGCGATATTGCTGCATCGGCAGAAAGATATTAAAAGACTGTTCAGTTACTCATCTATTGAGCACATGGGACTGATGACGTTTGCGTTCGGCATCGGCGGCCCGCTAGCCACTTTTGCCGCGCTGTTGCACATGACCGTGCATTCGTTGACCAAATCGGCCATTTTTGTGACAGTAGGCCATGCAGCTCAGCTTGCCGGAACCCAGCGTATAGATCAGATCCGCGGCTTGATTAAAACTCAACCCAAGGTCGGCTGGGGATTATTGATCGGCACTATTGCCATTGCCGGGTTTCCGCCGTTCGGCGTGTTTACCAGTGAGTTTCTGGTGCTGCTGGCTACCATGCACAGTTATCCCTGGTTAGCGCCATTGCTGTTGCTGGGTATTGGCATCGCCTTTGCTGGATTGTTCAGGCATATCCAGCCGATGGTTTACGGCGACAGGCCCGAAGGTCAAAATCCGATTGCCGCGAACTTATGGCCGGTCACGATACATTTGGCCTTGGTGCTTTGGCTGGGCCTGGCTATCCCCGGTTTTCTGGCTAATTGGTTTTCACAGGCTACACTGTTAATTTCCGGGAGTACGCCGTTATGAGTTCTTCAAACTGGACTGCGGATTTTTTAAGCCGACTGAGTACGGATATTACTGTTACCCAGATCGATATATCCTCGGTAACACTGTGGCAAATAGAAAGCCACGCATGGCAACAATTTGCAGAATTGGCCGTGCAGCAAAACCTGCGTTGGGCTGCCGGATGGGCGGAACATATTGAGCACCGGTTTTTCATCAACACCTGCTTTGAAAAACAGGGTGAATACCTTCTTCTGCGCACGATCATTGATGCTTCAAATCCTGAACTACCTAGCCAGGCGACGGTTTATCCCGCCGCCAACCGCAGTGAACGTCATACGCAAGACATGTTCGGGATCAAATTTGTCGGGCATCCGGATGACAGGCGTTGGACGCGGCATCAGGCCTGGATTGAAAAAAACTATCCGTTACGAAAAGATTTTCCTGTTCAGGGCACTCCAGTAGGCATCACGCCGCCTGACATGCATTATCCGTTTATTAAATCCCACGGTGCCGGTACGTATGAAATTCCGGTAGGACCGGTGCATGCCGGAATCATTGAGCCCGGACATTTCCGGTTTCAGGCCGTCGGCGAATTGATCCTGAATCTGGAAGAACGTTTGGGCTACGTACATAAAGGCATAGAAAAAATTGCCGAGGGTAGAGAACCAGAGTCTTTAGCCAGGCTGGCCGGGCGTGTCTCCGGCGATACCACTGTCGGGCATTGTTGGGCCGCCTGCATGGCAATGGAGCAAGCGGCGGGTGTGATAATTCCGCCTCGAGCCGCCTTAATTCGCGGCATTCTGGCCGAACGGGAACGCGTCGCCAACCACATGGGCGATATAGGCGCAATCTGTAATGACGTCGCTTTTGTGTTCGCGCAAATGCAGTTTAGCCGTTTGCGCGAACTCTGGCAGCGCACCAATGCAACGGTTTTCGGTCATCGCCTGTTGATGGATAAAATTATTCCCGGCGGTGTGGTATGTGATCTGTCGGATGAGTCCTGCGCTCTGATCAAGAAGGAGATAACCGAATTAAGAAAAGAGCTGACGGAAGTCATACTCGCGCTGGATCTCAATTCTTCATTGGAAGACCGGCTGTATACGGCCGGTTTTTTGTCTGAAGAAATTGCCGCCGCATTTGGAACCGTAGGCTACGTCGGACGGGCCAGCGGACAGGATAAGGATGTGCGTCGCGATGCGCCCTATGCGCCCTATGATCAAGTTACGGTTAAAGTCACACTGGAAACACAGGGCGATATTGCCTCCAGATTATGGGTCAGGTACAAGGAAATCAGAACAGCTTTACGGCTGATAGAAAATTTTATCGACCGGCTTGTTGCCGGGGAACTACGCGCCGAATGGCAAACACCTGTCGCAGGTAGTGAAGGTCTGGGCATTGTTGAAGGCTGGCGAGGCGAAATTATCAGCTACATTCGTTTTGATGCCGATAACAACATCGCCCGTTTTTATCCGCGCGACCCCAGTCAATTAAACTGGCCTGCGCTGGAAAAACTGGTGTTGAATAATATCGTGCCGGATTTTCCTGTGTGCAACAAATCCCTGAATGGCTCTTATTCAGGCAATGATTTATAGGAAGGGAACATGCTGAGAATTTTTAAAAAAATCCTGACCACGGGTGTTGTCACAGAACAATTTAAAGTTCCAAAAGATGAAGAGCTTGAGCAACTTGGCATTGAGATTAAAAGATACATAGACAAGAAGTTTTCCGGCAGCATAGCAATACGCCAGGTCGATGCAGGTTCCTGTAACGGCTGCGAGCTGGAAATTCATGCACTGAATAATCCTTTTTACGATATTGAACGTTTCGGCGTCCATTTTGTCGCCTCGCCGCGGCACGCCGACGTGCTGCTGGTCACAGGGCCGGTTTCAAGACATATGCAGACCGCGTTACTGCGCACTTACGAGGCGACACCGAACCCGAAATGGGTGGTTGCAGCCGGTGACTGCGCGGCCTGCGGCGGCGAATTCGGCGTGTCTTACGCCAGTTGCGGCGCGGTATCCAACGTCATTCCGGTCGATGCGGTGGTTCCCGGTTGCCCGCCTACGCCTTTGGCGTTGATGAGGGGATTATTGGGTTTGATTACCGCTGAAAAATAAAAAAGTTCATAGAATCTACTCAATATTGATGAGGTCAGCAAATGGGGAAGGGCGGCTATTGGAACCCCGTCCAAACTACAATAGGTAAGCAATATGATTAAAAAAATGAAGCTATGGGGAATCGCCGCCGTAATTCTGAGTTCTTTCAGCATGGCCTCTATGGCAGATGACTTGTTTCAGGATGCCGGTAGCTGGCTGCAAATAATAGGCGAGGGCAGTTTGAAAGTCGTGGATCCCAAGTTGGAAAAAGGGCGTATCTGGCTGGAAGGTCAATCCCGTTTCGACGACGATTGGAATCATTGGTATCAGGGTATGGCACGTGCGGCGCTGGGCTATTCACTCAGCGATCGAGCCACTATCTGGGCAGGCTATACGTGGTTGCCGACTCAAAATGTCGGCAAGAGCTACGTTTCTCAGCAAGATGTCTGGCCGGCGTTTCGTTATGTCTTACCGACCGATATGGGAACTTTCAGCTTTAGAACCCTATTTGAAAGCAACTTCATACAAGGCGATGATGTTCGTTTCAGGCCTCGCCAGATGCTGCGATTTATGCATCCGCTGGCGTTCGAGCCGCGTTTAAGCCTGATTACCTGGGACGAATTTTTCATCCGGGTCAATTCAACCAAATTCGGCGGCCAGTCCGGTTTCGATCAGAATCGTGCGTTTGCGGGCCTAGGCTGGACCTTTAATAAAAGCTTCCGAGCTGAAGCGGGGTATCTTAACCAATATCTGGATGATGCCACCCATACCAATAACACTATGCATCACTTGATTATGGGGTCTTTATTTATCAACTTTTAATCCTACCCATTCTCCCTTGAGTGAAGACGACTGCATGGCCAGGATTTGCTCCGGCAATATCTGTATTTCCCGCATCCATGTGGGTTATGGCTGTGTGCCGAAATATGAAGCGCATCGCTCGTAATAGTGAATTGATGCGCTTCACTGCGCTCAGCGCATTCTATGCATTGAGATTCTCATAATCGTAAATCAGCTTCTCCATTACCTTTTTATCGTTTAAGCATTGATCTATTTTGGTAATCAACATCATATAGTAATGACGGCATAAAACAGAGTCTGTAGGACACTGAGGAGCAAGCGCTTCAATCATCATGCATAAGTGCGTTAAGTAATGCCGTCTCTGTATTGAATCTTGAGGGAATCCACTACTGTTATTTTGTGCAGGTACAGCCTCCGTTTCTTTTGCTTGGGGTTTTACTAAAGCCCCAGCATTGCTTATGGGCTTATTGACGGACTCATGATCATTTACAGAGGTAGGCTCAACATTAACTGCGATTTTGGCGGCTGACTTGATTTTCGGCCGTTGCTTTTCCTGTTCAAGGGCTTTTTGCTTACTTGTCAATGTCTCTTTTGATGAACATGATGAGCATTTTTTTCGTCTATTTAAAATGAACATTACTCCCAGCAAAACAATAAGTCCGGATACAATTCCAAGTGCAATCTTCATAATAGCTCTCCTGATTTTGAGTTGTAATAAATCATTTTATTTTTAATATTAACCCATAAAAAAGCTATCATGAATTGGAGGTAGGGACAATAGGTATCAATGCTGGTCATATCACTGTAATTACTGTCAGGATGACGAGTTGCTCGTAGCTACGCGGCTTGTAGTCGTTCAACGGATGGCTCGTATCTACCACGATCGCCGCTGGCTATGTAACTACGGTTGCACCGGCTATATCACCAAATACATAGGCAAGATCCGGATTTCCCGATTGACGACCCCAGCACGATACCAACTAGCAAACTATCAATGCGTCAAATTGCCGTTCGGGGCTTCAATGCATTCCGGTCTATCATGCATTTTCTTAAACGTGTGCGGTATTTGGCTTGGTAAGTGGATTGCGAAGAAAAGCGCTTCTAACGCAATAAATAGGCCGCCAGTCGCTTTCTGATATGGGCACAAAAGACTTCGCATAATGTATATTATGTTAAATTAATACCATGTCTATCATTATGCTTGTTCTAAGCTGCCATGGGGCTATGATAGACTTATCAGCTTTCTAGCTGGTAATTGTCATTTTCAGAAATTTGAAAAGATGCACTACACAAGTATTATAAATAAGTCTAAAGCCAGATTATTTAAATGAAAAACATAATATTTATATTAGTTATAGCCTTTTTTATTTCAGATTGTAGTGCTGACGCTAGAGTTTTAGCGGAAATAATATCGCAAGCAAACGCCAAGTCTAAAATTTTGAAAAATAAGAAGCTGAAGAAAAGAGTTAACGCTGAAAATAATATCTTAAAATATATAAAGCCGAAAGAAACAGTCAAAGATAAAACCAATGTTTTAAAAGATGCAAAGCCGAAAGAAATAGTTACTTCAGAAGAGCTGGAGATTAGAAATGATCTTGCTTATATTGCTAAGGAAGATGAACCTTTCACTGGCAAACATCGAGAATATCACTCAAATAAAAAGAAATATATTGAAACAAATTATAGAAATGGGAAGAAAAATGGATTACTTGTTATGTGGGATGAAAACGAGCATAAAATAGGTCAATTAACCTTCTTAAACGGGAATCAGCAAGAAAATTAACACCATCAGGTTTTTAATCCGCTGGCTTTAGCGGCGATAATAACCTCCCTATTGAATCAATTCGCTTTACCGCCGACAAACAAACCAACGTCAAGAACTTCATGCGCAACCAAAAGCTGAAACCTATCCAGTATGAGTCAGCTTTTATAGTATTGCAGTTATTGATTTTTCATTTCTACTCTATCGTTTCAATCCACCGACAACGATCATTCACAATCTTGGCGGCATTCTTGTTACCAATGCCTTTAGCAATAAGCGCAACCACTCGATCATCAGTGTCATAGCCTATGTGCGCATCAACAGGATTGGCCAGTTTGCCTATGCTGAATGCGTCAAAGATGGTTGCTATATTGATATTGATATTAGTCACATCAATACATAGCCTTGAGTCAAAATACTTATCTACAAAACCATGCGGAATCGCATAACTTAACACATCGTTAGGATCACTGAAGGCAATGATGGGCATTTTACTTAACATGCGTTGGTTATACTGACTGCCACTCGACTGGCAATATGCATCTTTCTGATTGCTTATATCCGGTAATTTACAGCCTAACTGCAGCATGGGCAGTTGATTGGACAACATATAAATAGGGATTTCTTTATTTTTTAAAGCTTCAGTGAAATCAGCATCGCGCTTGTCCATTAAGGTAGCAATGTGCTGCATGCCATCAATGATAATACGACTACCCAGGCTGTGTGAAACAAAAGCATATTGATCAATACGAATATTCGCTGCTGCAGTGTCATCATTAAAGGAGCAGGCTTGCGTCATATTGTCAGGCAAGCTATCCCAATTGCTCTTGGTCATCCAGCACAAAGATTGACTGAAGGACACTAATATGTCCTCCTTGCTTGCGCCCAGATACATAATAGAGTCGGGACCTGCATCGTTAGTGAACTTTTTAAGCAGATTATTTGCTTCGGTTCTCCGGAAGGAATATTCTCCCGAATTATCATAAGCGAGTACTTCTTTCTGTTTAGCGGTAATGACAGACCACGTTAATTCATAAAACAATAATTCTCTGCTTCTGTCTTTACTTAATAAACGGTGAATTCTTAAGTTGCCCAGATTTTTGCTGGTATCAGGCCCAGGGGTAGTCAGGGTAATGTTTTTGTATTCTTTTGACATTACAGGCAAATTCAATTCTGTTGCCAATTTTTCTAAAAACTGTGTGGAGTAGCCCGGTAAGTGATCCCCTACCCCATGCACCATGAGAACTTTCATTTTGCCTTGCTTGTTGTCCAGAAACGGCGAGATTCCTTTAAATGGTTTTCCCCATATTTCGCAAAGACGCGTATCAACCGATTGCTGATTTTCCAGAAAGGCTTCAGCGACACCTTTGCCCAAGCTTACACAGCCGTTTAGTTGAACTGTGGCAATAAGCAGCAGGAAGTAATTGATTATATGTTTCATGGATAATTTTATAAACCGGGTTTTATGGCTGTCACCAGCGCATTGACTTCAAGTCTGTGACTAAGAGTGATGCTTGAAAATCCAGTATCGCGTAGCTGCTCTAATGCTACCGATTCGCGCATAACGTGATTTTCCGATTCATCGTTAAACAAATGCACTATCCAATGCTCCAGCACGTCCAGTTTGTTAATTCGGGTTAACACCTTGAAGTAACCGCTAACTTCCTGCTGTATAGTGCGCGTATGCTTGGAAACATCGTCCAGACCATACCGATCGCCGTTAATGAATTGACCGCCGGGCTTTAAAACCCTGAAAATCTCTTGTATGGCTTCTTCGCGATAAGTATCGAGAAAGTTGTGCAAGGTATAGGCCGAAGCCACTATATCGACGCTGTCAGTCGTTATGGTTTTTAGCGCTGTCAAGGCGTCATCGCCGCAAAAAGCCAGTTTGCCTTCTGCCGCCCATTTGTGCAGATGTTTTTTGGCCTGTTCCTGCATAACCGGTTCGTTATCAATACTTAGGATATTGAGTTTATCTGACGCGGTTAATAATGATAAGGTGGTAATACCGGTGCCGCCGCCTAGCTCTACAACAGTCAGATTGTCGGCCGCTTGAGCGGCATACTCAGAGGCTGCGACACCTACCAGGCGGCTCATTTGGGTTGCTAAGGGGCAGATTAAATTGAGCAGTTCATAATCCTGTCCGATCACGCCGGAAAATATGGCGTCGTATTGTGATTTGTCAGTCATTATAATTTGGCTTGTTGTTTACAGTCGAAGGCAGCCAACTGTTCGGCTGTAGCTTCGGTTTGGAATTTATCTTTCCACTCTTTATAAGGCATGCCGTAAATGATTTCTCTAGCCTGCTCGTAATCCATTGCTATGCCCTGCTCTATCGCTTCCGCCATATACCATTTAGCTAGGCAGTTTCTGCAAAAATCCGCCAATATCATTAACTCGATATTTTGAACGTCGGTGTTTTTTTGTAAATGACTGACTAAGCGTCTGAATGCAGCCGCTTCTAATTGTGTTTGTGTGCTTTTATCCACTGATTTACTCCAAAAATAATGCTCATTCTAGCAGAAACAACTATTCAAGCATGTACATTCCTCATTAAAGATTTTACAATGAACTGTGTTAAATTTGCGTAGCAACCCGCTTTAAATATGAGAGTTCATAATTCATCATTAACTTTTTCGCCCATAGGCCTTAACCAGAAAGTCGGTAGGAATAATAGTGCGCAAAATAAAGATGAAAATGAACTATCTGTCGCAAAAGACGCTCAAAATAAAAAATTCAATCAACCCTCTTCACCTGAAGAGATTAAAAAAACACTGGATAATGTTAGCTTAGCCATTGATTTGTCAGGCCAAGACAATATTATTAAACCAACCGACTCACGAACCTTAAGAGCACTTTCTGCCTATAATCAGGCATTCAATGCACCGCTGCAAGATCAACGTGCTCAATTGATAACAGGAATAGATGCTTACGCCTGATCACCCCTACCTTCAGTTACTATGAAACAGCTTTTCGAATTTTTCCCTATTCTTTTATTTTTTATTGCGTTTAAGCTTTACGATATTTATGTCGCTACCGCCGTTGTTATTGCGGCAACGATTATTCAAGTGGCCTACGCCTGGTTTAAACACCGCAAGGTTGAAACCATGCAATGGATTACCTTGGGGTTGATTCTGGTGATGGGAGGCGCAACTCTTTATTTGCAGGACGAGCAATTTATCAAATGGAAATTATCCATTATAGAATGGCTATTTGGCGCTGCCTTTTTGGGTAGCCAGTTTGTCGGTAAAAAACCTTTCATTGAAAAAATGCTGTCCGGCAGCTTAACCTTACCCGCATTAATCTGGAAACGGTTAAACGCCATGTGGGGCTTCTTTTTTATCAGTGTAGGCTTTATCAACCTTTATGTGATGTACAATTACAATACTGATGATTGGGTTACCTTTAAAACATTTGGCGTACCGGCTTTAATGGTTGTTTTTATCTTGCTGCAAATGGTTTTTTTATATAAACATATCCCCGATACCGAGAAATAAAACGTGTTATACGCCATTATCAGTGAAGATGTAGCTGATAGCCTTGAAAAAAGACTATCCGTACGCCCGGCGCATCTTAAGCGACTGCAAGAACTACAGGATGCCGGACGACTGGCCTTGGCAGGTCCCCATCCCTCAATTGACAGTGACAATCCCGGCGCAGCCGGTTTTACCGGCAGTCTGGTGGTTGCCGAATTTGACAGTCTGACGTCTGCCCAACAATGGGCGGACGTCGATCCCTATATCGATGCCGGGGTTTATGCCAAGGTTACCGTTAAACCATTTAAAAAGGTCTTTCCACAATGACATCCGAGCTAATTAAACAACTGTTAAATGATGCCTTTAAACCTGAACTTCTGGAAATTATTGATAACAGTGCGGCTCATGCCGGACATGCCGGTGCACGTAGCGGCGGCGGACACTATCATGTCTCCATTGTCGCTGAAATTTTTGAAGGCAGATCTTTAGTTCAGCGACATCAGCTTATTTATAATGCGTTGGGCGACATGATGAAACAACAAATTCATGCCTTAGGCATAAATGCTCTCTCACCCTCTGAAGAAACCAAAGGAAGATTATAAATGAAAAAAAAATTCATCCCTCTACTTGTTGTCGGCACAGCATTGATTGCCGGCTGTAATCAAGAAAAAGCCACTAATGCCGGCAGCGCTCCTGCTACAACCGCTGCACCTGCGGTTGATAAAGCCGATGCTGTTGCTGTTGTCAACGGCCAATATATCGCCAAGTCGACACTGGAAACGCTGGAAAAAGAAATCGCCGAGCGTAGCCACGGACAAACCTTTCCTAAGGAAAAACTGGTTGAAGAACTCGTTCAGCGCGAATTACTGGTTCAGGATGCAATGCAAAAGCAACTGGACAAATCACCTGAATTCACCGCGCAGCTTGATGCCGCTAGAAAGGCATTATTAACTCAAGCCGGCCTGCAAAACTTCATCAAAGCTAATCCGGTAACCGATGCGGAAATCAAAGCTGAATACGATAGTAAAGTAGCTGCTGAAAAGGGAATCGAATTTAAAGCACGCCATATCCTGGTTAAAACCGAAGCAGAAGCTAAAAAACTGATTGCCGAGTTGAACAAAGGTGCAGATTTTGCCAAATTAGCCAACAAGAATTCATTAGACGCTAAAGAATCACAAAATGGCGGCGATTTAGGCTGGTTTTCTGCCGCACAAATGGTTCCTCCTTTCTCTGAAGCGGTGGCCGCACTTGAAAAAGGCAAATACACCAAAGAACCTGTTAAGACCCAGTTTGGCTATCATGTAATTTTGAAAGAAGATTCTCGTCCGGTAACACCGCCATCATTGGAAGCGGTTAAAGAGCAACTTACGCCTTTCCTGCAACGTAAAAAAGTTCAGGATATGATAGAAACATTGCGTAAACAGGCAAAAGTAGAAATATTAGTTCCGCTGACTGAAGAACCAAAAACTGGAGCTGCTGTTCCTGCAGAGCCCGCAACTCCAACTGCTGAAGAAGCACCCGCAGCGGCTGAGCCTGTCAAAGCCGAAGAACCACCCGCCAAAGCTGAGGAACCTGCACCTGCAGCACCGGCAGAAACAAACAAATAAGATTTACGTTATACAAAAAAGGGCGGTTTATCCGCCCTTTTTTTATGTGATTTTTTCCAGATACTGCACTATAAACTGCACACTGCGATTACCCCTGAATTCATTGATGTCCAGTTTGTAAGCCGCCTTAATGTGCCGCAAACCCAACCAGCTCTCCGGCTTATCCACATAAAAAGCAATCGCATCGATTAACAAGTCGCCGAACGGTTTTCTCAGCACTAATTTAAGGTGACGTTGCCCGACTATGCGCGATTGAATAACATCAAAAACCCCGTCAAATACGGGTTCCGGAAATTCCTGCCCCCAAGTGCCGGCGTTTTGGAGTAAATCGGCAAACTCAATAGTCATTTCCTGTTCGGTTAACTCGCCATCGGAATAGATTTTCTGCTCCAAGTCGATAGTCGCTAGACGCTTCCTGACCAAAGCACCAAAAGCCAACGCAAAAGGCGGATAGTCGTGCATTTTTATACTCATGCCCGCAGCCATTGCGTGACCGCCGAATTTGCTCAGCAATTTAGGGTGCAGCGCTGCAATATCGCTTAAGACATCACGAATATGCACGCCGGGAATTGAGCGCGCGGAACCTTTTATCTCGTCTTTCCCGGCAGGCGCAAAAGCGATAACGGGGCGATGCAACTGATCCTTAATCCGCGATGCCAAAATACCGATAACACCTTGATGCCAGTTTGCGTCAAACAAGCAAACCCCCGCTGGCAAATGGTGTTCATCAAGCTTTTTCATTTCACTTAACAAAGCCATCGCTTCGTTTTTCATTTGCCCTTCGATTTCCCGTCGGTCATTGTTCAGCTCATCGAGTTGCAGCGCCATTGTTTTTGCCAGCGTCGGATCTTCGGTTAACAGGCATTGAATCCCCAACGACATGTCATCCATGCGTCCTGCCGCATTAAGCCTTGGCCCCAGCGCAAAGCCCAAATCGGTAGCAAAAATGGCTTCAGGCCTTCTGCCAGATACTTCGATAAGCGCATTTATCCCGGGATGCGAGCGTCCCGTGCGTATTCTCAATAAACCTTGATGAACCAGAACCCGGTTGATTTGATCCAGTGCCACCACGTCGGCGACCGTACCCAATGCGACATAATCAAGCAGCTGAGCGAGATTGGGTTCTTGAACCTGGTGCTGTTCGAACCAGTTTTTTTCTCTTAACCGGCTCCTTAAAGCCATTAATACATAGAAAATAACGCCGACACCGGCAAGTGCGCCGCTAGGGAATTTATCATCGACCAGATTGGGATTTACGATAGCATCGGCAGCAGGTAATTCATGGGCCGGCAAATGATGATCGGTAATCAGGACTTTTATACCCATCTCTTTGGCTACCCTAACCCCGTCTATGCTCGATATACCGTTATCAACGGTAATAATGACATCAGGGTTTTGCAGCTTAACCAGATCGACAATTTCAGGCGTCAAGCCGTAACCGTATTCAAACCGGTTTGGCACGACAAATGAAACCTCCCCTGCCCCCAATAATTGCAAGCCTTTGATAGCTACCGCACAACTGGTTGCACCGTCGGCATCGAAGTCGGCCACAATGCAAATCCGCTGTTGCTCATTGATCGCAGTGATCAAATGCCCCACCAAAGCTTCCATACCCGATAACAGCCACGGCGACGGGAGTTTTGCCAGTGTCCTGTCCAATTCTGTTTCCGAAGTTAACCCTCTGGCTAAAAAGATACGTTCCAATACCGGATGCATCTCACCCAAGTTAGAGCGCTTTTTCGGGACGGGACGGGTAATTATGGTTTTTTTTACGCCTTGATAATACATGGGATTCTCAATAAAAAAGCCGACAAAAGTCGGCTTTGCATTATTTGCTGATTCCCAAGCTCAAGCTTGGGAATCAGCGCAACGGACTAGTTTAGTAGTTAAGGATTTTGCTTCAAGTATTCCGTTACAAAATCGTTTGATGAAACAATGCCTACGATGGATTCATTCTCAGTTATGACAATGTGATGAATTTTATTCTTTATCATTAGCTTGGCTGTTTCTCTGGAAGACGTATCCGAACTTACTTCAATAACTTTATGTGTACATAATTCCCAAGCACGCTCGATTTTTGGGTTTCTGTTTTTCACATGAAAATGCAAGATATCCGGATAACTAATTACACCAAAACAACTCCCATTCGAGTCAATCACGACGACAAACGATAGTTTGCGTGAATTCATTATCTCTTCAACTTTGAAGATGGTATCGTTAAAGTCTACCGTTGTAACGTGCTTATCCATTAATGATGATATGGGCTTGTCCATCTTAACTCACCTCTCTTCACTGTTGCGTAATATCAGTTATTAATGGTTCACGTTACGATATTCTAATTATAAGCTATCCAAAATAGCTTTCTTAACCGCCTCCAGACTGGCGTCAATCGTCACCGGATGTGCGGCAGCACATTGCGAGATAGCCGTATCGGGATCTTTTAAGCCGTTACCGGTTAAGGTGCAGACAATTTTACTGCCTTCGGGAATTTTCCCGGAACCGATGTCAGATAAGGCTCCGGCTAAAGAAGTCGCCGAGGCAGGTTCGCAAAAGATGCCTTCAAACTGGGACAGCATTTTGTGAGCAGCTAAAATCTGTTCGTCGGTAAACTTGTCGAACCAGCCGCCGGATTCTTTTTGTGCAGCCCAGGCAAAATCCCAGGATTGCGGGTGACCGATGCGTATGGCTGTAGCAATGGTTTCCGGTTCATCGATCATGTGACCGGCTAAAAACGGTGCAGCCCCGGCAGCTTGATAACCGCACATGACCGGGCGGGTACTGCACACGCGACTGGCGGCATATTCAGTATAGCCTTTCCAGTAGGCCGTGATATTTCCGGCATTGCCGACCGGCAAACAATGATAATCGGGAGCGAAACCAAGCTCGTCGACAATTTCAAAGGCGGCGGTTTTTTGTCCGTCGATTCTGAACGGATTGATCGAGTTAACGATGGTGACCGGCGCATGTTCGGCGACTTCTTTTACCAGCGCCATGCCTTTATCGAAGTTGCCGTTGATCTGGATAATTTCTGCACCGTACATCAGGGTTTGCGCCAGCTTGCCCAAGGCGATTTTACCGTCGGGTATTAACACGAAAGCTTTAATGCCTGCGCGCGCCGCGTACGCTGCGGCAGCGGCCGAGGTATTGCCGGTTGAGGCGCAGATGATGGCCTGACTGCCTGCTTCTACGGCCTTGGTGACCGCCATGGTCATGCCGCGATCTTTAAACGAACCGGTCGGGTTCAAGCCTTCGAACTTGACGTAAATATCAACCGATTTGCCGATCAATCGTGGGATATTTTGCAATTGAATCAGCGGCGTATTGCCTTCGTTCAAGCTGATGATGCGAGTGGTTTCACTGACGGGCAGACGATCTCTGTAACGTTCAATTAAACCGGTGTAGTGTTTGTGCGTAGACATGTTTTTATTTATCCTAAAGTTTCCAAACGGATGCGATTGACTTTACCGGTAACGGTTTTTAATGCTTCAATTTCTGCGATAGCCGCGTTCATTTCTTTTTCCAGGGTGACCTGGGTCAGTATGATAATCGGTACCGACGTTTCATTATCCTGCGGTACTTTTTGGCTAATCGCTTCAATGCTTATTTGATGCTCGGCCAAAATACGGGTTACTTCAGCCAAAACTCCCGGTTTGTCTTCCGCATTCAACCTTAAATAATACGCCGTGTGGAACATGTCCGCAGACAATACCGGTATGTCGGCTAATGCATCGGCCTGAAATGCCAAATGTGGTACGCGGTTTTCGGGGTCGCTGGTTAAGGCTCTGACCACATCGATCACATCGGCAACTACCGAGGACGCAGTAGGTTCGGCTCCGGCGCCGGCACCATAATAAAGCGTGGGACCAACTGCATCGCCTTTGACTAAAATGGCATTCATGACCCCGTTGACGTTGGCGATAAGACGACGCTCAGGAATCAAGGTCGGATGCACTCTTAGTTCAATACCTTCCGGCGTCTTACGGGCGATACCCAAATGTTTAATACGGTAACCCAACTGCTCCGCGTACTCGACATCTGTACGGGTAATTTTGGTAATGCCTTCGGTAAAAACCTTGTCAAACTGCAACGGAATGCCAAATGCAATCGAAGCCAGAATGGTTAGCTTATGACCTGCGTCTATGCCTTCCACATCGAAAGTAGGATCGGCTTCTGCGTAGCCCAAGGCTTGCGCTTCGGCTAATACGTCTGCAAAATCACGGCCTTTATCGCGCATTTCAGTCAGGATGAAATTGCCCGTGCCGTTGATGATGCCCGCCAGCCATTCGATCTGGTTGCCGCTTAAACCTTCGCGTATGGCTTTGATGATGGGGATACCGCCGGCAACAGCGGCTTCAAAGGCCACGATTACGCCTTTTTCGCTGGCTTTGGCGAAAATCTCGTTGCCATGCAACGCAATAAGCGACTTGTTGGCGGTAACGACATGCTTGCCGTTTTCTATGGCTTTTAACACCATATCTTTGACCTGCCCTGCCCCGCCGATTAATTCCAGAATGATTTCAATTTCGGGATCATTGATGATTTCAAAAGGATCGGTCGTTAAGGCGATGCCTTGCGTATCGCAAATACGCTGCTTGCTTAAATCCTTAGCCGAAGCACGAGTGATGATGATTTCACGACCAGCCCTGCGGGCAATTTCTGCCGCATTTCGCTTCAACACATTAACTGTACCGCCACCGACAGTACCTAATCCTAATACACCCACTTTTACCGGTTTCAAATCAAACTCCAGTTAAAAAATATTACATTCCAATTGTATGGAGGCAGCTAAAATCGCCTCCACGTCACAATTTATACAACTTTGTCTTTCTTCATCATATTGCGAATGCCGCGAACCGCCTGACGGGTTCGGTGTTCATTCTCAATCAGGCCGAACCTGACATGATCATCGCCATGCTGGCCGAAACCAATACCCGGAGAAACGGCCACCTTGGCTTCTGCCAGCAGTTTTTTGGAAAACTCAAGCGACCCCATGTGTTGATACGCTTCGGGAATGCGAGCCCAGACGAACATGGTAGCTTTGGGTTTTTCAACCGGCCATCCTGCTGCTACCAAGCCATCGCACAGTACGTCACGTCTTTTTCGGTACATCTCGGCAATTTCACTAACGCATTCCTGAGGGCCTTCGAGGGCTGCAATCGCGGCAATTTGAATCGGCGTAAAGGTGCCGTAATCCAGATAAGATTTGATTCGCGCCAAAGCGGAAACCAGTTCTTTGTTGCCGCACATAAAGCCCACACGCCAGCCCGGCATGTTGTAACTTTTAGACAATGAGAAAAACTCTACCGCAATGTCTTTTGCGCCTTTGACTTGAAGAATCGACGGTGCCTTGTAGCCGTCGAAAACAATGTCCGCATAAGCAATATCCTGTACCACCCAGATGTTATGCTCTTTAGCGACGGCGATAATTTTTTCAAAAAAATCCAGTTCCACACACTGACTGGTCGGATTGCCGGGAAAATTAAGAATCAGCATTTTCGGCTTGGGCCATGAATCGATAATGGCTTTTTGCAGCTCTTCAAAGAAATCACTCCCCGGAACCATCGGCACATGCCTAAGATCGGCACCTGCAATCACCACGCCATAAGGATGTATCGGATAAGCGGGATTAGGCACCAACACCACATCCCCAGGTCCTAAAGTCGCCAAAGCCAAATGCGCCAAGCCTTCTTTTGAGCCTATGGTCACAATGGCTTCAGTTTCCGGATCCAAATCGACATCAAAGCGATTTTTATACCAGGTACAAATGGCTTTTCTTAGCCGGGGTATGCCCTTGGAAACCGAATAACGATGCGTATCGGGACGTTGAGCCGACTCAATCAATTTATTGACGATATGATCAGGCGTGGCCTGATCGGGATTACCCATACCAAAATCGATAATATCTTCTCCCGCCGCGCGAGCCTTGGCTTTTAAATCGTTAACAATGTTAAAAACGTACGGAGGTAAACGACTTATTCTGTGAAATTGTTCCATTGACAGCTCTTGAAAAACCGGTGTTTAAGTGAAAGTTAAAAAATGTTGCCCAAAGTACTGTTATTAAAACGCTATGTCAAATGGAAACAGTACCCGGACAGGCTAGTGATTCAAGCGCAATACTTGTTCCACGCGTAGCAAATCTTCTTTTGTATCGACACCGGCGGCCGGTGTTTTATCTACGATATGCACTTTAATAGCCTCTCCGTACCACAGTATTCTCAGCTGTTCCAGGGACTCAACCGACTCAAGCAATGAAGCATCCCATAGACAATACCGATTTAAAAAATCAACCGTGTAAGCATACATACCGATATGTCTGAGATGGGGCAATCTTCCGGAGGGCTCACCGTCAGACCGGGTAAACGTATCCCTTTCCCAAGGAATCGGCGCGCGGCTAAAATAAAGCGCGTAACCGGCATGGTTTAAAACCACTTTGACGGCGTTGGGATTGAAAATTTCTTCGGGATCGGCGATTTTGGCAGCCAGTGTAGCGATACCCGCTTGCTGCTGACCGGCCAATGCTTTAGCCGTCTCACGAATATAAGCAGGTGGAATCAGCGGTTCGTCGCCTTGCAGATTCACGATGATTTCATCACCGGCCCAGCCGCAAAGCCTAGCGACCTCAGCGATTCTTTCGGTACCGCTTTGATGATCCGCCCGCGTCATGACCGCTTTAATTCCTAAAGCAATGACAGCTTGAAAAATCCGCTCATCGTCGGTGGCAACAATGATTTCATCGGCATCGGCTTCCTGAGCACGCTCACAGACATGCGCAATCATCGGCTTGCCTGCAATATCCAGCAACGGCTTACCCGGCAATCTTGTTGAGCCGTATCTTGCCGGGATGACGACTTTAAAACGCACACTCATTTTTTTAATGCGTCGACTTCATCGTTGGTTAATTCGCGGGCTTCATCTTCAAGCATGACCGGAATATCGTCACGGATAGGAAAAGCGATTCGGTCGGCTTTGCAGATAAGTTCCTGCTTGGACTTGTCATAAATCAACGGACTCTTGCATAAAGGACAGGCCAGAATATCAAGCAGTTTTTTATCTATCATTAGGTTTCTCTTAAATTATAGGAAGCGGCAAAAGGGAATGATTTTTGCCTTTTGGATATTTTACAGCATTTTACAGCATTTTTAAGCAGCCTGTTTTACGCACTCAATCGACGCCCAAATCACACCTACTCTGAATCGACAGTAATTGCTAACTATGATCAAATAAGATTGGCTATTCTGAGCAACCGAGGTTTTCACATGACTGCGCTATCGTTGTGTTTATATTGCATGATCCAGGCTATCGCATTGCTTGTTGTCGCGAACGGCACACCGGTACTGATTAACAAAACGTTGAGTACGCATTGGGCATGGCCGGTGGATAATGGCCTGAAACTACGCGACGGCCGACGCTTGTTTGGCGGCACAAAAACTTGGCGAGGCTTATGCTCGGCTATTCTCTTTACAACCTTAGCAGCAATTTTAAGCGGAATAGATCTTTTGACCGGTGTATTATTCGGCACCTTAGCAATGGCCGGAGATTTACTGACAAGCTTTATCAAGCGCCGAATGGGATGCGCTGAAAGCAGTCGGGCGAGAGGCCTTGATACCGTACCTGAATCATTATTACCGATATTACTGTTAAAAGAGCCGCTAACGCTGAGTTGGATCGACATTGTCCTGATTGTCGCGCTTTTTTTCCTGATTGAGGAACTGATCTCGCCGGTTCTTTACCGGCTGCATATCCGCAAACGGCCTTATTAAACTAACTTGACCAATAAAGTACATATGAGCAAAGGATTACGAATATTAACCTACAACATCCATAAAGGTTTTAATGTGGGTAATCGACGATTTGTGCTGCACCAGATTCGGGATGCATTGATAGCCGCCGATGCCGATTTGATGTTCTTACAGGAAATGCAGGGCGAACACCTGAGTCATCAGAAAAAAATAGCCGATTGGCCGGTTTTATCCCAGCTTGAGTTTCTCGCTGAAAACACCTGGCCTTTCCACGCCTACGGCAAAAATGCGATTTACAATGCCGGTCATCACGGCAATGCCATCCTGAGCAAACATCCGTTCGAGCGCTGGGAAAACATTAATGTATCACCTTTTCCCTGGGCCAGTCGCAGCCTGTTGCATGGCGTCATCCGATTGCCGGGAAGCAGTCAGGATCTGCATATTGTTTGCATTCATTTCGGGTTGACGGGCAAAGAGCGCCGCCTTCAGATTAGTAAATTATCTGCGCGCATCGACAGTCATGTACCGCATAATGCGCCGTTAATCATAGCCGGTGACTTTAACGACTGGCTCGGACAGGCCGATCGATTCTTTCATGATAACTTGGGCTTGCAGGAGATTTTTCGCGAAACTCATGGCCGCTATGCGCGAAGCTTTCCGTCCTGGTTGCCTTTTTTACCGATGGATCGCATTTATTATCGCGGTTTAATCCCGGTGTCGTGTGAACGGCTAGCCCACGCGCCGTGGCATACGCTTTCAGACCATGCGCCCTTAACAGCCTCGTTTGCCTTATGAACAGCACACCGTCCAAACTGACTTTACCTAACCTGCTGACCGGATTTCGTTTTGTGGCCGCACCGATATTGCTGTGGTTAGCATGGAATGGACATGGAATTGCCTTTATGGTGCTGTTAGCGATTACCTTTCTTAGCGACTTGCTCGATGGCATGGCGGCCCGACTGACCGGGCAAGTTACCCAGTTTGGCGCCACCCTCGACAGCTGGGCGGATGTCATTACTTATCTGACCATAGCATTGTGTTGCTGGTGGCTGTGGCCCGAGGTGGTGACTAGAGAATTGCTTTATGTCGGCCTGATTGTCGCCAGTTGCCTGCTACCTGCGCTGGCAGGTATTCTCAAGTTCGGACGTTTTACCAGCTATCATACTTGGGGAGTTAAAATCGCCGCTGCGTCTATGGGCTTGACCTTGTATGTGCTGTTTCTGGATGGGCCGCCATGGCCGTTTCGAATCGCTGCGATAATATGCATACTCGCCGCTATTGAAGAAATAGTAATCACGCTATTGTTACCTGAACCTGAATCCAATCTGCGTTCGGTCTGGGATGTGTTAAAGCGTTCTGCGCGGAATAATCGCAAACCATAGCCACCTCTAAATTTCCATCGACTGCTACAATTACCTACAAGCAATCCGCAAATCATAACCTTGTCATTTAATGTCTACACAATTGCTAAACCTACCGCAAGCTAATCACAAAGAGCCGCAAGAGGCCAAATTAACGCTTGAGCAGGTATTGTTTTGGTTGCAAGAAGACGGGGTGATTTCAGACGCGGACCTGGAAAAGTGCCGGGTATACGGAAGATCTTCTGCCAGCCAAGTCAAGCATCCACTCAATATTCTGATCGAATGCGGCGTAACCGACCAAACCCAACTTGGGAAGCCTTTAACGCTTGAGAATTTAACCCAGTGGTTGGCAAAAAAAGTAAATCTGCCCTATTACTACATTGATCCCCTAAAAATCGACATCCCTTCCGTGACCTTAATTTACAGTCACGCTTATGCGGCAAATTATAATATCCTGCCGATTAAAGTGAGCAAAGACGAAGCCGTCATTGCTACCGCAGAGCCTTATATTCGCGCTTGGGAGGCGGATCTTAAAAAAATCCAACGGGGCCGGATAACCCGTGTACTGGCTAATCCGGATGAAATTAAACGCTATTTAAGCGAGTTTTACGCATTTGCAAAATCTTTAAAAGGAGCAACAGATAACTCCGCCAATCAGTCAGCCAACACTCTATATAATTTTGAACAATTGGTTGAGCTGGGTCAGATCAGTAATCTTGATGCGGAAAATCAGCATATTGTTAACTTGGTCAACTGGCTGATGCAATATGCGTTTGATCAGCGTGCCAGCGATATTCATATCGAACCTCGTCGTAATCAAGGCAATGTGCGCTTTAGAATCGACGGTATTTTGCACGATGTCTATCAGTTACCCGCCGCCGTTATGAATCCGGTGATGAGCCGGTTAAAAATTCTCGGCCGAATGAATATTGCTGAGAAAAGATTACCGCAAGATGGTCGCATTAAAACGCACATATCCGGAAAAAAAGAAATTGAGTTGCGGCTTTCGACGATGCCCAGCGCTTTCGGCGAAAAAATGGTTATGCGCGTCTTTGATCCGGAGGTGCTGACACGCGATTATAAACAGCTGGGTTTTAACAACCATGAAAAGACAATCTGGAACCGATTGATTCAACACTCGCACGGCATTATTCTGGTCACAGGACCTACAGGCTCAGGAAAAACCACCACGCTGTACTCAACTCTGAAACATCTGGCTACACCCGAAGTCAACCTCTGCACCGTCGAGGACCCGATTGAACAGATCGAGCCCAGCTTTAACCAGCTGCAAGTTAAAGCCAATATCGGGCTTACGTTTGCCAGCGGCATTCGCGCTTTAATGCGCCAGGACCCCGATATAATTATGGTGGGTGAAATTCGCGACCTGGAAACTGCGGAAATGGCAATTCAGGCTTCTCTTACCGGACATTTGGTGTTTTCCACCTTGCATACCAATAATGCGCCCTCGGCGGTGGTTCGCTTGCTGGATATTGGCGTGCCCGCTTACTTGATTCAACTGACTTTACTAGGCGTGATGGCGCAACGCCTGGTGCGCGTTTTATGCAGAAACTGTAAAAAGCAGACCGGCATAGACGATGCGCAGTGGTCTCGATTAATTACGCCTTATAAGGCGGCAACGCCTTCCTATATATACGAAGCAGTAGGATGTAAAGAATGCAGATACACCGGATATTCGGGCAGAATCGGCATTTATGAAATATTCAGTAACTCACCGGCGCTAAAAAAACTCATGGTCAGCGGTTGCGACAGTGGTGTGCTGCAAAAGCAGGCCATGCTTGAAGGCATGAGACCCTTGCGCCTGAGTGCAGCCGAAAAAGTAGCCTCGGGAATAACCAGTGTTGATGAAATGTTAAGAGTCACCCCTGAAAATATCGAGGATTGATGTGGCTGTAAAAATACGGCTACATAAAACTTGGCAGGATGGGTAGAGGCCGTAGCCGAAACCCATCGCACAGACGCTTGATCATGATGGATTTCGCGTTGCTCTACCCATTCTACAATGCTACTTTGGATTCGGCCCATATTGATTGTCGCCGGACGTGCTGTCTTGAACCATAAAGATAAAAAGCACGATACCGCCGATGACCGGAATCAACGGAATCAACAACCACCAACCGCTACGGTCAGTGTCGTGAAGCCTCCGAACCGTTACCGCTATGCCGGGAATCAGGACGGCCAATGAGTAAAGACCACTTAACAGCCCGACGCCGGTTTCAGCATTAAAAGTACCGCTAAAAAAATCAATAGTCGCAAAAAAGGCGCTGATAATAATATTGAACAACATAAAGAACCAATACTCTTGCCGGCTGGCTCTCCCGTTGAACTCTGCATATTTTTTCAAAACTTCCAGATACCAATTCATGATCTTTTCCTTCCGGTTTGCCCCGTTGAATTTGTTAGCCGACTGCCGGGGTGATGCAGTCAGCTAAGATATTGATGTTGTCTCAGCTATGGACAGGCGTAGGCCGGAATAAGGCCATCCAAACGCATAGCGCGAGATGGCGTTTCCGGCGAATTTGGATGGTGTTTGCCGGAAACGCCAGTTCTCGCTACCGCTCGAACCGGCTTATTCCGGCCTACAGGACTACGGGGCTACCCCGCTTGTTATGTCTTCTCTTGGTTGAGCCTTAATCCCGTCGTATACAAACGATGCAATCAATGAACCAGTAACACCAAGCGCTAAGGCAAAGACGCTGGACATGACCAAGGCAGTTATCGAGTGTGCCTTAACAAAATCTAAGGCTCTGAAATAGAGTGGTTTCCGTATTTTCTTAATTTCCTGCTGAGTGGACTTAATCGTTTGTGTTGATACGTGCTCGTTTCTAAGGCGCTCTTCACACTCGCTGCATACTAAAGGTGTATCGCACGATTCAACTAAATCCGACTTGACTCCGTTCATATCGAAAAGACAACCACGTGTTTCATCATGCGTAAAGCTACGCGCTTCACCAAAGCCAGGGATCTTGTTGCCGGAACGCCGATAGAGCAAAGTATAGGCATACAAAACCCGAAGGATTGCATTCTCAAGTGGTATGTTTTCCCATGTAAGGAAGTCTTTAATTTGACTAAACGTGAAGACAATTTGATTGTCGCCAAGCCTTCTTGAATACCAGTTATCCTCAATGGGGACGTTGACTATTGCGATAAGAAAATCTGCATCGAAATTCTTTGAAAGTTGAGCCTTCAAAAGAGAATCCGAGAATACCCACCCGTCGCTATCTGCGTCGCAGCGGAGCGCAAAATTTTCTATGCCACCAGCTAGCTGAAAAACTTCAGAATACCAGCCCGTAACTCCCTTCAAGTTTAAGTGCAGAGGTAGATGGCCGATAGTTACAACCTTAATTCTTACTTTATCCATGTTGCACCGAGGCTCAAGAGACATAACGTTAAGTAGACACCTACAATAGGCGTGTATCAGAATCCTGAACAGCACATATCACTGCCCTGTTCTTTATCACGGCCTAAGTATAAACACTTAAACCCTAGATAAAAAACTAATTACACAAAGCCTATCCCCTAATCCGGCAAATTTGCTTTATCCCCCCCACCCCTTATAATCATCCCTGCTTTCAGGTTCCAAAGGGTTTTTCAGACCCAATGGTTAAACGGGAAGTCGGTAAGGCTCACGCCAAATCCGACGCTGCCCCCGCAACGGTATATAAGTAAAAGTTTCATCGAGATGCCACTGTGTGTATGCATGGGAAGGTGATGATTCAGGTTAACGCCACTTATAAGCCCGGAGACCGGCCCGAAAGTTTAATTCGGTACAGCGGAGGGCTGTCTGCGAAAGTGACAGTAAAGCTCCGCGTCATCTCTCGTTTTCTTTTGTCCTCTGTTGTGTAAAACAACTTTCCATGCGCGGGCGGCGCGGAGGACACACATGCAAAAACTCATCTTCAGCTCATTAATAATCGTCGGATTTATCCAGACTCAACCCTCGCAAGCCTCATCTACCGATGAAGCAAAAACTGTTACGCTGGACGCGATGGAGGTCAAAGGCCGGGCAACCGATTTATTGGGCATAGCTGCATCGGCATCGCAGGGCGTAGTCGGACAACGTGAGTTGGCTTATCGGCCTTTGGCGCGAGCCGGTGAGTTGGTTGAAGTGGTACCCGGCGCGCTGGCAACTCAGCACAGCGGTTCGGGTAAAGCCAATCAGTTTTATTTGCGCGGCTTTAACCTGGATCACGGCACCGACTTTTCGGTGATGGTGGACGGCGTGCCGATGAATATGCCCAGCCATGCGCACGGGCAAGGTTATCTGGACTTGAACAGCGTCATTCCCGAGCTGGTTGACCATATCGACTACGGAAAAGGGCCTTATTACGCCGATGCCGGTGACTTTTCTTCCGCCGGTTATGCGCGGATGCACACGATGCATAATTTACCCAAAGGACTGTTCCAATTTACCGGCGGCGAGTTCGGCTATTACCGCGCCCTATTGGCGGATTCCAAAAAAATCGGCGCGGGCGAGTTGCTGGCTGCGGGCGAATTCAATGCTTATAACGGCGTATGGAAACAACCGGAAGATTTGGGCAAATACAACGGCATGTTGCGCTACACGCTGGACAACAAAGATTGGGGCTTGTCGGTCAACGCCAAAGCCTATCACTCCAGCTGGAACGCAACCAACCAGATTCCGGAACGGGCTATCGATAGCGGTACGCTCGATTTGTACGGCAGCATGGACCCATCCGATGGCGGCGACAGCAGTCGTTACAGCCTGTCCAGCAACCTTTGGAGCCGGGGCGACAACTACAAAAACGATTTTAATGCCTACGTTGTTTATTACGACCTCAACCTGTATTCCAACCCTACCGGTTTTCTTGACAACCCCGAGCAAGGCGACCAAGTGCATCAAACCGAGCGCCGCGTGGTCACCGGCGGCAACGGCGAACAAACCTGGTTTGCCAAATGGTTCGGGATGGAGGTCGACAACAGCTTGGGGCTGCAAATTCGCCATGATGAGGTCATCGGCGCGGCGTTAAATCGCACCGAACAGCGCCGGATTTTCCAGACGGTGCGCCAGGACGACATTAGCGAAACCAGCGTAGCGGTTTACCTGAAAAATCAAGTTCAGTGGTTGGAAAAGTTCCGCACTATTTCCGGATTACGTGCCGACTTTTTGGATATGAATGTTAACAGCAGGACACTCGCAGCCAATTCCGGTCAACGAAACGCATCGCTGTTGAGCCCCAAACTCAGCCTGATTTTCGGCCCTTGGGTTGATAACGAAGTGTTTGTTAATCTGGGCTACGGCCATCACTCCAATGACGCACGCGGCGCTACCTTGCGGGTTAACCCGGTCAGCGGCGATCCAGCCGGTTCGGTCTCGCCGTTAGTACGGTCGCGCGGCGGTGAAATCGGCGTGCGTAACCAGTTTATTCCGGGGCTGAATTCCACGGTGGCGCTGTGGTGGATGCAGGTCAATTCCGAACTGATTTTCGTCGGCGATGCGAGCAGCACCGAGCCCAGCGGACGTAGCGAACGTCACGGCGTGGAATGGAGCAACTATTACCAAGTCAACGATACCCTGACCCTGGATGCGGACCTGTCTTTTTCAAAAGCGCGTTATGTCGGCGTGCCGCGCGAAGTTAATCATATCTCCAATTCGGTAGGCCGGGTCATCAGCGCTGGAGCCGTAGTACAACTTCCCTTTCATACCTTTACGACGTTGCGCTTGCGTCATTTTGGCGACATCCCGCTTAATGACACAGGCAGCCTGACCGCCGGCGATACGACGCTGGTTAACTGGGGACTTGGCTATCAGCATAAGGATTTGAAGTTTGAACTCGATCTGTTCAACGTGCTGGGTTCCAAGAGCAACGACACGGCTTATGCCTATACGTCGCGTTTGCCGGGAGAAGCCGCCGAAGGAGTGGATGGCATACTCAAGCATCCGGTGGAACCGCGTATGTTAAGGCTGACGGCTTCGGTAAGATTTTAATCTTGTTTACGGCAGCCGTAAATTTGCTTTATCGATTTAACTCCCTATAATTGCGCCTTGCTTTCAGGTTCCGGAGGGTTTTTCAAACCCAATGGTTAAACGGGAAGTCGGTAAGGTTTAGGCCAAATCCGACGCTGCCCCCGCAACGGTATATAAGTAAAAGTTTCATCGAGATGCCACTGTGTTCACGCATGGGAAGGTGATGATTCAGGTTAACGCCACTTATAAGCCCGGAGACCGGCCCGAAAGTTTAATTCGGTACAGCGGAGGGCTGTCAGCGAAAATGACAGTCTAGCTCCACGTCATCTCTCGTTTTCTTTTGTCCTCTGTTGTGTAAATCAACCATCATGCGCGGGCGGCGCAGAGGACACACATGCAAAAATTCATCTTCGGCTCATTATTGCTCACGGGTTTTAATGCCCAATTACACGCGCAGGAAACTCCGCAAAATCTTCCCGATCTGGTTGTTACCGCAACCCGAACAGAGACGGCTAAAAATCAGCTGGCGGCTGCGGCGACTGTTTATACCCGAAAAGACATTGAACGCCTGCAGGCTAAAACCCTGCCGGAACTGTTAAGCGGCACCACTGGAATCGATATAGTGCAAAGCGGCGGCTACGGAAAAGATACCAATATTTACATGCGCGGAACCAATTCCGATCATGTACTGGTGTTGATTGACGGCATTAAAATCGGCTCTGTCACCTCAGGCACCACACCCTTTCAATTTATTCCGATCGATCAGGTCGAACGGGTGGAAATTATCCGCGGCCCTCAATCGAGCCTTTACGGTTCGGAAGCGATAGGCGGGGTTATCCAGATTTTTACTCGCAAAGGCGGACGGGAGGATAAGCCCAGTGTGACTCTGGATGCAGGCGGCGGCTCTTATGATACTTACCGCGCTTCCGGTTCTGTTAGCGGTAAATGGGAAAACAGCTGGTATACCTTGGCTTCATCGCAATTCGGTTCTCAGGGTTTCAATTCCAGGCAGCCTATTCCGGGACGCTTCGGCGTTAATCAGCCTGACAAGGACGGTTACCTGAACACGGCGCTGAATGCCCGCCTAGGTCACCGTTTTGACAACAAGGCCGAAGTTGAAGCTTTTTTTATGCGGGCTGAGGGCAAATCCGAGTTTGACGGCAACTTCCAAAATAAAACCGAATTTGTCGAACAAACCGTCGGCACTACAGCCGGCATGAATATTCTTGATAACTGGCGTTCACTACTGCGCTTGGGACAAAGCCGCGACGAGGGTGATAACTTTGCGCCTGACGGAACATTTGCCAGCCGCTTTAGCAGTACCCGCTGGAACGCCAGTTGGCTGAATGAAGTTGCGTTGTCTGACGATCATCAGTTAATTATCGGCTCGGATTATCGACTGGATCAAGTGGATAGCTCAACCATTTACAATGAAACTTCCCGTTATGATGCGGGCATTTTTACCGAATTGCACAGCCGCATTCTGGATGACCACTTTATTAACGCATCGGTACGCGGAGATAAAAACGAGGCATTTGGAGATCAGCTGACCGGTAATTTCGGTTGGCGTTATAACGGAAACCACGATATCAGCCCTTTTGCCAGCTTTGGCAATGCGTTTAAAGCACCGACATTTAACCAGCTTTATTTTCCGGGATTCGGTAATCCCTCTCTGAAAGCCGAACAATCAACGTCTTTTGAAGCGGGGGTGGCCGGTGACCATGATTGGCTGCAATGGGAACTTCGCGGCTATCATACCAATATCGACAATTTAATCGTGACGGTAACGAACCCCACTACCTTTCTATCCAGCGCGGAAAACGTCGGCAAGGCGCAAATCGACGGCATTGAAGCTGAAATCGGAACTCAGCTGATGGGTTGGAACAGCAAGTTGAACATGAACCTGCTAAGCCCAAAAAACCGGGAAACTAATGAGCAACTGCCGCGCCGGGCTGAAAAAACCTTATCTTATGATTTATCGCGCTCAATCGGATATTTTGATCTGGGCGCTAACGTGCTGGCTCAATCCGACCGTTTTGATGACGCGCTGAACAGAACCAAGGTTGCCGGTTATGTAACCGTTGATTTACGCACAGCCTATCATTTAAATAAGAACTGGATGCTAAGCGCAAAATTAAATAATCTCTTGGATAAACAGTATCAAACCATCAATACCTACAATACCGCAGACCGGAATTTCTTTCTTTCAATCCACTACAACAACTAACCAAAGGGAAACAACATCATGAACATAAAACAATGGCTCCAAATCGAGTATTTACCTATTCCGTTGATCGCGCTGATGGTGCTGACGCGCTTTCATCACTTTGGCGATGTATTGCATCTGCCCGATGCCTCGTTAGCGGTTTTTTTCTTTGCCGGTTTTTACCGCAAAAAGGCGCTGTTTGTCTTCTTGCTGGTTATGGCTGGATTGATTGACACCATCGCCATCGCAAACGGCACCAGCAGCTGGTGCGTATCGCCCGCCTATGTTTTCCTGATTCCTACCTATGCGGCAATGTGGTTTGCAGGCCGCTACTGTTCGGCATTTAAATCGCTGAAAATGACTGAACTGGCAATGCAGTTTGGTGTGGTGACGCTGGCAACATCGGCTGCATTTGCCATTTCCAACGGCAGCTTCTATTTATTTTCAGGCCGTTATCCTGATTTATCCTGGGGACAATATATTGCACGGGTAGCCCAGTATTATCCGCCTTATGTCAGTTCCGCCCTGCTTTATATGGCATTGGGATACGGCATCATGACGCTGGTCAAGTCATTGCCTGCTTTGGCAAGAAATATAAATAAACTTGGTGCAAGGCTAAAATCTATGTAAGTCGGGCATGCTTTTATGCCCGACATTCCGGCATTTCAATATGGAAATAGTCTTCGGGTTTGCTTACCGCTGCTCTATCATCAGGCACGAAATATCGGGCAACGAAAACACTGTTGCCCGACCGGCAAAACTTACGTTCTTAACCCGTTTTTTGATCGCTTTCTTTAAAGTCGTCAGAACCCTCAACCGACCATAGTTTTTCAAGCTGATAAAACCCACGCGCCTGGGCGTTCATCGCATGGACAATCACATCGCCCAAATCCAGTAACACCCAGTCTGAACCCAAGTCACCTTCCATGCCTAAAGGTTTAACGCCGTTTTCTTTTACCTTTTCTGCTACATACTCACATAAAGATTTCAGGTGGCGGTCCGAAGTACCGGTTACCACGACCATATAATCTGTAAAACTGGTTTTGCCCCGAACATCGAGTGTCGTTATGTTTTGCCCTTTGCGCTCATCCAAAACATCCTGGACAATTTTCAATATTTGTTCTGCTTGCATTCAAATTCCTAGTGTAAATAATGAGATCAATGTGTCTCGTAAAGCTTGTGTTGCTTGATGTATTCTATGACAGCATCGGGTAATAAAAAACCCGGATTATGTTTATCTGCAATCATGTCCCTGATAGCTGTTGCCGAAATATCCAATTGGGTGACTTGCTGAAAACATAATTTTCCTGCGATAGCTTGCGCCAACTCCTTTGCTCCAGCCAATCTGGCTTTAAAAAAGTCATCAAGCTGCTGTGTTTCAAAGCCCGGCCGGGTCATCACCACAATATGCGCATAATCGAATAACCGCCGCCATTGATGCCAGCCGGTTAAATGTTTGAACGCGTCAGTGCCGATAAACAACAATAAAGGTTCGGCTGGAAACTCCTGTCTTAAAGACTCCAATGTGTCGACCATATACGACGGCGCTTGATGCAAATCGTATCTATCCAGTTCCCTGGTATCGATTTTCAGCCCCGGCTGGTTTTTTATCGCCAGCTCCAGCATTTGCAAGCGCATTTCGACCGTTACGGCAGGCTGTTCGCGATGCGGTGGATTAGCGCAGGGAATCAACCGGACTTCTTCAAGTCCGAAGATGTCCTTAACTTCAAGCGCCGAACGTAAATGCCCGTAATGAACCGGGTTGAAAGTGCCGCCGAAGATACCGATCATTTATTGCCGGATATGGCCGTCACCCAGAACGATGTATTTTAATGAAGTCAGCCCTTTTAAGCCTACCGGGCCGCGCGCATGCAGCTTGTCGGTGCTGATGCCGATTTCGGCACCCAGCCCGTATTCAAAGCCGTCAGCAAAGCGTGTTGAGGCATTCACCATCACCGAGCTGGAGTCGACTTCCCGCAAAAAGCGGCGGGCCAAGGTATAGTCTTCGGTCACAATCGCTTCGGTATGTCCTGAACTATGCTGATTGATATGTTCCATCGCTTGATCGATGCCATCGACTATCCTGATCGATAAAATCGGCGCCAGATATTCTGTATCCCAGTCTTCCTCGGTCGCTCTGATGCAGTTTGGAATCAAGGAACAGGTTTTAAGGCAGCCGCGTAATTCGACGCCTTTTTCTCTATATTTTTCAGCCAACAGCGGCAGAACTTTTGCGGCGATGCTCTCGGCAACCAGCAAGGTTTCCATTGCGTTACAAACGCCGTAACGATGGGTTTTGGCATTAACGGCAACCTTGATAGCCTTGTCTATATCAGCCTTGTCATCGATATAAACATGGCAAATACCGTCCAGATGCTTGATGACCGGAATCGTTGCGTCTGTGGAAATGCGTTCGATCAAGCTTTTGCCGCCGCGCGGTACGATCACATCGACGTATTGATCCATCGTGATTAATTCGCCTACCGCCGCACGATCCGCCGTAGCCACGATTTGCACGGCTTCAACCGGCAAACCTGCCGCTTCCAGACCTTGAGATATGCAGGATGCAATTGCTTGATTGGAATGGATGGCTTCCGAACCGCCTCTTAAAATACAGGCATTGCCGGATTTAAGACACAAGGCCGCCGCATCAACAGTCACATTGGGGCGGGATTCATAAATAATGCCGATCACGCCCAAAGGCACACGCATTTGACCTACTTGGATGCCACTAGGCCGATAGCTTAAATCGCTGATTTCGCCGACCGGATCGGGTAACGCTGCAACCTGTTTTAAACCTTCAACCATCGCCTGAATACCGGCGGGCTTCAATTCCAGTCTGTCCAGCAAAGCTGCATCCAAGCCATTATTTTTGCCTGCATCCAAATCCTTGCGGTTTTCAGCTATCAACAGTTCTTGACTGTTTTCAATGGCTTCGGCGATTTTTAGCAAAGCCAGATTTTTTTTTCCCGACTCGGTACGGCTTATTTCCCGTCCCGCTTTCCTGGCCTGCTGGCCAAGTGTTTTCATGTATTCTTTAATATCCACTCTATTCTCATTAACTGGATGATTGATATATATAATTATATCGTTTAATAAGATTTTTTGACAGTCTTTAAATGTAACAACTATCGGATAGTAAACAGTTTTATGGGATAACTTAATAGAAAAATAGCGATCGGCTTAAGTTGCAATCGACTAATTGGAGGTATTTTGGCATTGTGACTCAACGCAGATTTTGGGCGCTAATAAACTCCCCGCAAGCGTTAAAGTGCAACCGTGACTATTAAATATACGCTGAATCCGGAATAGAAAAAGGGCGGAATACTCCGCCCTTTTTCCAGAATATTGGCGTTATTTGTTTCCGGCTTGAAGAAACCCCAAGGCTTCTTCGGTAGATTCGGTAGCCGTTTTTGCATCACCTGTCTTACCGACATTAATAGCTTTTTCCAGTGCTTTCACGGCGGATTGCATTTGGGTTTTTGAATGGCCTAATGCCACATTCTCGGCCATTTTTGCATGTTCCAGCGCTTTTTCTGCATGCTCGACTAATGCCGGCGCTTTGCCTGCCTTGCCTTGTGCTATTGCGGCACTAGTGTGTTCTATTGCAGCGTAGGCATGTTCTTCGGCGAAAACGGCAGTACTTAGAAATGTACCTAATAATAGTAATAAACTTGCAAATGCAAATATTGATTTTTTCATGATTTTGTCCTCATTAAAGTGTAGGTGATAATCCTTATAAAAAGAAACCAACGACAAAAGCATGGAAGCCCAAACCTCTTGTCAATTGCACGCCTAACCAGTTCAACCTAAAAATTTAGTTGTACGTTTAAAGCAATTACAGAATAAGGGAGGCGAATTATTTATACAATTAGTAAAATTACCTAATATTAGATAATACCTAACGCTTTGAATATATAAGGTATTCAACTCAATAACAGGTTTATCGATAGATAATAAAATTTATTGAGCAAAGACATTAAATTTTTATTCTAAAAGTGCTTGTTTTTTAGTCACTATCAACAAAATAGAAACAATCTATTAATTTACAGCCGTATTGTGCACATACAGTTACATACGTATAATCTTTAGTCATTGGGAAATAAACTACCTTAATTGATTTATAGCGATATTCTCTGGAATATCGGCGATTTTATTTATTACGTATTTTATTTCGACCGTTTTTTTGCAAGCCTTTTTATTTTCAGTCTTGCCGTGAGATCAAAGCTTAATAGCTTATCTCTAATAGTTTCATGTACCTCCTCGTAGTGTGAAAGTTCAGAGCTATCCAGTATCTGTACATTTTTCCTCCCTTTGCCCTTGGCATTGGGAGGTTTTTTTTGCCTAATGCATGCAAACTGCCTACTCTTGGCGATCCGATAATCCGGTGACCCAATTATCGATTCTTTCATTAGCCTTGTGTGCCAAATCAATAAAACCAATTATTGCGCCAGCCGCATCAGGGGTTTTAGTGGGTTGTTGCAAATAAAATTCCTGTGTACTCGTTTTCTGTTTGTTATCGTTAAAATAAACATCTGCGGAGAAACGCAATACCACACGTGCCCGATCCGGCGCATCAAATTGCTGTTCAAAATCCTGTAGTCGGATTATCAATGCATAATCCTGATCCTTGCCGCTGAAATTCAATAACTGCTCAAACATCTCGGGCGGTGAAGCAATCCAGCGATCCAAACCGTAGAACCTTACTTGAGAAGGTGAGGAATAAAGCAATCGATAGCGGATACGGTTATCCCAAAGCCAAGTCGGAGCATTGATGCTAATTGGCCTTTTGCCCTGATGAGCCGCTGCTGACATGGCCAAACCGAAGTCATGCAGTGCAGGCTGTCTGGCAGTAACGCTACAACCCATGCTTGCAAATATTAACCATCCGATTAATAAATATTTCATTGTGGTTCCTTATAGCCCGGCTCACCCGGCCCTGCATTCTGTTGGCTGGGTCCCCATAATAATTCCTGCGGATTGTTCTCCAGCATCGTGGCAACTCTTTTTACCTGTTGCGTTGTCGCCTGTAACTCAGTCAGTAGCTTGTTAACTTTCGGGAATGTGGTCTGCGCCAAAGCATCGCCAGTGGCTTTACCGCTATCGACAAGACTCGCCGTTTTTACGCTGAGGTTTTGCATTTCCTTGGATAAACCCTGTAAATCATTAGTTAATGCATCAATATTCGTTAGGGTTTTTCGGGCATCCGTGCTCAATGCAGGTATCCCGGCAAGCGCCTTGTCAACGCTCTTTTGTAATTCGGAAAGCTTGTCGGTTAATGTTTTCAGGTTGCTTAAAATACCGCCGATATTCTTTTCATTTTCATCATTTAATAGCGAACTAAGCCGCTGCATTAAATGATCGGCTTTATGCAAAAGTTCTTCTCCCGAGTCCATCAGTTTATCGGTCATTGATGGTACTAAAGGAATTCGCGACAAAGGATTATCCCCCGGCGGCAACGGTTCGGTTACAGTGCCGGAATCTTCCAGCTGAATCTGGGTCAATCCGGTCACGCCTTTTAAGCGCAAGGTTGCGTAAACACCTTTATTCAGCACGATACCTTTATCGACCTCAATGGGAACAAGAATAGTGCCGGAATCCAAAGGATCAAACTGAACATTAAGCACCTTTCCCACCGCAATGCCCCGGTAAAAAACCGTGGACTCCGGATTAAGGCCGGAAACTGATGCCCGTGTCGAAATAACATAGTGATTGCGCTCCTGATTGATGGTGCCAATCCAGAAAATAATCGCCGTCGATGCCGTTACCAAAGCAATCAGAAACAGGCCGGTAATCAGTGCATGATTTTCTCTACTCATGAGCAGTCTCCTGATATTGAAATACCCGTTCAGCGCGTTTATTGTGAAAGAATTTCTCCACAAAAGGATGCTTGCAGTTTAAAACGGAAGCCAGTGTTCCAAAAGCAACCAACTGATTATCCGCCAACACGGCAACCTTGGTGCACAAATCCCGCAATATATCCAAATCATGGGTCACCATAACTACCGTAAAATGAAGATCCTTATGCAATTCGGATAACAAACTGACAAAGTCCTCGCCGGAAATAGGATCAAGACCCGAGGTCGGCTCATCAAGCAATAACAGCCCGGGCTCCAGAACCATAGTGCGGGCGAGCGCGACCCGCTTGGTCATGCCGCCCGACAAATCGGCCGGTTTTAACCACGCGTCACTGTCAGCCAAGCCGACCATTGCCAGTTTCATAAACACGATGCGCGTAATCAATTCCTCATCACGAAAGCCCAGCTCCCGTAGTGGAAAGGCAATATTATCAAAAACATTTAAAACGCTAAATAACGCGCCTTTCTGAAACAGTACGCCGCAATTGTTACGCAGTCGCTGGCCATGACCGGAATCAGCGTTTTTTAAAGATTGCCCCATCACAAACACCTCACCCTGAGTGGGTATTTGCAGACCGATGATTTCGCGCAGTAATGTGGTCTTGCCGCAACCCGATGCGCCGACCAATCCCAAAATCTCGCCATGTTCCAGAGAAAGACTAATATCTTTATGAACAATTTTGCCGCCCTTGTCGGGATCGCCGAAACTGGTCCAGACATGTTCCAGCTGTATTGCGTATGAATTACTCATGGCATTCCAACATTCATAAACAAAATAGCGAATACCGCATCGACCATAATCACCACGGTAATGGCCGCCACCACGGAATTAGTGGTTTCATTGCCCAGGCTTTCTGTATTCGGCTTGATCCTGAAACCAAAATGACAGGCAATCAGCGCAATCATCAAACCGAAAACCGCGCTTTTCCCCAGACCGATAAAAACGTTAATCAGCGGCACCACATCAGGCAATTTAAGGAAAAATTGCTGGTAACTGATGTCCAGCGTATTTTGCGCCGAAACCATGCCGCCTATCAGCGCCAGGGCACTGGTCCATACGCTTATCAGCGGTAAAACGATGGTCAACGCCACCACCTTGGGCAGAATCAGGCGCAATGAATGAGATATGCCCATGGCCGATAGGGCATCGAGTTCCTCTGTCACCCGCATGATGCCGATTTGCGCCGTCATTGCCGAACCTGAACGACCCGCAACCAGAATAGCTGCCAGCAAAGGCCCTAACTCGCGTATGACGCTCAAACCCAGAATATCGATGATATAAATCTCCGCCCCGAAAATCTTCAGTTGCAACGCCGACAGATAGCTGAGCACAATGCCGATCAAAAAGCCCACCAGAGCGGTGATACCCAGAGCCCGAACTCCGGATTCATAAATCGTGATGGAAATTTCAGACCAGGGAATACCGCCCGGATGCAGCAACAGATAACCTATATCCAGAACCAGTTGACCTAATAAAGTCACCAGTTCCAGCAACTGTACCCAAAAGCTGGCAAGCAGTTGCCGGACGTATTTGATGATCAGGTTTGATCGGGAACTCGACGGTTCGGGTTCAGGAACTTTCTGGGCGTCCCAGCGCTCGAATAAACGTTGATGTTCAGGCTTCATCTGCAACGCAACCGGTATCGTTTTTTCCCAGGCTTTCCAGAGAATCAAGGCGCCGGCGCTATCGAGCACGTCAATCGAGCTCATATCCCACTGAATGTTTTTATTAGCTGCGTACGAGCTGATTTTCCGGTTCAGATCGGTTGCTGTTACCAGACTGCGAAGATTCCAGCTACCCGTCAGTTTAACGCAACGTCGTCCGTCGCTCTGCTCGACGACTTCCACTGTAGGCGGTACATCCTGAATGGTTGAGGTATCAGTCATAGGGATAATTGTATTGTTTTCACCTTGGAGGCTGACGTCATTAACATTCCAGCCAATCTATCTCGGCATCCGAAAAACCGGCAATTTTGCGCAATTCCCTGTTAAACGGTCCTTTAGGCTTGCCGCCCACATAATATTGATCGATTAATTCCCGGTATTTGGCTTCGGATTCAAAGCCGCGTTGCTGACAAACAAACTTAAACCAGTAAGACCCCAGCTCTACATGCCCTACTTCATCGTTTAAAATACGCGTTAAAATTGCCACGCTTGCACCATCATCCAGTATCCTGAATTTTTCAATAAGCGCAGGCGTTACATCCAATCCCCGCGCTTCCATACAGCGAGGAACCATCGCCAACCTGCCCGGCAAATCATCGGCAGTATCTTTGGCATGATCCCATAAACCGCTGTGCGCAGGTAAATCGCCGTAATCAACCTGCATAGCCAGTAAATGCGTCCTGATTAATGCAAAATGCTGAGCTTCTTCATCGGCAACGCGCAGCCAATCCTGATAAAATCGTTCGGGCATGCCGCGAAAACGATACAAAATATCCCAGGCCAGATAAATGGCGACAAATTCAACATGGGCAATAGCATGAAAAAAAGCGGCTACACCGCCAGGCGTGGTCAATTTTCTCCGGGGCATCTGGCGGGGAGCCAATAACTCCGGCCTCTCGGGAAACGTTACCCGCTCTATCGGCAATACAGGCCGGTCCGAGGTAAACGTTAATTCTCCGGCAATGTAAGCTTGCCAAGCCTGATGTGTCAGCGCCAATTTGTCATCGACATTGGCCTGACCAAAAAACGCCTCGGCAAATTCAAATAAATTTTTCATTACTCATTAATTGTAAAGCTATGACCAAGATTTTAGATTTCACGTCGCTGTTTCTCTATTGCCTGTTTATTTACTGGCTTTCCGACCAACCTACCCTGCCGGTTCCGGGCTTGTTTTCCCAGCAGGACAAGATCCTTCATGCCGGCGCCTATTTTATAATGGGGGTATTGGCATGGCGCAGTTTCAAATACCTGCTTAATGGATCTATTATACTTGCTTTGTTCAGCATTACCTTTTGCAGTTTATACGGCATATCCGATGAATGGCATCAGTCTTTTGTTGAGGGTCGCTTTTCTGATGCCGCCGATTGGATTGCCGATACCAGCGGCGCGGGGTTGGCGGTATTTTTGCTGTATCGGTTGCGTGATAGCAAACACGTTGCTCTTCGTGTTTTTTCGCGGTGAATTCATCAATCAGCTGTTTTCAGATTATATTTCCGCACCCGGTAGCGTAGCGTTTCGCGGGTAGCCCCCAGCGCTCTGGCCGCTGCGGTTAAATTGTTGTCCGCCCGCTCCAGAGCAGTCTTGATAATAAAACAATCCATATCGTCCAGCGCCATGCTGCCATCCAACGGCAACCAAATGCCTTGTTCGGTTTGTAACGCCTCGACGGCAGGCTGCCCGGGCAATTGCAGCCATTGCCCGGGAAATGTCGGCCCGTCGGAGAATAATACGCAACGCTCAATGACGTTACGCAACTCCCTGACATTGCCCGGCCAATAATGCGCTTTCAGTTTGTTCCATACGGTATCGGGGATATCTTTAACCTGCCGTCCGGCTTTAGCGTTGTATTCGGCAACGAATAACGGCACCAGCTCGTCCAGATCTTCTACCGCCTCGCGTAGCGGCGGCAAAATCAATTTGAACACACTTAAGCGATGATATAAATCGGCGCGAAAACTACCGTCCTGCGCCATTTTTTCCAGATCACGGTTGCTGGCGGCGACTATCTGCACATCGACCTGAATTTCCTTTTCCCCGCCCAAGCGCCGGACTTTGTGGTCTTCAATCACTTTGAGCAATTTTGCCTGCAAATCCAGCGGCATTTCACCGATTTCATCCATGAACAGGGTGCCGCCATCGGCCTGTTCGAGCAAACCGCGATGCCGTCCTGCGGCTCCGGTAAAGGCGCCGGGTTCGTGACCGAATAATTCCGATTCCAGCAACTCCCGCGGCAATGCCGCACAGTTCACTTCAATCATCGGCTGCTGGGCGCGCGAGCCGCCGTAATGCAATATCCGCGCCGCCAGGCCTTTGCCGGTGCCGCTCTCGCCGCCGATAATCAGGGCGCTGAACGGCACTTGCGTCAATTTTGCCAGTAACTGTCGTATGCCCTGCGCTTGCTGACTATGGCCGACATAAGCATCCGGCGAATAACGCCGGTGCCGGTGCTTGGTTTGATCGGCAACCCGTCGCTGAATGGATGCGCTGCGAGCGGCGCTGGCGACTATCAGGTCAAGGCGGTCCAGATCGCAAGGCTTTTCCAGAAAATCGTAAGCGCCCAGCCGTAAGGCTCTGACCGAATCCGGCACATTGCCGTAGCCGGTTAAAAACAGCCATTCGGCATAGGCACCCGGCATTGTCTTACCTGTGCCATCCTTGGCGGCGTCGGTATAGCTAATATCCTTCTTGATCTTTTCCATGAAATCCAGCGCATTACCATCAGGCAAATTCATATCGGAAAGAATCAGTAACGGCTCTACTTTCTTCTTCAGCAATAATTCCCTGGCTTCACTCAGATTGTTAGCCAGCGCCACTTCCCAGCCGGACTGTCGATAATGACGGGACAGCTCCGAACCTAACAACTTTTCATCTTCAATGATGAGCAGGGTTTCTATCATAATTTATCTCTAATAATGCAGTCATTGGGCAGTAATATGGAGACGCATGCGCCATGAGTCGGTTGATTAGTAAGACTGATCGTGCCGCCGACATCCTTTACAAAACGTTGCACCATCGCCAATCCAAGCCCGGTACCGCGTTGACGGCTGGTACGAAATGGGAGGATGCCATGTTCCAGTATATCCTGAGAAAAACCGATGCCGTCATCCTGCACGTCGATACGTAATCCCTGTTTGTCAGTTCGAGCCTTGATACGGATAGTACCGGGATTGCCTTCAAGCGCATCGGCCGCATTCAGTATCAGGTTCAACAAAGCTTGTCGCACCCCGCTCTCAGGCAGATGTACCGGCAACGCACAGGGAGCCTCTATTTCCAAATGTATCGATCCGGCAATCTGGTAACGGGTCAGCGCCACCAAATCACGAATTAACGTCCGCACATCAAAAGCGGTAGCCACTTCCGGCGAATGACGACTTTGATCGAGCATGTCGTTAAGCAATCTTGCCATCCGTTTCAGTTCGGCATTAATCAAATCCAGTCTTTCCAGCTGATCTCTGTCCTCAATTTCGCGACGTAAATTATTAAATGCCATTTGAATTCCGGCCAGCGGGTTACGTATCTCATGCGCTAATTCCGCTGCCACTTCACCTATTGCCGCCAACCGGTCGGTTTTCGCCAAGCTGTATTGCTGTTCCAGCAAGGCTTGCGTGGCTAACCTGACTTCATGTTGCAACGATTGCGCATGTAGGCGGTTGACATCTTCGAGTTCGGCAAGATGTTTGACCATCTCGTTATAGCTGTTAAACACCGGCAATAGCAGCGGATCAAGATGATCAGTAGTGATCGGGGTGAAGTTTTCTTCGGTCAAACGTTGCAGCAGTTCTCTCAAATCATTAAGCGGGTGCAGGATTCTAAAGCGTAAAAATAATGCCGCTACAAACAATATCGCCGTGAATATAGCCAGAGCCATATACAATTCGGTTTGGGTATTCCGGCTGATGTCCTCCAGCGATTCTTCACGCTGCAATGCCTCGTTATCCAGCGTTTCGCTCATCAATTTAAGCGCCGTTAACAATCGATTGTGTTTTTCTTCTTTTTTTAGTGCGGACAAATCGGCCAACATATTTCTGACCGTTTCCAGGCTCGTTCTGGTTTCCGGCGACAAATAACGTTTATCAGTCATCAAAACATCCATGTCATTCAGGGTCTTGGTTAACGCCTCGGGATGTGTATCCGACGCGGTTTCGGTCAGATATTCAATCAGCGATTGCTGTAGGCCCACCGATACATTCTGGATGCGATGCGAATAGTTAACATAAGAAAAAACCGTTTCAAAGTGATGTACATTTCGCCAGATCATGCCGCCGAGTATGGCCAGAGCCAGCAACAATAAGCCCAAAAAAGCCAAGCCGCGCAGCTGAGCAGGACGGTAAAAAATCGGTTTCATTTTAAATTCATATAAGTTACTTCAAGATATTGGAAAGTTTACTATTTCCAAATTCTGCCGGGCGGAGATTTTACGCTCTAATCCTACCATCTTCAGGATCGATCAGCTAAGCCCGGCTTTGGAGTAAAGCTGTTAACACGTCCCTATATTGGCGGATTCCAACTCAGAAAAGGCGGTGTTTTTTTACATTGTCGCTGATTTTAATGTTTGCCATAGAGCTTGAGAACCAACTCATAAAACCATACCGGACGAAACACCACGACGTAAATCAACAATATCGGAGTGATGGGAATGGGGCTAATCTCAAGAATTGAGAGAATCGCAAGGGCAAGAATACAGACAATACGCATAAGTTATTTCCGTGTTCAATGACTTTAAATTGAATTAGAGTGAATGAAGCATTATAGATTAATTGGATGTTAACGAATTTAAATAAGCAATATGGTTTAATGGAGCGCCATAAAAAATCGGCACATAATTAAACCGACAGCAACCCCTTTATTTAGGAGGAAAAGCCGCATGAATTTACTTGAAAAACTATTTTCTTACGAACGCTTCGAAATGGATTGGCGGCGTTTGCTGGTACAAGGCGCACTTATCATACTGACCGGCGCTACTCTGGCAATAGCCAGCGCACTCAACCCTACTGCTGTTGTGATGACCGCGCGGCATCTTTCCTGGCTTCCGGTCAGCGGCATGGTGATTTTATCGCTCGGCTTGCTGGAATGTCTTGATGCTGCTTTAGCCAAGGAGACGCGCGATTTCCTCCAAAACCTGCAAGTCGGGGTGCTGGATGCGGTTATCGGCGGCCTGATTATCCTCAGTGTGACCGAAGAACCCGCCCGGCTAAGCATGATGATCGCGACATTTTTAATCGTACGCGGTATTGTGCGAATCACCTTGGCTCATGCTTTGCAGTTATCCCATATCTTAGTTACCTCGTTCGGCGGATTAATATCGATCATCATGGGACTTTTAATCTGGAAGCAATGGCCTACCGGGGAAGGCTGGTTTATATCCCTATGCCTAAATATCGAAATAGCTATCCGCGGTTGGGCTATGATGACTTTTGCGCTGTGGGTGAGAACACAAAAGACGGATGAGTAATCAATGGAGAATCAATGGGGTCATACTCTGAGGTCAATGCTGTTGACTTAAGCCGCCACTGTTATTTTTTGAGATCGGCGCCCTTGCCATTTATTAGCTGAGGCTTTATTAATACGTGGCGTTGAGGGCTTAGGCTCATGGGGTTGGTAATATTTGACCCGTCGAATATCGTCTAATAATTCTTGAAAAATGGCAAAGGCACGGTCCGGATTCATGGCCGTCAGAATGGCCGCTTCGCGAGCAAAGGCTTTAGCGGCGTTTTTAAGTTGCGGAGCTTGGTTGCAATGTTCGGTTTCCAGCGCTTCGGAGGAGACAAACAGTGCGGTCACTACACTGGCGATGACGCAAACGATGAGAATGGCAAACAGTTCTTGCGGGATGCCATTAACGGTTTTACTGTGAAATCGTTCGATCTCGAAACCGACTTTTTCGTCGCGGTAGTGGTTCTCGATAGCCCAACGACGATAATAAAGATCGACCACGCAGGGGCATGGAAAAAGCCGTTGATCGAATAAA
>NZ_JAUXVR010000040.1 GCF_030680395.1 Methylobacter sp. | reverse complement strand
TTTTACACGCCATCCATGGCATGCTGAAAGCTAAAACAGAATTTGACGGGACTCGTTTTTACACGTTTCCTGTTGAAGCAAAATCATAAAATTTTATGATGTCTTGCAAAATTGGGCTTGTGGTTTAAGAGAGTATCTACGGGACTAGCGCGAATCTGCCTTACAGCTTTAGATATTTTTGCCAAACAGATATCCAAAAATTAGCGTAATAATTGGGGTGATGAGATTCCAGTAATCGCCTGCTGATGTAGTACCCGCGAAAAATAACAACGCAATGCCAGGGACAAGCAAGAGCAATAGACAAAGACAAGCAATATTCGAAGGCGCAGTCTTTGAATTGCCAAAAAGTTTGCCCAACCAACCAGACTCAAGATCCATCCCTTTTGACCTTAGAAGAAGTTCACTAGCATTAGGGTTTGTATTATATTTTAGATTCTCTGGCATTATCGCTCCCCATCCGTCCCAATATCCCAGTTCCCGCGGCTAGTTTTGGTAGTAATCCTAATGTTGCTTGTGCGTGTTGGGAAATATAACCGCAATTATCACAGGCAACTACAATGGTTGGCATGGCTGTTTTTATTGGGAGAGACAGCAAGCCATTTGAGGTCTGATCAACTGTAATCTCAGATTCACCAATAACGCTGAAATTGTTGGACGAGCAACGAGGACATGGCTGACTTACTTTTTTTTGGTTTAGCGCTAGAATTACTTCACCAAGACGATCTCTATTCATACATTTTCCTTAAATTAATGCAAATAAACTATCAGCGGATAGGCCGGAAACACTAATTCTCGCTGTTGCTCGAATTGCCTTACTCCGGTCTAAAGATTAACCGACAACCCGACCAATCAACTCCCCCAATTTAACCGTTTTTTCCGCTTTAAACTCAGCATCCCACTCCGCCTTATCCTTGCCGAACAAAACAATAATCGTAGACCCCATATTAAACCGTCCCATTTCTTCGCCGATTTTCAGCGTAGGCGCATCATCGCCATACTGCCAGTTTTGTACTGAGGTAATGCTCGGTGGCGTGACGACACCGTGCCAGACAGTTTCCACGCTGGACACGAATATTGCGCCGACCAGTACCAAAGCCATTGGGCCGATTTCCGTGTCGAATATGGCGGCGACGCGCTCGTTTCTGGCGAACAAGCCGGGAACGGAATTGGTGGTGGCTGCATTGACGCTGAATAAACGACCAGGGATGTGCACCATTTCCCTCAAGGTACCGGTCAACGGCATATGCAGGCGGTGATAGTCTTTGGGCGATAAATAAATGGTGGTGAATACGCCGTTATTAAACGGCTCGGCGCGAGCTGCATCGCCGCCCAGCAAGTCAGTCGCGGTAAAGCTTTTGCCTTTGGCCTGGAAGATTTGACCGTCGGTAATGTCTCCGGCCTGGCTGACAGCGCCGTCGGCAGGGCAGACGATTGCGTTTCTTTCGGTGCTGAACGGTCTAACGCCGGGTTTTAGCTCGCGGGTGAAAAATTTGTTAAAGCTAAGGTAGGTATTGACGTCGGACTCCAGCGCTTCATCCATGTTGACCCCGTAGTGCTTGATGATCTGCCTGATAAACAGATTTTTCCAGGTCTTGTTTTCGCAGTGGGTCAGTTTGCTCATCATGCCGGACAGGGCATGATGGGGTAATACGTATTGAGGCAGGGTGGTCAGGGCTTCTTTGATGTTCATGAATGATTACTGTCGGGTGTTTTGCCGCTTAAGAAATACGCAAAGGCGATGATTTCTGCGACGGCAACATAGAGTTCATTAGGGATTTCATCGCCTAACGGAATTTGCGCCAGAATTCTTGCCAGTTCCGGCTCGGTTTGTAGCGGTATTCCGTGGAGTTCGGCGATTTGCAGGATTTGCTCTGCGGTAAGACCTGATCCTTTGGCGGTAACCTTGGGCGCATTTTTGCCGTCGTATTTTAACGCGACGGCAATGTCCGAGGTGTAGTAGGTCTTAGCCATTGTTCATTATGGCAGCGTAACCAGTTCCGGCGCTTGCCAGTCGGGATTTCTGTGTTCTACAACAACGGTGGTGTAGATGCCGCCGCGTACATTGAATTCAGCGCGGATACGCATGAAATTGGGCGCTATGGCTTTAACGATGTCATCAAGGATTTCATTGGTGACCGCTTCATGGAATGCGCCTTGGTCCCTGAATGCCCACATATACAGCTTAAGCGCTTTGAGTTCCACGCACAGCGCGCCGGGTACATATTCGATCTGGATGGTGGCAAAATCGGGTTGGCCTGTTTTTGGGCACAGGCAGGTGAACTCGGGTATATCAATGCGAATAGTGTAATCGCGGCCCGGTTGCGGGTTGTTGAAAGTTTCCAGATCTTTGCTTGGTTGTGTTGTCATTTTCTGCTTATATATAAAAGAGATGTGTAAAAAAAGTCGATACTCGGCTAATTATCGTTAATAATAGCCAGTTATTTTAATTCAACTGTTGGGATATTCATACCAGTACTATGAAACTTGAAAAAATCAAACTTTCGGGTTTTAAATCCTTTGTTGATTCAACGGTCATACCGATCAGCGGTAATTTGACTGCCATCGTCGGGCCTAACGGCTGCGGCAAATCCAATATTATCGATGCTGTGCGCTGGGTGATGGGCGAAAGTTCCGCCAAGCATTTGCGCGGCGGCAGTATGGCTGATGTGATTTTTAACGGCTCATCGGGACGCAAACCGGTGAGTACCGCTTCCGTCGAGCTGGTTTTTAATAACACCGACAGCAAGCTGGGCGGCGAATATTCGCAATACGATACCATCGCGATCAAGCGCCAGGTCAGTCGCGACGGTACTTCCGTGTTCATGCTGAATGGTTCGCGCTGCCGCCGTAAAGACATCACCGACATATTTTTGGGGACCGGGCTGGGATCAAGAAGCTATGCGATTATCGAGCAGGGCACTATTTCCCGCATGGTCGAAGCCAAGCCGGATGAATTAAGGGTTCATATCGAGGAAGCGGCGGGCGTGTCCAAATACAAGGAACGCCGCAGCGAAACCGAAACCCGGATGAAGCATACCCGTGAAAACCTGGAGCGCCTCGACGATTTGCGCGACGAAGTTGAAAAACAAATCAAGCATCTGCAAAAACAGGCCGAAAAAGCCGAAAAATACACCGAGCTTAAAAAACAGGAACGCCAATATCGATTAGAGTTGCTGGCGATGCGCTGGAATACCTATCATCAGGCCGCGAAGCAGCTGGATGAAAGGTTGCAGGAAGTGGCTCACGAACATAACCGGGTGTTTGTAGAATTGCGCGACATCGATAACAGCATCGAAGCCAAACGCGCCGAGCATAAGACTCAGCAACAGCAGACCAATAGCTCTCAAGGCGATTATTACCAGATCGTTGCCGAAGTCAGCGGTCTTGAGCAGACCATCAAGCACAGTGAAAGCAGCCGTGAACAAACCATCGTTGAAATTAATCGTTTGCGCCAGCAGGCCGATCAGTCGTTAGCAGAACTCGAAGCCGATGTGCAGCAGCTGGAAGAGATTAAAGAGGCGTTGTTTGAAGCGGAAGAAGGATTGATTGTTGCCGAGGAAAGGCAAGAAGACGTTTTGTATAGTCAGCAAGAAGTGCAGCAGCAAAAAAATTCCTGGCAGGAGCAGTGGGAAGCGTACAGGACGACCAGTTCAAGCTATAAAGAACAGGCTGAAGTGCAACGGGTAAAAACCGTGCAGTTGGAAAACCAGAATCGTCAGTTGCAAATCCGTTTGGATAAGTTGCACGGCGAGCGCAGTGAGCTGGAATCCGGCGACTTGCAAAGCGAGATCGAATCGCTGGACACGGGTATCGAAATCATTGAAACGCAACGTGTCGAGCTTCATCAGCAACTTGAAGACCTGCATCAGCAGATACGCGAGCAGCGGCAACAGATCAAGCAGTCTCATGATGAGCTGCATATGCGCCGTTCGGAGATGCAAAGCGTAAAAGGTAAGGTCACCTCATTGGAATTGTTGCAGCAACATGTGATGGGGAAAGATAACAAGCACCTGAGCGCATGGCTGGAGTCTGTGGATTTGGTCGAAAACCGGCGACTTGCCGAGTTTCTGGACGTGCAGGCTGGCTGGGATACGGCGGTTGAAACGGTGTTGGGCAGCTACCTTGAGGCGATTTGCATAGAAAGCGCCGACCAGGTTATTCCAGGTTTGCAGCGTTTGACTGATGAATCGTTAATGTTGGTTGAGACCAAATCTGTGGGGGCGACTTCAGTCGCCGAGCCGGTAGAATGGGCGACTGAAGTCGCCCCCACAAACTTGCTGGATAAAGTAAAAGCGCCGTGGGATTTAAGCAACCTACTGGCCGGTGTTTACTGCGTCGATGATGCCGAAACGGCCAGAGCTTTATCTGCCCAATTAAAACCGCATGAATCGGTCATCACCCCCGACGGCACCTGGTTCGGCTCCGGTTGGATAAAAATAATTCGCGCCAAAGACAGTAAAACCGGCGTGTTGCAACGCGAAAAAGAATTGCGCCTGTTAAAGCAGCGTCAGGAAGAGCTGCATATCGAAATCGAAGCGTTTGAAGACCGGCTGGAAACTGCCGAAAACGGCTTGAAAGAAGCGGAAGTCACGCGCGAATCGATTCAGCAACAGGACAATAGCCTGGGTTCTGAGCTGTCGGTAAAAAGCGCTGAATTCAGCGCGCATTCCGCTAGGCTGGAACATCAGCAACGCCGACTGGAGCAGGTCTGTAACGATATTGATGAGTTAAGCCGCGAGACCGCCGATAATGCCGAGACTATCGCCGAATACCAGCTGTTGTTGGAACAGGCCGAGCAGAGCATGGAACAGCAGGAGGAAAACAAGCACAGTCTGGAAGCGTTAAATCAGGAACTGCAATCGGAGCAACAGCGTATCGATCAATCCGTCAATGAAGCCAGACAGCAGGTTTACAGCATCAAGGCGCAAATTGAATCGCTGCGATCCTCTGAAACTTTAACCGGTAAACAGCTGGATCGTTTAAAGCTGCAACATCAGCAGTCGCTCGAACGCATCGCCGAGCTAGAGCTTAACCTGCACCAAACCCTTACCCCGATGGACGAGGAAAAAAAGCAGCTGGAGCAGATGGTTGTGGACAAGGAGCAACTGGAGACGCGTTTGAAGAAACAACGCCAGCTTCAGGAAGACCTTGAGGCGGAAATAACCCGCTTATCCGAGGAACATGTCCGGGTGCAGCGGGCCTTGGAAAAGCAAAAAGAAGCGCTGGACACGATTCGTTTTGAATTGCAGGAAAGCAAAGTACGCCAACAAACCGTCAACGAGCAGCTTAAAGAAATCGATGCCGATGTCGAGCTGGTGCTGCAAAGCTTGCCGGAACAGGCGGAAGAAAACGGCTGGAAAAGAACAGTCGACGACTTATTGGCTCAAATCGAAAGATTAGGTACCATTAACCTGACCGCCATTGAGGAATACAAGGCGCAGTCCGAGCGGATGAATTTTCTTAACGAGCAACATGCCGATTTAATTGAGGCGTTGCAGACCCTGGATCAGGCGATCAGCAAAATCGATAAAGAAAGTCGGCTGCGCTTTAAAGAAACATTCGATAAAATAAACACCGGTTTGCAGGAAAAGTTCCCCAAACTATTCGGGGGCGGTCATGCTTATCTGGAATTGACTGAACAAGACGAGCTGGAATCGGGCGTAAACATTATTGCCAGACCTCCCGGTAAGAAGAATAGCTCCATTCATTTGTTGTCGGGTGGAGAGAAAGCATTAACGGCGGTCGCCTTGGTGTTCTCGATTTTCGAACTCAATCCGGCGCCTTTTTGTTTGCTGGACGAAGTCGATGCACCGCTGGATGATGCTAACGTTGGGCGGTTTTCAAAAATGGTAGAAGAAATGTCAGCATCGGTACAGTTTTTGTATATTTCCCATAACAAAGTGACTATGGAAATTGCAAAACAACTGGCAGGTGTTACTATGAAAGAGCCGGGCGTGTCCCGGATGGTCGCAGTTGATATTGAAGAAGCAGTGAGTCTGGCGGAAATCTAATGGATAAAGAAATATTAAGAATTGTAATTATTGCAACCGGTATGGTTGTGGTTATCGGCATGTTGGTTTGGGCTTTTATAAAAGACAAAAAAGCACGGGAAGACATGGAATTTTACGACGACGCTGACGATCAATCGTTGACGTCGGATCCTCTCATGGACACAGAAGACGACTTTGATATTGCTCCGCTGGCGGCTAAAAGTAATGTCGGCGTTCATCATGCGCATGACAAATCGGATCGATACTATGATGACGACGATGACGAGGACTACTATGAGCAGGAGGACGACGTAGAGCCGCCGCCACGCGCTGCCGCACCGGCGATTATTCAGTTCAGCATTATCACCAAGGCGGACGAAGATTTTAACGGCGCCGATTTGGTTGAAGCTTTTGAAATGGTCGGGCTTGAATACGGCAGTTTGAAAATATTCGAACGCCTGGACGCTAACCGGCTGGTCGATTTTGGCGTTGCCTGTATTGTAGAGCCGGGCACGTTTCCGGATAAAGATTTAGAAAACTTTTACTGTCCCGGCATCGTGTTTTTTATGCAGCCCGAAGCATTGGATGATGCACCGGCTGTTTTTGACGACTACATAGAGACAATCAACTTGCTGGCCGCTAAATTGGATGGCGTGATTCTTGATCATAGAAGACAGCCGTTGACTGAAGCGACCGTTCAAGCCATTCGGCAGAGTTTGTGATTCCAATAACCGCAGGCCGGGTTACGATTGCATGGATGCAGGAGGTAGAGCAATGCAGGGAGCAATTGCCGAGCCGGTTTCCGCGGGCGTTACTGCATGGGTAAAACAGCCGCCAGACCGGTTTACAAACTTTGCCGGATTAATTGAATGGTCGCGTTGGTCAGCGATTTTCTATCATGATCCAATACTTCGCCATCCAGTTCCACGGCCAGAATATTGACTGCTTCAAGAAAATCATCAAACACTTTTACCGCATCGTCCAATACGCCGGGCTGCATAAAAAACACCACGCCGGGACAGTAAAAATCATCCATGCCCGTACTGTCGGGGAAAGTGCCCGGCCCAGCCATGCAGGCGACGCCGAAATCGACCATGCGCTTGGCGTCCAGGCGCTCAAATATTTTCAGGCTGCCGTATTCCAGTTCAGCAATACGGAATGCCTTAAGCAAGTCAAGACCGTTAAAACCTTCGTTCGTTTTTGAGACGACGCTGAACTGGATTATCTCGGGCGCTACAAA
>NZ_JAUXVR010000036.1 GCF_030680395.1 Methylobacter sp. | reverse complement strand
GGGTGGGGAGCCTATCTACGAACAAGCTCAGAGCTTAAGGCCGGATCGGCTTCCCCAGAAAATCACTTATCACTATAAACTTTTTTGTGTCACATAATCCTGTGTTTTAGAGATGTATTTAATATACAAGGCCGGAATAAGTCGGTTCTAGCGATAGCGAGAACTGGCATTTCAGGCAATAATCGCCCGAATTCGCCGGAAACGCCACCTCGCGCTATGTGCTTGGATGTTCTTATTCCGGCCCATGCCGGAATCGATCTGAATTACAAACGCTGAATAGGGAGCGAGTCATGAGCAGCGAAACAGTCATGTGTGATAAACCCACTATTTTGATTATCGACGACACTCCGGCCAATCTGGGCGTGGTGATGGATAGCCTGGAAAACCGTGGCTACCGGCTACTGATAGCCCAGGACGGTGCGGAGGGTTTGAAACGCGCCGCTTTCGTAAAACCGGACCTGATTCTGCTGGATGTGATGATGCCGGAGTTGGACGGTTTCGAAGTTTGCCGACGGGCTAAAGCGCGATACAGAGACAGCCGATATACCGGTGATTTTTATGACCGCTCTGGGGGAGAGCGAGCATAAAATCAACGGCTTCAATGCGGGTGGAGTCGATTACCTTAGCAAGCCCATGCAGATTGATGAAGTCATCGCACGGGTCGGTGCGCATTTGAACTTGAGAGCTATGCAGCGGCAACTGCAGTTACAAAATGTGCAATTGCAAAGGCATCAGGAGGAACTGGAGCAGAAGGTTGCCCAGCGCACCGCTGAGCTGAGCATCGGAAACCGTTTGCTGCGCGAGGAAATCGAGGAGCGCAAGCGAGTCGAGAATACGCTGAAGTTCATCGCCCAGCGTGTCTGGATGGAAGGCGGCGAGGCGTTCCTGACTGCGCTGGCGCGTTATTTGGGCCGGTTGCTGGAAGTAGATTATGTGATTATCGACAAACTGTCCGCAGAGCCCAGCCACGCCGAAACGGTTGCCATCTACGCCAAGGGCGAAGTGCTCCCTAACATGCGATACAGTCTCGAACACACGCCTTGCGAGAATGTTATGGCGGGTGGGCTGTGCTGTTATCCGGGGAATGTGCAACAGCAGTTTCCCGAAGATGCTCTGCTGGCGGATATGCAGGTCGAAAGCTATATCGGTCTTCCGCTCTGGGATTCCACCGGTAAGGTCATCGGCCTGATTGCGGTGATGGACGGCAAGCCGATGCGCGATGAGCTTGCCGTCACATCAATGCTGCAACTGGTGGCGACCAGCGCTGCGGCGGAACTGGAGCGTCGACAGTCGGAGCAGGCGATATTCGAGTCGCGGCAGTTCCTGATCAGGGTAATAGACGCCATTGCCGACCCGGTGTTCGTCAAGGACAGGGAACATCGCTGGATTCTGCTTAACCAGGCATGTTGCGACCTTATCGGTCATCCCCGCGCCGAACTGCTGGGTAAATTCGATTCAGACTACTTCCATGAACACGAGACACGCGCATTCCGGGAGACTGACGAGGCGGTATTCGGCAGCGGCTTGGAAAATGTCAGTGAAGAAGAAATTACCGATGCACAGGGCGTCAAGAAAACGATTTCTACCACAAAAACCTGTTTTTCGGATAATAACGGACAACCTGTTCTGGTCGGTATCATCAGGGATATTACCGAGCGCAAGCAGTATGAATTGAACTTGCTCAAACGCGCGCAATTGGAAGAACAGCTCTCCTGTCTTGCCGCCAGCGTGCCGGGCTTTATCTACACTATTCGCCTGAACCCCGATGGCTATGCCAGCTTCCCGTTTGCCAGCGCAGGCATCGAAGCGCTGTTCGGGTTGAGCCCCGAAGATATTCGCGACGACGCAACTGTGCTGCGGGCGCGCTACCACCCCGACGACTTGCCGTGCGTGATTGCTCAGCTGGAAGAGTCGGGACGGAAGCTGTCGCCGTACCGTATCGAAATCCGTAGCTTTCACCCCGGCAAGGGATTGCGCTGGATCGAAATCCGCTCCACACCGCAACGGCAGCCGGATGGCAGTACCGAGTGGCATGGGCTGATGATCGACATTGCCGAGCGGAAGCAGATGGAAGCGAGGGCGTTGCAGCGGGAGCAGGAGTTTCGAGTGTTGGTGGAAAACTCGCCCGATCCTATCTTTCGTTACGATAAGGATTGCCGCCGTATCTATGTCAATCCTGTTGTGGAGCGGTTAAGCGGAAAACCGGTTGCTCAGCTTATGGGTAGGATGCCGTCGGATGCGTCGGTAGTCAGTGCGCGCGAAGGGGAAAAACTGGTGCAGATTATCCGGCAAGTGCTGGAAACAGGCCGGGCTGACGAGAGCGAGGTGGAGTTTATCGCCCCCGATGGCCAATTGCATTATTTTCATAACCGCTATGCGCCGGAATTCGGGGCGCATGGCGAGGTGACGGCTGTGATTTCAATTGCCCGCGACATTACCGAACGCAAGCTGGCTGAGAATTTACTGTCTCAGCGTGAGCGGGAATTGCGGACGCTGGTGGACAACCTGCCGACCATGGTGGTGCGCTACGACCGCGACTTTCGCCGCATTTATGTCAACCCGGTTTATTGGCAAATTACCGGCCGAACCGAATCGGAAGCACTAGGCAACCCGCTGAGTGAATCATGGCGGGCCACCAATATTTCCGCGGATTCGTACGCAGCTATACTGGCCGAGGTGATGCGTAGTGGTAAAAAAGCCGAGGTATCGCTGGAATGGACTGACGACGACGGCCGTTTGGTCAGCCACGCAATGAAAATAGTGCCGGAATACGGTGTCGATGGCAAAGTCGATAGCGTGTTGGCGTTGGGTTTCGATTTAAGCGATCGCCGTCAGCAACAAATTGTTGAAGCCAACCGCCAGTGCGTGTTCGAAAAAATGGCGCATGGCGACAACCTTAACAGCATTCTGGAGCAGGTGGCTTTGTATGTCGAATCCTCAAAGTCCGGGCGGCAATGCGCTATTTTGTTGCTGGATGATGAGAAAAAACACTTGCAAACCTTAGCCGCACCTTCGTTTCCTGAGTCGTATAGAGCGAAGCTTAATCCGCAGATGCCGGGCGAGGAGAACGGTGGTTGCCGCGGCTGGGTGGCCTCGGCGTTGTGTGGCGAAAGGATAATCGTGGAGGATATGGCAAAGCATCGGTGCTGGTCGCTTTGCCAGTCGTTTATCCGCGAAACCGGAGCGGCGGCCTGCTGGTCGGAGCCGATTTTTTCCGCATCCAACCAATTGCTGGGGGTCGTAACCCTCTATATCAATCAAGTCGGAGCGCCCGATGAGGCCGATGTTAGCCTGTTGCTGCAAGCCGGGCATTTAAGTTCCATCGCCATTGAGCGCAAGCGCATCGAACAGCAAATGTACCGCCAAGCCAGTTATGACCAGTTGACCGGATTGCCCAACCGGCGCTTGTTCGGCAATCGCCTGCGCGAGGAAATCGCCAAGGCCGAACGCGGCGACTATAGTCTGGCGGTACTGTTTATCGACCTGGATCGTTTCAAGGAAGTCAACGACACCTTGGGCCATGAGGCCGGCGACGATTTACTGGTGGAAGCGGCGCAACGCATTCGTTCATGTGTGCGGGAATCGGATGCCGTGGCGCGCTTGGGCGGCGACGAATTTGTGGTGATTTTGTCTAAAGTCGACGACGTTGTTCCGCAGGATCGGGTGGCGCAATGCATCCTTGATGCCATGGTACGGCCGTTCCGGCTTGGCGAGCATAATGCTTATGTCTCCGCCAGCATAGGCATTGCCGGTTATCCGCAGGATGCAGATAACGCCGAAGTCTTGATCGGCTGTGCCGACCAGGCGATGTATGTCGCCAAAAACATGGGACGCAACTGTTTCAGTTTCTTTACTCACGGCATGCTGGAGCAGGCTCGGCAACGTCTGGAACTGGTCAACGACTTGCGCGGCGCGCTCGGTGCAGGCCAGCTTGAGGTGTATTATCAGCCGATAATCGAAGTTGCCAGCGGCCGGGCGGTCAAGGCCGAAGCGCTGTTGCGTTGGCATCATCCCGAACTGGGCATGGTGCCGCCCGACCGGTTTATCCCTATCGCCGAAGAAACCGACCTGATTCAGGAAATCGGCGCCTGGGTGTTTCGCGAGGCTGCGGACACCGTTAAACGCTGGCATGTCCTGAACGAAGAGGAGGGTGTAGGGCAGATTAGCGTCAACATGTCGCCGCGCCAGTTCACCAAAGATAGCGGCGTTCAAGCTTTCATTGATTATTTGCAGGCAGTCGGTATCGCTCCTTCCTCTCTTGTTGTCGAAATTACCGAAGGTCTGTTACTGGATGATTGTTCGGCTGTTACCGAGAAGTTGGAGCTGTTGCGCGCGGCGGGGATTCAACTTTCTCTGGATGACTTCGGCACCGGTTATTCGGCGATGGCCTATTTGAAAAAATTCAACATCGATTACCTGAAAATCGACCGCTCCTTCGTCCGAGATCTGGAAACCGATCCCGGCGACCGGGCGATCGCGGAAGGCGTGGAAACCGAAGGTCAGCGGGCGTTGCTGATGGCGGTCGGCTGCGAGTACGTGCAGGGTTATCTGTATGCAAAACCGATGCCGGTCGAGGCGTTTTTAGCGTATGTCGCAGGGTAATCTTGCCAGGCCATGCGCATATTCCGGCCCAGCCTGAACTATGTTAATTCAAGAGGTAATGGTTTGCATCGGGTTAGCTGATTGCTCAAACGGCATTGGCCGAAAAACCTGAAAGCATCACCGAATCGGTGGATAAATCAAAATCTGAATTATAATTGACGCAATTTTTTGGTGAACTGGATATAACTATGCGGCAAACAATAAAGGCAAAACACGAGCTTCGCTTGTACGAGCTTAAAAAAGCGGTGAACGATTTTCTTGAGTTCACCGAGAATTTAACGCTGCTTCAGGCAGTTAATGAAAAAGCTCAGGAGATGGCCCAGGCGGTTGACATGCTGCAACAGTTGTTACAGCAGGGCTCGGCTGCAAATAAGCTGGTTAAGGCTATTAATGCTTCTGAGGCAGCGACTCTGCTTGATGAGATTGTCGATGTCGATGCGGTTGGCGAGTTGGAAGCTTATATGTTGTCGGCGGCAGAAGGTATTGAAGATGCCGAGGTAACGCAGTTTTTAACCGAGGTAATGGACAAGGTTGAGCGTAAATATAATCTGCTGCTTGAAAAAGCGCATGCTTATAATGCGCTACTTAAAGGCTAAACAAGCGCAGTTTTAGTAATTGCGTTGGACAGAAAACATCGCCAATAACGTCAACGCTTGTTTGTATTCGGAATCAGGCAGGACGCTTAATGCGGATATCGCTTTTTGAGCCTCTTCGTCGGCGCGCTGTTCTGTGTAATCAATGGCTTTAGTGCTTTGCACGATGGCGTAAACTTCGTTAAAGGCATCACGGTCACCATTTTTGATCGCATCAATAATGATTTTGGCCTCGCTTTCGCTGCCGTTTTGAATGGCGTAAATCAGCGGTAAGGTCGGCTTGCCTTCGGCAAGGTCGTCGCCGAGATTTTTGCCCAGTTCGTCTTTGCTGGCTTTGTAATCGAGTGCGTCATCAATCAGTTGAAAAGCAATGCCTAAATGTTGGCCGTATAACGCAAGCCCTTGTTCTGTTTCGGTTGACGCTCCTGCGATAACGGCGGCCAATTTGGTCGCGGCGCTGAACAAGATAGCAGTTTTTCTGGCAATAACTTCGAGGTATTTTTGTTCTGTCGTCTCGGGATTATTACAGTTTAAAAGTTGTAGCACCTCGCCTTCGGCAATGGCTGTGGTGGTTTTTGACAGGATTTCCATTACCCGCATATTGCCGGTACGCACCATCATTTCAAACGCACTGGAATAAAGGTAATCGCCTACCAGAATGCTGGCCGCGTTGCCCCAGACGGCATTGGCGGATTCTTTGCCGCGTCTGAGGTCGGAGTCGTCAACAACGTCGTCATGCAGCAGTGTGGCGGTGTGGATAAATTCGATGACCGCAGCCAGAAGCAGGTGATTATCGCTGGCTCCTCCCAGCGCCTTGGCCGCCAGTAACAGCAACATTGGTCGTAATCTTTTGCCGCCGCTGCCAACTATATAGTGGCCCATCTGGTTAATGAGGACAACATCGGAACTTAACTCGTTAATAATGAGTTGATCGACAGCTTTTGCCTCAGATGTAGTTAATTTTTTGATTGAATCAAAATTAATGGGTGCAGTAGTGTTAGCGGGTGATTGTGAGTGCGATGCCATTATGTAGTGCTGCGTATAAGTTTGGGTTATTTTTCATAGTGATAGCTATGAAAATCAAATTCTGCTAAGCTATTATAACTTAATAGAACATTAATCGCCCATGCTATTGAGTAGGTTGGTTGAGGGCAATAGCTTTTTTGTGCTATTTTAATAAGATATTTTAGGGTGTCAGTTTAATTTAGATTGACTTACCCTTGTTTTAAAAATATAATTTTTTGTTCACTTTAAACAGATTAATGCTTGATGGAGCTTGCGCCGATGTATGCGGTAATTCAAACAGGTGGTAAACAGTACCGCGTAGAAGAAGGTACTTACTTAAAAATAGAAAAACTGGAGCTAGGCGAAGGCGACAGCATTGAATTCGATAAAGTACTGATGATTCAGTCAGACGATGCTGTTAAGGTCGGCATGCCTTTTATCGAAGGCGGCAAAGTTACAGCGACTGTCCTGTCTCAAGGTAGACATGCAAAAGTCAAAATTATTAAATTCAGAAGACGTAAGCACCATATGAAACAAATGGGGCATCGTCAGTACTATACAGAAATCCAGATTACTGGCATTTCTGCTTAAGATATTAGGAGTTACAGATGGCTCATAAAAAAGCTGGTGGTAGTACTCGTAACGGACGTGACTCTAATGCGAAAAGATTAGGTGTTAAGCGTTACGGTGGAGAGAGTGTGACAGCGGGCAATATCATCGTTCGTCAACGTGGAACCAAGTTTCACGCTGGTGATAACGTAGGTTGCGGAAAAGATCATACTTTGTTTGCAACAGCTGATGGCAAAGTGGTTTTTCAGGTTAAAGGACCTAATAGCCGCAAATTTATCAGTATTGTTGCTGCGTAAGACATACGGCTGTATCGCGCCATAATATGGCGGGACAGTTAGGTCGGGTTTGTGTAATCCGGCAACTTTAAAAAGCTCCGCCGTTTATGGCGGGGCTTTTTTTGTTTTTATCGGTTGAGTTTGAAGTTTGACGGCATGTGATTTATGAGATTTGTTGACGAAGCAGAAGTTCGCGTAGAGGCGGGCGATGGCGGCAATGGTACTATCGGGTTTCGGCGCGAGAAATATATTCCGATGGGTGGGCCGGACGGTGGCGATGGCGGCGATGGCGGCAGCGTTTATCTGATTGCAGCGGAGAATGTAAATACCCTGGTGGATTTCCGGTATCATGCCGTACACAGAGCGCAGCGCGGCCAAAATGGCATGAGCCGTAACTGTACCGGCAGGAAAGGCGATGATTGCTATGTGCCTGTGCCGCTTGGAACGCAGGTTTCGGATGCGGAAACGGGTGAGGTCATAGGTGATTTAACCAAAGTCGGCGAGACATTATTGGTTGCCCAGGGCGGTTTTCATGGTCTGGGTAATACGCGTTTTAAAAGCAGTGTTAACAGGGCGCCTCAAAAAGCCAGCAAAGGCAGCGAGGGCGAGCATCGCAGGCTTAATCTGGAGCTAACGCTGATTGCCGATGTCGGCTTGCTGGGCATGCCCAATGCCGGAAAATCCAGCTTGATTCGCTCGGTATCGGCGGCAACACCGAAGGTTGCCGACTATCCGTTTACGACCTTGCATCCCAATCTGGGCGTGGTTAGCGTTGATGATTTACGCAGTTTCGTTATTGCCGATATTCCCGGTGTTATTGAGGGTGCAGCTGAAGGCGCGGGTCTTGGTTTGCAGTTCCTTAAGCATTTGTTGCGCACCGGGTTATTGTTGCATCTGATTGACGTTGAGCCCTACGAAAGCATGGAATCGCCGGTGCAAGCAGCTAAAAAAATCATTCACGAAGTCGAAAAATGGAGTGATGAACTGGCCGCCAAGCCGCGCTGGCTGGTATTGAACAAGATAGACCGTCTGCCCGCTGATGAAGTCGACGAGCGATGCCAGGCTATTGTCGATGAGCTGGAATGGACGGGGCCGGTCTTTAAAATTGCGGCGATTAATGGTGATGGTACGAGAGAGTTGATGTTTGCCATCATGAGCTTTTTGGAACAGCAGCGGCGAGAAAAAAGTGAACAGGACTGATTTCGCCAAAGTTAAGCGGGTTGTCGTCAAGATAGGCAGTTCTTTATTGACCAAGGGTGGACAGGGCCTTGATAAGGTTGCCATCGCTGCCTGGGTTGAGCAGATGGCAGGCTTAAGGCAGCAATCTATCGACGTGATACTGGTTTCTTCGGGCTCCGTGGCAGAAGGTATGTGTCGTTTGGGTATGAAGGTGCGCCCCAAGACATTGCATGAGCTACAGGCGGCCGCATCTGTCGGTCAAATGGGCTTGGTGCGTGTATTTGACGATAATTTTCAGCGGCATCGGTTGCACGCGGCGCAGGTGTTATTAACTCATGACGATTTATCGGACAGGCAGCGCTATTTAAACGCCAGAAGCACGTTACTGACCTTGCTCAAGTTTGGCGTAGTGCCGGTTATTAATGAAAACGATGCGGTGGCAACCGAAGAAATCCGCTTTGGCGATAATGATACGCTGGCGGCATTGGTTGCTAATCTGGTCGAGGCCGATTTGCTGATTATTCTGACCGATCAGCAGGGCCTGTTTACGGGAGATCCCGGTTTGCATCCCGACGCGAAATTAATTTCCGAGATCAGTGTTAACGATGATCGGCTGGATGTAATGGCTGGCGATAGTCGTAGTGGATTAGGGCGGGGCGGCATGTGTACCAAAGTACGGGCGGCGCGGTTGGCCTCCAGGTCCGGCGCTGCGACAGTGATTGCTGCGGGCGCTGTCGACAATGTTATTACCTCCGTAATCGCCGGGGCTGATTTGGGTACCTATCTATTGCCGGACATAGAGCCGCTGGTGGCCAGAAAACGCTGGCTCGCCGGGCAGTTGCAGGTTAAAGGACGGTTGGTTTTGGATGCGGGCGCGGTCAGGATGTTGCAGAATGAGGGTAAAAGCCTGTTGGCAGTCGGCGTTAAGTCGGCATCGGGCAGGTTTGATCGTGGTGAGTTGGTTTCCTGCGTCGATGAAAGCGGCTTGGAAATCGCGCGTGGGCTGATTAATTACGGCAATGCCGATGCTCAATTAATAGTGGGCAAGAGCAGTTTGGAATTTGAAAGCATTCTAGGTTATTTCGATGATTCAGAGCTGATACATCGGGATAATCTGGTGATTATTTAACGCGATTAGCCATACAATAAAAAAGGCCGTAACTCAATGAGTCCGGCCTTTTTTATTGAGCGATGCTAAAGCGATTAAGCGATAGCTTTTACTTTTGCATTCAGTCTGCTTTTACCGCGTGCGGCCTTATTCTTGTGAATAATGCCTTTGGTAACTGCTGAATCGATAATCGGAACAGCAGTGTTGTAGGCGGCTTGCGCTTTTTCTTTGTCGCCAAGCTTAACTGCGGCAATGATTTTTTTGATGAAGGTGCGTAAGTTGCTACGTTGTCCTGCGTTGCGAATACGGCTTTTTTCCGCTTGTCGCGCACGCTTTTTAGCTTGTGCTGTATTAGCCATAGTGTCTCGATTCTTGAAATGTAAGTGAATTAAACCGTGTATTATCATTATAAATGATATTATTGTCAAACTTTTTGACTTGTTATAACAGGGGCGGCGTTGAGCAGGCAGCTTTTTAAATCAACCATGGTTGTCGGCGGCATGACTTTGATCTCTCGTGTTCTCGGGTTCATCCGGGACATGTTGATTGCGCATATTTTCGGTGTGAATTCGGCAACCGATGCGTTTTTTGTAGCATTTAAAATTCCCAATTTTTTGCGTCGTCTATTTGCCGAGGGCGCTTTTGCACATGCCTTTGTTCCGGTGCTGTCCGATTATAAAGAGCGGGGCAGCAAGGTCGCGTTAAAACAGTTTATCGATAAAACTGCAGGAACGCTGTCCGTATTTTTACTGTTGATTACGGTGGTCGGCATAGTGGCCGCCCCAGTGCTGATCATGTTGCTGGCTCCCGGCTTTATGTGGCAGGGAACCCAGTATGAGCTGTCCGTGCAACTGTTGCGGATTACTTTTCCGTACCTGTTTTTTATTGCGTTGGTGGCGTTTGCCGGAGGCATTTTGAATGCACATGGACGCTTTGCTGTTCCCGCATTAACGCCGGTTTTTTTGAACCTCTGCATGATTGCCGCCGCCGTCTGGCTTGCGCCATTGATGGACGAGCCGGTAACGGCCTTAGCCTGGGGCGTTTTTGCGGCGGGCATCGTGCAGCTGTTGTTTCAGCTGCCCTCGTTGATGCGCTTGGGGCTGATGCCAAGACCAAGATTGGGTTTTGATGACTCGGGCGTTAAACGGATTATAAGCCTGATGCTGCCGGCCATTTTTAGCGTTTCAGTGACGCAGATTAATTTGTTGCTGGACACCTTGATTGCCTCGTTTTTAACCGTGGGTAGCGTGTCCTGGCTGTATTATTCCGACCGGCTGGTGGAGTTTCCGCTGGGTATTTTAGGTCTTGCGCTGGGGACGGTCATCTTGCCGAATTTATCCAAAAGCCATGCTGCGGAAGACACCGCCGCTTTTTCAAATGCTTTGGATTGGGGCTTGCGGCTGGTGGTTTTGATAGGGCTGCCCGCGACTATCGGTTTGGTATTGCTAGCAGAACCGATGCTGTCGACGTTGTTTCAATATAATGAGTTCGGCGTCAGCGACGTGCATTTTGCCGGATTGAGCTTGAAGGCATATTCGGTGGGCCTACTGGGCTTTATCCTGATTAAAGTGCTGGTGCCGGGCTTTACCTCGCGTGGCGACATGAAAACGCCGGTTCGCTACGGGGTTTACGCGATGATAGTCAGCCTAGGCCTGAATGTGGTGCTGGTTTTTCCGCTGGCGCATGCGGGGCTGGCTTTAGCGACATCCCTGGGAGCTTTTTTTAATGCAGTCTTGTTGCTGAGAAAATTACACAAGGACAAGATCTATCAACCGGCCAGCGGCTGGTGGCTGTTTTTTGCCAGGGTATCGCTGGCTGCCGGGGCAATGTCTGCCGGGCTCTATTATTTTGTCGATGCAGCCTGGTGGAATGACTGGAGTTCGACGGCGCGCGTGATTAATCTAGTGAAATGGATAGGGTTAGGTTTGCTAATGTACACCGTAACATTGCTGTTAACGGGGTTAAGATTAAAGCATCTGAGCGGTCAGCGGCATAGGTAAAGTGCAATAGCAATGTTAGCGATTGGCCGTATTCCAGTTTTTAGCCCAGTAGCCGGAATAAGCCGGTTCGAGCGGCAGCGAGAATCGGCGTTTCCGGCAAGCATCCCTCGTATCCGCCGGAAACGCCACCTCGCGCTACGCGCTACGCGCTTGGATGGTCTTATTCTGGCCTACGCCTTACGAGCTTTGAATGTTTTCGTGGGCGAATTGAATATCACTCGAGTTTAACAATTAACCTTGCGTCAACCTGACTTCCGCTTCGCGGTATTTCGCCGCGCAATACTCAGCTACTTCAGTGGGTAAATGCGGCCCCGGCGCAGTTTTATCCCAATCCAATGTTTCCAGGTAATCGCGGATGTATTGTTTGTCGAAGCTGGGTGGGCTGATGCCTACCTGATATTGATCGGCAGGCCAGAAGCGCGATGAATCGGGAGTTAACGCCTCATCGATCAGGTATAAAACGCCGTCATCGTCGACGCCGAATTCAAATTTGGTATCGGCAATAATAATGCCCCGCTCTTTGGCGTAGGCGGCGGCTTCCTTGTACAGTTTAAGGCTGGCATCACGCACTTTTTCCGCCAAATCCTGTCCCATCAATTCAACGGTCTTTTCAAAAGAGACGTTTTCGTCATGCTGATCCACTTCGGCTTTGGTGGACGGCGTATAAATAGGCTCCGGCAATTGCTGCGCCTGTTGCAAACCTTCGGGCAATTTAATGCCGCAAACCGCGCCGGATTTTTGGTAATCTTTCCAGCCTGAACCGATCAAATAACCGCGCACAATCGCTTCGACCGGCAGCGGCTTCAATAATTTAACGACGATGGCACGGCCTTCAATCTGCGCACGCTCGGCGGCATCGGGCACGACTTGTTCCAGCGGAATATCGGACAGGTGATTGGGCATGACGTGCTTCATTTTTTCAAACCAGAAATTGGACACGTTGGTTAAAACACGGCCTTTACCGGGAATCGGATCGGGCAAAATCACATCGAATGCAGACAGCCGGTCGGTGGTCACAATTAGCATGTGTTTGTCGTCGATGTCGTAAATATCCCGCACTTTGCCGCGGGCGCGGAGCTTTAAAGACGACAGTGTTGATTGGTATAGCGCTTCTGGAGCAGTCATAAGTTCTCGCTGGGTGTCAAATAGGGGAATTTTACCAGTTATTAATCCTGGAGTCCGCATCATCCCATAAACCGCAGTTGGATGGTGTGGAAGCCGCTCCACTGCGGTTTTCAGGATGAATGTTCCTAGCGGAACATATCCTTATTAACCGCTTTCTCCATAGCTGATTTTGCTGTAATCAGCCCTTTATCCACCAGTTCTTTCATATTCTGATCCAGCGTCTGCATACCGTCTTTGCGTCCGGTTTGAATCGCCGAATACATTTGCGCCACTTTGGCTTCACGAATCAGGTTCCTGATAGCGGCAGTACCGACCATGATTTCATGCGCGGCAACACGTCCGCCGCCGATTTTTTTGAGCAGGGTTTGCGAAATAACCGCCTGCAACGATTCGGAAAGCATGGCCCGGATCATGTCTTTTTCGGCGGCAGGAAATACGTCGATAATACGGTCGATGGTTTTGGCGGCCGACGTGGTGTGCAATGTGCCGAAAACAAGGTGACCGGTTTCAGCGGCAGTCATGGCCAGTCGAATGGTTTCAAGATCGCGCATTTCACCGACCAGGATAACATCGGGATCTTCCCGTAGCGCTGAACGCAACGCTTCGTTAAAACCGTGGGTATCGCGTTTGATTTCACGTTGGTTAACCAATGATTTTTGGCTTTCATGAACAAACTCGATAGGGTCTTCTACGGTAAGTATGTGCGCGTAATCATTGCAGTTAATGTGATTAACCATCGCCGCCAGCGTAGTTGACTTGCCGGAACCGGTAGGACCGGTCACCAGAACCATACCGCGCGGTTTTTGGCATAATTCTTCAAAAAACTTGGGAGCTTTTAAGTCTTCCAGGCTCAATATTACCGAGGGAATCGTTCTGAATACTGCGGCGGCGCCACGCTCCTGATTAAACGCGTTAACACGAAACCGGGCGACGCCGGGCAGTTCAAACGAAAAATCGGTTTCTAAAAATTCCTCATAATCCTTGCGTTGCTTGTCATTCATGATGTCATAAATCAGCGCATGCACTTCCTTATGATCCAATGCGGGAATATTGATGCGCCGAATATCACCATCAACCCTGATCATAGGCGGGAGCCCCGCCGACAAATGTAAATCCGACGCTTTGTTTTTAGCTGAGAAAGCCAGTAATTCGGCAATATCCATAACATCCTCTTGAAGACAGAAAATAAAATTATCTTTATAGCATAGTTCATCTTTTTGTTTTTTGAATGTATGGTGATGTGTTAGTTTTTACTGATTGTGTTACCTAATAATCGACAACCCATGACAACAACCATAGCGCAAAGATTCAAACAAATACGTTCGCAAATCAGCGATGCAGAACTTGCCTGTAACCGCCAGCCCGGTTCGGTACTGTTATTAGCCGTCAGCAAAACCAAGCCGGCCGAAGATATTGCCGCCGCCTACCAAGCCGGTCAGCGTCATTTCGGCGAAAATTATTTGCAGGAAGCATTGAGAAAGCAACAGGAGCTGGGTGCTTACGATATTACCTGGCACTTTATCGGCCCCATACAGTCCAATAAAACCAAGCCGTTGGCGACACATTTCGATTGGGTGCACAGCGTCGATAGCTTAAAAATAGCCGGGCGCTTGAGTGCTCAGCGTCCGGCCCATTTGCCGCCGCTCAATATTTGTCTGCAAGTCAATATCAGCGACGAACCGAGCAAATCCGGCATTACTCTGGCCGAACTGCCACAACTGTGCGAGCAGGTCGCCAAACTGCCTAAGCTGAAACTGCGCGGCGTAATGGCTATTCCTGCTCCGCAAGACGATTTTGAACAACAATGCCAGCCCTATAAAACACTTTATCAGGCGGTTGCAAAACTGCATCGACCCGAGCTGGATACTTTCTCGTTCGGCATGACTGGCGATTTAAAAGCCGCGATAGTCGAAGGTTCGACTATCGTCCGAATCGGCACCGCGTTGTTTGGTGAGCGGGATTATTCATGACAAAAATTGTCAATGTGTATGCTCACTGCATATCAAAGCTCGGCGTCTTTGTTCTATATTGACGGATGCTTACGGGATAACAGCACATGCAGGAGCTATTGTCGAAACCTGAGCGCAATCGCTATAGTTTCTCCACTCCTTATATAAACAGATTGCAATACTCGTCCAGCACAATGCAGAGAGCGAGCCGTAAGACAGCACGGAAATCAATTTAATTTCTTAGAAGCTGTTTGGAAGCTCAGAATGCAGGTCAAAGAAGCCAAGGCATTGAGATGAGCTTTGAAGTGACAAGCCTTGTTGCTCGCGGTCTTTCCGGATAATTTCCAAACAGCTTTTTAGGTCCAAGCTCGCAAAAAGTTCAGCTTTATCGAAACAGGCCGCTCAGCATTGGTCGGCTAAAATCAATGCCGTTGAGTCGGTCACGGTATTAGCCATGATCGGGCGTTATCGGGATGACAGCGAGAAAAACTACCAGTCGCGGTGCAAGGTGGGGCAATGGGAACTGCCGCTGGTTGAGGTCGTTTTGATGATGTTTGCATTCGATGAGCATATGAAGCCGGTGTTCATCTACTGATAGTTTAGGCGGTATTTGCTAAAGCGGCAGTTGGGATGCTGTTTTTTAATAAGGTTTTTTCAAGTTGTAACTCCTTGAAAAATAATACACCTGTAAATGCTAAGAAATTACATCGCTTATGATTATTAACTTATTGTTTCAATATATATTTTTTTGTGGAAAAATATCAGGAACTTTAATTTAAAGTCTCGCTCCACTTAAAACAAAAGGAAGAAAAATGAAAGAGTTAAAGTTCTCGGAAATAAGCCTGGATGATTTCTCTAAAATCTACGAAGAAATGACCAATCTGGTGCGCAAAGACTTGGAGGGAGAAATGTTCTTTTCAGGTAGCCATGCGGAGTACGGAGAAATTACTTTATACCAGCCTAAAGGCGGCCATAAGGCGATTATGCTCCAACATAACAAACCGATCAGTGAAACGCGCTTTGACATCCCCGAGTTTTGCATTTCCCTTATAGCCTAAAATAAAAACGCTTCATTCCAGGCTGGGGCTAGTAAATAGCCGCTTCTAAGAGCGTTGATTCGGGTCATCTGCGCTCTTAATCGGTTTATACCGCCAGCTCTATCAGTCAACAGCAATCTTTAGCGTAGTCGTATTGCGCCTCCATTTTTACCCGATCCCGAACCAGCATTATTTCCGTGCTTGTAAAAGTCGTCTTTGGCATGTCTCCATCAACCCACCACTAATTCGAAACTCAGTCCATTGCAAATCCACGCTTAGCAAAATCGGTCACAATCGAGTTGATTCGATATAATGCTATAGTACAGAAAAATAATGCTTTTTGAGGGGGATGGCAATGACTGATAATAATAATGAAAAACACAAGATAGTGATTGTTGGCGGCGGGGCGGCGGGTTTGGAACTTGCCACCAGTCTGGGTAAAAAATTAGGCAAAAAAGGCTTGGCCGAGGTCATGTTGCTGGATGCCTCACCGACGCATATCTGGAAGCCGTTATTGCATGAGGTTGCAGCCGGTACGCTGGATGAATCCGAACAGATCGAATATCTCGCCCAGGCGCATCGGAATCATTTTCGCTTCAGGCTGGGTAAAATGGAAGGCTTGAACCGGCAGAAAAAGGAAATTCATGTCAGCCCCACACTGAGCGACAGCGGCGAAGAGCTAATCCCGAGGCGCACGTTCAGTTACGATACGCTGGTGATGTCGGTCGGAAGCATCAGTAACACCTTTAATATCAAGGGTGTGGCGGAACACTGCCTGTTTCTGGATACCACCACGCAGGCGTTCAAGTTTCAAAAGCAGCTGGTTGAGTCGTATATTAAAAGCCATGCCGGTAAAGCCGCCGATAAGACTCTGTCCATCGTTATCATTGGTGCAGGAGCCACCGGCGTCGAGTTGTCGGCGCAATTGCACGAGGTGACCAATCTGCTGGCGGTTTACGGTCTGGATGAGTCCAGTGATGTGAAGTTGACCATTATTGAAGCGGCTAATCAATTGTTGCCCGCATTGCCTGTCAAATTAGCCAATGCGACACAACAACAGCTGGTTAAGCTGGGCATCGACCTTAAACTGGGTCGCCGGGTGATCGAGGTAACCAGGGAGGGCGTTCATACCCACGATGGCGAAATAATTCCGGCGGATCTTAAAGTCTGGTCGGCGGGCATTAAAGCGCCGGATTGGATGCAAGACCTGGACGGCCTGGAAATTAACAGGATCAATCAGTTGGTGGTCGATGAAACTTTAAAAACCGGTGATGATGCTATTTTTGCCATAGGCGATTGCGCGGCCTGTCCCTGGCCGGGGCATGACGGCAATGTGCCGCCGCGGGCTCAGGCGGCGCATCAGCAGGCATCGACCTTAAGCAAATCGATAGTCAACCGGTTACAGGGCGGCAAGTTGGTGAAGTATGTCTATCTCGATTACGGGTCGCTGGTTGCATTGGGAAAATACACTACGGTCGGCAATCTGATGGGCAATTTGATGGGATCGGTAAGCATTGGGGGATTTATTGCCAGAGTGGTTTATCTGTCCTTGTATAAAATGCATCAGGTGGCTGTACACGGTTATTTTAGAACGTCAATGTTGACGCTTTCTAATTTATTCAGGCGTAGCGCTCATGCAAAAATAAAAATGCATTAAAATTTTATGTATCTGCGGGTTTTTTATTGAACTTTTTTTTTATTGAACTTTTAATCACCCGCGTAGTTACTTTTTATAACCATTTACAAAGACCAAAAACATGTTTGAAATTGAATACGAATTCCGCGAAGAAGATTTAATCCATTTTAATGAAATGCAATTCATGAGAAATGAAGAGATACAAAACAATATCAGGAAAAACCGCTGGATAGTGCCGGGCATCATGGGGCTCATCGGGTCGTTTTATTACTTTTATTATGGCGATATGAAGTCGTCGGGGTATGTCGTGGTTATTGCGATACTTTGGGCGTTGCTGTCGCCCAAAATAATGATGCTGGATCTGCGCAGGCAGATACTTAAAAACTATACCCCTAAAGAAAAAATCAATATGTTCGGTACCTATACGCTGACCATCGATCCTGCCAATCCCGCTTATCTGCTGGAGAAATCACCCAGCGGCAAGCATAAAATGGCCTGGGGCGATTTGGTAAGAGTGGAATACGGCAAACGCTATGTTTATATCTATATCAATCTGAGTACTGCGCTGGTTATTCCGGTAGAGACTGTAAAAAAAGGTAATCTTGAACAATTTGCCGAGCAGGCGGATAAAATGATTGAGCGTGCTGCCTAAAAATATGAGGCGTGCCGCAGGGTAAAGCATTGCGGGCTCTTTTCGAATTCTCCTTACCGGTAAAAAGCCATGATTACGTCAATATACGCATCGCTATCGGCCTTATTAATAGTAAAACTTACTCTGGCGGTAATAAAACTGCGTAGAAAAAACCGGGTAAGTGTGGGTGACGGCGGAAATGAAGAGCTGCAATTGGCAATCCGCGCTCATTCAAATGCAGTGGAATACATTCCTGTAACACTAATGCTGTTATTAACATTGGAATTAAACGGAGCGCCGAGGATACTTATCCATATATTGGGAGCCGCGCTGTTAATCGGGCGAATATTGCATGCTATGGGGCTTCCCGCAAAGGACTTCAAAAAAAGAGTATTGGGAATGCAGATAACAATCTATCTGTTAATCGGCTTGGCGATATTGAATATATCCTTTCTGGTGTTTACCGGGTCGTTTAAATTTTAGCAATTAACGTCAGCCTCGGTGCTTTAAATTATTCGCTCAACCGCAACCTAAGAACTAAAACTGTTTAATGTTAAATTTTAGAAATATAACCCTACGCCGCGGCGCGCGGGTATTGTTTGCCAATTCTTCTTTCACTATCCATAAAGGCCAAAAAGTAGGTTTTACCGGCGCAAATGGTGCGGGCAAGTCCAGTTTTTTTGCGCTGGTCAGAGGCGAGCTGCATTTGGATGAGGGCGACTTTTCGATGCCGCCGGGGCTTGAAATCGCTCATGTTGCGCAGGAAACGCCGGCCGTCATCCGTTCCGCCATCGATTATGTCATTGACGGCGATCAGCCATTAAGGCGCTTGCAAGAGCAATTGCTTGCTGCCGAACAGGCTGATGACGGCTTGAAACAGGCTGAACTGCACGCGGCTTTGGAAAACATCGGCGGTTATACCGCACAGGCCAGAGCCTCGCGGTTAATGAACGGTTTGGGCTTTATCTCCGATCAGGAAATCAATGCGGTCAATTCGTTTTCCGGCGGCTGGCGCATGCGGCTTAATCTGGCTCAGGCCTTGATGTGCCGCTCGGACGTATTATTGCTTGATGAGCCCACCAACCATCTGGATCTGGATGCGGTAATCTGGCTGCAAGACTGGCTTTGCAAATATCCAGGCACCTTGTTGCTGATTTCTCATGACCGGGATTTTCTGGATACCATCACCGATCATATCGTGCATATTGAGCAGGATAAGGCCGAAATTTATACCGGCAATTATTCGGCTTTTGAACGCATGCGTGCCGAAAAACTGGCGCAACAACAGTCATCCTATCTAAAGCAGCAACGCGAAATCGCCCATATGCAGAGCTTTGTCGACCGCTTTAAGGCGCAAGCCACTAAAGCCAGGCAGGCGCAAAGCCGGATTAAAGCATTGGAGCGCATGGAACTGATCGCACAGGCGCATGTCGATTCGCCGTTCGATTTCAGCTTCGCCAAGCCGGGAAAAATGCCTAATCCGCTGTTAACGCTGGATAAGGTTGATATCGGCTACGATCAAACCTGCGTGATTAAACAGGCTGGGTTGTCGATATCGCCGGGCGACCGTATCGGCTTGCTCGGGCCGAATGGCGCGGGTAAATCCAGCCTGATCAAGGTACTGGCAGGCGATATGCAACCGTTATCCGGTAAAAGGAATGAAGCTGAAGCGTTAAAAATCGGTTATTTTGCCCAGCATCAGCTTGAGCAATTACGCATCGATGAAAGCCCCTTGTGGCACTTGCAACAACTGGACAAGCAGGCGACAGAAAAGGATTTGCGCAATTTCCTGGGCGGTTTCGATTTTCGCGGGGACAAGGTTATGGAAGCCGTTAAGCCCTTTTCCGGCGGAGAAAAAGCGCGTTTGGTATTGGCGCTGCTGGTTTATCAAAACCCCAATCTGTTGCTGCTGGATGAACCGACCAACCATCTGGATCTGGAAATGCGTCATGCCCTGAGCGTGGCCTTGCAGGACTATGAAGGCGCCATAGTGGTGGTCTCGCATGACCGGCATTTATTGCGCTCGGTGACCGATCAGTTATTATTGGTGTCAGGCGGGAAGGTGCAGCCTTTCGATGGCGATCTTGACGATTATCGCGTGTGGCTGACGGAGCAGAAAAAAGGCGAGGAAAAAACCGTTGTTGACAGTGCGCAGACAGTGTCGAGGAAAGATCAAAGAAAATTGGATGCAGAACGCAGGCAAAAACATAAGCCTTTATTTGACGCCCTGAAAAAAGCTGAAATTGCCGTTGAAAAACATCATAATGAACAGCGCCAACTGGAACATCAACTGGCTGATCCTGCAATTTATGCGGAATCGGAAAAAGAGCAATTAAAAAAGTTGATGGAGCGGAAAGTAAAAGTCGATAAGGCTTTGGATGATGCAGAAGCCGCTTGGATGGAAGCAGAGGAAAAGATCGAAGCGGTCAAATAATTCTGATGGCTTACAGCGATTTAAAGCCTTTTTATTCACCCCGAACGACTGCATGGGCATATATTGCAAGAGCAATTGCCTGGACACGAAGAAATAAAGCTGCGCGTCTTAGGGCGATAATTTTTATCGATTAACTGTTGTTAATGAGACGTTACCGACAGCTCCCTGAACAGGAAAATCATGTTTGAAGTCATAAAGCTGTTATTTGATATTTGCCTGTTTAAAAAAGGCCCGCAGAATTTACCGCCTTCTGTATGGTTGTTGCGGCTGTTGGTTGTTGTTGATGTTATCGTCAGTTTTTTGATGATAAGTATCCATACGAACTGGCTTAACTCACTGTTACAGGCTATTGTCGGAGCTTTGTTGGTGGTCGGATTTAGTTGGCTGATGTTGTATGTAGGGCGAAAGTCGGAGCGATTATATCAAACGAGCAGCGCCTTACTGGGTACTGATGCATTGATTAGTTTTTTTGCCCTGCCGGGAATGGCCTCAATGATGATCGGAAGAGGCACTTTACTGGTATTTACTATAACAATAGTTTTAATGATTTGGCATTGGGCAGTTACCGGACATATTTTTCGCAATGCGCTGGGACAAACCTGGACTTTTAGTTTAGGCTTGGCGTTTTTATACATACTGGGATCTTATCAGGTAATGGCCTTATTGTTTCCTGAAGTTGCCGGTGTTCAATAGGAGACATCATGGAAAGCTATAAACACATATTACTGGCGGCTGACTTTTCCGAGCATGGCGAGGCCGTTGCCAATAGAGCGAAAGATTTATCCGGGAAATATCAGGCAAAACTGAGTATTGTGCATGTGATGGATAATTTGTTGATTACCGATGCAGCTTATGGATCAACTATTCCTTTTGATCTCGATTTAACTGCCGAGTTAATGGCAGCTGCAAAAAAGAGACTGGCCAATCTGGCTGACAAACTTAATATTGCTGAAGATTGTCGGTGGATGGAAACGGGCAGCCCTAAATTGGAAATAATCAGGGTTGCTGAAGAAAACAAGGTGGATTTAATCGTAGTCGGCTCGCACGGTCGGCATGGTTTCGCCCTGTTGCTGGGTTCAACCGCAAACGGAGTGTTGCATCACGCGCTGTGTGATGTTTTAGCCGTACGTTTGCATGATGAGTGATCTTGGCTGGTATTGTAGTGTTCACTGGGTACTTGTGACCCTGGCGGTTATAAATGGCGACCAATAGGACGTCCTAATTTTAAAGGTAGATGGTAAATGATTGGACAGATTGAAAGTTATGACCCCGATTCGCAAAGCGGAGTCATAAAAACTGAAGGAGCGTTGTTTACGTTTCATTTAGAGGGTTGGGTCGCGGACGTGCCGCCGGATGAAGGCGATGACGTTAACTTTGATGCCGAAGGAACCATTGCGAGCAATATTAATCTGGTGGGCGCGTATTTAGAACCGCCTAAAGCCGTTAAATATAAATACCTGGCCGCTGTGCTGGCGTTATTTTTGGGCTGGACAGGAGCTCATAGGTTTTATCTGGGCTTTTACAGGCTGGGTTTTATGCAGTTAACACTGACGGTGATACTTTACGTAACCGGATTGCCCGGATTTGCGGCGCTCTGGGGGTTTGTAGAAAGCATTCTGCTTTTTGGCGGACAGATCAACAAAGATGCTAAAGGTCGTCCGTTAAAATAATTTTAAAAAACAGGAAGACAAAAAAAAGCCCTTGTGAGTTATCACAAGGGCTTTTTTTAAAGTTGTTTATTCCTTATTTGGAATAAACATTAGCAGCAGTTAAGCCTTTTGGACCTGATTCGATGTCAAAAGTGACTGTGTCGCCTTCAGTCAGAGTTTTAAACCCTTCGCCCTGAATAACTGAATGATGGACAAAAACGTCTTCGCCGCCATCAGCAGGTGCAATAAAACCAAAACCCTTCGTGTTGTTAAACCACTTTACAGTGCCTGTTGCCATTTTGAAACTCCTAAAATAAAAACTTACGGTTAACACAGAACTACAACATTGATAACCGGACAACCTAACAATTTAGGAATCCCTTAACTCAACATCTGTTTTCTGACTTGGTGTATTGTACTGTTTTTTTTATGATATTGTCATTAGCAGATTTTATAAAAAGCTGTTCACCGGTAAAAAATTGAGGCTGGACAATTGTTATTCACGGGCGAGGAGAAAGTGTGATATTTATGCGCTCAACCTAACATAACTCTACGAAGAATATAGAACAGCCAAGGTAAAAAAATCGTGGTTTATCAAGTAATCTGCTTATTGTTGCAGCTAAAACGCATGTGCTTGATTATTCATCTTCTTGCCGTTCAATTTTATCCAATCGGGCATCCATTTCGGCATCATCGGGTGTTTGATAATCGCTATCAGGCTTGGGTACAAAAAGCCGGGAACATAACAAGCCCAGCTCAAACAGCATCCACATCGGTACCGCTAATAATGTTTGCGAGATGGCATCAGGGGGGGTTAAAACCGCTCCTATGATAAACGCACCGACGATGACATAAGGACGTTTATCGGCAAGGTCGGCGGGTGTTACCAGTCCGGTCCAGACCAATACGATGGTGAATATCGGCACTTCAAAACAAACGCCAAACGCAAAAAACAGGGATAAAACGAAATCGAGATACTTGGCAATATCGGTCATTACCGCTACGCCATCGGGCGCGGCGGCGGTCAAAAAGCCGAAAACCAGCGGGAAAACCACGAAGTAGGCAAAGGCTACGCCCATATAAAACAGCAGGGTGCTGGCAACCAGCAACGGTAAGATCATGCGTCGCTCCCGTTTATACAAGCCCGGCGCTACAAAGGCCCAGAACTGATAAAGAATAAAGGGAACGGAGATAAATACCGAAACTATCAGCGCCAGTTTAAACGGCGTGAAAAAGGGAGAGGCCACATCAATAGCGATCATGGTGCTATTTTTCGGCATGTGCTGCATCAGGGGACCGGCCAACAGGCTGTAAATTTCATTGGCGTATGAAGCCAGCCCCAAAAATACAACTAATACGCATAAAACCGCTTTCAACAGGCGGTTACGCAATTCAATCAGATGACTGATAAAGGAGTGCTCTCCAGCCTCGTTAAAATTATTTTGGCTCATGCTGTTCGGCTTTATCTATCGATACCTGTTTCTTCTGTTGCTCTGGTTCGGCGAGCGCTCCTGCATCCACGTCGCTCTGAACTTTTGAAGTCGTCTGCAACGGGTCAATCGTAGATTTGAGCGTGTCAGAGGTTTCATCGAGTATTTGCTGAATATCTTCCATGCCGGACTGCTCCTTGAATATCTGCCGCATTTCTTCGGCTTGCAGTTCCAGCTTGATTTCTTCCTTGACGGAAGCCACCATGCTGCGTGTTTTACCGAGCCAGAATCCTGCAAGCCTGGCCACCTTGGGCAATCTTTCAGGACCGATCACCAATAAGCTGACCAAGCCGATCAGACAAAGTTCCGAGAATCCTACATCAAACATAGGTGTTAATCTTTATCGGTTTTTTTGGAAGTGACTTCGCCGTCGATAGCTTCACTCTTATCTTCGGCGGGCTTATCTTCTTCGCCTTCTTTAAGGGCCGAACGAAAGCCTTTGATGGCTCCACCCAGATCAGCACCGATATTGCGCAAGCGCTTGGTGCCAAAAACAATAATGACGATGGCTAATACAACTAATAAGTGAGTAACGCTGAGACCCATTTCTAACTCCAATGGAGACGTTGCATGGCAACGCCTTATTTGATGGAGACCTTGCGCGGCAAGATCTTTACTTGTTACGTTGCGCCTTTTCTTCCAGACCGGACAAGCCAAAACGACGTTGCAATTCCTGCAGTACATCATCAGGTCCGAGTCCCTGATCGGCCAGCAACACCATGCAATGAAACCACAAATCGGCAGTTTCATAAATAATCTGTTTTTTATCGCCGTCTTTAGCGGCGATAACGGTTTCTGTCGCTTCTTCGCCGATTTTTTTCAGTATGCTGTCCAGACCTTTGGCATACAGACTGGCGACATAAGATTTATCGGCAGGTTCCTGTTTGCGCTGTTCCAGAATTTGCGCCAGTTGTTGTAATACATCGCTCATGATTTTCTATAAATAGCTTCAGGATCTTTTAAAACCGGCTCTACGCTTTGCCATTGTCCGTCAATCAGGCTGCGATAAAAACAGCTTTCTCGACCAGTGTGGCAGGCAATACCGCCTTCTTGTTCAACTTTTAGCAGAATAACATCTTCATCGCAATCCAGAAATATACCTATAACTTTTTGCCTGTGCCCGGATTCTTCACCTTTGCGCCATAACCTTCCGCGTGACCTTGACCAATAAACTGCATAACCTTCGGCGACTGTTAAAGCTAATGATTCACGATTCATCCAGGCGAACATCAATATTTTTCCGGTTTCCGCCTGTTGCGCGATAACCGGCACCAGGCCGTCTTCGGTCCAGCGTATCTCGTCCGGCCAGGATACGCTCACAGACGCACCTCTATGCCGCGTGAGGCCATGTGTTGTTTGGCCTGTTCAATAGTATATTCGGCAAAATGAAAAATGCTGGCGGCCAATACCGCATCCGCCTTGCCTTCAAGAATACCATCGGCCAGATGATCCAAATTGCCGACGCCGCCGGATGCAATTACCGGCACCGTCACCGCCTCGCTGATGGCGCGGGTCAACGGCAAATCAAAACCTTCGCGGGTTCCATCCCTGTCCATACTGGTTAACAGGATTTCCCCGGCGCCGTAGTCGACCATTTTTTTTGCCCATGCAATCGCCTCAATGCCTGTCGGCTTGCGGCCGCCGTGGGTAAAAATCTCCCACCGCCCCGGTTCATCAGGTGAGCTGACTTTTTTAGCGTCTATGGCTACCACGATACATTGCGAGCCAAAACGCTCCGCCGCTTCACGAACAAAATCCGGATTAAATACCGCAGCGCTGTTAATGCCGACCTTGTCTGCGCCCGCATTCAGCATGCGGCGAATATCTTCCAGCGTTCTGATGCCTCCGCCGACCGTCAGCGGGATAAAAACTTCACTGGCCACTTGCTCAACGACATGAACAATGGTGTCCCGATTATCATGCGTGGCGGTAATATCCAGAAAAGTGATTTCATCAGCGCCTTCACGGTCATAACGTCTGGCGATTTCTACAGGATCGCCGGCATCGCGAATATCGACAAATTTCACGCCTTTAACGACGCGGCCATTATCGACATCCAGGCAGGGGATAATGCGTTTGGCTAAACTCATGGCTATTGAAATGATTCCGCTAATTTTTCGGCAGCTTCAAAATCCAGCGTGCCTTCGTAAATCGCCCGTCCGGTGATGGCGCCCATAATACCTTCATGAGCGACTGCGCCCAAGGCCCTGATATCATCCATATTGGTAATGCCGCCTGAGGCAATAACCGGAATCCGAATGGCGCGCGCCAATTTTGCGGTAGCTTCGACATTGACGCCGGACATCATGCCGTCTCTGGAAATATCGGTGTAAATAATGGCTTCGACGCCGTCTTCTTCAAAATGCTGGGCCAGATCGATCACGTCATGTTTGGACAGTTTGGACCAGCCGTCAATAGCTACTTTGCCGTCTTTTGCATCCAGCCCGACGATAATACGGCGCGGGTATTCCAGCGCCATATCCCTGACAAAATGCGGCTCATTAACTGCCTTGGTGCCGATAATAACGTATTCCACACCAGCGTTAAGATAAGCCTGGATAGTTTCTTCATCGCGAATGCCGCCGCCTATTTGTATCGGTACATTGGGGTAGGCTTCGACAATGGCATGAATAACGTCGGCATTTCTTGGTTTTCCGGCAAATGCGCCATCCAGATCAACCAAATGAAGTCTTTTCGCGCCGGCAGCAACCCACTTGCCTGCTACAGCGACCGGGTCATCCGAAAAAATCGTATTATCATCCATTCGTCCCTGACGCAAACGAACACATTTTCCTTCTTTTAAATCGATTGCAGGTATTAACAACATAACTTATAAAATCCTCAACGGCATGTAATTATTATAGGGGCGGATTTATCCACCCAAAGACGAAATACCCAGAAGGTACAAATGAATCCATTTCTACGCTTGCCCATCCCAATGCAAAAAATTGTTCAGCAACTGCAAACCAACTGCCTGACTTTTTTCGGGGTGAAATTGTACGGCAAAAACATTATCTTGTGCCAAAGCGCAGGTAAATGCCTCCGGGTATTGCGTAGTCGCCGCCATTATCGCTGCATCATCCGGCTGCGCATAATAACTATGCACAAAATAAAAGCGACTGTCTTGGGGAATATTTTCCCATAACGGGTGTTGTTGCAGTTGATGGACCTGATTCCAGCCCATGTGCGGGATTTTGAGTGAATTACCGTCGCTGTCTTTTAACGACTCGGGGAAATGTATAACGTGCCCGGAAAAAACGTCCAGGCAAAGTGTGCCACCGTTTTCTTCGCTGTCGGTCAATAAGGCCTGCATGCCCAGGCAAATTCCCAGCAAAGGCTTGCTTTTGGCAACCTGCTGGATAACATCAGATAAGCCCGATTGATTGAGCGCCTGCATACAATCCCGTATCGCGCCGACACCGGGGAAAACCACCCGGTCAGCACGGAGAATTGCATCGGCATCGGACACACAAACAACATCCACTTCAGGGTCTGCATGCTGCAGGGCCTTTACGATTGAATGCAGATTACCCATTCCATAATCAATTACAGCGACAGAAGACATAAAAAATACAGGCTAAAGGTTAAGAGGCAAGGTTAAAGGCTGCCTTTGGTGGATGGCATCATGCCTGCCATACGCGGGTCGGCGGTAATCGCCATGCGTATGGCTCGACCCATGGCTTTAAAGATGGTTTCCGCAACATGATGCGCATTTGCGCCCTTCAAGTTGTCGATATGCAAAGTCACTCCGGCATGGTTGACAAAGCCCTGAAAAAACTCGCGGAACAAGTCAACGTCAAAACGGCCGATCATGGCTTTCGGGTACTTAACCTCATAAAACAAGCCGGGACGTCCGGAAAAATCAATCACGACGCGTGACAATGCTTCATCCAACGGCACGTAGGCATGTCCGTAACGGTAAATGCCTTTTTTGTCTTGCATGGCTTTGGCAAACGCCTGACCTAAGGTAATGCCGATATCTTCAACCGTGTGGTGATCATCAATATCCAAATCGCCTTTAGCTACAATGTCCATGTCAATCAAGCCGTGCCTGGCAATCTGATCGAGCATGTGTTCAAGAAAAGGTACGCCGGTCGAAAATGAGGTTTTACCCGATCCATCCAGGTTGATTTTAATTTTGATTTGAGTTTCAAGCGTATTTCGCTCTACTTCTGCAGTACGTTGATCCATGTTTGTATTATTTATATTTGAGGGCTGACGGCATTTTACTATGACAAGCAAGATTTTGCAGTGTTTGTTATTTATTGTAAATCTTGAAAATGTGCAGTTTAGAAAATATAGACTTTGTCTAAAGGCATGCAGCTAAGGAGTGTGAGCACGACTGTCCGGGATACCCAAAGTAGGCCTTGCGGTTTCCGAGGTGGAGAGATAGAGCAATGCAGGGAGCAATTGCCGGGAAAAGAATAAGTCATTAAATATACCCGTGCAATGTCGAGCCTATTTGGCCTCACGATGATGTAATTTTAAGCGCACATTATTTTAATCTTTAACTGGCTTTTTTTATGGTTATTTTTTGAGAGAATAGCCACGTCGCCAAAAGAGAAGACGGATTTTAAGAAAGATCAAATAGGATGTTGCCACGGATGGAACGAAATGCCAACCAAACAGGCGATTTTTAGTCTCAGCACACCTTAGTGTTCTGGGACTTTTTTTTGAAATCGGCAAAGTATACTCACGGTATAATCGGCCATTCACATTTTTGCCACCTTGATTCTTCTGCCCTTAAGTGTGGTTTTCTTATAATCTGCTACCTTTCAAATTAGATTATCTTGTTAATTTAAATAGTGCTTCGCCAATCGACAGTAGGCGCTTTATGACTGCATGGAGCAGTTATCGAGGCTAAGTGCTTACTGTGGGTGATGATAGGATGGCTATAAAATGGCTGATTTCTTAATATTTTTATTCTTGATAAGTCGCAATGATTTTCCAAGGAGCAAGCTGTGAATGACGCGTCACCTACAGATATACTGACATTTAAGCTGAGCGATGACGGCAAACTGCTTGCAATATTTGAAGAGTGCGAATGCAAGCCCCCGCTGGATGAAGCAATGATCAAAGAGGCGCTGGCTAAGCAAGGCCTGTCCAATCTGTTTGTGCATGAAAACGCCCTCTCACATCTGGTAAAACAGTACAACAGTCGTAGTGAAAGCTTTGTGCTGGAAATCGGTGAGCGCCGGGATGGTCGATATGCGCTCAAAATTGACAACGACAAAATGACCGCCAGACTTACTTTAATCCCCGCATACGGTGGCGCTCCAGTCGCTTTATTTCAAATCCAGCTGGCTTTGCAGGAAAAGGGGGTAGTCAGAGGCATTATGATGGATGAAATCAAGTCCGCCTTAAAGCAAGGGTATGCGACAGAACATATTATCGCCCAAGGCGTGCATCCTGTGCGGGGTATTGATGCGCGTTTTCAAAGTCTGATACCGCAAATAAGAGAGCGGAAACCCCAGGTAGACGCGCGCGGTATCGCTAACTATCGCGATCTTGGACAGCTTATTGTCGTAAGGCCCGGCGATCCGCTGATGTGCCGCACTCCGCCCACCGAAGGTAAAAAAGGATGGGACATTACCGGGCAAGCACTTATGCCGCAAGCAGGGCAGGATGTGCAGTTTGCTTCAGGGCTGCAGGGGGTAGAGTTGGACTCCGATGCCGAGCTTGATCCCGATAATAACAGTCTACTGTTGGCTGCGATCACCGGCCAACCCAAGTTGGTTCCTAATGGCGTTGTGGTGGAACCTACCATCGACCTGTCGCTGGTGGATATCTCAACCGGAAACATGAGTTTCGATGGCACCATTAATATCAAAGGCGACGTCAAGGATGGGATGAAAATTCACGCGACTGGAGATGTATTCGTGGGAGGGACCGTTGAAGCAGCAGAAATTGAAGCGGGTGGAAACATTGTTATAAAAGGCGGCGTGATCGGTCATAGCGAACATAGCGGCGATCCAAACGAGGTTCCCACCTTTAACGCGATAATTATCAGCAAAGGTTCAATCAACGTACACTTTGCCGAAAATGTCTGCATGGAAGCGGGCGTAGATATTATTATTGAAGAATTCTCTATGCATAATCATTTGACCGCGCTTAACCGGGTATTGGTGGGAAAATCCGGCGGAAAAAAAGGCCGTATCATCGGCGGCATTACCAATGCATCAGTTTTGGTGAAGACAGCGATAATGGGTTCAAGCACCGGCTTTATAACCAAGATCAAGACAGGCTTCAATCCTTATCTTCAGGCGGAGCAGGGCAAGCTTAAGCTTGAGATTGATGCGAATGAAAAGGAGCAGGACGACCTTAAAAAAATTATTGCCTTCGTGTTAGCGCATCCCGAAAAAGACAAAAACGGTTTGTTAAACAAGGCCATCCATACCAAAGAAAAATTTGAAATTGATTGTACTCAGCTTCACGCTGATCGACTCCACCTGCTGTCGGAAATGACCCTTGCCGAGAACGTCCAGGTTATTGCGGAAGAAGCCGTTCATTGCGGCGTCGAAGTCCAGATTGGAAACTCTATTTGGAAGAATAATGAAGAACGGGGCAAAGGTGTTTTTCAACTCGTTGATGGCGAAGTTACTTTTGCAAACATCATGTTGAGCGTCAATGAATCGCATTAAAACAAAAAAGCTTTATCTTTTGGTTTGATTTTTGATAAGGATAGCCGTTGCTTATTTTCGATGTGGTAAAATTCCTTTTGGAAGAACATAAGCGGACGGTACCCTATTTTAGTATTCGACCACTAAATCTACGTCGGCTACACAAGATTCCGCTTCCGCTCCTGCTAACGCCATGAATGGCGTGTAATAAAGCAATGCAGGAACAAATATCTGTCGATACGGCAACGTTCATAACTTTAAAAATGAACAAGATTTGAAAATTTTAATAAATACTGGGAAACATTATGAAATTTAATCCATGCACTGATAACTGCACTTACGAAGGAACTCGCTGCGAAGGCTGCGGTCGAACGCACGAAGAGATAGCTGAAACTAAAAAGCTGGTCATGGCGGCAGTGGATTTTGCCCAAACGCAGGGCTATGAAAATATTGAGGATTTTGCAAGCGCTATCGGTCAAAGCATACTTAAAAAACTAAAAAAATCCGCCGCAAAAAAATAATGGCGTTATGCCAAAATACCTATGACAATCGCCCCTGACATTATCGGCTATTTAGCCGCGACACTCACTACCGCCTCATTTGTGCCCCAGGCAATATTGACCATAAAAACCAAAGATACCGAATCCCTTTCTTTGGGCATGTACAGCACCTTTACCTTGGGCGTGTTATGTTGGCTTATTTACGGAATCCACCTCGATGATAAGGCCATCATTATTGCAAACGCAATAACACTACTGCTGGCCGCATCGATACTTTGCTTTAAGATTTACAATTTAGTACACAAGAAAAAGACGTAATCAATTTACGCCTGCTGAAGAACCTCCAGCGCATTTCCGTCCGGATCACGACAAAACAGCGCTTGTCGTCCTGATTTACTCAAAGTGTAGGCGATACCGTTTTTATCCAGTACCTCCCGAACCGGCGCCAATTCCTGCACACTTAAGGCGATATGGCGGTCGCGACCGCCATGCTCAGGGCGGCCAGTTGTCGGATCGGGATTTTCCAGTTCCAGTAAATGAATTTGCTGAGCGCCCAATTGCAGCCATGCGCCGGGAAAACCCAGATCGGGCCGGTCGGCTTGTTGCATGCCGAGCACATCGCAATAAAATGTCAGCGAAACGGCGGTATCGGCAACAATGAGGCTGGCATGGTGTATGGTAAAATTAAAGTTCGGCATTAGGCTGTCTGGAATATCTATCTGAATTACAAGCTTTTTACTTTCTCTAATACGTCCTGAGCATGCCCTTCTGGCGTGACGCCATAAGCGGCATCGACCAATACGCCTTCTTTATTAATAATGAAGGTGGAACGAAGAATAGCCATACTTTTTACGCCATTTTTTTCCCGTTCCTGCCATACGCCATAGCTTTCGCAGAGTTCGCCATCAACGTCGGCCAATAAATCCACTTTCAGGTCGAATTTCTTAATAAAGTCGGTATGACTGGCGCAAGTATCCTTGCTCACACCGATAACCACGGTATCTGCCTTGGCAAATTCCCCGGCAAGCTGGGTAAACTGGTTCGCTTCTATGGTGCAGCCCGGCGTGTCATCCTTGGGATAAAAATACAACACGACATTCTTTTTCCCTAAGTAGTCGGACAAATTAATCGTTTCATTAAATTGATTTTTTGAGCTGAACAGGGGGGCTTTTTGGTGTTTTTCTAACATGGGAATCTCCTTGCGAGTTCACGGATAGTTAAAACCTGAAGCCGTAGTGTAAGCGCAATCAAAGTTTCACTGCAAGCCCCATAAAACCCGGAGGTATGTGCGTTAATTAGTCTGGGACGTGAAAAAAGCCTCTTTTATTCACCACGAAGGCACGAAGAAATAAAACTTCGTGTTCTTCGTGCCTTCGTGGTGATAATCTTTTAATTAGTTATCTGATTATCAATCAGAAATTACGATTACGCCTTATTCTCGCCGCCGAATAGCTCCAGCAAACGCGGCAGAAAATTGGCCAGTTCCAGCGACATAATCGAGAAATCCACATCAAACTGTTCTGCTTCAGAGTCGGTATTAATGTCGGACACTTGGTCCTGAATCAGGTCAAGAAACTTAAGGCGTTTAACGGCCAGATTTTCATCGATAATGAAAGCAATACGATCAGCCCAATTCACCGCCAGTTTGATGACTTCTTTGCCGGTATCCAGATGGTTCTTGATTTCCGGCAGACTCAGGTCATGGCGTTTGCAGCGGATAATGCCGCCTTCTTCTTCAGGTGAGCGCAATTCGCATTCGTCTTCAATGGTGATGTCGTCCGGCGCTTGATTATTGACCAGCCACTCGGTCATGACTTTGACCGGTTTTTCGATGGTATTAAGCGGAACGGCTGGTAACGAACCTAAGCATTTACGCAAACTGCTCAGCAAATCTTCGGCTTTTTTGGCTGAAGCCGCATCGACAATCAGCCAGCCGCCTTTAGGGTCGATATAAGCGTAAGTCTTGTTTGAGAAGGTGAAAGCTCTTGGCAATAGCTCAAAAATAAGCTCGTCTTTAATAGCCGTGCGTTCTTTTTTGGATAACTTACGTCCTTGTTGTTCTTCGGTTTCAAGAATCTTTTCCTGCATCATTTCATTGACCACAGACGCAGGCAGCACTCTTTCTTCTTTTTTTCCGCACAACATTAAAAAGCCGTTCGCGCTATGCACCAGTTGTTCGGACGATTTTCCCAGCGGTGAAGTCCAGCCGAAAGTAAATTCTTCATGACTGCCGCAGGGGCGAAAAGCCATTTGTTCAAGTTTTAGTTCCAGGTCTGCTGGAGCCAAAGTGAAATCTTCAGTAAGACGAAAAATGCTCAGATTTTTAAACCACATGTGCAACGGAACCTTTGTAAATAAAATGACTGTGCATTATCGCAAATTTGGCAGCACAAAAATAAAGTAAATTTTATGGCGGGGGCTGTATTGATAAATCACTACGAAGACACGAAGTTATTAGTCATTGCGAAATAATATATATGCCTAAGTATTCCTGATCGTAGCATGTCGGCTGCCTGGAAAATACACGGTAGCAAAAGAATATCGACGCTAACCGATTTTTTAGGTTTTTCTTTAAACTTTCGTGATCTTCGTGGTGATATATTTTCAAAACCAAATCAACTTGCCCGCCATCACAAACAACAGCAGCGAAAAATAGCGTTTTAATTTTTCCGCTGGCAGTTTATGGGCCAGTTTTGCGCCTATCGGAGCGGTATAGATACTGGTCAGCACTATACCCAGAAAAGAAGGCCCGTAAATATAACCTAAACTCCATTCAGGCAACTGCGACACATCCTTGCCCAGCAGGGCATAGCCCACCGTTCCCACTAAGGCTATCGGCAAACCGCAGGCACTGGCTATGGCTACGGCATTGCGCATCGGCGTTTGGAAATATACTAAAAAAGGCACGGTGAGTGTGCCTCCGCCTATTCCGAGTAGTGACGACAGCAGTCCCATGATGCTTGCCACACCAAAATCCAACGCTTTGGAGGGTTGCTTTTGTCCGGGTTTCGGCTTGAATTGCAACGCCATTTGCACACCTACGGATAATAAATAGATGATAAAAATAAAGCGTAATACGTCACCGGCTATATGGTCCGCGACCACGGCTCCGACAGCCGCGCCGATCATAATCCCCGGTCCCAGGGCCAGCACTTTATCCCACAACACGGAATTCAAACGATGATGTGCCAGCACCGAAGAGATCGAGGTGAAAATAATGGTCGCCAGTGAGGTCGCCACCGACATGATCATGACTAGTTCGGAGGGAAATCCTTGCCCGGCAAACAATACCGCTAAAACCGGCACAATAATCAGGCCGCCGCCTATCCCAAAAAGCCCTGCCATTAATCCTGAAACTGTGCCTAATAGAAGACTGGCTAAAAAAATTGCTATCACTTTATTCTCCTGATTATGTGTCGGTACCGGTGGTACGGCCATTATGCCTTTTTTCGAGTACAGCTGTGCTATTCTAGGCACATTATTAAACGGCTTGAGTAACTGAGTGGAAATATACCTTGTTGGTGGTGCGGTACGCGATAAATTACTTGAACTTCCGGTCAAGGAACGGGACTGGGTAGTAATCGGCGAGACCCCGGAATCCATGGTAAAACAGGGCTTCCGGCCGGTAGGTAAGGATTTTCCGGTGTTTTTGCATCCGCAAAGCCGCGAAGAATATGCGTTGGCCAGAACCGAACGAAAAACAGCGCCCGGTTATAAAGGTTTTACGGTACACGCATCGCCGGATGTCAGTTTGGAACAGGATCTGATTCGCCGCGACCTGACTATCAATGCAATGGCAATGACGCCGCAGGGACAGCTTGTTGATCCATACGGCGGGCAAGGTGACCTTGAACAACGCATTTTTCGGCATATCTCGCCGGCCTTTGCGGAAGACCCTGTGCGGATCCTGCGCATCGCCCGTTTTGCCGCCCGCTACGGGCATCTCGGTTTTACGCTGGCTGAGGAAACCCGGATTTTGATGCAGTCCATGGTGACGGCTGGTGAAGTGGATCATCTGGTTCCCGAGCGGGTCTGGGCTGAACTGTTTAAGGCGCTCAACGAAAAATCGCCGAGTGCTTTTTTCTACACTTTAAAAGAGTGTGCCGCGCTGGATAAAATCTTCCCGGAAATAAGTGGCTTATTCGGCGTGCCGCAGCCGGAAAAATATCACCCGGAGATCGATACAGGCATTCATGCTATGCTCAGCCTGGAGCAGGCCGTGCTTTTGTCGCCGAGTCCCGAAGTCCGATTTGCGGCATTAGTCCACGATCTGGGCAAAGGCGTGTCACCCCAAGCACACTGGCCGCATCATCACGGACATGAAACTAAAGGGTTGCCCATTTTGGAACAAATGTGTGTCCGTTTGCGTGTGCCTAACTCGTTTAAAGCGTTGGCTTCTCAGGTCATGCAATACCATACCCATTGTCACCGGGCTTTTGAATTACGCGCTTCAACGTTAACGGATATGTTGGCCGCTCTGGGGGCCTTTAAGCCAGCTAATAAGTTGCCTGAGTTTTTGCTGGCTTGCGAGGCGGATGCTAAAGGCAGAACCGGACTTGAAAACATTGCCTACCCTCAATCCGCGCTGTTGAGCGGTGCAGCCAGGGCGGCCGCATCTATTGACACCTCGTCTGTTTTGAATGGCGAACTTAAAGGTGCGCATATCGGCGAGGCGATTCGCCGTTTGCGTATTAAGGCTGTTACCGAGTTTATAAAGCCGGAATAAAAGCGACCGGCACCGGTTGAACGGTGTTGAATAATGCAGCAAAGACCATTATAGTTAAATTTTTTTGTTACCTGAAATCATAAGCCATGCCTTCTTTCGACATCATTTCCGAATTCGACAAACACGAAATTAAAAACGCCGTTGACCAAGCCAATAAAGAGGTCACCACGCGCTTTGATTTTAAAGGCACCGACTCAAGCTTTGAACTGACTGACGATAAATTGATTATGACGTCTCAATCGACGTTTCAGCTGCAACAAATGTTCAGTGTCGTCTGTTCGAAACTCAGTCGTCGCGGCGTGGATATAGCCTGTATGGAGGTTGGCGACCCCAAGCCCGGCGGTAAATCGGTACGTCAGGAAATTATCATGAAGCAGGGCCTGGATTCGGCGCTGGCCAAAAAAATCGTTAAGTTGATTAAGGACAAAAAATTAAAAGTCCAGGCGGCCATTCAGGGCGATCAGGTCAGGGTAACCGGAAAAAATCGGGACGATCTGCAAGAGGTGATTAAAATGCTCAGGGAGGAAAAGTTGGAAATGCCGTTGCAGTTTGAGAATTTCAGGGATTAAAGTTTATCCCTGAACTTTTTTATAAATAAAATAACCAATGATCGCGAGACTGAGCCATCCGGCAACTAAAGGGCCGACGACACCGTCATAAGTGCTGACCAGATAAAAATATTCTGAGCTGGAATCGGTATTAAATAAACTCTTGCTCATCTTGATTTGCCACACCCAACTGGTATGGCAGCCGATACATAACCCCAGGCTCTGTTTTACCTCTGCCCTGAGCACTCCCAGAAAAATGCCCACCATCAACAGCGCTAAAAATGCCGATAGAATTTCCGGATTTAATAAATTAGCAAAGGCTTCACCGAGTAAGGTAAAGCCGCTTAATATCCCAGCTTGTTGAAAAGGTATCTCGGAATGGCTGTCCAGGAAATGCAAGGCAGCATAATAAGTTGAGCTGAGCAGAATTACCGCTACGACCGGCAAGTTCTTTTTTAAACCGGCAAATAGAACGCCTCGAAAAATAGGCTCTTCAATCATCGAAACCAACAGCGCCACCAATAATGAAATAACCATTTTTTCAACGACTAAACCGACAGACCATTGCTGTGCTTCGTCAATGATATTGATGCCGAGTGCATATTGGGCAATAAACACCGGCATCAAGGTAACAAATCCCAAGCCAAAGCCGAGCAATACTTGCTTCAAAAATACGGCTTTTGTGACAAAGCCTAAGTCTCCTTTGTTAAATTTCAGATAGGCCATAGCCGGAAAAATACTCAGTACCAAAAATAACTGTGTCGATTTGGTGATTATTTTTGACAATGGAAGTCGGCCGTCTATTCCCTGAAAAATAAAATAACCTACGATGCAGGCTATCGAAGCAGCCGACAGCAATACTAAAAGCGGCACTATGGAATAAATAATTTTTTTGATCATCCGTTGCTTCCCTTACCAAAATCTCCCCACAACATTTGTACCGCAGCCAAAGCGGCAAGTGATGCGGTTTCAGTTCTTAATATGCGGCTGCCTAAGCGGACCGGAATAAAGCCGGAGGCTTTCGCTATGTCCCTTTCCTGATTGGAAAAGCCGCCTTCGGGACCGGTGAGTAAGGTCACTTTCATGGCTTCAGGCTTTAACTCCGTTAATGTCGTTTCTGCATAAGGATCGAGAAACACTTTTAGACCTTGTTGGTTGCCTACCCAGTTTTGTAGTAGCTCAATTTCCAGCAAGGAAGGCAAGGTGGTTCTGCCGCTTTGTTCGGCGGCATGTTGAACTATTTTTTGCCAATGCATTAAGCGTTGCGGCTTCTTGTCGCCTTTGAATTGCACTACGCAACGCTCGGTCAGTAACGGCGTAATTCTGTTAACACCCAGCTCCACGGCTTTTTGTACCGTCAAATCCATCCGGTCGCCCCGCGAGATACCCAGACCCAAGGTTACCTGTAACGGCGATTCGACACTGCGGTCATCCCATTGCCCGACGGTAATCAGCACGGCTTTTCGGCTGACTTCTGTAATCGCGCACAAATATTCTCCGCCGTGACCGTTAAATAAAATGATCTGGTCGTCTTTTTTTAATCGTAACACCGTTCTGACATAATGGCCGTTGTCATCATCCAGTTCGGTAAGGTTGCCTGTTGCCAGCGAAGTGGGTGTATATAATCTGGAGACTCGCATAATCAGTCCTTAACTGCCAGTTGTATGCCTTGCCAAGCGACGTCGGCGATTAACAAAAGTTCATCTTCGGTCACAATGTAGGGCGGCATAAAATAAATGACATTGCCCAAGGGGCGCAATAATACACCTTTGGACAGCGCGTATTGATAGACTTTAAGCCCGCGACGTTCCTGCCAGGGATAAGGTTCTCGGGTATGTTTGTTTTTGACCATTTCAATGGCCAGAATCATGCCCGTTTGTCGGACTTCAGCGACATGCGGATGGTCATGAAAACGCATCGCCGCTTTCGTCATAATAGCAGCCAAAGATTGGTTTTTTTCGATGATGTTGTGTTGCTGGAAAATCTCCAGCGTGGCAAGTGCAGCTCTGCACGCCAGCGCATTGCCGGTATAGCTGTGCGAATGCAAAAATGCGTTCAGCGATTGATACTCGGCATAGAACGCTTGATATACCTGATCGGTGGTTAATACCGCCGACAACGGCAAATAGCCGCCGGTTAAGCCTTTGGACAGGCACATGAAGTCGGGGCTGATTGTTGCCTGCTCGCAGGCGAATAACGTGCCAGTGCGCCCGAAACCGACCGCGATTTCATCGGCGATTAAATGCACATGGTATTTATCGCAGGCTGCGCGCAGCAATTTTAAATAGACCGGATCATACATGCGCATATTGCCGGCGCATTGCACCAAAGGCTCGATGATGACCGCGCAAACCGTGTCACTGTGTTGTTGCAGCGATTCTTCCATCAGCGTGAAGCGGCGAGTGGAATAATCCGCCCATGTTTCGCCGGGTTCTCGTTGGTAACAGTCCGGGCCGGGCACGGTGATGACGTCCATTAATAACGGCGCGTAGGTTTCTTTATAGAGCGGCACATTGCCGACGGCCAATGCGCCTAGGGTTTCGCCGTGATAACTGTTTTCCAGGGTGATGAATTTGGTTTTTTGAGTTTGTCCGTGGTTGCGCCAATAATGAAAACTCATTTTGAGCGCGACTTCCACCGCTGAGGAGCCATTGTCGGCATAAAAGCAACGGTTCAATCCTGTCGGCGTTACTTCAACCAGTTGTTCCGCCAGTTTGACGGCGGACTCATGGGTGAATCCGGCAAAAATCACATGCTCCAGGGTATCGAGTTGGTCTTTTAATGCCGCATTGATGGCAGGATTGGCATGCCCGAATAAGTTGACCCACCATGAGCTGATCGCATCGAGATAGCGGTTGCCGTCAAAGTCTTCCAGCCAGATACCTTGGCCTTTTTTGATTGGGATAACCGGGAAAGTCTCGTGATCTTTCATTTGTGTGCAGGGATGCCACAAAACGGAAAGATCTCGATTGGAAAGGGATTGGTTGGACGACATAAGCTAAAGGCTCAGGTTGATAGTCGTTCCCAATAGGGCTTGGGAACGAGTGTAATACGTACTGAAAATGTGGATTTGGAACGCGGCCCTGTCTGATTGATACCTTTAGTCTTGAGGCCTGATTTGCAAATTATCCAAAATCGCCAAGGTAGGCGCGGCCTGATTCATGGTGTAAAAATGCAGTCCCGGCGCACCGCCTTCCAGCAAACGTTGACAAAGGTTGCTGACCACATCCAGGCCGAATGCTTGTACGGATTCTCTGTCATCGCCAAAACTTTCCAGGCGTTTTCTGAGCCAACGAGGAATATCCGCGCCGCACATTTCTGAAAAACGGAATAATTGCGTATATTGGGTGATCGGCATAATGCCGGGCACGATGGGGATTGTTATACCATTTTTCTCACAAGCATCGACAAAATGAAAATACGCTTCGGCATTGTAAAAATACTGGGTAATGACCGCATTGGCGCCCGCAGCCACTTTACGTTTGAAGTTTTTAAAATCTTCCACGCCACTGGCGGCTTGCGGATGTACTTCGGGGTAGGCGGCAACATGAATCTGAAAATGGTCGCCGGTTTCTTGGCGAATAAACTCGACCAGTTCATTGGCGTAGCGGAATTCTCCCGCCGACATCATGCCGGAAGGCAAGTCGCCTCTTAAAGCGACAATTTTAGTGATGCCATTGTCTTGATAGTCTTTCAGAATCGCGCGAATATTGGCTTTGGTCGAGGCAACGCAGGATAAATGCGGGGCGGCGGAGATACCTTTGGATTGAATATCAACGACCGTAGTGAAGGTAAGATCGCGGGTCGAACCTCCGGCGCCAAAGGTAACGGAAAAAAAGTCCGGATTGAGTTTTGCCAGTTTGCTATGAACAACTTGCAAATTTGCCGCGCCTTCATCTGTTTTTGGCGGGTAAAATTCGAAACTGAATAATTGGGGATGTTTTTCTTGTGATTGCATTTTATGGTCTCACTGGCGGGAATCTGACGACTGCATGGCCGTAGGAGGTAAGCAATACAGGAGCAGTATAGCGGTATGTAGGGATACCGCTATGGACGCGTTGCGTCCCGTGCCGCAAGAGCGACACGGACTGCATTCCCCCTGAGGCCGTTGGAACGATGATTAATCAATAACGATAATGATCAGCTTTAAACGGTCCTTCAACCGGAACATTGATGTATTTGGCTTGCGCATCGGTTAGCACTGTCAAATTTACGCCCAATTGTTTAAGGTGAGATCTTGCGACTTTTTCGTCCAGTTTTTTAGGCAGTATGTAAACCTTGTTTTCATACTGTGCTGCATTTTTCCAAAGTTCCATTTGCGCAAGAACCTGGTTACAGAATGAGTTAGACATCACAAAGCTTGGATGTCCGGTGCCGCAACCTAAATTTACCAAACGACCTTCTGCCAGAATGATCAGGCGTTTTCCGTCAGGGAAAATCACATGGTCAACTTGAGGCTTGATATTTTCCCATGTGTATTGACGCAATGAGGAAATTTCAATTTCCGCATCAAAATGGCCGATATTGCAAACAATCGCCTGATCTCTCATGGCAACCATGTGCTGATGGGTAATGATATTAAAGTTGCCGGTTGCGGTAACAAAAATATTAGCCAGCGGCGCAGCTTCTTCCATGGTTACTACGCGATAACCTTCCATAGCCGCTTGCAATGCGCAAATCGGGTCGATTTCAGTGATTAATACTGTTGCACCCAGACCGCGTAACGATTGCGCACAACCTTTGCCGACGTCACCGTAACCGCAGACGACGGCGATTTTACCGGCAATCATCACGTCGGTGGCGCGTTTGATGCCGTCAACCAGCGATTCGCGGCAACCGTACAGGTTGTCGAATTTTGATTTTGTGACTGAATCGTTAACGTTAAAGGCAGGAACTTTTAACGTGCCTTTGGCGACCATTTCATACAGACGCAGTACGCCGGTAGTGGTTTCTTCGGACAAGCCTTTAATATCGGTCATTAATTCAGGATATTTTTCATGCATCATGACGGTTAAGTCGCCGCCGTCATCCAGAATCATGTTCGGACGCCAGCCGTCAAGACCGTCGATTGTTTGCGCGATACACCATTCGGCTTCTTCTTCGGTTTCGCCTTTCCAGGCAAAAACAGGAATACCGGCCGCCGCTATTGCCGCTGCGGCATGATCTTGCGTAGAAAAAATATTGCAAGAAGACCAACGCACGGTTGCGCCTAATGCAGTCAGGGTTTCAATCAATACCGCTGTCTGAATAGTCATGTGCAAACAACCGGCGATACGCGCGCCTTTTAAGGGTTGTTCCGCACCGAATTCTTCACGCAGAGCCATTAAGCCCGGCATTTCTGTTTCGGCGATATTGATTTCCTTACGACCCCATTCTGCCAGGGCAATATCGGCAATTTTATAATCTTGTTGGCTCATTACGTTTCCCGTGTTTAATATTTATTTAAAGGCCGGCTGCATCTTTTAATGCGTCAACTTTATCTGTTTTTTCCCAGCTAAAGGAGTCTTCGGTACGACCGAAATGACCATACGCCGCTGTTGTTTGGTAGATAGGCTTTAATAAGCCCAGCATTGCAATCAAGCCTTTGGGTCTTAAGTCGAAAGTGTCTCTGATAATTTGTACCAGTCTGTCTTCACTGATTTTTCCGGTACCAAAGGTTTCAACCGTGATAGAGGTAGGTTCTGCAACACCGATCGCGTAAGAAACCTGAATTTCACAACGCTCGGCTAATCCGGCTGCAACAATGTTTTTTGCTACATAACGCGCCATGTAGGCTGCAGAACGATCGACTTTTGAAGGATCCTTACCTGAAAACGCACCGCCGCCATGTCTTGCCATGCCGCCGTAAGTATCAACAATAATTTTACGTCCGGTTAGGCCGCAGTCGCCGACGGGGCCGCCGATAACGAATTGACCGGTTGGGTTAATGAAGTATTTGGTATCTTTATGCAGCCATTCTTTAGGCAGAACCGGCAGGATAATTTCGTCCATGACCGCTTCATGCAATGCTTTGGTGGCAATTTCAGGCGAATGCTGGGTAGACAAAACAACTGCGTCAATCGCTACGGGTTTGTTATTTTCATAGCGGAAAGTAATCTGGCTTTTGGCATCGGGACGCAGCCAAGGCAAGGTTTTATTTTTACGTACTTCAGCCTGACGTTTAACCAGCAGGTGAGAATAGGTAATGGGGGCAGGCATCAGTACATCGGTTTCATTGCTGGCATAGCCAAACATTAAGCCTTGATCGCCGGCGCCTTGTTCGTGGTCTTCGGCTTCATCGACACCCATCGCAATATCTGCGGACTGCTTGCCGATAGCATTTAAAACCGCGCAACTTTGACCGTCGAAACCTATGTCGCCATGATCATAGCCGATTTCACAAACGACTTTTCGCACCAGGGCTTCAAGATCGACCCAGGCATCGGTGGTTACTTCGCCCGCCAAAACGACCATGCCGGTCTTTACCAGGGTCTCGCAAGCAACGCGTGAACGAGGATCTTGTGCCAATAAGGCATCAAGTACCGCATCCGAAATTTGATCTGCAACCTTATCAGGATGCCCTTCTGAAACTGATTCTGATGTGAAAGTATAATTATTGCTCACGATACCACCTTGTTAAAATGTAAAACCCAGATGTACAAAAGGCTGCCGAGGCAGCCTTCTTGTGTATGGTGGGCCCTGTAGGACTTGAACCTACGACCTGCCGATTATGAGTCGGACGCTCTAACCAACTGAGCTAAGGGCCCTTAACTATTATTTACTCGCCATCCAAAAAGCACCTTAATTGCTCTGATCTTGATGGATGTCTAAGCTTTCTCAATGCTTTGGCTTCAATCTGACGGATTCTTTCACGCGTCACATCGAACTGCTTGCCCACTTCTTCCAGCGTGTGGTCGGTATTCATGTTAATACCAAAGCGCATACGCAGAACTTTTGCTTCTCTTGCGGTTAGTCCCGCCAATACGTTTTGTGTTGACTCACGCAAGCCGGCAATCGTTGCAGCCTCAACCGGGGACAATACTTTAGCATCTTCTATGAAATCTCCCAAGTGAGAATCTTCATCGTCACCGATAGGCGTTTCCATTGAAATGGGTTCTTTGGCGATTTTCAATACCTTGCGAACTTTATCTTCCGGCATTTCCATGCGTTCAGCCAATTCTTCCGGTGTTGCTTCCCGTCCCAATTCCTGAAGTATCTGCCTGGAAATTCGATTCAATTTATTGATCGTTTCGATCATATGCACCGGAATACGAATGGTTCTGGCCTGGTCCGCAATTGAGCGGGTGATGGCTTGTCTGATCCACCATGTTGCATAGGTCGAAAACTTGTAGCCGCGGCGATATTCAAATTTATCGACTGCTTTCATTAAACCGATATTGCCTTCCTGGATCAAATCCAGAAACTGTAATCCACGATTGGTATATTTTTTAGCGATTGAAATGACCAGTCTTAAGTTGGCTTCGATCATTTCTTTTTTCGCGCGTCTTGCCTTGGCTTCGCCGATAGACATGCGCCGGTTAATGTCTTTTAACCCGCTTATGGTCAAGCCATAGTCTGCCTCTATATCAGTCAATATTTTTTGGGCTTTTCTTACTTCTTTTTCACGTCCTTTCAACGCTTCCGAGTATTTGCTTTCTGTATTCAAGTACTGGTCAAACCATTCTGAACTGGTCTCATGCTCAGGAAAGGAGGCAATAAACTCTTTGCGTGGCATCTTTGCGTGATTGACGCAAATATCCATAATAAGCTTTTCCTGTTCACGCACAGCAGTAACGCCATTAGGGATAATGGCTGTCAATTTCTTTAAATATTGTGGCGTCCATTTAAATTCCATGAACAAATCAGCTAACGCCTCAAATTCTTTTTCTGTTTTGTCACTCGAATAGCCATGCTTTTTGATTGCTGCTGCGGCGGTTTTTAACTGCTTTCTTAGTGCCTCAACTTTCTCTTTGACTTCTTCGTAATTTAGCCCCTTAGGTTCTTCTTCTGCCGGAGTCTCTTCGACATCCTCGCTCACGGGCAGGGCGGTAACAAAATCCTCTGGCTCGCTTAAATCCACAAAGCCGGAAATTAAATCGGTAAGGCGAGTGCTGCCTTCTTCGCCGGAAATATTATCAAATGATTGTAAAAAATCTTCAACAACGATGCAGGAACGCGCAATGGCTTTAACCAGTTGCTGCTGACCTTCTTCGATGCGCTTGGCAATTTTTAATTCATCTGCGCGAGTCAGCAATTCCACCGAACCCATTTCCCGCATGTACATGCGCACTGGATCCGTGGTTCTGCCAAACTCGCTATCAACAGAAGCTAAGGCCGCGACTTCTTCAGCATCTTCATCGTCTGTAGTAACAGCCGCTGAATCAGTAATAAGGGAGTCTTCATCCGGTGCAACTTCGTAAACCTGAATCCCCATATCATTGATCATGCCAATAATATCTTCAATTTGCTCAGGATCAACAATATCACTCGGCAAGTGATCGTTAACCTCGGCATAAGTCAGGTAGCCCTGTACTTTGCCTTTGGCTATCAATTGTTTAAGTTGGGACTGCTGTTGTTCTTGATTCATCATTTACTCACGGAAGACTCTGCTCGACCTGACTTCGCCGAACCGAGAATTATACTACGAATTCCTATTATTTGGCACCAAAATTTTGGCTGTCAGCATTTTTCGCAACAGCTCTTTCTCCTGTGCATCCAGTCCTTCTGTCTTGCCTTTATTTAGTAATCCGGTTAAAGCGGACTCCCTGGCTTGAGTTAATAACCTGTCCAGAGAATCGCAAAATACCGCTTCTATCTTGTCATCTGAAACCTGTGAATCCAATAAAGCTAATGCTTTTATAGATTTTTCTTCGGTAGTGTCTCGATAACATTCCATTAAAACGGCTGCATTTGCCGGATTCTTATCTGCAATCATTTGCAGTATGTTTTTAAACAGGGCGGCGCCTGAAAAATCCAGCCCATTCCAGTCAATTTCCCGCTGCTCGATCAGTTCTACCAACCTGGGATTCTGAACCAGCAAAGCGATCGCAACTCGCGCCGACGATAATCTACCACTATCCTGAGGTCGATTTCTGCCTATTTTCCGATCTTGCTTCGAGCTTTGCTTAGAGGCAAGTGTAGCTGCATTCTCCAAAATATCCAGACCGGCCCATCCGGACAGTTCTTTTAATCGTGCAAACATCATCTCTTTAAAAATACTTTCCGGTAATTTCTCCAGATACGGTTTGGCTTTATTTACTAATTGTGCCCGCCCTTCCATTTCGGATAGATTCAGCTCGTTCGAGAAATGTCCGAAAAAATACTCCGACAAGGTTTCAGCCGTTTGCACGCGACCAATAAATCCATCAATCCCTTCCTCTCGCACCAGCGAATCAGGATCATGATTTTGCGGCAACAGCATGATGCGAATCTGTCGTCCATCTTTTAAGCTGGAAAAAGCCGACTCCATCGCTCTCCATGCCGCTTCCCGCCCCGCCTTGTCGCCATCAAAACAAAATACAAGTTCCGAGGAGAACCGGAATAATAAATCAAGATGCGCTTGCGATGCTGCTGTTCCTAAGGCTGCAACCGCATAATGAATGCCAAACTGGGCCAAGGCGATAACATCCATATAGCCTTCAACAATCAAAATTCTTTGAGGTTTGGCATTCTTTTCCAGAAGTTCATATAAACCGTAAACTTCCTTGCCTTTGTGAAATAGGGACGTTTCCGGAGAATTCAAGTATTTGGGTAAAGAATCATCAAGAACTCTTCCGCCAAAGCCTATAATGCGGGCGCGCTTGTCCCTGATCGGGAACATAATTCGGCCGCGAAAACGGTCGTAGGGCTGGCCGCTCTCTTTGCTGACTAATAACCCGGCTTCGAGTAATAATTTCTGGTCAAAGCGGGTTGCCAAGGCTTTCCATTCGTCAGGCGCGTAGCCCAGCATGAAGTCTGCGGCACAATCGCCGCTGACGCCTCTGTTTTTTAAGTATTCAGCCGCTTTTTTCCCTTCGTCGCTAGTCCGTAATTGTTCGGCATAAAAGGCAGTTACCTGTTCCATTAGCGCATACAGGCTGCTTAGATCGGCCTTCTTTTGTTTGGGCTGATATTCGATTGACTCTCTGGGAACGTCGACTCCGACAAACCCTGCCAGGTCTTCAACCGCCTCAACAAAATCAAGATGGCTAAAATCCATTAGAAAGCTAATGGCGTTACCGCTGGCACCGCAGCCAAAGCAATGAAAGAATTGTTTTTTCCGATTTACGGAAAAGCTGGGGGTTTTTTCGACATGAAAAGGACAGCGGGCGACGAAGTTGTTACCCGTTTTTTTTAGAGGGACGTGCGAATCGATTAAATCGACAATATCAACCCGCACCAAAAGCTCATCAATAAATTCGCGAGGGATTCTACCGGACACGCAATGCTCCGACGACTGCACGAATGCAGGAGGTAGGGCAACGCAGGAGCAATTGCCAAGGAAGGTCAGTAAAAAAACTATCCAGCTAGCGCGGCCTTAATTTTGATGCTTACAATCGACATATCGGCGCGCCCTTGCATTTTTGCTTTCAGTAAAGCCATGACCTTGCCCATATCCTTAACGGATTCTGCGCCGGATTCCGCAACAGCGTCTTTAACCATTGAATCAATTTCGGTTTCGGTCAAAGCCTGAGGCAAGAAATCCTGAATCACCGGAATTTCAGCCTCTTCAATGGCGACCAAGTCATGTCGACCGGCGTCCGCAAACTGTCTGATAGATTCGCGGCGCTGTTTGAGCATCTTATCGAGAACCAAAATAACCCGCTCATTATCTAAAACAATGCGTTCATCGACCTCAACCTGCTTAATGGCAGCCAAAATCAAACGAATGACACCTAGTCGTGCTTTATTGCCGCCTTTCATGGAGGCTTTCATATCTTCCTTGATACGATCTGTTAACAAATCCATCGTAGTAACCTTGGCTTTACAGTGCAGGGCGTCCGCGACGTAAGTTTTTCAATGCATAACGTTCGCGCGCTAATTTTTTCAAGTGACGTTTAACAGCAGCAGCGCCTTTACGTTTACGCTCTGCGGTTGGTTTTTCATAAAATTCGCGACGACGCACTTCTGCCAATACACCCGCTTTTTCACAAGCGCGTTTAAAACGGCGAATCGCAATATCAAAAGGTTCGTTTTCTTTGATTTTTACTGACGGCATTATAATGACCCGAATATGTTAATATTTAAAAGTTAGGATTTTTAAATCCACTGAACAAACAGAACCCTTAATTATACCTTTACTTTTATAAATTTCAAAAACTCAATGTACGTTTTAGGCATAGAAACCTCTTGCGACGAAACCGGCGTCGCGATTTATCACTCCGAACAAGGCCTGTGTAGCCATATTTTATACAGTCAGGTTGCAATGCATAGCGAATATGGCGGCGTTGTTCCCGAGCTGGCATCGCGCGACCACATTCGGAAATTAGTGCCATTGATCAAGCAATGCTTGCAGGAAAGTCAATTGATCGGCAGCGATATTAACGGCATTGCTTACACCGCAGGGCCCGGCCTGATGGGGGCGTTATTGGTTGGCGCGGCAACGGCCAGAAGCCTGGCTTGGGCCTGGCAAGTTCCCGCGCTTGCCGTTCATCATATGGAAGGGCATTTGCTTGCGCCTATGCTGGAAGACAATCCGCCGGCATTTCCTTTTGTCGCGTTATTGATTTCCGGAGGGCATACCCTGCTGGTGCAGGTTGAGGGTATCGGTCACTATCAATTATTAGGTGAATCCCTTGATGATGCCGCCGGTGAAGCTTTTGATAAAACCGCGAAAATGCTGGGCTTGGGTTATCCCGGTGGGCCGAAACTGTCCGCATTGGCAGAACATGGTAAACCGCAGATTAAATTTCCTCGTCCGATGACCGATCGTCCCGGATTGGATTTTAGTTTTAGCGGCTTAAAAACATTCACGATGAATACCGTCAATGCCTCTGAAAAAACCGATCAGGACAAGGCTGATGTCGCCGCCGCATTTCAGCAGGCGGTTGCGGAGACGCTGAGTATTAAATGCAAACGGGCTTTGCAACAAACCGGATTGAAAAGATTGGTTGTTGCAGGCGGCGTCAGTGCCAATAAACAAATTCGGGCGTGTCTTGCGGAAATGGTTACCAAGGAAAATGCTCAGCTTTATTTCCCCAGGCTCGAATTTTGTACCGATAACGGCGCGATGATTGCTTATGCCGGTTGTCAGCGTTTAGTGGCGGGTCAGCAGCAAGGGCTGGAGATTTATGCACGGCCTCGCTGGCCGATTAGTGAATTGAATTAAATCAGGCGAAAGATACAAGGCGAAAGCAAAGTAGTCGGCTTATTGAACAGGCTACTTGGCTTAACGGGTGTAATGGCTGTTTTCGACCCCAAACGGACGGTGAGAGCGTGAAATATTTTTTGAAAAGCAACTTCTTGTTAGGTAGTTTCACACACATATTTAAGTAGGTTCTCTGCCTTTTTTAAGTGCTCCACTGTAGATTGCATATCAATGCAACCATCACTTCCTACTTGCCTATATTCATCACTAGCCACCAAAACTGTCATGTAATTACCATTGCCAAATTTATCAGGCTTACGTAGGTTTAACCCATATTTTTCGTTGTTATCAACTATTTTTTTGTGCCACTTGCTCCTAAAATACTTTCTTTTCTCAGAATTATTTACTTTGATTTTTATACAAAATTTAGACTCCTCAAGCTGCAAATATTGCTTACATGTGCTGTCTCCTTGAAAATGCCACCAGAATCCGAGAAATCCACCTGCCGGATTAGAAACATAATCCCAATGACCTTCACAAAGCTTATCCTTTAGCTCCATATAAAATCCTTCCCAGGAATGCCAGTGCCATTGATCAATAGGAAGAGTTCGGTAGCTATTAACCTTATCTGATATGTCTTTCAAGTGATTTCTAAAGTCGTTAAAGATGTCGCTATTTATTCCGAGTTCCACACCAAGATTAAGAACACTCAAAAATTCATTGCGAGAAAAAACCTGATATCCATTTTCCTCAACTCCAGCATAGCAAGCTTGGTCACGTGTCTTAAAGTAAATTGGGAGGATATTACAATCGCCGAAGTCGCGACTTCTGATCTCATTAAGATAGCTGGATAATTGCCCTGAATGATTCTTCGTTCCAGTTTTATCCTCAATCAAAATCGCATATTTTTCATTCACAATACACAAAACGTCAATATTCGAGTCTTGCTTTATAACCTCAACTTTATCAATTTCCTTTGGCAATTCCTTTCCATGCTTTTCAAAAAGGCGCCCTATTAAATCTATACCGCATCTATGCAAACTAGAGCCAGTATATTCTGGAGATGCCCATGACAATAACCAACAAATGAATGCATCTTGAGAAAGCTCACTTGTAGCGAATTTAAATAGATTTGGTGATTTCATGGTATGCGCCTGTTGTCTAACAAGTGATTCTATGGGGGCTGGATATCTTCATATTTTTTCAAACATAAGTTACCAAAGTATACCTTAATCCTTATAGTTTTAAACCGGATAACATTCTAATTTTGCATGAAAAACAGCCATGTAGGGTACGCTGTGCGTACCTTTAGGCCATTAATGGTACGCACAGCGAACCCTACGAGATGGAATATTGACCAAGCATTAGTTGTAGGCTGATTTTTAGCCTTTAGCCTTGCTCGACTCTTCCCCAGCCAGCAGCCGCTGAATATTGCTCTTATGCCGCCACAACAAGAAAACCATCATAACCAAGGAGGCGGCAACAATAGCCTCGTTTCCAACTATAAACCAGGCAAAAACGGGTGACAAGATCGAGGCGACTAATGCGGACAAGGATGAAATCTTGCCCAGCTTGTAAACCAGGTACCAGGTTGCCATGAACGCCAAACCGAGCGCCCAGAAAAAACCAAGCAAAACACCGACCGATGTTGCAACGCCCTTGCCGCCTTTAAAACCGAAAAACACCGGATAAAGATGGCCTATAAACGCCGCCAAACCGGTCGCAGCAACCAACTCGGCGGGCAGCCCCAACACATTCGCGGCATAGACCGGAAGTAATCCTTTCAGCGAATCGCCCAGCAGAGTGATCGCCGCCGCTTTTTTTCCGCCGATGCGCATCACATTGGTCGCACCGGGATTACCAGAACCCTGTTCGCGGGGATCGGGCAAGCCCATCAGGCGACAAATAATAATTGCACTGGAAATTGAGCCTATCAGATAGGCAGCCGGAACAAACAACCATTCAACCATTGAGTAACCTTTTCATCATCAGAACTTGTAAGCAAAGGGCGTTTCCCTGATACTTACCGCTTTTAAAAAAACACGCATCATAACCGGAAAACACAATGGACATCATATTTTTAGGCGGGTTGGAAATTGAAACTATCATCGGTATTTATGACTGGGAAAGAGTGACCAAACAAACCGTCATTCTTGATATTGAGATGGCTTTTGATATTCAAAAAGCCGCTGAAACCGATGATATTCAATACACGCTTGATTACAAAACAGTTTCTCACCGCATTATTTCTTTTGTTGAGGCCAGCCAGTTTTTGCTGGTTGAAAAATTAATTTCAGAAATAGCCGACATTATCCGTAACGAATTTAATGTGCCTTGGGTGAAAATAACTCTGAATAAAAAAGGCGCGATCCGCGGCGCCAGTGATGTCGGCATTATCATTGAGCGTGGAGAAAGAACATCGTGACCAGAGGCTACATCAGCATCGGTAGCAACATAAACAAGGATGAACACATCCCAGCCAGCCTGCGGGCGCTTGAGCAAGCTTTTGGCGAGCTGACGGTTTCAAGTACTTATGAATCCGAATCGGTCGGCTTTACAGGCGATGTTTTCTACAATCTTGTGGTCGGTTTCGATTCCGATTTGGAAGTGAAGGCGGTTGCCAAGCAACTCAGGCAAATTGAGCTGGATAATGGCCGCACGCGCGACAGCCGGAAATTTGCTGCGCGCACCCTCGATCTGGACCTGATTTTATACGGCGACCTGATCGTCAATGATGGCCGCTTGCAAATACCAAGGGATGAAATCGAACATTACGCCTTTGTGCTTGAACCTTTGGCCGAAATTGCCTCGAGTTTGCAACATCCTGTCAGTCACATCAGCTACGCCGAGCTTTGGGATCAATTCGACAAGACCGATCTCAGGCAAAAGCGTGTCACGCCGTCCTGGGCTTCAACAAAATAGGGTGCGTCCGCCATCGACGTTCAGTATTTGACCTGTAATGTAACCGGCATCCTTAATCAAAAAAAGCACGGCTTCGGCAATATCAAGCGGCTCGCCGCTGCGTTTTAACATTACCCGTTGCAGTATCTCCAGTTTGACCGATTCGGATAGATCGTTATCGGGCCAGAGTATAGCCCCCGGAGCCACGCCGTTGACTCTGACAGCCGGTCCCAGTTCCTTGGCTAAAAATTTGGTCATGGCGGCTAGCCCGGCCTTTGCGATACTGTAGACGGGATAACCGCTTAGCCCTCGTTCGGCATGGATGTCAATAATATTAACGATACAGCCCTGATTATCGGCTAAGGTCTTTGCCAAGGCTTTCGCCAGAAAAAACGGCGCTTTTAAGTTACTGCCCAATAACTCATCCCATTGCCGTTCGGTCACATCGGTCATAGCCGTTGGATAAAAGGATGAAGCATTATTCACCAGCACATCGATGCCGCCCCAGGCCAGACAAGCTTCCTTGGCAACATTCTCCAGCTCGGCCATGTTCAGCAAATCGGCCTGCATGATTTTTGCCGAACCGGGACGCTGTTGATTCAGCTCATCGCAAAGCTGCTGCGCTTCTGCTGCCGAAGACCGGTAATGCAGAAAAACATTACAGCCCTCGCTATGCAGTAGCCGCGCACAAGCCGCACCTATGCGCTTGGCAGCGCCGGTAATCAATACATTTTTGGCGCCTCCCTTCATTACGCTTGGTGAGCCAGGCTTTTACTCGCCACTTCGTAAACATCTTTGGAAATCGCTTCGGTCGTTATAATCCGTTCCAGTTGCGCTTTCATCAGTGCTTGCCTGCTTTCGTCATATCTTCGCCATGCCGTTAATGCGCCAACCATGCGCGAGGCAATCTGCGGATTCAATGTGTTAAGCGCGATAATCTGGTCGGCGAGAAATTGATAGCCTTGTCCGTTCGACGCGTGAAAATGCAGCGGGTTAGATTGGCTGAATGCGCCAATCAATGATCTGACCCGGTTTGGGTTTTTTAAATCAAACGCAGGGTGCTGCATTAACGCCTGCACGGTCGCAAAAGTGTCGGGCATGCTGCTGGAAGCTTGCAGCGTAAACCATTTGTCTATAACCAGCGCTTCCGCTTGCCATTGGCGGTAAAAACTGTCCAGGCACTGTTGTTTGGCAGGATGCGGGCTATTGGCGATAACCGATAACGCCGCCATTTGGTCGGTCATGTTTTTGGCGGTATTAAATTGCTGTTGAGACAATTCATGGATGTCTCTGTTTTCCAGCTTACTTAAATAACTTAAACAGGTATTTTTGATGCGTCTGCGGCCTATCGCGCCGGAGTCGAATTCGCCGGATTCATCCCGATGATTATTCAGGTATAAAGCCTGGAGCTGCGATTGCAACTGCTTGGCCAAAGCCACCGTGACACATTCGCGGGCGGTATGGATGGCTTCTACATCGACAACCTGCATTTGTTCGGCCAGATAGGTTTCTGAAGGCAGGTTTAATAGCAAAGAAAAATACGACAAGTCATCCCACGGTTGTTCCAGTACCTGCTTAAAGGCATTAATCATAATGGGGTTGACGTGCATGACCCTGCCGTTTTGTAAATCGGCAATCAGCCCCATAATAATCTGTCCGGCCAATTGCTGCCCGGCTTCCCAGCGATTAAAGGTGTCGCTGTCGTAACTTAACAAGAATGCCGACTCTTCCAGACTGCGCTCCATCACCAGTTTGACCGGCGCTGAAAATCCTCTTAGGATAGAAATCACCGGCTGTTCGGTTAAACCTTCAAAGGTAAATGCCTGTTCGGACTGGGTGAGTTGCAAAATGATTTCATTGCGCTCATTGCCAGGCCCGGAAGGAATGCTGCCTTGCAGATTACAAGGTGCGACTGAACCGTCTTTATTAAGTAAGCCCACCGTTACCGGAATATGCAGCGGTTCTTTAATCGTTTGTCCCGGAGTCGGCGGACAGCTTTGGCTTAAGGTTAAAGTCAGGGTTTGTGCGGAGGGGTCATAGTGCTGCTGAACGGTTAATACCGGCGTTCCAGCTTGGGCATACCAACGGCGGAATTGGGTCAAATCAATATTATTGGCGACTTCCATGGCGCTGACGAAGTCGTCGCAAGTCACCGCTTGTCCGTCATGACGCTCAAAATATAAATCACTGCCTTTGCGAAAGCCTTCGGGGCCAACCAGCGTATGGATCATGCGCACCACTTCCGCGCCTTTTTCATACACAGTCAAGGTGTAAAAATTGTTGATTTCTATGTAGGCATCGGGGCGTATCGGATGCGCCAACGGCCCTGCGTCTTCAGCAAACTGGCGGGTACGCAGCATGTTGACGTCTTCGATGCGTTTAACGGCCTTAGAGGTGCGGTCGCCGGTAAATTCCTGGTCGCGGAACACTGTAAAGCCTTCTTTCAAACTGAGCTGGAACCAGTCCCGACAAGTGATGCGATTGCCGGTCCAGTTATGGAAATATTCATGGCCGATGACGGCTTCGATATGCTCATAATCATAGTCTGTCGCGGTGTCGGGCCGTGCCAGCACAAATTTGGTATTAAATACGTTAAGCCCCTTGTTTTCCATCGCGCCCATGTTGAAATGGCTGACTGCGACGATCATGTATAAATTCAGGTCGTATTCGCGGCCGTACACATGTTCATCCCAAAGCATCGCGTTTTTCAGCGATTGCATAGCATGGTCGCATTTATCGATGTCGTGTTTTTCGACAAAGATTTGCAGGTCGATGTCGCGGCCGGATTGCGTGGTAAAGCGGTCTGCTATGCATTCGAGTTGTCCTGCAACCAGCGCAAACAAATAGCACGGCTTGTTGAACGGGTCTTCCCAGGTTACCCAGTGGCGATTATCCGATAATTCGCCCTGAGCGATTTTGTTGCCGTTGGATAATAAAACCGGATAGCGATCTTTGTTGCCGACCAAGGTTGTGGTGAACAGCGTCATTACGTCGGGGCGATCCAGAAAATAGGTGATTTTCCTGAAGCCTTCCGCCTCGCATTGAGTACACAGCATACCGTTGGAAAGGTATAGCCCTTCCAAAGCAGTGTTGGCTTTCGGGTTGATTGTATTTTCGATGCTCAGCACAAAACGTTGCTGCTGCGGAACATTGTTAATGATTAGCGCATCCTGGGTTTGCAGGTATTGATCTTTGGATAATTCATTGCCGTCATCCAGATTCACGCGGATGAGTTTCAGATTTTCACCCGATAAAGTCAGCGATGTGTCGCGAGACTGGCTGGCAGGATTGCGGCTCAGGGTGAGTCGCGAGCTAACCACGGTGTTTTCATCATCCAGGGTAAAATTTAAGGCAACGCTGTGAATCAGGTATTCGGGGACGGTATAGTCTTTTAGATAGATGGTTTGGGGGTTAGGGTCGCGCATTATTTATACCTGCTGTTGTGATCTGAAGATCTGATGTTTTGGTTGGCGAACAGCGCGATTAATAACCAGGCTGTTAAAAAACAAACGCCGCCGAAGGGAGTGATCATGCCTAGCCAGGTATGATTGAGTAGTGCCAGAGCGTACAGGCTGCCGGAAAACAGCAATATGCCCGCGAACATCAACCATCCTGCCCAGTGCAATAATTTGGAGCCAGGCATTTGCTGGTGGATCAGGGCAACGCCGATCAGTCCCAACGCATGCCACATTTGGTAAGTCACGCCGGTTTGGTAGACGGTCAACATCTCCGGACTGATAACGGCTTTTAAGCCATGAGCGCCAAATGCGCCCATGCCGACACCGATTAATGCGCTTAATGCGCCGATCAATAAAAAAACCGGTTTCATTATTTTTCCATCAGTCTGGGCATTAGCTGCACCAGATTGCAGGGGCGAGTGCGATGATCGAGCTGCTCTTTGATCAACGCATCCCATGCGGTGCGACAGGCTCCCGATGAGCCGGGCAAGCAAAATATATAGGTCGCATTAGCAACTCCGGCAATCGCTCGGGACTGGATAGTTGAGGTTTTAATGTCCTGATAGGACAGCATCCTGAAGATTTCGCCGAAACCGTCCAGCAGCTTGTCCAGCAACGGCGCAACTGCTTCAGGCGTGCCGTCCCTGCCGGTGACGCCGGTGCCGCCGGTGCTGATCACGACATTAATATTGTCTGCGGCAATCCAGTTTGAGATAGTCGCCCTGATTTGATAAATATCATCAGGCACTATTTTTTTTTCAATAACCTGATGTCCTGCATCGGTTACGCGTTCGGCCAGGGTTTTGCCGGATACGTCGTCGGCATCGGTGCGGCTGTCGGAAACGACCAGTATCGCAATGTTAAGGGGGATGAAGTTTCTATCTGGAGTCATGTTTTTTAAAGGCGAAGGGCTAAAGGCTAAAGGCTAAAGGCTAAAGGTTCGAAAATATGCATCTTTCGCCTTTTGCCCTTCGCCTTTCATTTAATCACTTTAACACAACAAAGAAGCCTTCCTGTCCTCGCTGAATGTTAATTAACAAAGGACCATTCGGATCAACTATCTGCTTTAACTCCTCAATACTACGAACGCGATAGCGATTTGCCGATATGATAACGTCGCCAGGACGCAAGCCTGCGCGCCATGCACCTGAAGCAGTGTCGACTTTTTCAATCAAGACACCTTCAATCTGGTTTTTTAGCGACGTGCTTAACAGTGCGCCCTGTAACGAGCGATGTAGCTGATTTCCTGCCAGTCGAGGCAATTCATGTTTACCGATTATCGCGGTAACCTGTTTTTTCTCGTTGCCGCGGAAATATTCCAGCTCAACTTTGTCGCCAATTTGCATCATGCCGATGATATTGCGTATGTCATGGCTGTTTTTAATGGGGCGGCCATTGGCTGAAACAATGATGTCGCCCGGTTCCAATCCGGCTTTTGCTGCGGGTGAGTTGCTTTCAATTCGGCTGATAGCGGCGCCTTGTATATTTTTTAAATTAAACGCCTTGACCAGTTCAGGTGTCAGATCTTGCGTGGTTACGCCTAACAATCCGCGCCGAACCTCGCCGTGCTTGACCAGCGACTCCTTGATGGTCATGGCCATATTGGAAGGTATCGCAAAACCGATGCCGACGTTACCGCCGGTGGGAGCAATGATTGCCGTATTCATGCCGACAAGTTCACCGCGCAGGTTAACCAGCGCGCCGCCTGAATTACCGGGGTTGATCGAGGCGTCGGTCTGGATGAAATCTTCGTAGCCTTCTATGCCCAGACCGGAACGACCCAAGGCACTGACTATGCCTGATGTTACGGTCTGCCCCAAGCCGAAAGGATTGCCTATGGCGACAACAAAATCGCCGACTTTCAGCTGGTTGGAATCGGCAATCGGCAGCATGGTCAAGTTATCGACAGGAATCTGAATGACAGCAACATCAGCTTCAGGATCGGTGCCGATTAATTTAGCGGCAAGCTGTCGACCGTCATTCAAGGTCACTGTGATGGTATCCGCTTTATCGATAACATGGTTGTTGGTTAAAACCAAGCCTTGCTTGCTGTCGATAATAACGCCGGAGCCCAAGCTGTTTCTTTGCTGCCGTCGCAGTTGCTGGTCGGGTATATTAAAAAATTGGCGAAAAACCGGGTCCTGCATCAGTGGATTTTCACTTACCGTAATATTGGTCGAGGTTGATATATTAACCACCGCCGGCATGCTGCGCTCAAGCATGGGAGCTAAAGACGGTAGTGCCTGTCCTTCTACATAAGGCGGCAAAGCAGCCTCTGCAGCAGTGGTTATACAAAAGTAAATGGATAAAAAAGTTATAAACAACAGCTGCTTTACAGATTTAGTATTCATCATGTTTTCCCGGTATTTGTGAAACATACGTAATCTATAATATATGTGTAAAAATGTTTAATACAAGGTGTGTTAAAGTAGTTTTTTTAAAAATCAACACTGTCATTTAACTGTCATCTTGCTTAAAATATTTGAATGACTATAGACGTCAATTCTGAAGATGGGCTGATTATTCGCAAGCTAATCCCGCTCGCAACATTGCCGGGCGCTCGGTTTAATGCGTTATGCGCTGAAATGACGGTCGAAGAAGTGCAAGACGGTTTTTTGTTTAAAAAAGGTGACGTATCGCCCCAACTTGTTTATCTGATAAGTGGTGAGGTTACTCTTCAGGCGTCTGGACTGGTTGTTGAAGTCATTGCTGCAAGCAGTGATTCTGCCAAGTTTGCGCTGGCGCACCAGATCCCAAGAAAAATTGATGCAGTCGCGAACGGAAGGGTGCGTTTTTTGCGGCTGAATGCTGATATTGTTAACAATCCACTCTCCCTTGCTTACAAAGAGGACAACAGTTGCATGGTCATTGACGAGACTGAAGGCGATCCAGATGACTGGATGACAGCATTATTGAGGTCGCCTATTTTTCAACGTCTTCCCCCCGCTAATTTACAAAAAATATTAATGAGCCTGGAAGCCGTTCATTTCAAGGAAGGTGAAACCATACTCGAACAGGGTGGCACAGGAGATTATTATTATCTGATTAAAAATGGGCAATGCTTGTTAACACGTAAGCCGTCCCCCAATGCAAAAGAAATTAAGTTGGCTCAGCTGGCAAACGGCGATACTTTTGGCGAAGATGCATTGCTTTCCGGCGCGACTAGAAACGTAACGATTACGGCTCTGACGGACATTGTGTTATTGCGGTTGGATAAAAAACAATTTGTATCTTTAATAAAAGAGCCTGCTTTAAAGTTTGTCGATTATGAAGGCGTGCAGGAAGCGATAAAAAAGGGGGCGATTTTGCTGGATGTCCGCTCGCAGGACGAGTATGAAAATCATCATCTTGAGAGCAGTATCAACGCACCTTTTTTCTCCTTGAGAATGCAACTTAAGACAATCAGCCATGAAAAGCCTGTCGTTGTTGTTTGCCAGGATGGTAAGACCAGTGAAGCCGCCGCATTTTTATTGCTCAGGCATAAAATTGATGCAATGATTTTGAAAGGTGGGATGGAAAGCTTTACGTCTGCTGCGCCTGCTTCCGTCAAGCTTGAGGAATACGCGCCATCCCCGGAAATAAAGTCGAATATCAGGCTTGAACCGGAAAATGAGGCTCCTATTTTCAGTGAAGGTTTCCCCGAAAATAATAACAGGAAGCAGTCCGCCGATAATTTGATGGCTGCCACTACCAGCATCTTGGAAGATCAGGTAAGAGCTCTTAAATTTGACAATGAAACCCTCAAAAATACCAACCAACAGCTCAATGATAAGTGCATGAAACTGGAATTTGACAAGGAACATGCTGAAAAGCAATGTCGAATACTGCACAAGCAGATGGAGAAGCTAACCCAAGTACTGGATAAGCTAAAAGGAGGGTAGGTCGGGTTACCCGCAGGGCATAAGGGCGGCAGTGTAGCCCGGCAGTCAGATTTGTAGATGCCGGGTTACGATATGCTGGGTTTGTGCCTGTGGAGCAATTTCCGAGAGCGCCAAAAGTAGGCGCTTTAAGAACACAAACCGAAAAGAAGTTTTTAAAATCAAATAATTATTTGATTTTTGCTTCTTTGTAAATAACGTGTTTACGAACAACAGGATCAAATTTTTTGATCTCCATTTTTTCGGGCATTGTCCGTTTGTTTTTGGTTGTTGTATAAAAGTGTCCGGTTCCTTCGGTCGAAATCAGTTTAATTTTATCGCGCATTTTTTTATCCTCTTAAGAGTTATCGCCGGATTTACGCAAATCGGCAAGAACGGCATCAATACCTTTCTTGTCAATGATACGCATACCTTTGGTGGAAATTCTGAGGCGAACCCAGCGGTTTTCGCTCTCTACCCAGAATCTGTGGTGTTGCAGATTTGGACAAAAGCGTCTTTTAGTTCTGTTATTAGCGTGTGAAACGTTATTACCTGTAACTGGGCGTTTGCCTGTTACTTGACATACTCTGGACATGATTAACCCCTAATGCGTGCCTAAATTCAAAAGTTAGCCGAGCTTTATACCAAAAAATCTTTTCAAGGTAAATAACAATCTATAAAATAAGACGAAAGGTGAAGGGCAAAAGGCAAAAGGCGCAATGGGTTCTTACCCTTTCGCCCTTTGTCTTTCGCCTTTCGTCTAACATAATCATCAGGAAAAAATAATGCCCATTAAGCTCGGCATGGTCATGGATTCCATCGACCATATCAACATAAAAAAAGATACCAGTTTTGCAATGTTACTTGAAGCCCAGGCCAGAGGCTGGGAGCTGCATTATATGGAACTCAATGATTTGTTCCTCCGAAACGGCAGAGCGTATGCCAGAACGCGGACGATTAAGGTTCAGCGCGATGAAAAAAAATGGCACGAGTTTACGGCGGAGCAGGATATTCCTCTGGATCAGTTGGATGTGATTATGATGCGCAAGGATCCGCCTTTCGATCAGGAATATATTTACGCAACCTATTTGCTGGAACGTGCGGAAAGCATGGGCGTTTATGTGATCAACAAACCGCAGTCGTTGCGGGATGCCAATGAAAAGCTTTTTACCGCCTGGTTTCCCCAGTGCTGCGCGGAAACGCTGGTCGCGAGGGAGCCGGCCAGAATCAGGGCCTTTTTGCTGGAGCAGGGCGAAATTATTTTAAAACCGCTCGATGGCATGGGCGGGACTTCTATTTTTCATTTGCGTCAGGGCGATCCCAATCTCAGCGTGATTCTGGAAACCATGACCCAGTACAACAGCCGCTATGTGATGGCGCAAAAGTATCTGCCGCAAATTATAGACGGCGATAAACGTATCTTGCTGGTTAATGGCGAAGTCATACCCTATGCTCTGGCACGCATTCCCGCCCAGGGCGAAACCCGCGGCAATTTGGCGGCGGGCGGACGGGCCGAAGGCCGACCATTAACCGAACGGGATCGCTGGATTGCCAGCCAGGTTGGGCCTACATTACGGGAAAAAGGCCTGATTTTTGTCGGCATTGACGTGATTGGCGATACGCTCACCGAAATTAATGTGACCAGTCCGACTTGCGTTCAGGAATTAGATCGCCAGTTTGGATTGAATATTTGCGGTCAATTAATGGATCATATTGAAACGACTCTTGCCGCACCTGCTCCCGGCAGGTTTGCGGCCTACACACCATCCATGGCGATAAATGAGAACACATCAGGTCATGTTTGAACCACCTGCGCCGCTGTCTAATAACGACTCGTTATTGATTGCCTTATTTTTAGCGGCTGTAATTCATGTTGTGATTGGGCTGGGGGTTAATTTCACCGCGCCGCAGCCGGAGCAAGTCAGCCGATCTATTGATATTACTTTGGTCAATATGCCGGCCAAAAAAGTGCCTGAAAAGGCGCAATTGTTGGCCCAGGAAAATCAGATTGGCGCGGGTGAGCAAAGCAGGAAGCCGGAGCCGCCTCCGCAACAATTGCCCAGCCAAGGCAATACCCAGACCAAGCAGATAAAAAAGAGCGCGCCCGAACGGAGTGAGCCCACAGCGGCGAAAAAACTGATCACCCAGAAAAAAGCGGAAAAAAAGATCGTTACCGCAAGCAAGCCGGCTACCGGTCAGCACACTGAAAAGCGCCCACAATTGACGGCGGAGATGCTACAGCAACAAATTGCACAAATGGGTACCGAAATCAGGCTCAACCAGCAGACTGCCGAGCAAACCAAGATAAAATTTGTTGACTCGGTAAGTGCCCATAAATACGTTGCAGCCCAATATATGAAAGATTGGGAGGATAAAGTGGAACGTACCGGTAATCTTAATTACCCTGAAGTAGCGACCAGGAAAAACTTTTCCGGCACCTTAACCATGGATGTCGGCATTAAAGCGGATGGCAGTATTTACAGCATACGCATCAACCAGTCTTCGGGAAATCCTGCATTGGATGAGGCGGCTAAAAGAATTGTCCGTATGAGTGCGCCATTTGCACCATTACCCGCAGAGTTGCGAAAAGAGCTTGATGTTCTGGTGATCACCCGGGTTTGGAAGTTTTCCGATGAGTCAGGCATGACCACACGATAGACAGTAACGTAGGCCAGAATAAACCGGTTTTAGCGACAGTGAAAACAGGCGTTTCCGGCAAACAACCGGCGATTACCCGAGCTGAGAATTTCCTGATGAATCAGATATCATCTCGCGATAAACATTTGCTTAAGTCATCATAAACTTTGATACTAATATCCATGAACCAAGCTACCTACTTAACCAACCAGTTTATTATCGCCATGCCCAATCTGGCGGATCTCAACTTTTTTCATACGGTTGCCTATTTGTGTCAACACAATGAAGACGGTGCATTAGGCATTGTCATTAACAGATCGACGGACATGAAGCTGGGCGAGATTTTCAAGCAGATGGACATAAAAGTCACCTCGCCCGATGCAGCTGAAACACCCGTTTTCGCAGGCGGCCCGGTGCAACAGGAGCGCGGCTTCGTGGTGCATACTTCAGGTGGAGACTGGCATGCGACCATGGCTGTTTCAGAGACCATTTCCCTGACCACGTCCCGAGACGTGCTTGAAGCCATTGCCGCAGGCGAAGGTCCGGAGCAGTATCTGGTGGCTTTAGGGTATGCCGGTTGGGGCGCCGGGCAATTGGAAAAAGAAATCATGGATAATTCATGGCTTAATACGCCTTGCGGCAAACGGGTTTTGTTTGATACACCGGTCAATTTACGCTGGAGCGCGGCAGCCGACCAGATCGGCATTGATATTAACCAGTTGACCGCTCCGGCAGGACATGGCTGATTCCAGGCCGTATTCGATTGAACACAAACCAGACGCCGCACCTGCTCCCGGCAGGTTTTCAGCATACACACCGTCCCTGACGATCGCCGCACTTGTTCCAGACAAGTCTGCGGCATACACACCATCCTTGGCGATATAAACTATGCAAGACCCATTACTAGCCAAAGTCAATGCCGATACCTATCTGGGTTTTGATTTTGGCACTAAAAAGATAGGTACGGCCGTCGGTCAAACAACCACCGCTACCGCAAGTCCGCTACAAACCATTCGTTCGATCAATCAAAACCCCAATTGGGACATAATCGGCAAGCTGATACAGGAATGGCGTCCGGCCGGTTTGGTGGTCGGCATATCAAAGCAGGCCGACGGCTCGGATAACCCTGTAACACCACGCATGTTAAAATTTTGCAGGCAGCTGGAAGGGCGTTATCAACTGCCGGTTTTTCAGCAGGATGAGACCCTGTCGACATTTGAAGCCAAGCAAATGCTATTTGATGAAGTCAGTGTCAGTGCAAATAAACTCTGGGAAGTGCAAGACCAACTCGCCGCACAGCTTATCTTGCAAACCTGGCTAAACGACCGTACCAGAAAGGACTATTAAGTGTTAAAGATTCCCGAATTATTAAATAACCTGGAAGCCGAGCTAAAACGCATTATCGACGAGCGGCAGCTGGTTAATCCGTTGATGATAGGCATTCGTACCGGCGGCGTGTGGATTGCCGAGCAAATGCACCGGCGATTAAATATCAGCGAACCTTTGGGGCTGCTGGATATTTCATTTTACCGGGACGACTTTTCGCAAATCGGCGTCAATCCCAATGTAAAGCCCAGCCAGTTGCCGACTCACATTGAAGGTCGCGACATTATTCTGATCGATGACGTTTTTTATACCGGCAGAACGATACGCGCGGCAATGAATGAAATTTTCGATTACGGCAGGCCGAACCAGATCGTTTTGGCAGTGTTGATAGAGCGCGACGGTAGACAAATCCCGCTTAACCCTGATTGCGTTGGCACGAGGATCACCTTAAATGCCAATCAGCGGATCAAACTGACCGGGCCGGAACCCTTGGCCGTTCATCTGGAAACCATTGACGCGGTGGCATAAGCAATGACTGATAACCTGCAATTAAATGCGGAAGGCAAGCTTAAACACTTTCTGACCATCGAAGGCCTAAGCAAGAGCTTATTGACGGAAATTCTCGATACCGCCGAGTCGTTCGCCGGTATGTCCGAGCATCAGGTTAAAAAAGTTCCGCTGCTGCGCGGCAAAACCATTGTCAATTTGTTTTTCGAAAACAGCACCCGTACCCGGACGACCTTCGAATTGGCGGCAACGCGCCTGTCCGCCGATGTGATCAATATGAATATCGCCACCTCGGCCACCTCAAAAGGCGAAAGCCTGCTCGACACCATACGCAACCTGGAAGCCATGTTTGTCGATATGTTTGTGGTGCGCCATGCAATCAGCGGCGCGGCGCACTTTATCGCCCAACAGACCGCGCCGCATATCAGCGTTATCAATGCCGGCGACGGACAGCACGCCCATCCGACCCAAGCCATGCTGGACATGTTCACCATACGCCAGCTCAAGCCGGATTTTTCCAGCCTGAGAGTGGCCATTATCGGCGACATACTGCATTCCAGGGTGGCGCGCTCTGAGATCCAGGCCTTAAACACCTTGGGTGCGGCTGAAGTCAGGGTGATTGCCCCCAAAACCTTGCTGCCCGCGCATGTGGAAAGCTTAGGCGTAAGCGTGTCGCATAATTTGACCGAAGGGCTTAAAGATATTGATGTGGTCATGATGCTGCGCTTGCAGAAAGAACGCATGAGTTCGGCGTTACTGCCCAGCGAGAGCGAGTATTTCAAATGTTTCGGACTGACCGAAGAAAAATTGAAAATCGCCAAACCCGACGCCATCGTCATGCATCCCGGCCCTATCAACCGGGGCGTGGAAATCGATTCCAAAGTCGCGGACGGTCCGCAGTCAGTGATACTCAAGCAAGTCAGCAACGGCATCGCCGTGCGCATGGCGGTCATGGCGATGGCCATGCAAGCGACCGCACCTGCTCCCGGCAGGTTTGCGGCTGTCCATGCCGATCGCCACGCCGATTCCCTACCGGCTAGTGGCATACACACCATCCTTGGCGATAAGGGGGTAGCATGATGTTACGCATAGACCACGGAAGAATCATTGATCCGGCTAACGACATCGACCGCGTCGGTTCCGTTTATATCGCAGACGGCAAGATTGTTTCGGTGACTGACGAACCGGCCGGTTTCAAGCCGGATACCGTCATTGATGCCAGCCGTCAAATCGTCTGCCCCGGTTTTATCGATTTAAGCACCCGCTTGCGGGATATGGGGCACAGCCGCAAAGCGACATTTAAAAGCGAAGTGATTGCCGCAGCCGCAGCCGGAGTCACCACTCTGTGCCTGCAACCGGATACCGCACCGGTCATCGATACGACTGCCGTTGTCGAGCTGATCAAGGAGCTGGCGGAAAAAGCCGACTACCCTCAAATCTATGCAGTCGGCGGACTCACCCAGAAACTGGAAGGCACGGAACTGAGTTCCATGTTGTCGCTTAAACAGGCGGGCTGCATTGCCGTCGGTAATGCCAATCAGCCGGTGAAGAATCTGCTGATATTAAGACGGGCCATGGAATATGCGGCCAGCCATGATTTATTAATGATGTTCCGGCCCAATGATTTTTGGCTCAGCAATAACGGTTGCGCTCATGAAGGTGCAGTCGCCACCCGCTACGGCTTGCCCAGCACGCCGGAAGCGGCCGAAACCATCGCCCTGGCGCAATGTCTGGAGCTGGCTGAACTGACCGGCTGCCGCGTGCATTTTGGCCAGTTAAGCTGCAAGCGTTCGGTGATTAAAATCCACCAAGCCAAAAAATACGGCTTGAAGGTCAGCGCCGATGTCGCCATTCATCAGCTGCATCTGACTGAAAATGACATGACGCCTTTTGACAGTGCCTATCATGTATTACCGCCATTACGTACCGAAGCGGATAAACAGTATTTAAGAAAAGGCCTGGCCGGCAGCACCCTTAACAGCATCTGTTCCGACCATCAGCCGCATGACCTGGACGCCAAGCTGGGCGCGTTCCCGGAGACGGAGCCGGGGATGTCATCGTTGGAAACCCTGTTGCCGTTAATGCTCAAGCTGGTCACGCAACATGCCATCACGCTGGAACAGGGTATCGCCTGCTTAAGCGCAAATCCGGCGCGGGTTCTGCGTATAGAAAGCGGTGCGTTAACGCCGGGTTTTGCAGCCGATGTGTGTATTTTCGACCCCGAGCTCGACTGGCAGGTTAATTCGGAAAACTGGAAAAGCCAGGGCGTTAACACGCCGTTTTGGGGGCAAACCCTGAAAGGGCGGGTAACCCATACCTTGCAGGCAGGCAAGATTATTCACCGGCTATAGAATCCTTTTATCCACCACGAAGACACGAAGACACGAAGAGATAAATCTTCGTGTCTTCGTGGTGGTAATCTTTTGATTTTTAAGTAACGGAAAACCACAAATATGATGCAAAAAAGAACAGCCCACCAGATCGCCGATGTGCTGATTGAGGCTCTGCCCTATATTAAGCGCTTTAAAGGCAAAACCATCGTGGTTAAATTCGGCGGCAACGCCATGGTTGACGAAGAACTGAAACACAGCTTCGCACGGGACATCGTGTTGATGAAACTGGTCGGCTTAAACCCGATAGTGGTTCACGGCGGCGGGCCGCAAATCGGCCAACTACTGGAAAAACTGGGCAAAACCACAGGCTTTGTCGACGGCATGCGCATCACCGACAGCGAAACCATGGACGTGGTTGAGATGGTGCTGGGCGGACTGGTGAACAAGGAGATTGTCAATTTAATCAACATGCACGGCGGCAAAGCAGTCGGTTTGACCGGCAAGGACGGTAATTTTATCCGGGCCAAAAAACTGCATCTTACTCCCCGTGACGAGCTTGCCCCGGAGATCATTGATCTGGGTCATGTCGGTGAAGTGAGCAGCATAGATCCGGCGGTTCTCGATATGCTCGGAAGCAGCGATTTTATCCCGGTTATCGCGCCGATCGGAGTCGGTGAAGATGGACATTCCTATAACATTAATGCCGACTTGGTGGCCGGAAAAATCGCCGAACAGTTGAAAGCCGAGAAACTGATTTTACTGACCAATATACCGGGCATACTGGACAAGCAGGGCACGCTGCTGACCGGTTTGTCGATCAAAAAGACCGAGGAACTTATCGCCGACGGCACCATTTCCGGCGGCATGATCCCCAAAACCCGCTGCGCTACCGATGCGATAAAAGGCGGCGTCACCAGCGTGCATATTATTGATGGTCGCGTCGATCATGCGGTGTTGCTGGAATTGTTTACCGATCAAGGGGTTGGGACTTTATTGCTTAATGGTTGATTTGTCACGGGATTTTCACCACGAATGACTGCATGGATGCAGGAGCATGAGCTTCGGGCAGTAAAGCTCATTAATACAAATAGCGACGCGCTTCCTGCCTCAGCGTGTCTTGAGACTATGTTCCAGTCTTTAAAGCCAGGCGATTTTTGAGTCTACAGCGTTAAATCTTTACAAAATGTTGTGTTTAATTGAAACTACTTTCGTCCAAACGGCAAGCCGGCAAAATGGACAATAATAAAAGAATCATAACGCTTAGCGGTTTTACGCACAGCACGGAAATTTTAATTAATATTACAGAGAGATTAATATGAAAAAATGGTTTTTAGTCGGTATAACAGCCATGGCAATTTCGGCAGCAAGCAGTGTCGTCTTGGCCGAGGCAAAACAAGATTTCACCTTGGTCAACAAGACGGGTTACACCATTGATGAAGTCTATGTTTCCCCTCACTCTACGAATGACTGGTTAGACGATGTATTGGGTCAGGATGTTTTAGGTGATGGTGAAAACGCTAAGATAAAATTTCACAGTGCCAATGAAATCTGCAAATATGACTTAAAAGTTATTTATGACGATAAAGAAGAAGTGGAATGGACCGATATTGACCTTTGTGAGGAAGAAAAAATCACCATCCGCTGGAACAAGAAAAGCGGCGAGTCGTCAGCCACTTTCGACTGATCGTTAATTGCCCATCCAGATATTGCCGAAAGCGGGGGCGGCGAGAGGTCGACGTCGAATGTCCCCGGAAGCGATAAGGCTTGTGTTTTCATCGAGTGTTTTAAGTCGTAAAGCACAGGCCTTAATTGTTTGATTTGTACGCTTGTTTTGGGTTCGGATGCCCAAAACAAGCTTTATGATAAAAAATATTGATTCCCGGCTTTTCTTGCTTTGTTAAGTGTTTAGTACAAACGCTATTCCTTATTCCACGATTTTTTAACATAGCCTAAAGAAGTTAAAGCCGCTTGCTCTTCTTTGCTTAATTTATCCCACGAAGTACCGTCAGAAGCAGGGGATTCAGTTTCAGACCCCCAGACTCTGCCATTCCAGCCTAAAACAGCCCAAAGTTTTTTCTCATCAGCGGACAGCTCATCCCAGCTAAAATTATCCCAAAATTCATTAACATCCCCCGTAGGCTTGCGCACACCTGCTTTGGCTTGGACAGTACCGACTTTTGCCACAGCGGCTATAACGACTGTTTCAGAAGGCGTGTCGGTTTTCTCAACAGATACCGGAGATGTAGGCGCAACGGCTTCCTCCGTAGGTGCCGATGTAGTGTGCTGATCAATATCTATCCGTTTGCCCGAAATTTCTTCTTCAAGGACAAGGCTGTTTATTTGCCATTGTCCCAATTCTTTTACGGCATCAAAATACACAGTTCCCTTACCTTTGGAGCCTTCTACGCTAAAGGAAACGGTTGCTTTACCGCTAGGTTCTGAAATTTCTATGCTCCCGGACGGCAAGCCTGTAAAAAAAGGTAAGCCGATTAGGTCTGATGCTTGCCGGCTGCTCTCAAATTGGGATTCGGCTAATTTGAACACGTCCGAATCTTTAATTGATGACATTGTAATAAAAAACAAACCGGCAAAAAGTACGATAAAACCCAAATAAACAATGACTGTCCAGCGAGCCCACTTTTTCTGGACGGCCTTGAAGTGATCAATGCTTTCCCATTCTTTGTTTCTCCATGCCCATGCACTGCCTTTTACGCCGAGCACAAAGGGTATTACGAAGTTTACAAAGGGAACAAACATCAGCAAGGCAATAAAAGTGTTATTACCAATGCCCCAAATCCAGTTTAATAAAAAGGCCCCCCAGTTCCAGTTGTCAATTTCTGCTGGAACGATTGCTTTTTTGCCTTGGCCTGAAGTGTTTTCCATAATGCCTTCCTGTGGTATGGGTGATCTAAAATTAATTTCTTGAGCAGTAAAAGACTCCTTTGAAGAGCTATTTATTTTTGTCAAGAAAAGCCCTCAAAGAAGTAATGAAATAATAGCACTAAGTTTTTTAAAATCAATTATAGAAGGCTGTAAGAAAAGGGGGCGCGACGCTTTTCTGCAGTATTGATGAACCTGTTTTGGGTCTTGTAATGGTGGGCAAAAAACTACCCGCCCTATAGTCTATAGGGCTAAAAACTCGTGTCTCGGCAGCTGTATGCAACCATCGGTAGTGGATATGACTGTTGCGAATAGCCGTTATTTAGCAATTCCAGCCTCAATAAACGGCTTGAACGCCGACCTTATATCGCGCGCTTTCTGGCTGGCGCAGAGCTCGGTGCCCAGCGATGATTCACGACAATGGATATCGAGAAAAAGTTGCTGCTTTTTGTTTTCATCCTCCAGTTTTGAGACCGACAAGCTCAGGTCGCTATCGGTTCCAGGCGTGCGGCCCATAATCAGTTTGTCGGTATCGGTATCAATCGGTGTAGTCGCGTTGGCTTTGATAAACTCATGTGCGCTTGCCCAAGCCTTGGCGCAAAGCGCATCGGTTTCGCAGGCATACAGGCCGATCTCATCGGCGATATTCGTTTGTGCAGCCTTATCGGTCGCTTTCGATGGATCTGTATTGTCCTGCGTTAAGAATTTAAAGCGCTCAATGTTAGCCTCAAATTCGGCCTTGGCCCGATTCTTTTTTTCGATTTGTTTGTTTATTTCGGCATAAGCGACTTGTATCTGTTCTTCTGTTTGCTTGATTTCGTCCAGCAAAATTTTTGGAACTTTTTTGCCGTTACGTTCGAGTTCCGCAGCTTTCTTTTGTTGCGATTCCAGTTGGTCTTCTACGCGTTTTAAATTGCCCTGAGCCACATTGCGCTGTGCATCCAAAGACTGCAAGGTTGCGTAAAGGCTCGCTTGCATGTCATCCACATTACGGAAAGTACTGAGCAGCACCTTGTCGTTAGCCGCTTGCTGGGCGATGATTTTTTCCTGGGCTTTTTTCAGGGCGTTCAACCGGTTATCGACAGCCTGCTGCTCTTTGGTTTTTTCTTTTTCGGTGACTTCAACAACCCGGCCTTTTTCGTTTAGCGATTCCCGGCGCAATTGAGACTGTTCCGGCGGGACCTGGTCGGAGAAAATGGTTTCGCCATTCTCATTGACCCACCGGTACATCTTTTTGGCAAACACGGACTGGCTGCTTAGACATAGGAAACAAACTAGAAAAAAACTGACTGAGAAAGTACGTGTTTGCATGGCTGATGTGTGATTTTTCCAAGAAAAATAAATTATATTGCAAAGATAGCAGATACTGAAGAGTAGGCGAAGGGCAAAAGGCGCAAGGCGAAAAAACAAACTGTTCTTTAGTCTTGAGCCCTCTCGTATTCATGCAAAACGCAACCGTTACAAAGAAATATCGAAGTGCAGAGAGTCGGGCAGGGAAGGGAGTTTTTTCGGCGAGCTGATGGCGATACGCTTTTCCCGGCCGGATTCGCCCGAAATGAGCTTGCAGGCCGACTTGCTGACCGCAAACTCATTGGCTATAAATGCAATCAGATGCTGATTGGCTTTGCCGTCGATCGGTGCAGCCTTGATTCTCAGCTTCAGCCGTTCGCCGTGCAATCCCGCCCATTCATCCTTGCTGGCCTTGGGCTGAACATGGAGATTCAGTGTTAAAACGCCATGTTCCCAATGGTGCCAGTTCAACCGATCAGATTGGCTAATTGATGCAACGGCGGCAGGAGGACCATTTTTGCCAGTTGCAAAAGCATTAATGCCGCCAAAGGCGATAAGTCGATGCCGCCCAAATCGGGAATGAATTTGCGGCACAGGTTAAGCACAGGTTCGGTCAGACTGTGCAGGATAGACGATGCCGCATTAAACGTGCCGGGATTGATCCAGCTGAGTATGGCTCTGGCAAATACGGCATAGATGAAGATATTGATCAGCAACGATACCAGTTGAGTCAGCGACAAAATGGTCAATGCGCCGATACTGATAGCGACGCCTTTCAGTAATAATATTGAAAAATCAGCCAGCATTTGTAGCCCGAATACCAGCACCAGCGAGGACGTATCAATCTTTCCGATGGACGGCACAAAGCGGCGCAGCAGTTTTAACGGCGGATGCGTCGCCTTGACCAGAAATTGTGAGATAGGATTATAAAAATCGGCGCCGCACCATTGCAATAAAAAGCGCAGCAGTACCGCCAGGATATACAGTGAAAACAGCGAATCGATTATGAAAATAGCCGGGTCGGTCATGTAGCTCGAATCCATTATGAATTCTCCATTTGTTTAGACATTTCAATTGAGCGGTCTCGTGCCGCGTGTAATGCTTTTGAAACCAGTTCGGTAAAACCGCCTTGCTCAAAAGTTTCTATAGCCTGTTGCGTAGTGCCGCCGGGCGAGGTGACGCGCTTACGCAACTGTTCCGGCGATTCAGCTGATTCCAGCGCTATTTTGGCTGCGCCTAATGCCGTTTGCTGCACCAGCAAACGCGCGGTTTCTTGGCTCAAGCCCAGTTCCAAAGCGGCTCTTTCCATGGCTTCCATCAGCAGGAAATAATAGGCGGGGCCGCTGCCGGAAACCGCAGTCACCGCATCCAGCTCGGCTTCATCGTCAACCCAGAGCGCAATGCCGACCGAACGTAAAATATTTTCCGCCAGGTCGCGTTGCTCGTCTGTTACCTTGCCATTGGCATGCAATGCGGTAGCGCCGGTCAATACCAGCGCCGGTGTGTTGGGCATGCAGCGCACAATGGCGGTATCGGCGCCTAGCCAGCGGCTCAAGCTGTTCTGGTTAATGCCGGCGGCGATCGACACCACCAGTGATTTTTTTTGCTGAATCAGTGCAGCGATGCTTTGTGCAACAGCGGCCAGCGTCTGCGGCTTGACTGCCAGGACCACGACATCAACCGCATTGATGACGTCATCATTGTTTGCCGACGTGTTTATGTTTAGCTGTTTTTTAAGGTTTGTCAGCGTGTCCGGATTAATATCCGACACCCAAATCTGTTCCGGAGCATGGCCGCTGGCAATCAGTCCGCTGATCAGGCTGGACGCCATATTGCCGCCGCCGATAAAACCTATCTTGTTTGTTTTCATGCTTGCTTAATGGGTTTGTTGAGTTAAAAGTATTTTACCCTATATGAGGTCTGCATAATAAATCACAAGGCTTTTGATCTGACAAGCTGTGCTACATTACGCGCACCAAACGATAAACAGAACCTATGATTGAAACTATTTATATAGAAGAAGCGGTCTTGCAACACCCGCGTGTTTTAGACATTGTGGCGCGATTTCCGCAAGCCAGGAAAGTAACCTGCGGCCGTTACGGTGAAGTGTTTAATCCCAAAGCGCAAAATTTTCGCCTGCAAAAGCAACAGCCCGCCTTGATACTGGCCGAAAAATATAAGAACTTTGCGTTGCCTGCGCCTGTGGGTTACGGCATCGGGGCGACAAGAAACTATTACTTTTCGCACATGCTCAACTGTCTGTACGATTGCCGCTACTGTTTTTTGCAGGGCATGTACCAATCGGCCAACTACGTGCTATTTGTCAATTACGAGGATTTTCAGCATGACATCCGCCAACTGTGCTTTGAGTCGCCTGATGAAAACCTGCATTTTTTTTCCGGCTACGATTGCGACAGTCTGGCTTTGGAGCCGGTCACCGGCTTTGCCGAACAGTTTTTGCCGTTTTTTGCAACCTTGCCCAATGCCTGGCTGGAATTAAGAACCAAAAGCACTCAGGTCAGAAGTCTGCTAAGTCGTGAGCCGTTGCCCCGCTGCATCGTGGCATTCAGCCTGTCTCCCGAAGAAATAGCCGAAAAAGTCGAAGCTAAAGCGCCGTCACTTGAGCGTCGTCTGGATGCATTGTGCAAATTGCAGGAACAGGGCTGGCAAATCGGGCTGCGCTTTGATCCGTTGATTTATCAATCCGGCTACAAAGCGCAGTACCTGCGACTATTCGAGCAGGTTTTTTCCAGAATCGATTTAAACCTGCTGCATTCGGTTAGTCTCGGCGTGTTTAGGCTGCCGGAGAACTTCTTTAAAAAAGTGCATAAACTGTATCCTGAAGAAAAGCTCTTTGCCGGGCCATTAGTCAGTCAGCAAGGCATGGTTTCCTACAAACAGGAACTGGAGCAGGAGATGATGCACTATTGCACCGAGCAACTCTTAAACTACATTCCTGCCGACAAGTTTTTCCCATGCACACTATAAAACGCACAATTTTGGCGACCGGAGCCAGTTCCGGCATAGGCCGCGCTATTGCCAGGAATTTATTGCAACAAGGGCATCACGTGATCGGTGTATCCCGCGATAGCGGCAAGTTCATTCGGCAGATGGATAACTTCACTCCAGTGCAACTGGATTTAAGCCGGTTAAACGACATACCGCAAAAAGTTCGCGAACTGGAACAAGCCTTCCCCGAAATCGATGCGGTGGTTTTTTGCGCCGGGCGGGGCCAGTTCGGCTCGGTGGAAGAGTTTTCCTATGCCCAAATTGAAGATCTGATGACCCTGAACTTTACCAGTCAGGCCTTTTTGGTTAAGGCGCTGCTGCCTGCGTTAAAACGCAAAGACCACGGCGATTTGATTTTTATCGGCTCGGAAGCCGCATTAAAAGGCAGCCGCAAAGGCGCGATGTACTGCGCCGCCAAGTTTGCGGTGCGAGGATTTACCCAAGCCTTGCGCGAAGAGTGCGGCAAAAGCAATGTGCGGGTGTGCCTGATCAATCCCGGCATGGTCAAAACCGCGTTTTTCGAGCAACTGTCTTTTGAGCCGGGCGATCAGCAAAGCAATTTTATCGAGCCGGAAGATGTCGCCGAAGCGGTGTCCTACGTGCTTAATTCACGGGCGCAGATAGTGATCGATGAAATCAATCTGAGTCCTTTAAACAAGGTTGTGAAGTTTAAAAAACTATGATTAAAAAAATGGATGATTTTGAGGTGGAAGTATGTTCACACGACTGATCGTTTATTTTGCTTACTTCCTGAAAACATCGACGCGCTACCAAAGCACCAAGCAGTTTTTCTATAACCTGTTGGAGAATCCCAACAGTCCGCTTAAATCGTATTTCGATATTTTTATGATTTGCCTGGTGATGCTCAGCGTTTTTCTGCTGATTTACGAAGTGGATCATCAATTGGGCGAAAGCGAGATGCTGTTCGAGCATTGCGTAATCGGCCTGTTTATTGCCGAGTACCTGTTGCGGGGGTGGTTGTACAGCGACAGTCATAAAATCATTCTTGAGCATTATGAAAAGGCTGAATATTTAAATATCCCTTTTCGCATGAGCAAGGTTGCCAAAATCATTCTTGCCAAAAAAATACAGTACGTTTTCACCCCGTTGGCCTTGATCGATTTGCTCGCTATTTTGCCTAGCTACAGGCCGTTGCGGATCATGCGGATATTTCTTCTGTTTCGCTTGTTTAAGTTGTTTCGCTACTTTAATAGCATCAAAGTCTTTGCCAGGATCTTGGTCAGCAGGCGTTTTGAACTGATTACCTTGGGGGTTTTTCTGGGTTTTCTGGTGTTTATCGGCAGCACCGCCATTTACTTGTTTGAAAACCCCGCTAATGGCGGACAGGTTAAAAACCTGTTCGAGGGTTTTTACTGGGCGATAGTGACTGTAGCAACCGTCGGCTATGGCGATATATCGCCGCAGACGACCGGCGGACGCATCATTGCGATGGTATTGATTCTGGTGGGTCTGGGCGTCTTGTCTTTTCTGGTCTCCATCATCGTTACGGCATTTAATGAGGAGATGGACGAGTTGCGCGAAAATAGTACTTATGCCGCACTGAACCGCTTTGATGACTTTATTATTATTTGCGGATTTGGCCGGGTAGGACAGCATATCGCCAGACAACTTGAAAAAGACCGACTGCATTTTGTTATTATCGATAGCAAAGAAGCTAACGTCTTGAAAGCAAAGCGGCTGGGCTATCTGGTTATCCATGAGGATGCCAGCAAAAACGGCGTGATACAGAACGCGGGTATCAATAACGGCGCAACGGCGGTCATTTGTACCACCGGCGACGATGTGATCAATGTTTATATCACGCTGACCAGTCGGCATTTAAACCCGGGTATCAAGATTATTTCCCGCGCCAACAATCAGGATAACGTAAAAAAACTCTATCAGGCCGGTGCCAGCAATGTTATCCAGCCGTTTGAAATAGCCGGCATGGTGGTCGCCGAATACATCGGTCAGCCGGTGGCTTTTGAGGCGATTTTGGGCATCATCCGTGAGGAAAGCCACATCATCATGGAAACACTCTGCGTACATTCCGGTTCATTCATCGAAGGAATGAGCATTGTCGAGATTGACCTTGAACAACGGAAACTGATGTTGCTGGGTATTATCAGTGCGAATCCGGTGCATCAAAAACATAAGAACAGTTATCCGATAAAAAATCAGCATTTTTATTTTAATCCGGAGTCATACTTTGTATTACGGGAGGGCGACTTGCTGGTCGTTATAGGCCGGGAGTACGCGATCGACTATTTTCGCGATCAGATTGAAAAGAGTCGGTTAAAAAGCGGGAGAAAACGATGAAGCGCATTGCCGTATTCGGTTACAGTGTCATGTCCCTGGAAGCGATGAGCCGATTGAATCAGGAACAATACAGCCTTGTTTTTATCGGCAAAGACGAGGCCGAAGCTGCTCTGGTTGCAGAAAAAGGCTTTGACACCGAAGTCATTGACTTTCGCAATGATGATGCCCTCAGATCGATAGGTGTAGGCACTGATGTCGATACCTTGTTCTGTTTTTATCCCAGGGATTTCGATAATGTATTTTTAACGATCTCGGCGCGGGCGATTGATAAAGATATTACCATTGTCGCCATCGTTGACGACCCGGAATCAGCCGAAAAATTACTGGCAGCAGGCGCTAATAAAATCATCGACCCCTATGAAATTTGCGGCAGAAAAACCCACGAGATGTTAACCAAACCGGATATTACCAATATTCTGGATAATACGGTTTTCGGTCGGCATGATTTGAATATGGCGCAAATAGAAATCCCTGAAGGCTCCTGTCTGGAAAACACCAAAACCAGCGACTTAAAACTGAGTGAAAAACATAATCTGATTTTGATCGGCGTTGTCGACAGGGAATTAGGCGATCAATTGCATTTTGCAATCGGCGAGAAAGAGCACTGCCTGGATGCGGGGGATATTCTGGTGGTCATGGGACCGGCAAGGGAAATAAAAGCGTTTAAAAAAGAGGTTGAAGAATGTTAAGGATGATGAATTCAAGCCGGATTGAAGCTTTATTTCAACACAAACACTTAAAATGAAACTGCTGGAAAATAGCTACTCATTAATTACAGATAAACCATCGTCATCATAAAAATACTGAAGATGTCGATCAATTCATCATTGGCGATATTTAATATTCTCAGCGCAAACTGGGCGAAAGACGCTGCATAAACTATAACCAAATAATTAATATACCAATATTTAAAAGCAATTTATTCTGGTAAAAACAAAGATTAAAAAATGGTAAAAGTCCGCCTCAGTTTTATCTAAGGCGATCATTTCATTGTATCAGTTTAAAGCTCTTCCATTAGCTCAAAAAAACCAGAAACCACATGTCAGAATTGCTATACATTTTATCTACCACTGGAGTCACTCTGGCTTTTTTGGGTTTTTTTATTATTCTGGAATTACTGCTCCCTTTCGGTTTTTCCGAAACCAGTAAAAAGCAAATCAGAAATGTCGCATTTGTTCTTTTCGGTATTGCTACGCTCAAGTTTCACATGAATGTCGGGGACGATGTCATCATTGATCTTCGAGGTACAGCCATTGCCATAGCAAACATTTTCGGCGGCTATTCAGTAGGATTTGTAACAGCGGTGGTTGAAGCTATTTATCGGTGGAGTATCGGGGGACCATCAGCATTCGCCGATTTAATCGGAATCGCTGGCGACTTTCTGATTTCGGGAATCCTTGTACATTTTTCCCAAACAAAAAGCGCTCCCAATGAAGTCAGGCTCAGAACCATCCTGCTGGCCGGAATTGCCGTTGGTGTTTCAGAAGCAACCTGCTTGCTGTTGATTATTCCTTTTTCACACGGATTACTGGCATTCGAAAAAGTCGGGATGACATTGTTTCTTGCCCACCTTATCTCTACTGCGCTGTTCGGCGGCCTGCTCAAACTACAGGATGAGCGTTCGCAGGCCTTGGCCGAATCCGATCAAAAAAATCAGGTATTAAATGAAGTTCTTAAGCAATCGATTGGCGCTCTTTCCTCGGCTATGGTGCACCGCGATCCGACCACGGCAGGCCATGAAAAACGTGTCGCCGATTTGGCTGTGGCGGTAGGCAAAGAGCTAGGATTTGAATCTGATCGATTAGAGGGACTGTATCTCGCCACATTGGTGCATGATGTCGGACAAATTCAGATTCCAACGGAAATATTAACCAGGCCTAGAAAACTCAGCGTTGAAGAGTTCGAACTAGTCAAAACTCATTGCGAATCCGGTTATGATATTCTGCGGGACGTCAAATTTCCTTGGCCGATTGCAGAAATCGTCTACCAACATCATGAAAATGTAGATGGCTCAGGCTATCCTCGGGGTCTCAAAGATGAGCAGATTCTGCCTGAGGCGAAAATCATTCATGTCTGCGACAGCCTGGAAGCGATGCTGTCGCACCGGCCTTTCCGACGAGCGTATGACATTGGCTACGCTATACAGCAGATGCAGGCTTACAGCAGCAGCCATTACGATCCTGAAGTGGTCAATGCCTGTGTCCGGCTGTTTCGTGATAAAGGCTATACCTTCCCTCATCCAGGCAAATAAGCATGAAAGATCAGTATCCGGCTAACATCCCTCCAATGCAGGGAGGGCAAAAAATCGTTCGCGACATTATGACGCGCAATCCGGTTACGGTATCGGTCGGGTTGACGCTTGCACTGGCCGCAGAGCGTATGGAAACCTTGCGTATCAGCTGCTTGTTGATCGAGGAAGCAGGCAAAATCATAGGCATACTAACCGAACGCGACGTACTTCGCTCGCTGAATCAGAAGATTCCAATCACCCAAACCGTTGATACCGTGATGACGCGTGAAGTCATTTGCATTAAGGAAACCGAAGAGCGGCATGCGGCCTATCACACTATGGCACTGCATGGCTTCCGGCATCTGCTGGTAGTCGATGACGAGGGTAAGCCAACCGGCGTTATCACTGAAACCGATTTCCGTAAAAACTATGGCATCGAAAACTTCATTGGCATACTCAATGTCGCAAGAATGATGAGTCAGGGATATTTCGGCATGCGAGGCGATAGCTTGGCCATGGAAGCCTCTACCGAGATGCAGACCCGCAATATCAGCTGTGTAGTCGTGTTGGAACAACGAAAGCCTATCGGTATCGTCACCGAGCGCGACATGGTCAGATTATTCCGCTTGCAAAAACTGGATTTGCGGCTGGCTGAAGTGATGACTGCGCCTGTGCATAGCGTGATGCCGGATATGCTTTTGATTGATGCAGTGGCTAAAATGCAGACATTGAAAATCCGTCGGTTCGTAGTGGTAGATGAAAGCGGAGACATGATTGGCATCCTCAACGAACATGACATTGTCCGCCATTTGGAGGATGAATATATCGATATGCTGCAGCAACTGGTCATTAAGCAGGCGCAAAAACTCAATGATGACAAATTCCGTGCGGTGGTAAACCATTTACCACATAAGATCATGGTCAAAAACACCAACTCCGTCTATGTGTCCTGTAACGACAGCTACGCCCATGATCTCGACATACAGCCGGAAGACATTGAGGGTAAGACCGATTTCGACTTTTTTCCACGGGAACTTGCGGAGCGCTACCGTGCCGATGACCGTACAGTGATGTCGGAACAGACCATCATCTCAATTGAGGAACCCTATATTAAGGATGGAAAACAGCACTGGATTCATACCACCAAGATCCCAATGCTGGACAGCCAATCCAATGTGAACGGTGTGGTGGTGATTTTTCATGACGTTACTGAGGAAAAACGTAACGCTGAGAAACTCAAACGCCGCAGCTGGGCACTCGAAGCGTTGCGCCGTAGCGGTAGAGCGCTGGTTTTTTCCGAAACGGAAGCCGAGTTACTCCAAGCTGTTTGCGATGCGATTACTCTACAGGACATATACGTACTGGCATGGTTCGGCTGGGCTGAGCAAAATGAACTGCACAGCGTCAAAATTACCGCTACATCCGGCACAGCGCATGGCTATTTAGACGAATTCAGTGTTAACTGGGGCCATGACAAATTGGGCAATGGTCCGACCGGACGAGCGATACGCTCTGGGCGGACGATGGTCAATAACAACCTATCGGAAAATCCGGATTTTTCTCCTTGGCAGCAAAAAGCTAAGGATTTCGGTATACAGTCCTCGGTCTCGTTACCGGTCATGGTCGATGAGAGAGTAGCCGGTGTCCTTACGGTATATTCCAAAGAACTCAGCGCATTCGGCGACAGCGAAATCTCCCTGTTTGAGGAACTTGCTTCTAACCTCGGTTTCGGTATTCAATCGCGCAGGACTCGTGCAGCCTATGAAAAATCGTTGCAGGAAAGAGCGGCCCAAGCTATCAGACTGGAAAAGTTACTGGAAGACACGTTAACAACTGTCGCTGCTACCCTGGAGCAGCGTGACCCATACACCGCCGGCCATCAAACGCATGTCGCCGATCTTGCTACGAACATCGGCAGGGAAATGGGCTTTGATGACAATCGTTTGCTCGGCCTGCATCTGGCCGCTACTGTCCATGATCTCGGCAAGATTCATATTCCCGCCGAGATTCTTGCCAAACCGGGTCGGCTGACCGCCGCTGAATTTGGCCTGGTTAAGACGCATCCTGAGGTTGGCTATAATATTCTCAGCAAAATCGATTTCCCTTGGCCGATTGCCGAGATTATCCGTCAACACCATGAATACCTGGATGGCTCCGGTTATCCTAGAGGATTGAAAGGTGACGAGATTCTTTTGGAAGCGCGGATCATTACTGTTGCGGATATTGTGGAATCGATGTCCTCAGATCGCCCTTACCGTCCAGCGCTGGGAATTGACGTAGCGATGCAGGAAATACTGACAATGCGAGGCAGCAAGCTGGACAGCGAGGTTGTCAATGTCTGCCTTAAAGTTATCGAAAGCGGGAAATTTCTACCAAACTTGTTGTAACCCCCAGTTATCTGATTACAGGCCATTAGTTGTTAAAAAGCATGTTACGTAAACAAACGATTTTTTATCAGTTAAAACTTATGTCTATTGGGCGCTTAACATTTTTATAGGTGAGCCGTTCAGTTTAGCCTGTTCCAGATATTCGCTTTATTTGCATAGCGCGCGGCTATTCAACGCAAAGAGATAAACCGCTTCTGTTTATGGTGCAACATCGGCGTGAATGAGCAAGGCGAAAAACGCTTATTAGCCCTGTCGACGGATATCCTGAATCCAAAGCTTCCTGGCGCCAATACCTTGCAAGAATTAGAAACTCGGAGTTTAAAAATACCCCTTATGTGAGCTATAGACGATGATACTTTGGGCGTTTTGGCCGCTTTAGCTGAGGCTTGCCAACGCTGCTGGCGGCTGCACAAAACGCCGGATGCGCGCAATGAATTGCCAAAATCGGTACACGGCAAAGCCAAGGCGGAGCTGCACTAATTGTTACGCAATGAACTACTTTTTATGAAGAAAGTTATGTATGGATAAGTTCTAAGCCGCCTGTGAAATTCCGAAAGAACAGCAGAACTTCTTTACGCCAACTTTGTAGGCGGTCAGTCAGACCCTACCAGCTGCTTTCCCTGATCAATATCGCTACCGCCGAACGCACTAAGCGTCCAGCCAGGCTTTCCGGTGGCGTGTCTAGCGCCAGTCTGCCGCGCACGGTAATGGGCAAGGGGTATGAGGTATTTTCGGCTTGTAGCTGAATGCGGTAGACGCCTTGTTCAGGGATCAGGCGGTGCTGTTCGTCTTCGCGCACCGCAAGGGCTCCGCCGTAACGCGAAGCAAGTTCGGCCAGAGTTAATTGGCGGGCACCGGTTCTATCAATGCTCTGTACCTGCACCGAAAGTACCGGAACATCGCCGCCATCCGGATAAAAATAGCCTTTTGCACCGGGCTGCAAGCGTCCCAGATCGGCTTCTTCCGCATAAGCCACGACCACGCTGTTTCTACTTACAACAGCACCTAGCGGTTCGTCCTTGGCCAGCCATTCGCCGGGCCGCAATGCGTCCGACAAGTCCCGGACACGACCGTTGAACGTGGCGCGTAAAGTCAATTGCTCGTACGCGGCGCGCAGGCCTTGCAGTTCAGCCAGTGTCGATTGCAAGGCTTCCAGATCCATCGGGTTGTGCCGGGCCAAAGCCGGGTCCAGGCTTTGCGATGCCAGTTGGTGGCTTAATTCGGCCCAATGCCGCTCGGCGCTGGCGATGCGAAAATCAATATCCGGGGAAGTCAGTTCCACCAGGGTTTGCCCTGCCTCGACGGACTGGCCCTCGTGTATCAGCACATGTTTAACCTGCGCCGGTTGCGGGCTGTACAACGTGAACTCGGCTTCGGTACGCAGAAGTCCTGGAACCAGCAAATGTGCTTGCCAGGGAATAAACAGAAAAGCCAACATGATGACGGGTAACAGCAAAGCAAGGCACGGACGCAAGGCTGTAGGGTGGATGGCGAATAGCTCGCGCCAGACAGCCACTTCCTTGATTATTGGTTTTAAAACAAACCAGGCGATTTCTACCGCGAATAGCCCCAAGCCCAGCGCTTTGAAGAAAAAATGGTAAACCGCCCAGGCGATACCGGTAAACAGCAGCAAGCGATAGATCCAGGTAGCGTAGGCGTAAGCAATCAGCAAACGATGACGGTTTCTCGGCCAAACTTCCGGCGGCAGAAAGCCGAAGCGAAACAGGCTTTCACGCAGATGCCAGCGCGCTAAAGCGAAGGAGCGGTCTTGCAGGTTGGCGACATCAAGATAATCGGCAAATAAATAATAGCCGTCAAAGCGCATAAACGGATTCAGATTGATCGCCAGCGTCACCAACCAAGTCGTGCTGGCCAGCACATAAACGCCGCTACGCAATGCCCCATCCGGCAGCATTGTCCACAGCAGCGTGGCCAGTGCCGCCAGCGCCAGTTCTGCAAGCATGCCGGCGGCGTCAATAATCAACCGGTCTTGTCGGCGCGGCAAACGCCATGCATCGGTAACATCAGTCCATAGCACCGGAAACCCCATCATCAGCGCAATGCCCATGCTCGGCACCCGGCAGCCGAAATGGCTGGCGGCGAAGGCGTGTCCCAGCTCGTGAACCAGTTTGGATAGAGATAGCATGGCTGCCGTCGCGAGCATGCCTTCCGGCGTTAAAACATAGAGAAAGCTATGGCTGAACGAACTCCACTGCTGGGCAACCAAGTAACCGGCAAGGCAGGCGATGGCCGATAGCAACAGCATGGCTTTCCGCTGGAACAAACCGTTTACCGAAGGCAGAGCTTTCTTTAAATAAGCGTCGGGGCGCAGCAACGGAACGCGCATAAACAGGTAATTGTGCAGCAGCCAGCGCCAGAAGCCGGTATGCGAAGCATTCTTAATTTCCGCCAGGCGGCGGCTTGCATTCGCACCGCGCGGCTTGGCTAACTGATGGCTGCCCAGGAAGCGAACAAACTCCTCGACCTCAGCGGCTTCAGCGTTGATCGGCGTATTCTGTTCAATCGTCTCGGCAATTTGTTGGGCATCGGCCAGCGACCAATATTGCAGGCATTCGAATTCCAGCCAGCCGAGTCGATAATAGCGATGCGCGGCCGGATCGTGCAAGGTCCAGGTCGGTGCACCGTCTGACGATCTGGGGCCGGGATAAATCCCCAAATCTTCACGCAACTCCGGCCAGATTTTTTTTTCCTCTACCACGGTAACCATAAGCGCGCGGTACGTAGCGGTTTACGCAGCAACCATAACAGGAAAGGCCGCCGTGCGCCGTAGAGCTTCGCGGTGCCGTGATATCCCAGGCGCGGCAAATTAGCGGTGTCCGTAAAATCGGCCTTAAGCCGGTAGGCCATGACCTCAGTCGGAGTTGGGCTGGCGCGGTAGCTGAAATAAGTGAGGCTGGCCTGCAACGGCCGGTGCGGTGTGACATTGGAAAAAAACAACACTTCATCGCCCGCTTCCAAAGCGATTAAATCATCCATCGGCAGGCGAATCTCCAGCTCGACGGATTGCGGATTAGCGACCGCAAGAATTTTTTCGCCCTGCGTAACCGGACGGCCCAGCCAATCGTTCGGATCGTCGAACACCGTTACCCCGGCCTGACTGGCCGTGACCACACAACGCTCCAGCAGAGTACGCACATAATCGACTTCCGCCGCCTGCTGGTCCCATTTGCTTTTCAGGCCGGCCAGCTTGGCTTTTACGGTAGGGTCCAGTAACGCTTGCTGAGTCATTTGCAGGTATTCGGTTTGAGCGATGTTGCGGGTTTCCTCGGCCACTTTAAGACGGCTTTGCAATTGAGTCGTATCCAGCGAGAACAGCTTTTGTCCGGCATTGACTTCTTCATTCGGTTGGACATAAAAGGTTTCGACTACGCCTTCGAGCGGCGCACGTACCATATTGGGGTGATGCGGAATGACTTCCGCCTCGGCCAGCACCGATTGGCGAATAGGGAAAAAAGCCGCAGCCAGTATCAGGCCGCCGATAATAAATTGCCGTTTGTGTCCCTGAACGCGTTCCTGCCAAGGTTTGGCCGGTTTGGCGGTTTCGGATAAAGCCAGCGCGTAACCGTAGGTTTCACTCAGGTAAGTGAGTAAATGCATCTCCCCATCGTTCCACGGCGTTTCTCTGAAAAGCGCCAACACATGAGTGCCGCCCGAAGGTGCAGGTAAAGGCACCCATAGCCCGAATTCAGGAGCCCAATCGGGCCAATCATGAGCAAGCTCCGGCGACAGGTCTTCAGCGCCAAAAGCAGCGATCAACCCAGCGCGAGCATCCATGGAGAAATGCTGCAATATCGCTGTTGACCAGAGTGCGTAAGGACTGTTTTTTTCCAGGCTCACGATACCGGATGCCGCAACCAGCCGAGACGAATCCTTGCGCCAAAGCAACGCTTGCCGGAAAGGGAACAGCTCGCTGGTCTCGTTGGTTATCACATAAGGCAGCTCTTCCGTCGGTGCCAGCCGGGCACGGGATTCCAGTTGCAGTAATAGTGATAGCCGGAGTAAATGTTGGCCGGGATATTCGTTCACGGGTTTGCCGGGAACTCGATGGCGCCGCTCATGCCGGGCAATAGCTCGTCGGCCTTGCCGATAATGCGGCCGTAAACTTTAATGGTTTGGCTGACCGGATCGACTTTGCCGCCGACGCGGGTTATTTCGGCTTGGTAAGTTTTTGCGACTTCATCCAGCGTAACCTGGAAATGCTTGCCGGGGGCCAGGTTGGGCATTGCCCGTGAGGATGCCATGAACTCGACTTCCAGGTCCTTGTCGTCGAGGATTTCCAGCAGTGGATCGCCTGGGCGCACCGATTGATAAGGACGGGCGATAGCTTCCGACACTTTACCGGAGAATGGCGCATGTATCACGCAACGATCGACCATCGCTTGGGCAATGCGCAGGTCGGCCCTGGCTTCTTCCGCTTCGGCTTTGGAGACGGCAAGCTCCAACGCGCCGATCGAGCGCCGCGTTTCCAGCTGTTGATTCACCTCGAAGATTTTAACCTTTTTCCCCAGCGTTGCTTGGGCCTTGCTTAATTGCGCTTCTTCAAGCGTGCAGTGAAAGCCGACCAGCACTTGCCCAGCGCTAAAGCGTTCACCGTCATGCAGCTTAAGCTGGCTGATCCGGGCGCTGATTTCGCTGGCAATCATCGTGCTTTGGCGCGCCTTAAGTTGGGCGCGAAGATGCAGGTCGGTTGGGCTTGCCGGCGCTTCAGCCAGAGCGGGAATCTGAGCCAATGCCAGTGCCAATAGCGCGGTTAAACGTATCATTGCCGGCTCAGCTCGGCTTGAGGGGCCGCCTGCGCTTCAGGCAATTTAGGCAAATTACCTGCATACCAGCTGGTTAAGGTTTTTTCCAGCTGGACGGACAAAGCGCGCACAGTAACATGCTCGATCATGCCGGTGGCCGGATCCAGGCCGATTGATGAATAGATATTACCCAGCGCCGTGTAAACTTCGGACATGCTTTGCTCTTTCTCCAATTGCGAGGCAAGCGCGGCTGTCGCGGCATGGATGCGATCAAGCTCGGAGCCTGCATCAACCTCGGTATTATCGGTGACGGCTTTAAACAGGCTTTCGTCGATCTTGCTCAAGTCATTGGCGCTTTGATAACCGTCCAGAGCTTTAAGATATTGCTGATAACCGATATTGATTTGCACCAGCGCCGCGACGCTGAGCGCTTTGCGGCGGGTTCGGGAAACTTCGATCTGCGTCTCGGCGGTTTTCCATACCTTCGGCGCCGCAAGCAGGTTAACCAGATTAAATGTCGTGCGGGCGCCGGCCTCCAGCCACATCGAATGCACCAGAAAGGAATTGCTGTCCCAGTTTGCCGATAATGGCAGGGTGACGCCCGGCATTACTTTCAACATTTCTTTCCAGGCTTCATTACGGCTGATTCGTTCCTGATAAACTTCTTCACGTAATTCCGGCCTAAAAAATAGTCCCAGATTTTCCAATTCGGCCGGTGTCGCTTTAAGCACCGGCGGCTCCGGGGTTTTGTCCGGTTTCGCCAGCACAAAGTCCGAGTGCATCGGCGCATTGATCAGGCCGGCAAGTTTAGGCTTGGCCATGGAAAGATCGGCTTTTAGCTTTTTCAATTGGGCAATAGTACGCAACAGACTGCGCTGGTATTCAAGTACACCGACAACCGGTTGCAGCCGGTCTTCGCCAATGGCTTTACTCAGTTTTAAGGCTTCTTCGGCTTCGGCTAGCACTGGCGTCAGTTTGGGGAGCACGCGGTCGGCAATATTGGCGCTCCAATAGGCGGACAGAACTTCTTTAATTAGATTGTTGATGACCTTGCGACGGCGTTCTTGTGCAATTAACACCCGGTCGGCCTGCTGCTTGGCTTGAAAATAACTCACGCCGAAATCAAGCAGGTTCCAGGTAAAAGCCAAATCGGCAACGCCGCGTGAAGTATCTTGGGAGGTTGATGCTTCCAGCGATTGTTTTCGAGTCGTGATCGATTGGCTGGAAGATGCCAGCTCTTCTTGCCGACCCTGGTAGCCGGCGCTGATAGCCAGACGCGGCAGCATATTGACAGTAGCGACTTCAAGTTGGCTATCTTGCAACACCGCCTCCATCAGGGTCAGGCGATGATCGTAGTTGTATTTTAGTGCTCGCGCCAAGGCATCGTAGAAAGTCAGCGGTTGGTTAATAGGTTCCTGATGGTTATACATTTCGTCCCGGTCGCCCAACATGGATGCCAAGCGATCTTGAGCATTAATGGGTTCAGGAACGATGGAACAGCTTGTCAGTGCGGCGACTGCCAACAGGGCAGTGCCGAAAGTTTGGTAATAATGCATGATTAAGAAAGTTCTAAAATAGAAGGTTTATAATTGCTTTAAGCTGTCGAGCAGTGCGCGGCTTTCCTGTAATCTGCTCAGCTTGCCGGCGGCGTGTACCTGCTCGGTCAAACCCGGTTTACCGGGGATGCTATTAAAACGTTTAGCCATTCCGGCTAACGATTGCGCTTTATTAGGTTGATTAACGGTTTTCTCGGCTGAGACGCCTTGAGTAACGTCTTCCTTATTAACCCCAATAGTAAAGCTGGTGCGGACTTCCCTGCCGTTGGTATCCCTTACAATCACTAGAACGGTCACGGCCTTTGCGCCTACCGGTGGTACGCCGGAAAACGTCTTGGCGTTAGGGTCGAAATGAACCCACGAGGGCAGAGGTCCGCCCGATGGGGAAGTTGCTTTAAAATCCAAAACTTCCGATGAATTGGTGTGCCTGAACACTCCGGCTGGAATCCTAAATGAAAATTCCTTATTTTCCAGTATTAATTGGTTTTTTATAGTGCCGGTTAAAGTCAATTCATAATGCAGGGAATCGCTTTGAGAGCCGAACATTTTTGCCGATGAATCAGAGGTGGTTCCCCCGTTAGCCGCGGAGATGACCCCTGAATTATTTGAATCGGAACTGTCGGTAGACACGTAAGCCGATGGAGCCTCATTACTGACTTGCGTTGTATCGGTAGGTGTAAGTAAAGGAGGAAGATTAGCCAGCTGAACGATTGAACCTGACGGTGCATCGGAGACCCCGTTGATAGTTATCACCACCTCATGAAGGGCGCCGTCGCCGGCCATGACGGTAAAAGTCTCGGTCTTGGTTTCGCCAGTGGTGAGATATTGCACCGCATCATTAGACACCGTATAGATCCATGCCCCGGCGCTGGTAATACTCAAGCTGCCTAAAGTGCCGACGCCGGCGGTAACCCTGTTAGTCTGAAACACCGCTTCTCCGGCGTCGCTATCGCTGATCGACAAGGTGCCGGTGCTGCTTAGGTTGCCGCTGGTCACGTTCAGGTCTTCGGTGACCGCGCCGGTATCGTCGCCGTCAATTACCGCCGCGTCGTTGATGCCGATGATCGTTATCACCACCTCATGGCTTGTGCCGTCGGCGGATTTAACCGTAAAGGTCTCGGTTTTAGTCTGGCCGGCTTTCAAGTATTGCACGTCGGCATTGGCTACCGTATAAGTCCAGACTCCGTCGTTGGTAATACTCAAGCTGCCCAAAGCCCCGGCGCCGGCAGTAATGCCGCCGGTCCGGAACATGGCTTCGCCGGTATCGGGATCGCTGATCGTCAATCTGCCGGTATTGCTCAGCATGCCGCGGACCGCGTTCATATCCTCGGTAACCGACCCGGTATCGACACCGCCGATCACCGCCGCATCGCTGACTGCCGTCACATTCAACGTCACCGTGGCGGCGCCGGCGGACTCGTCGATGCCGTCGCTTACCGTGTAGGTGAAGCTATCGCCGGCGTTGCTGTTGAGCGCAGGCTGATACTCGATACTGCCGTCCTGCTTGATGAACAGTGTGCCGTTGGTCAGGCTGACTTGCTTCCAGCCGTCGGCCGCCGGATGGCTCGCGTCGGTGCCGCCGGTCAGGACGGCCCAGGCGGTGCCGTTGATTTTGGCGATACTCAGCGAGCCGGCTTCGACATCGCTGTCAGTCCCGGCCGTTGCATCGGTATCGGTGATGATGTTCCTGCCGGTCAGCAGCGTATCTTCGGTCGTCGTGTAAGTGTTCGCTTTGACCAGCGGGACATCGTTGACCGCTGTTACGTTGACGGTCAGCGTATAAGCGCCGGAACTGTATTCCGTGCCGTCGCTGACTTTGAAGCCGATGGTTGCGTAAGGGCTGCCGTTCTCGTTGGCATCCGGCACGAAGCGCAGTTTATTGGCGGCGATGTCGGCGGCGCTGATTTCCTGGTTCAGGGTCACCGCAACCCAGTCGGTGCCGTTGTAATATTCCAGGCTGCCGTCGCTTTCCAGCGTGGTGATTTTGACCGACGCAATAGCGATGTTTTCGGTATCGCTGTAACTGCCGAAATCGGTCAAGGCCAGCAGTTTGGCGGTGCCTTCGTTAGTGGTGACGCTGTCGTCGCTGCTGGTCGGTGCATCGTTGACCGCCGTCACGTTGACGGTCAAGGTATAATCGCTGGCGCTGTAGTCGGTGCCGTCGCTGACTTTGAAGCCGATGGTTGCGTAAGGGCTGCCGTTCTCGTTGGCATCCGGCACGAAGCGCAGTTTATTGGCGGCGATGTCGGCGGCGCTGATTTCCTGGTTCAGGGTCACCGCAA
>NZ_JAUXVR010000035.1 GCF_030680395.1 Methylobacter sp. | reverse complement strand
ACACGCCATCCATGGCATGCTGAAAGCTAAAACAGAATTTGACGGGACTCGTTTTTACACGTTTCCTGTTGAAGCAAAATCATAAAATTTTATGATGTCTTGCAAAATTGGGCTTGTGGTTTAAGAGAGTATCTACATAGCTACGTTGCTAATTTTTCGTGCCTTTCGTGCTTTTCGTGGACAATGCGTAACATCAGTTATTCACCAGGTTCAAAGCAGGCTTTGCCTACATTGATGTAGAGTTTCCAAGGCGCGCACGGCACGCCCTACGGCAGATGTTCCTGTTAAATAACACATTGTTTTGTTTAACATACGAACAAATCAGTCACATTATCCCCGCCAACCGAAAATCCATTTCAGCCACTGTTTCCGTTTCGGCGTCAGCGCTTCCTTAAGCCGCTGGTCGGCGACGCGGCGATTGATTTGCGCCAGCGTGGGATAGATATGGATAGTGTTGCTTAAATCACCGGCTTTCATGCCCTTGCTGATTGCCAGCACATATTCGGCGATTAATTCCCCGGCATGCGGGCCGACGATACAGGCTCCAAGCAATTTACCGCGCGGCGTGGTGATGATTTTCGCCATGCCGACGGTTTCGCCTTCCGTCACCGCGCGGTCGATGTCTGCAAAAGGAAAACGATAAACGCGATGGGCTATGCCTTGTTGCTGCGCGTCGCTCTCCGACAGCCCTACCCTGGCCAGTTCCGGGTCGGTGTAAGTGCACCAGGGAATATTACGGGTTTGGACTTTGCCCGGCCAGTGAAACAGTGCGTTTCTCAACACCACCCCGGCCTGATGTTCGGCCATGTGGGTGAACAGATAAGGGCCTGCGACATCGCCGCAAGCGTAGATATTCTTATTACTGGTTCGCAAACGGGCATCCAAAATTAGCCTGCCATTGTTCAGCTCGATACCGGCCATCTCCAGCCCCAGATTTTCCAGGTTGGCTTTACGTCCCGCCGCGATCAGTAAATGACTGCCGCTCAGCCAGTATTGGCCTTGCTTGGGGTGCTCCAGCAACACACGCACTTCATCGTTGTGCCGTTCAACTTTGATAACTTGAATGCCAAGATGCAGATCGATACCTTCCTGTTTAAATTGTGCGCTCACCACCGCGCTCATATCCTCGTCTTCGCGCGGCAACAAACGAGGAGCAAGGTCGAACAAGGTCACCCGGCTACCTAGCCGGGCCAGACTTTGCGCCATTTCACAGCCGATCGGTCCAGCGCCAAGAATCAGCAAATGCCGAATGTCCTCTTGTACGGAAAACAGGGTTTCGTTGCTTAGATAAGGCGTTTGATCCAACCCGGCCAGCGGCGGAATCGCCGGACGGGTGCCGGTGGCAATTACGAATTTTTTGGCGTATAGCAGCCTGTCATTAACCGCAAAGACATCGGGGGCGGTAAATCGACCGGCGCCGAAAACGACTTCAACCCCCAGCGCGGCAAAGCGTTCCGGGCTGTCGTTGGGTTCGATGTGTTTGATAACGCTTTGCACGCGCTGCATCACAGCGGGTAAACCAATTAGCGGTGTTTGTGCGGGGATACCAAAACGTTCGGCATCCCGAATGGTGCGCGCTACTTTGGCGCTGTGGATCAGAGTTTTGCTGGGGATACAGCCATAATGCAGACAATCGCCGCCCAACGCCTTTTTTTCCACCAAAATCACTTTCGCGCCCAGCGTCGCCGCCCCGGCTGCGGCCACCAACCCGGCTGCTCCGCCGCCAATGATACACAGATCGTAATCTGTTTTATGAGCCATAGATTTACTCCAGTTTCTGAATGAATTCAAACATCAGTCGAATCAGAACTGAAATCCTTACAGGGGATCAGGATTTTTTACTGTACCGGAAAGGTTTATGGCCGCTGTAACACTGGATTGCCTTACGCTTGAATCGTAAATTGTAGGAGTCTGAACGATTTGTCACCCGCAACAGCCCGAATGTTTGCCGTGCAGCTGAATCGGAGGACAGGCGACGCTGCCATAGGAACAGAATACGCAGCAATCGCCGGTTTTGGGTTTTAGCAGGCTATGACAGCTCTCGCATTCATAGAACCATTGACAGGCATCGGTGGGCATTTGTTCGGTTTTGCTGTGACCACAGATCGGACAGACCAGCGTGGACTCAAAAATGATATTGTTCATGAGATAGCTTAATTTACGATTTGTTATCTAACCGGCTTTGCAATTCGTCGGTATAACGACGCGCCGCCTTGCGGATGAACCGGCTCTGGGTTTGGAAATTGCGGCAGCGGTTGCACATCATCACATGCAGCCCTACTGACAAACGCTCGCTCAAACTCAATTTTTTATCCAATTCCTGAGAAACCAGGGCGGAAATATCCCGACAGCTACGCATGATGTTGCTCCTGTTTTGTGTTGTTGAACCAACGGATGTCCAGACATTCGCGCAGCCTGAGCCGCGCCCTGTGCATGGTGACCCAGTAATTGGCATCGCTGAGTCCGGCTTCACGGCAAACCTCGTCGGCATCCAGTCCGACCAGTTCGCGCAGCATGAACACGTTAGCCATTTTCGGTGGCAAATTGTTTTGACAGACTTCGTAGATCGCCCAGAATTCCTGCTGCTTTAATGCCGCTTCGGGATCGGCCCAGGCTTTGGGGCCGCCATTCCAGTGACCGCTGCTCATGAAATAATCGTCTTCTTCCGCTTCGCCATCGCCTTCGTCGGTTCGGTCAAAGGTCGGGGCGACGGCTTCACGGGCGCTACGCCGCCAATGATCGGCGATTTTATGCTTAAGAATGCCAATCAGCCAAGTGCGCAGACCCGCCTTGCCTTCAAATCCCGCTGCCGATTGCCAGGCGGCCAGCAGCGTCTCCTGCACGGCATCGTCGGCCAACTCGCTGTCGCGCAATTGCAGCAGCGCGTAACGAAACAGCACCGGTCGTTGTACGGCCAGCGTCTGTTCGGTCAATAAGGTGTCGTTCATTGCTGTTTGCACTGTTTAACAACACGCCGCCGATTCGCCCTGCGACTCCGGCGTACAGTCGAACAAGCCGAAGTGACGGGATTGATCGCCCCATATTTGAAAATGCCCGGCATAGCGGCTGGCGGCCAGCATGTCGGCGGTATTGCCGCATACCCGTAAGGGTCGGCCGGTTTCGAAATGATGATGGTCGTCCAGATCGAAGGCGTGAGGATGTTCCGGGATAGTGCCTAGATAACAGGCGACTTGGCCGTAATCCTCGCAACGATCTTCCAGCGGCAGCTTGAAGGCGCGGACGGTGATCGAGTCAAACTTGACCATGCCGATTTTGGCGGCAACTTCAGGATCGTCGAGGCTAATGGGATTTTGTTTAACCACCCGCACATCGGGGCAACCCAACTCGTGCAAAATCCGCCGGAAGTCTTCCCAATACAAAGCGCCGCCCAGGCATTCGCCGAGTAAAACCGGGTCTTGGCGCAGCGCGGCCGGGATGCGGCGGTCGGCGAAGACATCGGAAAAATACAGTTCGCCGCCCGGTTTCAGCACCCGGAATATTTCCGCCAGCACCCGTGGTTTTTCCGGCGACAGGTTGATCACGCAATTGGACACCACCACGTCGATGCTGTTGTCATCAATACCGACAGCTGCCAAGTTTTCAATATGGCCGTGCAAAAATTCAACATTGGCGTAGCCGAAGCGCTCGGCATGCCAGTCGCGATGACGCACCGCGACTTCCAGTTGCTCCGGCGTCATATCGACGCCGATCACACGACCTGTAGGGCCGACCAGTTTCGACAACAAATAGCAGTCGCGCCCGGAACCGCAGCCCAAATCCAGCACGGTCTTGCCGGTTAACACCGGGGGCAGCGGCGAGCCGCAACCGTAAAAGCGTTCCAGCACTTCCGGGTGCAAACCGGCCAGCAAAGCTTTCAGGTAAGTCGGCATCGCGTCGATACTGCAACAGGCGCTGGTTTTCAGGTCATTGCTGGATTGCAAAACCTGGCCGTAATAATGGCGAACGGATTCGTTGATTTCGATACTGGTAGTCGTCATGGTTTTTGTTCTCTCGTATTTCAGGTTAAAAGCGGGTACTAACGGCGTAGATAACGGCTGAGCATAATGCCGCACAGGGTAGCGTAAGCAGCCAGGATAATGCAATCGATGCAATCACGCCGGTGTTGGCGCTGCCGCCGGTCAGGCCGATACCGAACAAGGCGCCGACCGAGACATGGGTGGTGGATACCGGCATGCCCAGTTTACTGGCAAAAATCACCAGTAATGCGGTAGTCAGATTGGCTGAAAGGCCTTGGACCGGGGTAATCGGGGTGATTTTATGGCTCATGGTTTCCGCGACCCGCCGGGCGTTGAATAATCCGCCCAACAACATCGCTACGGCAATCGCTGCAATTATCCATTGCAGGTTAAAACCGGGAACCAACAACAATAATGCCGCCATTTTAGGCGTGTCGTTGAGGCCGCGAGCAAAACACACTGCCCCGGCACTGCAAAAATGCAGGCTGTTAAGCATGCGCCGGGCATCAAAACCTAACACGACGTCAACGTCGCGGTCAGCGCAAATCATTTGCGGGGCTATGATCAATGCGGATGAAGGGGCAGCCGATAACGCCATTGCTGTGTTGGACGAACCTGTCAGCACAAGGCTGTCAGGTTGTTCCGCGCATAAGCATAAGGGTTGGTTAAACCCGGACAGTTTATGTTGAAACCGATACAGCAACGCCGCCAGCAACAGCGCGGCAAACGGGCTTAATAGCAGCGGCAGGACAAAATTGTTTAACAGGGGTGCCGGATTCATAGCCTCCCCTGTTGCCAACAGCGTACTGCCCACCATTGCCCCCAACAAGGCGTGAGTGGTTGAAATCGGGAAACCGAAGCGGGTCGCCAGAATCACGGTCATCCCCGCGCCACCGGCTACCGCAATCATGAACGGCAGGGATTGAATCAGCGCGTCAGGCGCCAGACCTTTGCCGGAGAATTTGACCATCAAGGTTTGCGCCAGAAACACTGCGCAAACCGATCCGGCCAGTGTCGTCAGCGTTGCCCAGCTTAAAGCCAGGCGATAATTCGCCGCGCCGCTGCCGAATAAGGTCGCGACACCTTTAAAATTGTCATTGGCTCCATTGGCATAGGCCAGAAAACAAACGGTAATGAATAAGACGCTTGTAATCATTGCAGTTCTCCTTTGTCGATCACGATATTACCGTAAGTCGTTAGGAGAACGATAAACCTTACAAAAAATATTCAGGCCGTGGGACTGAAATAGGGACAATGGTTCATTAATAGGATGGCGGAAGAATCGGTTCGACGCCCTCAAACTCCGCATCAGGATGATGTTTTGTTATCAATTGCTTGATGGTTTCTATCCGTTCCCGGGGAACATCAACTAGTATTAGTAGTTGGCCCTGTTCGATAGCTTCTTCAAACTGTTTTAACCTTGAATTGCCCGAATTCATTCCCGCTAAACCGCCCATCATAGACCCGATGGTTGCGCCTGCCATAATGATCCCCAAAAGCGGCCCGCCCGCAATGGCAAACCCCGCAAAGCGCAAACCGATTAAGCCTGCCAACAATCCCGTTGTTCCGCCTAATGCAACGCCTCGCTCAACGGCGGGAATAAAATCGGTTTTTATGGACATCCCGGCCTCTGGGAGTCCTTCAAGGGGTGTGTCCCTTTTCGCCAGAATATGAATATAGCGATCTTCTATGCCCTCAGCCTGGAGCTCTTCGACGATTTTATGGGTGATTTCAATGTTGGGAACTAAAAAATAAATTCTTCTCACGGCGTTCTCCTCTTTTGATGATATTCACATTGACGATGAAGTCCAATGAGAAGTTATGTTGATTTGCCAAGTATTAGGTTTTCGGGTAAACCGATATCAGTATAATAGATTTATTTCATTATTTTTCAATAAGTTAAACTACGTATTTGTTTGAGCTCATTGATAGTATATTCTCAGTATCCCGTTACAACTCTGATTTAAACATTTTTGCCGACTTCTCAATATCGCTTAATAGAGAATTCAAAATATTGTTTTGCACATATGCTACATAAAATTGGACGTTTGACTGGAGGCTATCCTTGAAATCGATAACCGGCTTGTTTTTTACCCGATGGTTTTTTATTTTCGTAGGGCTCTCAACCTTTGGCTTGAGTCCGATGGCATTTTCCGGAATAACAAGCGCTTTACCGGTAAAGACCGACGCATCTGCCGATATTGAAGTCTTCGTACAACAGGGTTGCCCACATTGCGCGGACGCGGAGGCTTTTTTACAAGCGCTCAAACGCGAACAACCCGCACTGAGCGTCATTATTCATGACCTAAGTCTGGAACCCTCTGCACTGGAACGATTGCAGATCCTCGCCAGGAATCAGGGCATAAAATCAATAAGAGTGCCTGCTTTTCAGGTAGGCGGACAATTAATCTTCGGTTATTCAAGGGCGGCCAACACCGATCAGCTCATCCGTAGCGCGCTTGCTAAAATCCACACGTCCAAAATTCAGGAGAGTTCAGGCAGTTGCGAAATAACGGCAGACGCATCTTGTGAAGCCCCGCAATACCTCGACTTTCTCGGTTACAGACTGTCGCTGGACGAGATCGGTTTACCCCTGTTCACGCTGGCAATGGGCCTGCTGGACGGCTTCAATCCTTGCTCCTTATGGGTTTTAATGCTGATGATCTCGTTGCTCGCGTCGATGAATGACCGGATACGCATGTTCGCCATCGCCGGCACCTTCGTCGCCGTGGAAGGTCTGGTTTATTTCATTTTCATGGCAGCCTGGCTCAACCTGTTCCTGCTGATCGGCCTGTCCCGGCTTTCGGAAATCGTCATTGGAGTTATCGCCTTGCTGGCCGGACTGATTAATCTCAAGGATTTCCGGTTTTACCGGCGGGGTGTGTCGTTATCGATTCCGGATGCTGCCAAACCCGACATATATGCCCGCATCCGGCAAATTCTCCAGGCGCAAAATCTTGCAGGCGCGCTGATCGGGGCGGTAGCGTTGGCTGTTTTGGTGCAGATTGTCGAATTCATGTGTACCTCGGGTTTTCCCGCGCTGTACACACGCATTCTAACGCTGGAGCAGCTAAGTTCGATGAGCTATTACGGCTATTTGCTGCTCTACAATCTGGCCTATATGTTCGATGACATTGTTATTTTGGCCATCGGCATCATCACGCTGAGTCAACGACGGCTTCAGGAAAAGGAAGGTCGCCGGCTCAAATTAATCAGCGGTCTGGCGATGACCGGAATTGGCGTCTATTTATTATTAAAACCTGTCTGACACATCTCATATAGCGAGGCCGACCATTGAACAGTCAATCGATAACACCCCACTGGGAACATTTTGAACATGAAGCGGACATCGGCATACGCGGCATTGCGCCCACGCTTGAACAGGCGTTCGAACAAGCCGCTGTCGCCATGACCGCAGTCGTCACCCATCTTGACTCGGTTTCTGCATCAAAAGTCGTCTGTATCTATTGCGAAGCGCCCGACACTGAACTGCTGTTCGTTAGCTGGATTAATGAACTGGTCTATGAAATGTCTGCGCACGGTCTGCTGTTCAACCGCTATGAAGTCGTTATTGATAACGGTACATTATCCGCGACAGCTTTTGGCGAAGCCGTTGATCGGCAAAAACACCAACCCGCCGTGGAAATCAAAGGCGCTACTTTTACCGAGCTGCGCGTTTATCAACAAGCCGATGACTTGTGGGTTGCCCAATGTGTTGTCGATGTTTAGAGGAGTTATTCAATGGATACCCGTCAATTTATACAACGAGATGAAACTTGCTGGGAAATTCAACCCCAAGGGGCCATGCGCGTCCCCGCGATTATTTATGCCGACGCGCAATTGCTGGAGGATATGGACCAGAAAGTTTACGAACAAATCACCAATGTCGCGACCTTGCCCGGTATTGTTGAAGCCGCCTATGCGATGCCTGACGCACACTGGGGTTACGGTTTTCCGATCGGCGGTGTCGCCGCTTTTGATATAGATCAGGGCGGCGTCGTATCGGCCGGCGGTGTAGGTTTCGATATTTCCTGCGGTGTGCGCACCTTGCATACCGGCCTTACTGTAGACCAGTTGCAGCCGCACAAACAGGCGCTGGCTGATGCGTTATACCGCACGGTTCCCGCCGGTCTCGGCAGCAGGGGCCGGATACATTTGAATCATGAAACCATGCACGGCATGCTAACTGGCGGCGCAAAATGGGCGCTCGAACAGGGTTATGGCGAAGCGCAGGATCTGGAACGCATTGAAGAACACGGCTGTATGGCCGGTGCTGAATCCCACTATGTTTCCCCTAAAGCCCGTGAGCGGCAAAAAGATGAAATGGGCACGTTGGGTTCCGGCAATCATTATCTGGAAGTGCAGCGGGTCGCGGAGATTTTTGACCGGAATGTCGCCAAAACTTTCGGCTTGCGGGTTGATGATGTGGTGATCAGCATTCACTGCGGTTCCAGAGGCTTGGGTCATCAAATCGGCACCGAGTTCTTGAAAGACATGGCAATGTCGGCGGCTCAATACCAGATCGCCTTGCCGGATCGCGAACTGGCCTGCGCGCCGTTAAACTCACCTTTAGGCAAGCAATATCTGGGCGCGATGCGGGCAGCCATCAATTGCGCTTTAGCCAATCGGCAGATTATCACCCATTTAACCCGGCAGGCTGTTGCGACGATATTTCCCGGCATCCATCTCGGTTTACTCTACGATGTTTCGCACAACACCTGCAAGGTCGAACAGCACACGATTGACGGCCGGAAAAAATCGCTGTACGTACACCGCAAAGGCGCAACCCGCGCTTTCGGTCCGGGCCATCCCGATTTGCCATCCGTATTTAAAGAAGTCGGTCAACCGGTGCTGATCGGCGGTTCCATGGGCACCAGTTCTTATGTGCTGTGCGGCACCAAAGACAGCGAACAGCGCTCGTTCAGTTCGGCCTGTCATGGCGCGGGGCGGGCAATGAGCCGCAGCCAGGCGACTAAGCATTGGCAAGGCAGAACGGTGGTAGAAGAATTGGCTGCGCGAGGCATCATTATTCGCAGCCCGTCGATGCGCGGCGTAGCCGAAGAAGCCCCCTTGGCTTATAAAGATGTCAGTGCGGTGGTGGATGTTGCCGACAGAGCGGGTCTGGCCCGAAAAGTCGCCAAACTGGAACCGGTGATTTGTGTCAAAGGTTAAAGCCTAAAGACGAAAGGCTAAAAATATGTCTTGTCTATAGACCTATGATTTCCATCGGCACCAGCGGCTGGGGTTATCCGGACTGGCAACAGCATTTTTACACCGGCGTCGCCCGAAAAGACTGGCTGAGGTTCTACGCTGAGCGCTTTTCCGCAGTGGAAATCAACGGCACTTTTTACCGCCTGCAAAGTCTCGACACGTTTAAAAAATGGTTCGACGAAACCCCGGCAACATTCAGATTCGCATTAAAAGCCAATCGTTACTTAACGCATAACAAAAAACTACGTGATCCCTTACCGTCGGTGCTGATTGAGAAAAGCCATGCCGAAGCGCTTGGAGAAAAACTGGCCGTAGTATTGTGGCAACTGCCCGGCTTATTCCAAAAGGACTTGGCACGCTTAAGAGATTTTATCGACGCCTTACAACAATGGCCTGAAGTGCGCCACAACATAGAATTCAGGCACGCATCCTGGTTTGATGATGAAACAGCCGATTGCTTAAGTAAAGCGGAAGTCGCTGTTTGCATATCGGACGCCCAGAGTTGGCCGATGTGGGATCATGTCACCTCAAACCTGGTTTATATCCGCTTGCATGGACACGCACAAACTTACGTTTCTGCCTATAGCCAACCCGAACTGGCCTATTGGGCCGAGCGCATTGACCGATGGCTCCAACAAGATAAGGAAGTGCATGTTTATTTCGACAATACCGCAGAATGCGCCGCGCCTTTTAATGCCTTGGCGTTGCAGACCTTGGTGGAGAGCTACAAGAAATAGATTTTTTCTGGAGTTGAAACTGTGGGAACGAACAAAGCAGCACCCATGCTTCAATATGGCGACAAGTTTCAGGTTTGCCCACCACGACTCCATTAACGAACACCGTCATGTTGAGCGATGAAAACCAATCATCGAACCCAACTATGAATTCGGCCCGACGCCATAATATCTCTTCAACCAGCGTGAAAGACCGTCCAGTCCTGGAAAAAGCATGCGTTCGGTAACATTGTCTTGATCGAGCTTGTCCCGAATCTCCCATTTAAGTTCTTTGGGTATGATTATTCGGTCATATAACACCGGATGTTGTTTTAAAAACTCGCCTAACACTAATCTCGGTCCCGGCATTACCGATAGAATGGCGCCTTGGTTAATTATCCGGGCATCCAATGAAGGCGGCTCGAAAAATAAAATAAAGGGTTGATCGGGCCGCCATGCATCAAGAGTTTCCAGGGTGCGAATATTGTCCTCCAGCATTTCTACAGAAAACAAATCTGCACAGGCATTATGTAACACCTCCTTAAGTGTATCCGGAAGAAGCTTCTTGACTTCGGGTATATTAATTCGCCATATAGCCGCATCTTTATCGTAGTAATTTTCTTCCGCTGTCGCGAAATGAAGCGCAACCTTGGGAGACAAAGTCCAATCCAATAACCGGGTGGGAAGCCCATGGTGCTGCGCTACCGAAAGCCTTATCCATAGCGAATCGCCTGGAATTGACCCGGTTTCCGCGTATTTCTTGAAACTTCTGAGTAAGGGTCGTTCTACACTTTCAAAAGCGCCACCCATACGATAAAGGCTGGTTTCAAGTCCCCAACCGCTATCTGCCACACCTCGATAAACATAATTTGATCTATACCGCTTATGGGTATCGGCATTAGGGGGAAGATCATAAAGAACCCTATGAAGATCCATCCAACTTTCCACTCGAATATCTGACATAAAACCCTCAAAAACAATTTTTGTATTGTCCTACCTTACACAATGGGCACAACAAACGAATACTCAATAACTTAAAACAGGATTGAAGGGCTGGCCCTGAGTTATAAAAAAGGTACGCACAGCCCACCTGCAGAACTGATTTTTTATGTTACCCATAATTGCCGGAACCCTGTAGTCTGTCCAAAAACGAAAGCTATACAGATTTATAGCCCGGACACGCTTTTATACCCAACATCATTCTGTTTCAATATAGAATGGGTTTCCGGCTTGCCCTTCCATCACCGAATGTCAAACTTATGCCGGATTATTTTGATGGCTAACTCATTTAAAACTTTTTCTTTAAAGGTGTATGCAATGAAAAATAACATTACATGGGTCTTGGTTCTGAGTTTATGTTGTTTGAATACCGCCTATGCGATGAGATGCGGGCACAACCTGGTTATTGAGGGCGATTATAAAAACGAGGTAATTGCTCGATGCGGGCCGCCGGACTCAATTGAATCCCACACTGAAATAGTGAGCAGGACGATACGTTTCCCTTACAGAACCCTTGATCTGCAAGAATATGTAGAGATCCAGGTAGAAGAGTGGATATACAATCTCGGCCCTTCCCGTTTCCAGCAATACCTTCGTTTCGAAAACGGTGTATTAATAGAAGTTAAAAGCTTAGGGCGCGGGTATTAAAGCGATTTCTGCCGTTATCTACAAGATCCGCTTGCACAACAATAGACGGACTTGAAAATATACTGATCATCCGCCGCTCTTCTGCCTATTTTATCGAGTGTTCCGTTTGGATCGGTGGCCTTTAAAACGCGTTCTTAGCGGACATGGGCAATTTGTAACGCCACGGTTCGGGTATTGTTACTCCAAACGAGCTCATGGATGTCAAAGCCATTTGCGCACTGCCTATCGTCGTCATCTAATTTGATGCCCAGTTTACTGAGCTTGATATGGATTTTATCAATGCTCAACAGCTTGGCAGGGGTTTCGAGATACGCGACCAGTGTGTCCAGATAAACATCAGGGTTGGCCAGACTTTTTACTCGCGCCTCGTAAGAATTATCGCCGGTTTTGAACGATTGAATGATCTTGCGAGACGTCATCTCCTGCTTGACAAGTGCGACTACGCGGTCAAACAGATACTGTTTTAGCGCCGTGTTTAGCGCTGCACTGCTGGCGCAAGGCGTATGGATTTTGTGTGAAGAGAAATTGACCGCTTCTTGCAGTACTTCGCGAATGAGCATATCACCTTGCATCGCTACGCCCAGCGTTCGTTTTTCGCTCTTGCTGGCAGTTAACAGTGCATATAATACCGGGGCTTGATGTTTGGTGTGGGCGCGTAAAAAAACATCCACATCGCGATCGGTATTAAACAGCTTATCGAAGTCGTTGCTGTTGACAAACAGAGCGTTGATAAGCGGGTTTGTCCTGAATGCTTCCAGGTTCAAGTCGACGGGCGGAGGAATCTCATCGGCGACTTGTAGCACATGGTTGTATAGCGCTCGTACATGCTCCCTTAACTTATCAGAGTAATCGTGTACGGCCCGCATCTTATTGTTTGAGGCATCGACGAAACTTTCGACGATCCGCCTGTCGTCCTCCGTCCGCTGCTCCTTGTCGTGAATATGGTTACCCACACTGCTGACGAGCTTTTGCAGATGATGTAATTGGTCGTCGAAAAACATTCTAAGGCTCAAGGCTTCGTGTGATCGTTTATCGTCGTTCATGACCGGCTCTTCTTGTAAGGGGATAAATGCAGATAAGTAGGATGGGTAATCGCCTCGATTTACGCCAGTGTCTCTTTATGAAATATACTCTTTAAAACAGGGAAAAGCATTTCAGAAAAGCTTTAAAATCCCCGCTCTGTCTTGGCGGCTGAGTGCGAATGATCGTTAATCGACATGTTTCAGGGTCAGTATGGTTTTATTGTTCTTTTTCAGATAGAGACGGTTGTTGCCGAATTCAAAATCATAAGTCTTTTCGGCCAGTAGCGCGCCGATATCGGGGGTGCCCTCGGGCGTAGAGCAGAACATTCTGGTGCTCATCAATTGCTTAAAGATGATCGTATTTCTTTTTATGGAGAATGCGCCGCCGATGCCGTTACAACCGTCATGTCCGTTTAGTCGCCGCTCTCCGGCCGATAATTCGAGCGTCGGAAGTCCTTTCATGAATGAAGCCGGTTTGAGCGCTACGCCTTCAACCTGTTCGACCACCCAAATACCGGTCAGCCGCATATCGGGGACATAGTCGCCGCATCCGGTAAAATTCCGGTATGACTTGTCTACAGCATGCTTTGCCTGCACCTCGACGAAGTAATCGAAGCGTTCGCCGGACATCGTATCGGTACATGGTTCCGCTGTTGTCGAAATAATTAGTTCGCCTGATTCTGTCTTGGCATGGTATCGAGCGATCCTGGCGTCCCGGCCCAAGGCCTCTTCGGTCGGCGGCGTGCTCAGGTTCAGGTCATTCAAAACTTCGAACTGGAATCGCTGGTCAAAATCCATGTCCAGGCTCCAGAAAGGTTCGTTCCCCCGGGCATAAAAGTCGATGCCCTGTGCCCATAAGTTATACAGAAAATCCTGGCTTTGACCTGCAACAGGGGATGGCTTGGTAGAGGGTGCAGAGACCACTGCTGAATTACCGCATCCGATAGTTAAAAGTGGAAGAATGGCAGTGAGAATTTTGAAGGGGTTTTTCATTGTTGGTATTTCAAGACGTTGAATTAAGATGCAAAACGCTGAACTTGATCTGACGGCTTCTAAAGTAGAAGCAACGGAACCTGACATTGACTGGCTGAATTCGACCTTTTGCGGTCATTCGAATTAAAAAGTAAAAAGACTTTTACCCCTTTTTTCTGATTTGGAATCCGGATGAGCCCAAAAAAGACCGCCGACGCGACCTTTTCCGAACTCAACCAGAAAACAGGACTAATCCTTAAGCTTGATAGTCACACCTTGCGTCCCAAGAGCGAACTTCAAACCCTCCCCGGTTCCGTTCAGTTCAAGCACTACACCATGATTGTTTTTCAGCGCTATCGCTCCTTTTCCACCGGCGAGGGTTACGCCTGTTTTCACTCCGTAATAAGTGCCCTCGAAGTCCTTCAATTCCTTCAAGTTATACACGATTCCGGATGCGGAAAATTTGGAAATGCCGACATCGGCCAAGCTAAGCCCGCTGATATCGAAGTTGTGTTCAACACCCTCGTAAGTCATGACACCACCTCCCCAACTCCAGCCGATCCCTGCGGCTACAGAACCTACGTTCAGGTTAATCGTTCCATCGATTTTTGCGGACTTCGCAAACGAAGAAGATGAAAATGCCATAATGCTGATTATGGCTACCAAAATGTAAAGTAATTTGCGCATATCTATCTCCAAATAAGATTAAGAGTTCAATTTTCATATTCATCCATAAACTGGCCAGAAGCCCGGATGACTTAATTGCAATCTATTAATTAGAATTATTATTCACAAATATTGATCAACATTAAAAATATAAAATTATTACACCACTCAATTACAATTACGTCATATAGAATCCTAACGCGTCAATATACCTTTTTCGTAATTAACACTAACTATGGATTTAGAGCCAACGGAATGCGGAAGTATAATTACCCTGCATTCAAACCGATAGCTGATCTAAATTAACATTTTAAATTACAAAAACAATGCGTATAAATACCTAAGGGAAAAGAAAAAAGTCGGCATATATTCGGTTATCGCCAGGCCCTTACTTCTGGGCGATCCAAGCCAAAAACACACTTTGATTAATTACCAGATACGTATATACACTAACTCTAAAAATTATATTATTTGATATATTAAAGCGTGTTCACGCTTTCAAGGCATCTTGACAATATTAATCGTCCCAAGTTTTTGCGCGTTTTCCATATTAGATCTTAAGTACCCGTTCAAAATTAATTCGGTATTTTTCCAGCATTGGCACGAACAATACTTTAAAAAACAGAAAGTTAATTATGATTAACGCCTGAATATTTATGAATGAGCACTTACATAAAATAAAACAATATTGTTTGTTGGCAAGACTATGGCGGACGGTAGAGACGCGATTTATCGCGTCTTTTGAGGGATCTCCAGATAATCACGAGAGTACCGCTAATCTAGACGCGATAAATCGCGTCTCTACGGTTAGACCAATTTGGAATTACGGATCACCAGTTTGATGCGGGGACTTTTGGGACGATTAATACATAAAAATTATCGACCCTTTTATAGCTGCTTCTAGCCGTTTTAAACCGATCAGTTTTAGTAAATCTTTTCTGGTTTTTAATGTAAATTAGATTTTAAACTTATTACTGATTTTTTCAGATAAAATTCAGACTTTTACATATTCTGTAGTCCGCGCCAATCGGGTACCCAAACCGATGGGGGCAGGCCTTACATTTGACATAAAAGAGTTGCCCAACATTCGGGTATCGGATAATGCAATAACCATGGACAAATCAAAAAGATCTTGCCATAGCATTGGAATGTGGTCGTTTATCGTCATTCATGAACGGCTCTTCTTGTAAGGGGATAAATGCAGATAAGCAGGATGGGTGGAGCGTGAGCGAAACCCATGATAAGCGTTATCATAATACGGCTAGGCGATCGGTTTCACTGTGTTCTACCCATCCTACGAACTCATTTCGCCTCGTCAACCATTCGCTTGGTTTTTTCCTCAACTTCTCTGGCAATTTGCGCCAATGCGGCATCCTGGGATAACGCCGAAAGCATTTCGGCTGGATTGATCAGGCCGATCTTCGTTTTACCTTTTTCCGTGAACACCGAGATACGACACGGTAGCGCCATGTTTAGTCGCATATCGGTTGACAGAACCTTCGCAGCCTGCCCCGGATTGCAAACCTCGAAAATCTTGCACTGCTCATCAAATGAAATGCCTTTACTGCGAAGGGCGGTTCCTAAATCGTGGACGTACAGCACCCCAAAACCGTGCCGTTTAACCGCTGAATCAAGGTCCACCGACGCCTGTTCGAATGATTTGCCGGTCTCAACAATGTAATACATGGGTCACCTCCATCTTTGTAGTCGATACATAATGTAAAGCTAACCGGGCGCGGCCAGGAAAGCTGAAAAATAAAACCGCATTGTAACCGCGCTCCGGTTGAGCGCCATGTTACGCAAAATACGTGATTGCAAGACCTGACCCCCTTTTTTTTGTATGTGATTATCCAGATAGTTTGACAAGTCCTGTACGCCGAGGCTAGAAACGCTTAAACCCCATGAAGTTGCTCATGGCAGGTGTCAGCAGAAGCTGCTGCAATTTGCTGAGCATCTCATGATTCTCCGCCTCCGGCACTAAGTACTTAAGCGCTCGTTCACACTCCAACTTCCGTTGCTGGTCGGTGGTGGGATTGGGGTTGCTTGACTTGTTCGTCTGGTCCCACTCATTTTTGAAAATTCGGATAGGACCATAATATTCTCCATCGATCCCTTCGAATGTCGCTCCTAAAATCCCCTCTTTTATGTGACGATTCTTTCCGTCTCGGCCTATGTCGTACCACTCACCCCGAAGCCCCTTCATCGACCCTGTGGTGAAAAGCCCCTTCTTCCCTAATGCTTTCTTGTGTGCATCAGTTGCGACGGGAAACCATTCCGAACCTACGCTCAAGCTCATTGAACCCGGGTTAAGGCCGCCGTGCTGGGGACCTGAAGTGAACAGACCATCTTCGAACCCCAAGCCGTACTTCCATCTTGCGTTGCCCTCCAGAATGGCCATCATGGACCCCATACATTGGTTTTCGGCAGCATTGCACCGGTTGTAACTAACGAAGTTGTTTTCAAACACTTTCGCCTCGACATATTTTTTTATGTGGGGACTCGGCCCGACTTTCATATCAAAAACGACCCCCACCCGGTGCATCCCAATATATGACTTGCTTAAGTCCACCATATTAAATGTCTGCACCCTCCCTCCATCCTTCCACGCCGGCATCACACCCGTGTACCAGGCCGCAAGTACATCCCGGGTCTTTTTACCCAATGGCTTGTCATTGTCTTCCACCATGATGGTTGGTAGGTCGTGGATCGCGCAAATGTCGAGTGGCAAGCCAAGCGACGTATTATCGTGTTTCTTATCTACGGAGGGATAATGTGTAAAGAGATTCACCTGGCATCCACATGCCCTCCACGAATAGATCATAAACTTTTCGAGCAAGCCAAGTTCGCCGCACCCTATCCATACGAAATTAATGGTCAAATTCATTTGTCGCCTCTCTATGCAATACTGCTACCTTAAAAATATTTAGCATTATAATCAATGTGTTGTGGTTAAAATAAGTGGCGAAATCAAATTCAAAAAGTATTGGGGAAAACAAATTGCGATTCTATTTCTATTTAACTTATTGATTTTGCGTCTATCGGGTACTTTAAAAAGATCATATTTTTGCATACGTTTAACCTATAACCCATTGATCGTTAAATTAATTAACTGATGTTACGCATTATCCACGAAAAGCACGAAAGGCACGAAAAATTAGCAACGTAGCTACATAGGCCGGAATAAGCCGGTTCAAGCGATAGCGAGAACTGGTGTTTCCGACACTCCGATTGTGCCGGAAACACCCACCCTGGCTGACGCCGGGCAGGCTTATTCCGGCCTACATCCGAGTCATTCAGGCATTCATTCCAAATGATGATCTTGAACAGACTTGTTGTATAACGTGAGCGCCGGAGCCTCGGAACGATGTGTTTTAACTATTTTCGTGCTTTTCGTGGGCGACGCTTTTTTTATCATGGTTGGGTTAGGCGCTAGCCGTAACCCAACACACATGTGCAAAATATTGGGTTACGCTATCTCTAACCCAACCTACGAACTGGTTTTTAATCAAAAATCAATTTAATCTGACCCTGAGGTATCCCCACGATTTATCCTTTCTCCAATTTTTCAAAATAGCCGACTAACAGCGCCTGCGCCAGTTTTAAATAATCATCGGGCAATTCAAACACAACATAACGACAGGCGATTTTTCCGAAAAAAACTAGCGAATACGGCGAACGTTTTGTACCGCTATTAACCTTGATCTGTCGTTCAGTAGCGGTGCCCTTTAGGCTGAGGCCAGCCAGCCAAAGTGCAAAGATGATAAGTGCTGCGATCAGCAAAAGATTAGCCCTGCGTTCGGCTTGAATCCTGCTTGCGCGTGTTAAATCCAATCCGTAATGATGGCTCTTGGTATCGCGAAAGCCTTCCTCGATTTGCATTCGAGTTCGGTAATAGTCCACAATTCGGATCGCCGAGTAGGCCTCCAAGGACGGAGATACAACC